>JAFSNK010000005.1 GCA_017447445.1 Clostridia bacterium | reverse complement strand
CGGGCTGTCATTCACTACCGACCCGTTCGAATCCCTACATAAGAGTAAAAAAACTGCAGGCGGCAAAAGCCGCCTGCGGTTTTTTGGCTGCGGAATAGGGATTCGTTCTCGCACGGCGTAAACCGTGCTCGGTCAGGGTCGGCTCTGACAGCCCCCCGGGCTGTCATTCACTGCCGACCCGTTCGAATCCCTACATAAGAGTAAAAAAACTGCAGGCGGCAAAAGCCGCCTGCGGTTTTTTGGCTGCGGAATAGGGATTCGAACCCCAACAAACAGAGTCAGAGTCTGCCGTGCTGCCGTTACACAATTCCGCAATATTCAACTGCCGACGCGGGGCGTTCCCCCGCGGTGCTTGGTTATTTTAACACCGGAAAACGCAAATGTCAAGAGTTTTTTTCGTTTTTTCGCCGCGGGCGGCGGCAAAATCGGTTTTATTTGCGCGCAAAGGGCAAAAAACGCCGCGCGGCACTTGAAAAAGCACGCGCTCTGTGATAGAATGCTTTTGAAGACGTGCTCCGCCAAAACGGCATACGGAGGTTTATTATGAAATATTCCAGATTGCTCGACGGATTCTGGGAAGAGGGGTATCATTACTACCTCGAGATCCGCAAAAACCGGCTCTCCGTGCGGGATTACCGCCGCAGGACCGAGCTGGAAACGAAGATAGACTACGACGCGAGCGCCCTTGAAAACGGCGAACGCACCGTTATCTCGCTGGAAGACAACGTCCTTTCGCGCACCGCGGCGGGCGAACCCTTCACGATGATACGCGAGCTGGCGTACGACAACGGCGAGCTTAAGCTGCTTTACTACTACACCATTATGGGCGAAACGCTTTACACCCTGAAAAAAGTCGATCACGGCCCGTTCGACCACATTATCATCCGCGATAAGGAATTCGAAAAGAAGCTGCGCGGCGTGTGGGAGCAGTGGAGCCCGAACGGCCGCGGCGTGCCGGTAATAATTAAAAACGGCAAAATAACGCTGTTCGGCGAGGAGGAGCCGTTCCACGTGATAAGCTATAAGGGTTCGCCGGAAGACGTGTATATCGTCCCCGCGGACCTCACGCAGAGCGAGTTCCCGGGCTGCACCCGGTTCGAGGTGCTGCCGGATATGCTCACCTCGCGCTATATCGTCTGCGATGCGGATATGCCGCTTAACGTCTATGCCCGCGCCGATATGCTGGACAAAATAACGATCCCGGAAGAGGCGAAGCGCCCGATGCGCAACACGATGAGGATGTGCGTCGACAGACCGCCCGAAAAGCGGGAGGACTGAACTATGACGCTCGCACCGATATTCTCGGAAAACGCGGTCTTCGCCGAGGGGATGCCGATAAAGCTTTTCGGCGCCGGAAGCGGCAAGGTCCGCGCCGGGCTTTGCGGGATAAGCCGCGAAGCGGTCTTCGATGGCGGGGAATGGGAGCTTTGTCTGCCCCCGATGCCGGCGGGCGGGCCTTACGAGCTGTTTATCGACCTCAACGGCGAAAAGAAGGTCCTGCGCGGAGTTTGCATCGGCGTGGTCCTGCTGTTCGCGGGGCAGTCGAATATCGAATTCACGCTGGAGTCCTCCAATACGCCGAAAAGCGAATACGTTTCCGATCCGCTGCTGCGGATGTTCTTCGCCGAGCGCGCGTGGGGCACCGAAAACCCGTTTACCTCCGCGCAGGGGTGGAACACGGCGCAAATCGAAACCGTTGGCAAATGGAGCGCGATAGCGTATTTGACCGGGAAATACCTGCGCGAATCCACCGGCAAGGCCGTCGGCGTGATAAACTGCTCCATCGGCGCTTCTGTAATGCGCTCCTGGCTCCCGGCAAAGGAAGCCGCGATCTACGATATCCCCGCGGAGCTGCTGCACCCGGATCATTTTTACGCGGAGTTCGCGGCGTTCAACAAGCCCGGCGAGATATACGAAAAAATGCTTCGCCCCGTCGCACCGTACCGGCTTTCCGGCGCGGTGTGGTATCAGGGCGAAAGCAACGCCCGCGCGGGGGAAGCGCGCCTTTATCCCGCCGCGCTCAAAAAGTTCTTTTCGGTACTGCGCGCCGCGCAGGATAACGAAGATCTGGAGATCGCGCTGGTGCAGATCGCCGATTGCGACGCGCGCCTGGAATGGGACGGCGAGGGCTGGCTCGGCGTACAGCGCGCGCAGGCGGAGTTCGCCGCCGCGGACGGGCACTGCGCTCTGGTAAGGTCCGGCGACGTGTGCGAGCGCGACTGCATCCACCCGCCCACAAAGACGCTGCTTTCGCAAAGGATAGCGAAAGTTTTCGGACGATACGTCCGCTGAATCAAACCCGGCATAACGCCGGAAGCAATATAACTCGAAAAAGGAGAACCCGAAATGCCTAAAAAATACGTTGTACGCGAAGTAAAACCCTTTAAGAACATGAAAGACCTTATGGCGCAGGCGGTCGCAGAGTTCGGCGACACCGTCGCCTATAAATACCGCGAAGGCGAAGACGTGCGCGAAGTTACCTACGCCCGCTTTAACGACGAGACGAATTATATCGGCACCGCGCTTTATTCGATGGGACTGGCCGAAGGGCATATCGGCTGCGCGGGCGAGAACAGTTATTTCTGGATAACCGTGTGCCTTGCCGCGCTTAAAAGCAACGGCGTGTTCTGCACCATCGACAAAGACCTGCCGGACTGCGACCTTATAAACATTATTAACGACGGTGAGGACGACGTTATTTTCTGCGACGGAAAGCGCGAAGAGACCTTCCGCCGCATCCGTGAAAAAATCCCGAATGTAAAATATTTCGTCTGCTTCGACCGGGAGGAGGACGACGGCGAATTCCTTTCCTACAAGCTGCTTATGCAGAAGGGCAAAAAGTTTCTGGAGGACGGCGAGACGGGCTATACCTCCATGGAAAGCGATATAAACGACCTTAAACTGCTCATCTACACCTCCGGCACCACCGGGCTGGCGAAGGGAGTTATGCTTTCGGAGCAGAACATCTGCTCGCTGGTGTTCTACGGCCTGCGCACCTCGCAGATACGCCCCGTCGGGCTTTCGGTGCTGCCCTATCACCACGCCTACGAGCTTGTAGCGGGGCTGCTTGTCGCCATCCGCTACGGCGCGACCGTCTGCATAAACGACAGTCTTAAAAGAGTGCTTAAAAACCTGCAGTACTACAAGCCGGAATACATCTATCTCGTCCCCGCGTTCGTGGAGGTGTTCTACCGCAGCATATGGAACAAGATCGAGAGCAAGGGCAAGACCAAAGCGATAAAGGCGGCGATAAAATTAAGCAACGGCTTGCGTAAAATAGGCATCGACAAACGCCGTTCGCTGTTCGCCGAAATACACGAAGCGTTCGGCGGCAGACTCGAAAAGATCGTCTGCGGCGGCGCGCCGCTCCGCCCGGAGATCGGCGATTTCTTCGACGCGATAGGCATAATGCTCTGCAGCGGCTACGGAATAACCGAATGCTCGCCGCTGGTCGCGGTAAACCACGACGACAAGACAAACGACTGCCGTACCGTCGGCTATCCGCTCGAATGTCTCGACGTGAAGATAATCGACCCGAACGAAGAGGGCATAGGCGAGATCGCCTGCAAGGGCGAAACGGTCATGATGGGTTATTACAACAACCCGCAGGCCACCGCCGAGGTGTTCACCGAGGACGGATATTTCCTCACCGGCGACTACGGCAGGTTCAACGATATCGGTCAGCTTATAATCACCGGGCGCAAGAAGAACATAATCATACTCGGCAACGGCAAGAACATCTATCCCGAAGAGCTCGAATTCTATATCGGCAGCATACCCTACGTCACCGAATGCATCGTTTACGGCGCGCGCGACGAGGCGGGTATGGAAGTCGCGCTGTGCGCGGAATGCACCATCGACGAGCAGACGCTTGCGAACACCGGGAGAGAAGAGCTTTGCGCCAGACTCAAATCGGATATCTTCAAGGCGTGCTCCGATCTGCCCTCCTATAAGCAGGTCACGCGCGCGGTCATCCGCACCACGCCGTTCGTAAAGACCACTTCGGCGAAGATACGCCGCGATAAGGACGGAAAACCGATGTAACAGAGCGCGCTTCGCGCGAATGAAAACTGCCTTCGGCAAATGAATTCCGTCGCTTCGCGCCGAATGAATTCCGACTTCGTCGAATGAATTCCGCCTGCGGCGAATGAACAAATAATGAAGAAAACGCCCGAAAGGGCGTTTTCAACCGATATAATATAAATAAATCCGTACTTTTCGTTATTACCTATTCTCTTATTTTTCCCTTATTTGTCCGTTCCCGCGGACGACGTACTTATAAGTCGTCATCTCTTTAAGCCCCATCGGGCCGCGGGCGTGGAGCTTCTGCGTCGAAATGCCTATCTCGGCGCCGAATCCGAACTCGCCGCCGTCGGTGAAGCGGGTGGAGGCGTTGTGATACACCGCCGCGGAATCAACGTGCGAAAGGAAATACGCGGCGTTGGATTCGTCGCGCGTGATTATGCAATCGCTGTGATGCGTGCCGTGCTCGTTTATATGCGCGACCGCCTCGTAAACGTCGCCCACCACTTTTACGGAAAGTATATAGTCGTTGTATTCGGTATAAAAATCCTCTTCCGTCGCCGGTTTTATATCCGGCAGGACGGATAACGTCTCCGCGTCGCCGCGAAGCTCGACCCGCGGCATACGCCCGCGGATAAGCGGAAGCAGCTCTTTCGCCCTGTCGCGGCAGACCAGCAGCGATTCGGCGGCGTTGCACACCGAGGGGCGGGAGCATTTGGCGTTTTCCAGCACGGCAAGCGCCGTTTCTTTATCGGCGGAGGAATCTATAAACACGTGGCAGTTCCCGGCGCCCGTCTCGATCACCGGCACGGTCGCGTTGTCCACCACGGCGCGGATAAGCGCTTTTCCCCCGCGAGGTATCAGCAGGTCGACAAGCCCTTTCATACGCATCAGCTCGTTCGCCGCGGCGCGCGTGGTATCCTCCACCGCGCAGACGCATTCGCCCGGAAGCCCCGCCGTTTCCAGCGCGCGCGAAATGATCTTTGCGATGGCGAGGTTGGAGTTTATCGCCTCGCTTCCGCCGCGCAGTACCACGGCGTTGCCGGATTTTATGCAGAGCGCAGCCGCGTCCGCGGTCACGTTCGGGCGGGCTTCGTAAATAATGGCGATCACGCCGAAGGGCACCGGCTTTTTTGTTATAACGAGCCCGTTCGGGCGGGTGAACTCCTCGCCTCCGGCAAGCGGGTCCGGCAGCAGGGAAACGTTTTCCGCACCCGCCGCCATCGCTTCGACGCGGGCTTCGTTAAGCGAAAGCCGGTCGATCATCGGCTCCGGGACGCCATTTTCCCTTGCCCGGGCGATATCCTCCGCGTTCGCCGCCAGCACCGTTTTCATTCCGGCGCGGAGCGCTTCTCCCATGGCACGCAGCGCGCCGTTGCGCAGATCTTCGCTCGCGCAAGCCAGCGCGGGCGCCGCTTTGCGCGCTCTTTCGCACAGTTCGCGTACAGTCATTCGCTTTTTCCTTTCTCCGCGGCAAACAGCGTCCCGCGGAATTCGCCGTCGAACACGCCGTAAAGTATGCCCGGGTCGGCGCCGTTTAGTATTATCATGGGTATCCCGGCTTCCGCGGCGGTCTGCGCGCTTTCCAGCTTGGTCTTCATCCCTCCGGTGCCGCGCGCCGTCCCCGCGCCCTTGGCGCAGGCGATTATTCTTTCGTCTATTTTTTCCACGTATTCCAAAAGCGTCGCGCCGGGGTCGCTGCGCGGGTCGGCGCTGTAAAGCCCGTCCACGTCCGACATATTTATAAGCAGATCGGCGCGTACCAGCACCGCGACCGCGGCGGCGAGCGTGTCGTTGCTTCCGATGCGTATCTGCTCGTTGGAGACGGTGTCGTTTTCGTTCACTACCGGGATAACGCGCTGCTCCAGCAAAAGCTCTATGGTGCCGCCGGCGTTGGCGCGCAGCTCCGGTTCGTCCACCACGTTGCGCGTAAGAAGCACCTGCGCTATGGTGCAGCCGTAGTCGGCGAAACGACGGGCGTACATATCTATAAGCTGGCACTGCCCCACGGCCGCCGCCGCCTGCTTCTGCCGGGGCGTAAGCGTCTCCCGCGGGAAGCCCACGCGCGCCAGCCCGCAGCTCACCGCGCCGGAGCTCACGAGTATTATTTCCCTGCCGCCGTTGTGAAGGTCGGCAAGGCAGGAAACGAGCTTGTCGATCTTGCGTATGTTTATGAATCCCGAGCTGTGAGTCAAAGTCGAGGTCCCGACCTTGACCACTATCCTTTTGAATCTGCTGCCGTCGATTTTCATTTGTTTTCCTCCCGAAAGAGTATTCTGCCGGACGTCCGGAAGAAAAAGCCGCTTTCCCGAACGCGCGCTTCGTCCCCGTTTTTAATCCTTTACCCTATTACTATATCACAACAATAACGTTATTTCAACCCCGCGGAGGCATAAAATGGCTTGCAAAAACCGCAAAAACACCGAAAAACCGCTTATTCTCGCCTCGTCTTCGCCCAGAAGGCGCGAGATACTCGCTTCGGCGGGATATAAATTCAGCGTCGTCCCCTCCGGCGCGGAGGAGCTGACCGAAGCCGCAAACCCGGGCGCGCTTGTGCGCGGCAACGCGCTTATAAAAGCGCGGGAGGTCGCCTCCCGCCCGGAATGCGCCGGGCAAAAGGTGCTCGGCGCCGACACCGTGGTGGTGCTTGACGGCGAGGTGCTCGGCAAACCGCGCGACGCCGCGGAGGCGAAAAGAATGCTGCGCGCGCTTTCCGGCAGGGAGCATTTCGTGCTGACCGGATACGCGGTCATATATCCGGGCGGCGAAGAAAAAAGCGGAGTCTGCTCCACGCGGGTGCGCTTCCGCGAGCTCGGCGGGGAAGAGATAGATTCCTACGTCGCCACCGGAGAACCGCTGGACAAAGCCGGGGCGTACGGGATCCAGGAGCGCGGCGCGGGGCTGGTGGAATCGGTCGACGGCGATATCGACAACGTTATCGGCCTGCCGATAGGCGAAATAAAAAAGTATCTGTAAAACGAAATAAAAAATACTTCGGAGAACGAGCGCCCGGAGTATTTTTTTGTTTCTTTATCCCGCTTCCTTTAAGCTCGCCGTAAATTCGTCTATCGAGCCCCGAAAGTGCGCTTCCATCGATTCCCAACAGGAGGCAAGCTCGGTCATACGGCTGCCCGGCAGGTTGGTATAGAAGCCGAGCATCCCGTTCCCCGATTCGCTGCCGAAATTGAATATCCCCGCGAGGTCGTAAACGCGGTTGCGGAACAGCAGGTCCGGCATTCCGCCGGAGCACGCCGCCGAAAACAGCGTGCACAGTCACAGCATCGGCGCGAGTATTACCGAAAAAGCGGTTCTGTTCATAATGCGGCTCTTCTTTTTACCAGTCTGTTTCGTCGGTACTATGCGTTTTCTTTAGGCACTATCACCTTTATCGCGGCGGGGACGATCTCTATCGTCGGGTCGCGCATCGGCACTATCTCGCCGTCGACGTTCATATCAATCATCCCCTCGGCGCAGATCCGCATACTTCTGCACTGCCGGTAGGTAACGACGTCCTGCATTTCTTCTATATGCCGCCCGGCGCGGAACTTGCCCACCAGCCGCAGGAATCTTATCTTCGGGACCGTGTCTATCGCCACGCAGTCCAGCAGGCCGTCGGAAAGGTCGGAATAGGGCGACGCCTTGAACCCGCCGCCGTAATACCTGCCGTTCGCGGCGATGGCGAACAGCAGCGGCTTTTTGCCGTTGATTATCTCTTCGCCGTCCACCAGCACGCGCAGGCGGTTTTTTGTCTTGGAAACAAGGCATTGCGCCAGCGACATATTATAAGCCGTACTGCCGCTGACCAGCGGCCATTTTTTGAACTTTTCCTGCCCCTTGCACACCGCCGCGTCGAACCCCGCCGAAACTATGTTCAGACTGATGCGCTCGGTCCCGTCTTCGCTTTTTACACGAAGCAGGTCGATAGGCACCTCTTCGCCGCGCGTAAGCTCGCGCAGGTTGCAGAACCTGTCCGCCGGAACGTCGAAGCTCTTTGCGAAATCGTTGCCCGAACCGATCGGCACCACGCCTATCGCGCAGTCCGCGCAGCCGGATTCCCACACTCCGTTCGCCGTCTCGCACAGCGTCCCGTCGCCTCCGCAGGCGTAAACGCGCACGGTTTCGCCGGAATGGGCGCGCAGATATTCGCGCGTTTTCACCGTCGCGTCGCCGGGCGATTCGGTAACAAGCACGTCGTAAGGGTCGGTCAGCAGCAGACTTTCCACCGTGCTTTTTATCGACGCGGAGCGGTCCTTCCTGCCCGCCGCGGGGTTTACGATAAACAAGTGGCGCATATAATTCACCTCGTGGATAAATGGATTATCGGATATATTTCGGGCGCTTCAACGCGTAATAACAGTCGGCGATGCGCCCCTGTCGCACGCCTGCGGTATTTCCGCCGCGAGCGAGGCGAGCGCGGAAGCGCGCGCGGAAGAAGCGAATTCCTCCCGCACGTTCGCGGGTGCGTCGGCGGGCTTGGTGACCACCGTCAAACGCCCGGTCTTTCTTAAAGAAGCAAGCAGCGCGCGGCCCTTTGCGTTCGCGGCGAGCAGAGTGGTAAAGGGCGGGTCCTTTTTCACCTCCGCGGCGGTATATCCGAGCACGGCGGCTATCGCCGCGCGGCGCACGCGGGCAAGAGTGTATTTTTTGTCGACGCAGAGCGCGCAAAGCTCTTCGAAGCCGCCGGAATGCTTCGCCTCGCGCAGGAATTTCGCCGCGAGGTCGGAAGTCATACCGTAGATCCCCGAAAGCGGCTCCCTGCCGCGCAAAGTGCGGAAGAATGCGACAAAATGCGCGTCCAGCCGCGAAATTTCGCGCTTGCCGCCGTGTGCGAACGCCTCCGCAAACACCTTTGCGCTGTTTTCGGGCAGGAGGGCGAGCATTTTTTCGGTATCGCCGAGCGCGCGTATCTCGCCGGAGGATCCAAAACCCGCGTTCCGCGCCACCGCGAACGGCTCCATACCGGAGCCGCGCAGGTTTTTAAGGTATTCGACCGCGAGTATGTTGTTCGGCTCGCGCAGGGCGTCCGCCGCCTCTTCTCCCAGCCGGGCGCGCACGGCTTTTTCCAGCGCAGCGGGGAACGACACGTTCTTTCCGCCGGAGGCGCGTTTTATTTCCGAAGCAAAGCCGTCCCCGGAGACGAGCGCGGCGATACCGCGCAGAACGTCCGGCTCCGCGCGGACTCCGAAAGCGAGCGCGGAAGCCCCGGCGCGCGCGGCGAGTGACACCCCCGCCCGTGCGAAATCCGCCGCGGAGGCGCAGCACCACGGCGCGGGAAGTTCCAGCACAAGGTCCGCCCCGCATTCCAGCGCGGCGCGGGCGCGGGTGTATTTGTCCGCGACGGCGATATCCCCGCGCTGAACGAGGTCGCCGCTCATAACGCATACGGAGGCGCCGAAGCGTTCTTTTATTTTATTTAATTGGAACAGGTGCCCGCGGTGGAACGGATTGTATTCGCAGATCACCGCGCAGAAACGCGTTTCGTCCATTTACAAAAATCCCTTGCAATTCACGCTTAACGGTAGTATAATGTAAAAAACACAAAATGTCAATAAGGAGAAGTATATGTTTATACTCGTTGTCAACGCCGGAAGCTCGTCTCTTAAATACCAGTTGTTCGATATGGACACGCGCGAGGTAGTCGCAAAAGGTCTTTGCGAGCGCATCGGTATCGACGGAAAGCTCACCCACAACACCGTGGGCAAGGAAAAGGTGCAGAAGGATATCCCGATGCCCACGCACGCGCAGGCGGTATCCGCGCTGGTCGAATCGCTTACAGACAAGGAGATCGGCTGCATAGAGGATATGTCCGCAATTTCCGCCGTCGGTCACCGCATAGTCCACGGCGGCCCCTGGCTTATAAAAAGCGTGCTTGTCGACGATAAAGTCCTTGCCGACCTCGAAAAATGCCGCGACCTCGCGCCGCTGCACACCGGTCCGCATCTGCTCGGCATCCGCGGCTGTATGGAGGTAATGCCCTCCACTCCGCAGGTGCTCGTTATAGACACCGCATTCCACCAGACGATGCCGCCGGAGGCGTACACCTACGCCATCCCCTACGAGCTCGCGCAGAAATACGCCATCCGCCGCTACGGCGCGCACGGCACCTCGCACCGCTACGTTTCGGGCAAGGCGATAGAATATCTGGGCGACCCGAACGCCAAAATAGTTACCTGCCACCTCGGCAACGGCTCCTCCATTTCCGCCGTAAACGCCGGAAAATGCGTGGACACCTCCATGGGACTTACCCCGCTGGAGGGCGTTATAATGGGTTCGCGCTGCGGCTCTATCGACCCTGCCATCGTCCCGCTGCTTATGCTGCGCGAGGGCATCCCCGCCGACAAAATGGGCGCGTGGCTTAACAAGCAGTGCGGGTTCCTGGGGCTTTCGGGCGTTTCCTCCGACCTGCGCGACGTCCGCGCCGCCGCTGCGCAGGGCAACGGGCGCGCCAAGCTCGCCATCGACCTGCTCGCCTACCAGATAAAGAAATACGTCGGCGCCTACGCCGCCGCGATGAACGGGCTGGACTGCGTGGTGTTCACCGCCGGGATCGGCGAAAACGACAGCGAGATGCGCGCGCTCGCGCTTAAAGATATGGAATACTTCGGCATAAAGCTGGACGAGGAGAAGAACCGCGTCCGCGGCTGCTTCGAAATACACGCCGACGATTCGAAGGTGAAAATACTCGTCATCCCCACGAACGAGGAACTCGTTATCGCCTCCGACACGATGGATATCGTTTCGGGGAAGGAGATCTGATATGCCGGAAAACGGCGGCGCGCCGCAGGAGCGCGGCGAACTCGACCGTGCCGAAAAGAGGCGCGGACACCGCCAGCGTCAGCGCATGAAAGTATTAAAAAGCGGCGCTTTCGTGCTTACCGATCGCGAACTGCTCGAAATGCTGCTGTATTACGTTATGCCGCGAGTCGACACCGTGCAGACGGCAAAGGAGCTCCTTGCGAAATTCGGCTCCGTAAAGGGAATACTCGACGCCGGAGGCGAGGAGATACGCTCCGTCCGCGGACTTAAAGAGAACGCGGAGGTGTTCTTTATGCTGCTGCGCCAGGTGTCGTTAAGGGATACCGGCGCGAAGGGCGTGGGCGATTTCCGCAAGCCGGAAACGGCGGCGGAATACCTGTTCCGCGCCTATTCGGACATCCGGCAGGAGACGGTCTGCGCCATCTCGCTCGACGAAGACGGCGCAATGCTGGACAGCGGTTTCATCTTCCGCGGCGACGTCAACTCCGCGCGGTTCTCGCTGCGGACGGTCACGGAAGGCGTGCTTCGCAACCGCGGCAGGGGCGTTATAATCGCGCACAACCACCCAAGCGGCTGCGTTATCCCCTCCGGCGACGATATAAACACCACCGAGCGCATCGCCACCCACCTCGCGGCGAACGATATAACGCTTGTCGAGCATTATATCATCGGCTTCGGCGAATGCTGCGGTATAATAAGCGGAAAGGTCTATAAAGCCCGCGCCGACGCGCGAACGAATAACGAATGAATAAGGAAGCGAAAAAATGGTAGGATTCAGGTACAAACAGGCGCAGAGCGTTGCGGAAACCGACGTTCGCGCGTTCGACGGTCTGCTGAAAAAGGCGGACGAATACATTAAAAACGGCAGCGGCAGGGGCAGCGATTTCCTCGGCTGGCGCGATATCGGCATACGCCCCGGCGACGCGGAGCACGAGCGTATAAAAGCCGCCGCGGCGCGCATCCGCGCGAACAGCGACGTGCTGCTGGTCGTCGGCATCGGCGGCTCGTATCTCGGCGCCCGCGCCGTTATAGAATACCTCAAAACGCCTTATCACAATCAGCTTAAAAACGGCGATCCGGAGGTTTATTTCATCGGTAATTCCTTCTCCGGGCGGGAGTTCAACGCCGTTATGTCGCTTTGCGAGGGCAAGCGCGTAAGCGTTAACGTCATAAGCAAATCCGGCACCACCACCGAAAGCGCGGTGGCGTTCCGGCTGGTAAAGAAATATATGGAGGAGTGCTACGGCAGGGAAGAGGCGGCAAAACGCATCTTCGCCACCACCGACGCGCGCCGCGGCGCGCTTAAATCGCTCGCGGACAAAGAGGGGTACGAATGCTTCGTGGTCCCGGACGACGTCGGCGGCAGGTTTTCGGTGCTCACCGCCGTCGGTCTGCTTCCCGCGGAGGCCGCGGGGGTGGATACCGGCGCTCTGCTTGCGGGCGCTGTCGCGGAGCGTGAAAGTCTGTTTGCCGCGGGGCTCGACAACCCCGCCTATACCTATGCGGTACTGCGCCACGTTATGCTCTCCCGCGGGAAAAAGTGCGAAGTGCTTGTGAGCTACGACCCGGATTTCCGCTTTATGGGCGAATGGTACAAGCAGCTCTTCGGCGAAAGCGAGGGCAAGGAGCACAAAGGGCTGTTCCCCGCCTCCGTCACCTATTCGAGCGACCTGCACTCCCTGGGGCAGTTCGTTCAGGAGGGCTCGCCGATACTCTTCGAGACGATAGCGCTGCCCCGCGGCTCCGAAAAGGATTCGCCGCGCGTCCCGTTCGATAAAGAAAACGGCGACGGGCTCAACTTCCTCGCGGGGAAGACTTTCGACGAGATAAACGAGCGCGCGATGTTGGGAACGCTGCTCGCGCACCGCGACGGCGGCACCGAAAGTCTTATTGTCGACTTCGGCGGCAGGGACGCGCGCAGTCTGGGCGAGCTGATCTATTTCTTCTTCATCGCCTGCGCCGCCTCGGGCTATATGCTGGAGGTGAATCCCTTCGACCAGCCGGGCGTGGAGGCGTATAAGAAGAATATGTTCGCGCTGCTCGGAAAGCCCGGGTACGAGGAGGGAAAAGCCGCGCTGGAGGAAAAAATAAAATTAATTTGAGCGCGCGGTGTTGATTTTTCCGAAAATATCAAGTATTATATAAATACAGACAGCGTAAGCGCGCTGCCCGCCGGTCCGGCTTCGGCGCGGCGCGCAAAATCCCGCAGCCGGAAGAAAGAGAGTAAATAAAATGCAACTTATCGTAGGGCTCAAAGGCACCGGAAAAACAAAAGCTCTTATCGACGAGGTGAACAGGGCGTCGAGGGAATCCGACGGCGTCGTTATCTGCGTGGAATACGGCAGAAAGCTCACCTTCGATATCAAATATCACGCGCGTCTCGTCGACGCGAAGGAATACGGCATAAACGACGCGCAGAAGCTCTATGGCTTCCTTTGCGGCATGCTCGCCTGCAATTACGATATAACCGACCTGTTCATCGACAGCGCGCTTAAGATCTGCGGCGGCGATATTAAAGCTTTCGAGGAATTTCTCGCCGCGGCGGACCGCATCACCGCCGACCACAACATAAACTGCGTTATCACCGCTTCGGTCGAGGCGGAGTCGCTTTCGGAGCAGGCGCGCGCGTTCGTCCGCGGTATATAATATGGATAACGAAACGAAAAAAGCCGCCCTGCGGCGGTGCGCTTTCTATGCTCTTATCGCGTTTTCGGCGATAAGCTTTCTGTGGGTGTGCTTCATCGCGCTCGGCACGAACGACAACAACAGCGTTACCATTTCGCTGTTCGCAAAACGGCTGGTGCTCGCCGACCTTGCGATAGCCGCGTTTTCCGCGGTGTTCGGTTTGAGCTTCCTGCTGTTCGGTTCCAAAAAGCTCTCTCCGCAGGCAAAGCGCGGGCTTCACATCGTTATAAACTACGTCGCGGCGATGCTCTGCGTTTTCGCGCTGTTTTCCAACGTGCGCGACGCAAAGCTGAACGCCTGGGCGGTGTTCTTCGTGCTCGCTTCGGCGGTGTACTTCGCCGTCTACGGCGTCGCGGCGCTGGTCGTAACGCTGGTTAAAAAGAAGAACGGTTAAGTTTATGTATTTCCTTGCACGTGCGAGGCAACAATAAAAAACATACGAAAAACGGACTGCTGTTGTTTTGCAGTCCGTTTAATCGTTTCCGGACGGTTTTAATATACTATTTTTCGCAGAAGAACTCTATTTCCTCACCCGCGGGGCCGCGACAGAAGGCTATGCGCGCCGGATACGGCGGGCGCGAGGGTATCATAACGTCGCGCGGGCCGTCAAAAACCTCGTATCCCGCGGCTTTCACGGCTTCGCAAAGCGCGTCGGTATCGCGCACGTCAAAGGCGAGGTGGCGGATACTGCCCTGCGGCAGATCGCTTTCCGCGTTCGCAAAAAGCTCCACGCGCCCGTGAACGGTGCCCAGCATGCAGGCGCTGTTTTCTCCCTCGCCCCATTCGCGCAGTACTTCCAGCCCCAGCACGTCGCGGTAGAACGCGACGGCTTTTTTGTATTCCTCCTCGCCGCAAAGCTTTATCGCGGCGTGGTGCAGACCTTTTATGTTGCCCACGGATCATTCCTCCGCTTCCGCGGCGACGGTGAGGCAGAGCTTTATCATATCGTTGAACCCGGTCTGGCGCTCCTCCACGGAAAGCTTTTCTTCGGAATAGAGGTGGTCGCTCACGGTGCAGACGCAAAGCGCCTTCGCGTGCGCCTTCGCGGCGATCATATAAAGCGCGGCGGCTTCCATTTCCACGGCGAGCACGCCCATTTCGCGCATAGAATCGTTTGCCGACCGCGGCGAATAGAAAACGTCGGTGGAATATATGTTGCCGACTTTTACGGGGAGCGAAAGCTTTTCCGCCGTCTCCACCGCGCGGCGCAGCAGCGAGAAATCCGCAATCGGCGCGAACTGCCCGGTTATGCCGTACTGCCAGGCGAAGTTGCTGTCCGTGCAGGTCCCCTGCGCTATAACTATGTCGCGCAGCTTCACGTCGTCGCAAAGCCCTCCGGCGCTCCCGGCGCGGATAACGTTCTTCACGCCGTAGAAATTATAAAGCTCGTGGACGTAGATGCCCAGTGAGGGCATCCCCATCCCGTGTCCCATAACGGAGATCCGCTTTCCGGCGTAATACCCGGTGAATCCGTACATCCCGCGGACCTCGTTGAACATCACGGCGTTTTCCAAAAAGTTCTTCGCGATATACTCCACGCGGCGCGGGTCGCCGCACATAACGACGGTTTTTGCGATATCCCCGGCGTTCGCCGAGTTGTGAGGCGTAGACATATTCTTTCTCCTTTGTTTCAGTGTTTCCACGCGGAAAGGTATTCTTTCTGCGATTCGGTAAGCTCGTCGATGGAGCAGCCCCACGCCGCGAGCTGGCGGCGGGCGACGGCTTCGTCGATCTCACGCGGGACGTGGTAAAGCTTTTCGGTCAGCTTGCCTTTGTTCATCACCAGATACCGCGCGGAAAGCGCCTGGATCGCGAACGACATATCCATTATCTCTGCGGGGTGTCCGTCGCCGGCGCAGATGTTCACCAGCCTGCCCTCCGCGATGACGTATACCCACCTGCCGTTCGGCAGTTTGTATCCCCGGATGTTGTTGCGCGCCTCGCGCGTTTCGACCGCGTATTCGCGCAGGGCTTTCATATCCACTTCGACGTCGAAATGCCCGGCGTTGGTGAGTATCGCGCCGTCTTTAAGCAGCGGGAAATGTTTGGTGGTGATGATCTCGCAGTCGCCGGTAACCGTGCAGAAGAAATCGCCCAGCGGCGCCGCCTGCTCCATGGGCATAACGGCGAACCCGTCCATAACCGCTTCCATCGCGCGGATGGGATCGACTTCGGTAACTATAACAGAGGCGCCCAGTCCTTTGGCGCGCATCGCCACGCCCTTGCCGCACCAGCCGTACCCGGCGACAACAACTTTTTTGCCGGCGACAATAAGGTTCGTCGTGCGGTTTATGCCGTCCCAGACCGACTGTCCGGTGCCGTAGCGGTTGTCGAACAGATGCTTGCAGTCGGCGTCGTTCACCAGCATCATCGGGAATTCAAGCACTCCCTCGCGCGCCATCGCGTGCAGGCGGATAATGCCGGTCGTAGTCTCCTCGCAGCCGCCGATCACGTTCGGCAGCAGTTCGCGGTATTTGGTGTGTATAAGGTTCACCAGGTCGCCGCCGTCGTCGATGATTATGTTCGGTCTGCCCTCGGCGATGACCTGCGAGGTGTGGCGCTCGTATTCCTCGCCGGTGCAGCCGTGGTAGGCATAGACGTTCAGCCCGCCGTGCGCCAGCGCCGCCGCCACGTCGTCCTGCGTGGAAAGCGGGTTGCTACCGGTAATATACATCTCCGCGCCGCCCGCCGCGAGCACGCGGCAAAGGTAGGCGGTTTTGGCTTCCAGATGCACCGAAAGCGAAACGCGCAGCCCTTCAAAGGGCTTGGTGCGCAGAAATTCTTCCTCTATCCCGCGCAGCAGCGCCATATTGTTCTTTACCCAGCGTATCTTGGTCTCGCCGCTTTCCCAAAGCGAAATATCTCTGATATCGTATGCCATTTCAAATAACCTCCGCTATCTTTCTTATATTGTAATAAAGCTCTTCGGTGTCGATGGTGGTAAACTCTTTGTGCAGATAAACCGGGCGGCCGTCGATTATCACGGTGTCGGTCTCGCTGCCGTCGCAGGAATATACGACCGCGGCGTAAAGGTCGCGCAGGGGCATCATCTGCGGCACGTCGGTGTCCAGCAGCACCAAATCGGCTTTCCAGCCGGGCTCCAGCCTGCCGAGCTTGTCTATGCACAGTGCCTTCGCTCCGTTCACGGTCGCCATTTCAAACGCCTTGCGGGCGGGGATCACCGTAGGATCTCCGTTCGTGCCCTTGTGCAGCAGCGCGGTGTAGTTCATTTCGGAAAACATATTAAGCGAATTGTTCGAAGCCGCCGAATCGGTGCCGATGCAGACGTTCACGCCCGCCTTGTCGAGCTGATATACCGGCGCGATGCCGTTGCCCAGCTTGAGGTTGCTCTTCGGGTTGGCGGCGACGCTCACCCCGTGCTCCGCGAGCAGGAGTATGTCGGTCTCGGTAAGCTGTACGCAATGCGCCGCCAGCGTTTTGTTTTTGAAAAAGCCCATTTTCACCAGATATTCCACCGGAGTGCAGCCGTGGTCGCGCAGACAGTCGTTCATCTCCGCAACGCTTTCCGAAAGATGTATGTGCACCGGAAGCGCAAGCTCTTCGGCAATATCGGCAAGCTTCGTAAGATACTCCTGCGAGCAGGTGTATATAGCGTGCGGTGCGATCATGAAATAAACGTTCCTGCAGCCCTTGAACTCGTTGATCTCGCCAAGCATTTCATTTATCCGGCGCTCGCCGCCGTCGGGGCCGGTAACCGCGCGGTTCACAACGGCGCGCATGCCTATATCCTGCGCCGCTCTGGCGGCGGCGCCCGGGAACAGGTGCATATCGTTGAACGTGCAGCAGCCGCGGCGTATCATTTCAACGCAGCTTAAAAGCGAGCCCCAGTACGCCTGACCGACGTCCATTTTGTCCTCGCGGGGCATAACGCCTTCGAAAAGCCACTGCATAAACGGCAGATCGTCCGCCGCGCCCCTAAGGACCGACATATACATATGCGTATGCGCATTCACCAGCGCGGGCATACAAAGCCGACCGCCGCCTTCTACCGTATCGTCCGGCGCGAATCCCTCCGGCGCCCTGCCTATCGCGGTGATGATCCCGTTGGTAACGGCAACGTCGCAAAGCGTTTTTCCGTCGCCGTTTATCGGCAGAACGTTTTTAACAAGCAGTTTCATACAATGCTTCTCCGTTTCATATGCTTACTTACGGACATTATACCATATATTACCCGCGAAAATCAAGTGCAATCCTGCTTCCCGCAGGGGGTTTTCGACAATATTTTACATACTTCTTTTTGGGCTTGACTTTTATGCGAAAATTTGATATTATACATATAATAAGATTCGCGCCCGAACGCGCGATAAAAAACGAAAGGAAAAAAACATGAAAAAGCTGATTTCTTTAATGATCGTCGCGGCGCTGCTCGTAACGGCGGCTCTCACGCTCTCCGTTTCCGCGGCGGACAGCAATCTTCTTGTTGACCTGCGTCCGCAGGCAGACCACGGCGCAGACGTGCAGAGCGTCAGCGGCTGCGAACTCGAATACGAGGACGACGGGACGGTTATCGTCACCCTGACCGCGGCGACCGCCACCATAGACCTCACGTTCGTTAACGGCGGAACGGTTCTTTACGGCGATGATATTTACGTAGGCGACGGAAAAGAAGCCGCAAAAGCTTATGCGGTCGTTGATTACGCCTCCGCCGACGGAGTCACCTTCGACGAGGCGGTTCAGGCGCACTACACCCGCAAGGATAAGGCCGCCGAAAACAAAGTCGCAGATTTATGGCTCGTTTCAATGTTCAAAGTTGATTACGCACAGTATGTGGTCGATAACACCAAAGGCGACGGATACGTCGTTTGGGACTGGGGCACCTATGTTAACTCCTCCGACAGCAAGCGTTTTGATGACGGCAGGCACCGTTTCACCTCGATCTCCTACATACTCCACGGCGAAGTCGGCAAAAAGATGTATATCTACACCTACGGTATCTACGACGCGATCCCCGAAGGACTCGGCACCAGACGTCCGGAACCGACTCCGGAACCCGTTGTCGAATCCTCCGAGGAAACGATCGTCGAATCCTCCGAAGAACCCATTGAACCCGTGGAAGGCGATGGCTTCAACTTCCTTACCGCCGCAAAGAGCGCGAAGGTCAATTCCTCCATCACCGGCGGCGACATAAGCGTGTTCCTCCCCGGCTTCAATATGGAAAACAGCAATACCAAATGGTCGGTAAACGTATATCTTAAGAAAGTCGAAGAAGGGATTTACGAAGTAGTCGAGGATCCCGCCGAACCCGCCGGGACCGGCAACTGGGCCGGCACCCTTGCCGAAGACGAAGTGCTGCTTGCCGTACATTCCGACGGCTCCGACAACAACGTCGAAGGCAAAGCCGCCGCGCTCGCGCTGAAAGCCGGCGACAGAGTGGAACTGATCTACGACGAGACCAACGGGAAGATAACCCGCGCGTTCGCGGGGACTTCCGGCGAAGATATCCCGGTCGAATCCTCCGAAGAGCCGGTCGAATCCTCCGAGGAACCCGTTGAATCCAAGGAAGAATCCAAAGAAGAATCCAAGGAAGAATCCAAACCCGCCGAATCCGCCGCGGAATCCAAGGCCGAAGAATCCAAGCCCGAAGAGAAGAAGGGCGGACTCGGCACCGGAGCCATCATCGGCATCGTCGTTGCCGCGGTTGCTGTGATCGGCGGCGCCGCAGCTTTCATCATCAAAAAGAAAAAAGCGTAAACCGGCATAAAACCGTATAAACCGCTGCAAAAAGAGAGGGCTTCAAAAGCCCTCTCTTTTTGCTTTGCCCGGAGTTGTTATTTTTCGTAAACCCTGTACGTCTTCCCGTTGGGCAGCACCGCCTTGCGGAACCTGCTTTCGTCCTCCGGAAGTATAAAGCCGGGTTCGCATTTTTTGCGGATGTGGTATTTATAATCGCCGTTAAGCGCCCGCGCGACGTCGCCGCACACAGCCGCCGCAGTGGGCATCCTGCCCGCGCCGCTGCCGTAGAACACCGTGTCCCCCACGATGCTCCCCGTGACGCAGACGGCGTTCTGCGCGTCGTGCACCGCGTGGAACAGACTGTGCCAGCCCACCAGGAAGGGAGCCACTGTCATATGAGCGTGGTCGGGGCCGCTGCGCTCCGCCACCGCGAAAAGCTTTATCAGGCAGCCCGCCTGCTCGGCAAGCTGAATGTCCTCCAGAGTAACGTCCTCTATGCCCTCTATAACGGGGATGTCGGTATAGCTTATATACCTGCCGAACGCGATCCCGGCAAGTATGGCAAGCTTGCGCGCCGTGTCCAGCCCCGCAAGGTCGGCTTTCGGGTCGCGCTCCGCATAGCCCAGCCGGCGCGCCACGTCCAGCGCCTCCGCCAGGGTAATGCCTTCGCTCCGCATATGCGTGAGTATATAGTTCGTGGTGCCGTTGAGTATCCCCGCCACGCGCGTTACCGTGTCGGCGTAAAAGCAGCTCCGCATCGGCTCCACCACCGGGATGCCGCCGCCGACGCTCGCTTCGTAAAGATAGCAGACGCCGTTTTCCATGGCGACGCGCTCCAGCTCTTCGCCGTGAGCGTCGACCACCGCTTTGTTGGAGGTTATAACGTGCTTTCCGGCTTTGAGCGCGGCTAGACAGAACCCGTACGCCGGGTCTACGCCGCCCATCGTTTCCACCACCGCTTCCACCGAACCGTCGGCAAGTATGCGGTCGTAATCGGAAGTCACTCTGTCGGCAAGCGGATGCCCGGGGAAGCTGCGCAGGTCGAGTATGTATTTGATGTTCACTTCGGACAGGGGCGGGTTTATGCAGGGCTTCAGCGCCTCGTAAATGCCGCCGCCCACAACGCCGAACCCAAGCACGGCTATATTGCGCATTTCGGTACTCTCCGTATAATGATCACTTGTATTTTCTGTATTCTATCATATTTTTTCGCGTTTTTCAAGTGCGAAGGCGATAAATTCGGTCCGATTATTTGCTTCAACGCTTGATTTTTGACGAAAACGGGAGTATAATACAAAATTGTATCGGTATATTATTTTGTATTCTTTGTATTTGCCGCGCTTGCGGACGGTGCTTTTTATGAAAACGGTTTTTGTGGATAAAATACCGTCTACGGTCATAGGTTATTTCGCATCCGAGGGGCTGGATCCCGAACAGGCCCTCGTTTCGCTGCGCTTCGATATGTGCGAGTCCGGCGCGTTCGGCGACTGCTTCGTTATGCTGTTTCCCGACGGGTTCGCCGTCGCGGAGGGGTATCTCACCTTTTCCTCCGCCGGCAAACGCCCGGACGGTCTGCCCCGCCGCGCGGAGGATTTTCACGTTACCGGGTTCGAAAAGTTCCGGCTTGCCGACGTGGGCGAGCCGAAGGCGGAGCAGCTTATTTCCACCGGGCGCGTTTCGGCGGAGATAGGCGGCGCGGACAGGGTGCTGTTTAATTATTCCTCCGCCTGCAAGCACGGCGCCGCGGTGTTCTGCCGCGCCGTTTCGGAGCTTAAAAAGAACGGCGAACTTAAAGAATCGGATTTTGCCGACGAGAATTACGAAAAGCACGTCTGCCCCAAGTGCGGCAGGCGTTACCCGGACGAGGAGCTTAAGGTCTGCCCCAACTGCATGGACAAGGCGAAGCTCGTGAAACGGCTGGCGAAACAGTTCGTGAAATATAAAAAATACATAATCATTATGTTCGTCGCGTTCACGCTGACGGCGGCGCTCGGGATGGTCACCCCCTATATCGCCAACGAGATACTTTACGACGACGTACTTACCAATCCCGCCTCCGTCGCCGCGGACGTGGGGCGTATAGTGCTGCTTATGGTCGCCGTGCGCGTCGGCGCGCTTGCGGTCAACCTCGTTACCGGCGCGGCAAGCGCCACGGTGGCGGCGAAGGTGACCTACGACGTTAAGAAAACGATTTTCAACACGATAAGCGACCTTTCGCTCGGGTTCTTCACCAACCGGCAGACCGGCGGGCTTATGACTCAGGTCAACAGCGACAGCTTAACGCTTTACTGGTTCTTCTGCGACGGGTTCCCCTATCTCGTGCTCAACGTGATACAGCTCGCCGTGGTCGTGGCCGTTATGTTCACGCAGAATCTGGTGCTGGCGCTTTATACGTTCATTACCATCCCGCTGTTCTTCCTCGCGTTCAAATATCTGTTCCGCATTTTCGATAAGCTATACGCCAAGCGCTATTCGCGCCGCCGTTCCTTCAATTCGCTTATTTCCGACGTATTGAACGGTATGCGCGTGGTAAAATCCTTCTCCCGCGAGGACGAGGAGATGCGCCGCTTCGGCGCGAAGAGCAAAGAAGCCGCCGACGCGGGCTTCGATCTGGAAAACCATATCGCGCGGGTGTATCCGCTGCTGTATTACGTGCTGCGGATCGGCTCCTACGTCGTGTGGGCGTTCGGCGGTCTGCAGGTAATGAACGCGGCGGGCGGTATGACCTACGGGCGTCTGATGGCGTTCATCGCCTACTTCGCGCTTATCTACGGGCCGATAGAACAGCTTGCCGACGTTACGAACTGGTGGAGCGATTCGCTGAACGCGTTCCAGCGCCTGTTCGAAATAACCGACGCGCAGCCCGAAGTGCGCGAGGCGGAGGAGCCGATCATCCCCGAAGAACCGCGCGGCGCGGTGGAATTCAGAAACGTTTCGTTCTCCTACGTCGAAAACCGCAAGGTCATAGACGGCGTGAGCTTTTCGGTCCCGGCGGGCACGATGCTGGGCATAGTGGGCAAGACCGGCGCCGGAAAAAGCACGCTCGCGAACCTGCTCACGCGGCTTTACGACGTTAAGGAGGGCGAGGTGCTTATAGACGGCGTGAACATTAAAAAACTGCCGTTCGCATATCTTCGCGAAAGCGTCGCGATAGTCTCGCAGGAGACCTATCTGTTCCGCGGGAGCATTCTGGAAAACATACGCTACGCCCGCCCGGAAGCCACGCGCGAGGAGGTTATAGAGGCGGCGAAGACCGCTTCCGCGCACGATTTTATTATTAAGATGCCGGACGGCTACGACACGCGCATCGGAATGGGATTAAAAGAGCTTTCCGGCGGCGAAAAACAGCGTGTTTCGATCGCGAGGGCGATCCTGCGCGACCCGCGCATACTCATTTTGGACGAAGCCACCGCCGCGATGGACACGCAGACCGAGCGCGGCATCCAGCGCGCGCTGGAAAAGCTCACGCGGGACCGCACCACCGTCGTTATCGCCCACCGCCTTTCCACCCTGCGCAACGCGGACCGGCTGATCGCGCTGGAGGACGGCAAAGTCGCCGAAAGCGGCACGGCGGAAGAACTGCTGAAGCAAAAGGGAGTTTACTACAAGCTTTACAAGCTTCAGGCGGAAGCGCTTAAAACCGTGGGGATCGAATGATTCCGTTCCGTGCACGGCACACCGATACTTTTGAGGTTTATTTATGGACAATTATCTTGATTTGGCTAAAATCACATATCTTGACCCGGCGGATTCGCGGTTTTACGTTACTCCCGGCGGGTTCCCGGGGCTGGAGGCGGTCCTGCCGGAGTTCGGCGACGATCTGGAGCAGGATTCCGAACCGCCGATGAAAAAACAGGACGTCGGCAGGGTGTGGTTCCACCGCTGTTTCCCGTTCGAAACGCCGGATGAATATATATCCGTGCTCGACCGCGACGGGCGCGAATACGCGATGATACGCGACGTGAACGAATTCCCGGAGGAAGCGCAAAAAATAATACGCGGCGAGCTCGAACGCAAGTATTTCTGCCCGGTTATAAAGTCCGTTTCGTCGTTAAAGGAAAAGCTCGGCTATTCCTACTGGAAGGTCGAGACCGACCGCGGACCGATGGAATTTTCCTGCAGCGACACCTACCGCAGCATAGCGCGCGTCGGCGGCGGGATGCTTATTATAACCGACGTGGACGGCAACCGCTACCGCATCGACGATTACGCGCTTCTGGACCGCAGAAGCTATAAGAGGATAGAACTTTACCTGTAATTATTACCGAAATGAGAAAAGAGCATTTTACCGCCGCGTCCGCTTTCGCCCCGCCCGAATCGGCGGCAAGGGCCGACTGCGGCGACGAAAAACCGTATATACTGCGCTACGACCTCGGCTTCGGCAAAGTCGGCGGCATAGGCGTCTGCGCCCTTTTCGGCGGCGCTTTGAACGTCTATCTCGGCGGCGAGAGGGTGAAGGTTTGGGAGCTTGCGGCGCTTGGCGAAATCAAGTTCGTGCAGAACTGGGGCTGCGTTTCGCTTGAATCGTCGGACGAAAACGGCGATATCGAGCTTTGCCGCGCAAGTATGGAGCACGCCGCGGAATTCCGCGCCGCTTCCCGCAAATTCGAAGCCGCGCGGCAGGGGAAGGACATCCCGGACCCGGAGATACCGCGCTGCCCGAAATGCGGCAGACCTTACCGCCGCGGGATGACGAGCTGCCTTGAATGTACCGACAAAAAGCGGCTGTTCGCCCGCCTGCTGCCATACGTGAAGCCGGAAGCCGGCAGACTGCTCGTTTCCGGGATCGTTCTGCTGTTGATCTCCGCGCTCGCCATAGCAGGTCCGCTTATAAACCGCGAAATGATCGACGGCTATTTAAGAAGCGCCGCCCCCGGCGCGAAAAGCGGATATATCCTGCTCGTGCTCGCGCTGGCGGGCATAGGGCTTGTAAGCGCTCTGCTCACGCTGGTGCGGCGGCTCACCGTGGCGCGTTCCTCGCGGAATATAATAGTAAACCTGCGCGGCGATATTTTCCGCAAGATACAGGACCTTTCGCTTACCGGGCTCAATCGCCGCAGCGCGGGCGAGCTTATACAGCGCGTTTCCGGCGATACGAACGAATTAAGCGAATTCATAACGATGTTCGCTTCCGAGGTGATGCAGAACCTGTTTATATTCGCTGTCGTGGCGGTAACGCTGTTCGTGCTGAACTGGAAGCTCACGGTCGCGGTCCTGCTTCCCGTGCCGCTTCTGCTTATAATGTTCCGCAAGATAACCCATCGCACGCATCGCCGCTATCACCGCCAGTGGAACCTGGAGGAGGAAGCCGGCACGCTTATGCACGACGTGTTCTCCGGCATCCGCGTGGTGAAGACCTACGGCACCGAAAAGCGGGAGGAAAAGCGTTTTGACGAAGCGGCGCTTCGTATCGCGAAAACGAGTATGCGCAACGAGGTGTTCTGGAACCTGGTAATGCCTTTCGCGAACTTTATGCTCGGCGTGGGCGAATTCGCCGTGCTGTTCTTCCTCGGCTGCGAGCTGGTGGGCGATCCCTCGTTCATCACCTCCGGCGGAAACGCCACTCTCGGCGGGATGCAGGCGTTCCTTTCCTACGTCGCGCTCATCTACGGCCCCATCCGCTGGATGTCCTTCCTGCCGCGGCGTATCTCCCGCGCGATGATCTCGGTTTCCAAAGTGGTGGAGCTGCTTGACGAAAAGAGCGAGATGCGGCAGGGGACCGTGTTCCCGGAACGCATAAACGGCGATATAGAGTTCCGCGGCGTTTCGTTCGGCTATGCCGACGGCGAAACCGTGCTTAAAAATATCGACTTAAAGATCAACAGCGGCGAAATGGCGGGGCTCGTGGGGCGAAGCGGAGTCGGCAAAACCACCACGGCGAACCTTATTATGCGGCTTTACGACGTTTCGGAGGGCGCGATCACCGTCGACGGGCGCGACCTGCGCGATATCGACGAGCACTGCTACCGTTCGCAGGTCGGCGTGGTACTGCAGGAGACTTTTTTGTTCAACGGCACCATCTACGGCAACATCGCCTACGCCAAACCCGGCGCCACGCGCGACGAGGTCATACGCGCCGCGATGCTCGCCAACGCGCACGGCTTTATTATGAAACAGCCGGACGGCTACAACACCTACGTCGGCGATAAGGGCAGTACCCTTTCCGGCGGGGAACGGCAGCGCATCGCCATCGCCCGCGCCATACTGCGCAATCCGCGCATACTCATTCTGGACGAGGCGACGAGCTCGCTGGATACCGAGACCGAAAAGCAGATACAGCAGGCGGTCGCAAAGCTTTCGGGCGGGAGGACGACCATCGCTATCGCCCACCGTCTCTCCACCCTGCGCAACGCGAACAAGCTGGTGGTGTTCGAAAAGGGCAGGATAGAGGAAGTCGGCACGCACGAAGAGCTTATGCGGCAAAAGGGCAGGTATTACCGGCTCGTTATGGCGCAGCGGCAGGTGAACAAGATAAAGAAATAACGAAAAGCGAAAAGTGAAAAGTGAAAAGTTAAGGAAGCTTGCTGCGCAAGCAGACTTATAAATTTTTTCCGTTTTCGCTCGCGAAAACGTACCTCAACCGTTCACTCTTCACTGTTCACTCTTCACTCTTCACTCATTTATTCTCAACCTGATTAATGAATTATTACACATATAAGGAGTTTCCTATGAAAAACACCGAAAAGACAATGGAAAAAATCGTGGCGCTCTGCAAATCGCGCGGATTCATATACGCGGGGAGCGAGATCTACGGCGGACTTGCGAACACCTGGGACTTCGGTCCCCTGGGCGCGGAGCTTAAAAACAACGTAAAGCGCGCCTGGTGGAAAAAGTTCGTGCAGGAGAACCCCTATAACGTGGGGCTCGATTCAGCCATCCTTATGAACCCGCAGACCTGGGTCGCCTCCGGGCACCTCGGCGGCTTTTCCGATCCGCTTATGGACTGCCGCGAATGCAAGGAGCGCTTCCGCGCGGATAAGATTATCGAGGACTGGGCGAAGGAAAACGGCGTTGAGCTCGAAAAGCCCATCGACGCGTTCTCGCAGCAGGAAATGAAGCAGTTTATCGACGATAACAACGTTCCCTGCCCTTCGTGCGGGAAGCATAATTTTACCGATATAAGGCAGTTCAACCTTATGTTCAAGACCTTCCAGGGCGTTACCGAGGACGCGAAGAACACCGTTTACCTCCGCCCGGAAACGGCGCAGGGCATTTTTGTAAACTTCGCCAACGTTCAGCGCACCACCCGCAAAAAACTGCCGTTCGGCATTGGGCAGATCGGCAAATCCTTCCGCAACGAGATCACCCCGGGCAACTTTATTTTCCGCGTGCGCGAATTCGAGCAGATGGAGCTTGAATTCTTCTGTCAGCCGGGCACAGATCTGGAATGGTTCGCCTACTGGCGTTCCTTCTGCCGCGACTGGCTGCTCGGACTGGGCATTAAAGAAGAAAATCTTCGCCTGCGCGACCACGATCCGAAGGAGCTTGCTTTCTATTCCAAAGGCACCACCGACTTCGAGTTCATGTTCCCGTTCGGCTGGGGCGAGCTGTGGGGAGTCGCGGACAGGACCGATTACGACCTTACCCAGCACATAAAGGTTTCCGGTCAGGATCTTACCTATTTCGATCAGGAAAAGAACGAACGCTACGTTCCCTACGTCATCGAACCGTCTTTGGGCGTCGAAAGATCGGTGCTCGCCTTCCTTGTGGACGCCTACGACGAAGAAGATCTCGGCAAGGACGGCAAGGAGGATATCCGCGTGGTGCTTCGCCTGCATCCCTTCCTCGCGCCGTTCAAGGCGGCGGTGCTGCCGCTTTCCAAAAAGCTTGCCGAACCGGCGCAGAAGCTTTATTCCGAGCTCGCCGCCGAATTCCCGGTGGATTACGACGAATCGGGCAGCATAGGCAAGCGTTACAGACGCGAAGACGAGATCGGCACGCCGTTCTGCATAACCGTGGATTTCCAGACGGTGGGCGACGAAGAGAATCCCGCCGACAACTGCGTTACCATACGCGAACGCGACAGCATGGAGCAGGTGCGCGTTCCGATAGCCGAAGTCAAGCGGTATATCCTCGACAGGATAAAGTTCTGATTTGCGGAAGATCCGCCCGGCAAAATAAAAAAACCAACCGGAGGTACCGAATTGGATAAGAACAGCAACGTACTTGAAAAAATAAACGCCAAGCTCGCGCGGTGTTCCAAAGGGCACCGCAAGATCGGCGAATATCTGCTCGGCAACTACGCCGCGGCTTCCTATATGACCGCCGCGAAGCTGTCCGAGACGGTGGGCGTTTCGGAATCGACCATAGTCCGCTATGCGACGGAGCTCGGCTTCGACGGCTATCCGGAGCTGCAGTCGGCGCTGAAATACGCCGCGCGCAGCCAGCTCACCTCGGTGCAGCGTATGGAGATATCCAAAAACCGCATAGGCGACGAAACCATCGCGAAAAGCTTCAACGCGGATATCGAAAGTCTTAAAAAAACGCTCGCCGCGACCGATACGAAGGCGTTCGGCGATTTCGTAACGGCGCTTACCGGCGCGGACAGGATATATATCGTCGGCGCGCGCAGCTCCGCAAGTCTGGCGATGTTCCTTAATTTCTATCTATCCATACTGTTCGATAACGTCTCCATCATCCACACGGTAATAGGCAGCGAGGCGTACGACCAGCTTTTCAAGGTGAAGAAGGGCGACGTGGTGCTGGGGATCTCTTTCCCGCGGTATTCCAAGCTCACGGTGGACGTGCTCGCCTTCGCCAAAAAACAGGGCGCCCGGGTGCTCGGCATAACCGACAGCGTGCACAGTCCTATCGCCGGGACGGCGGATATAACGCTTTACGCCGATAACGAAAGCGACGCGTTCTTTGATTCGCTCGTTTCGCCGCTGGCGCTAATAAACGCGCTGATCCTGGAAATAGGGCGGCGCGATCCGGCGCGTATCAGCACGCGGTTCGGCATTCTGGAGCGCATCTGGGCGGAAAACGAAGTTTATGACAAACGCGTTTGACGTTATAATCGTCGGCGGCGGCGCGGCGGGGCTTTTCGCGGCGGTACAATGCGCGCGCGGAGGCAGAAACACCGCGCTGTTCGAGCGCAACTCCGAATGCGGCAAAAAGCTGGATATAACCGGGAAAGGGCGCTGTAATCTTACAAACGACTGCCCGCGTGAGGAATTCCTTGCCAACGTGCCTACAAACCCCCGCTTTCTTACGGGGGCGATATCGCGGTTTTCCCCCGCGGACACGGTGGAATTCTTTGAATCGCTCGGCGTGCCGACCAAGGTGGAGCGCGGAAAACGCGTCTTCCCGCAAAGCGACCGCGCGCACGACGTTACGAAAGCGCTTGCGGACGAATGCCGCCGGCTCGGCGTGCGGTTCATACACGGCTTTGTAACAAGCGTCCGCGCCGAAAACGGGGAAGTAAAAGGCGTGGTCTGCGGCGGGGCGTTCTATTCCGCGCAAACGGTCATTCTCTGCACCGGAGGGGCTTCCTACCCGCGCACGGGTTCGGACGGCAACGGCTACAAGCTCGCCGCGGCGCTCGGGCACACGGTAACGGATATCCGCCCGTCGCTCGTGCCGCTCGTCTCCGGCGACAAGCTCTGCCGCGACTGTATGGGGCTTTCGTTAAAGAACGTCGGCGTTTCGCTGTTCTCGCGGGAGGGGAAGAAGCTGTTTTCGGAGCAGGGGGAAATGCTGTTTACCCACTTCGGCGTAAGCGGTCCCTGCGTGCTTTCGGCTTCGGCTTACACCGGCGGGCGGTTCCCCTGCGCGCTGAAGATCGACCTTAAACCCGCGCTGGACGAAAAAACGCTGGACAAACGCGTCCTGCGCGATTTTGCGGAGCGCAGCAACCGCGAACTTAAAAACGCGCTGGACGGTCTGCTTCCGCAAAAGCTCATCGCGCCGTTCGTCGCCCGCAGCGGGATCGACCCGCGCACCCCGGTGAACTCGGTCACAAGGGAACAGCGCGCAAAGCTCGTTTCGCTTTTCAAATCGCTGGAGATAAGTATTTCCGGCGCGCGCCCCATAGCGGAGGCGATAATCACCTCCGGCGGAGTCAGCGTCAAAGAGATCGACGCGAAGACCATGGAATCGAAGCTTGTAAAAGGGCTTCGCTTCGCGGGGGAGATAATCGACGTGGACGCCTACACCGGCGGGTTCAACCTGCAGATCGCCTTTTCGACTGCTTACGCCGCTTCCCGGCAAACATAAACGAAAACGCCCTTTGCGGGCGTTTTTCGCGTTTTACGCGTTTTATTTTCTGTCAAGCGCCCTGTCGGCGTATCCGGCTTCGCGAAGGAGCGCCGCCGCAAGCGTTTCATCCCCGAATTTTGCGCCCGCGAATATCTCTTTCACCTGCGAAAGCCCCGCTTCGGAACCGGCGGCGGCTTTTATTTTCGCCGCGCATTCGGAAAGCGCTTTTTCGTCCGGATAAAGGAATCCAAGCGTCTCGCAGCGCGAAACCAGCATATCGCAAACGGCGCGCGCCGTCTCGTTTCCGCTTCCCGAAGGGACCGCGGGCGCGCGGAACGCCTTTTTGACCGTTTCGTAATATCCACAGACGGAAATATAGCGCAGGGTGAAATTCGAACTGCCCTCGTAACCCATTTCGAACGGCATATAAAGCTGTTCCGCCATCGAACGCCGCGTCGCCTTAACGTAGCTGCCCACGCCCAGCACCACCGCGGCGTGTTCCTCCGTTTCGGCGAACCCCGCGGCATAGCGGCTCTGGTATTCCGTGGTATCGCCGTAGATCATCGGATATATCGCGTCGGCGATCCCTTCCTCCGCCCATATCTCCGGCTCCTGCATAACGTACACCCTGCGGTCGTTCGCGTCCGCGAAGCAGGTAAAGCTTAAATTTATATCCGGCCTTACCGCCCGCAGCTCTTCGCCGTAGGCGCGCGCCGTATCGGTTATGACTTCGCGGCGGGCGGCGCACCATTCCTCCCAAAGCGGGCCGCCGGGCTTTAAGGTTTTCGGGTCGGCACCGTAAACCGAGGCGAACTTTTGCGAAGCGGGGCTGTCGTAGCCGAAATCCTCGTAATTGTGCGCCTGATAATATAACGGCAGGGGATAGCGGATGTAATCGAACTGTATCCCGTAGATATCCGGGTATTTCTCCGCGATCTCCTTCGCCTCCGCGAGCTTCAACGCGCGCACCTCCGGCCAGGAGGGATCGAGCGCCGTAACGCCGTAGGCGTCGACGGTGTTCCCGCGGTTGGTCTTCATTATTTTGTCGGCGTGGAGATTTATGTAATGGTCCGCCGGATATTCTCTTCCGGCGGTCACGGCGGCAAGCGAACTCATCATCACGATAAGACGCAGCCCCTCCGCTTTGCACGCCTTTTGGAACGATCCTATAACGTCGAACCCGTTGAGCGCCGGATGCGGCGCAAGCCCCGGCACCCCGGACCGGTAGACCGTGTATCCGCTTGCGGCGTCGTCGATTATTATCGTGTTCAGGTTAAGGTCTTTCGCGTATTTCACCGCGCGTTCGACCGAAGCGTCGTCGTAATAATGCAAATAAGGCCTGCCCTCGGCGTCGTCCTCGCCCACCGTTACCCACGCGGCGCGGTCCCCGAAGGGGACGCTCGGTATAAGCTCGGTCTCGCATTCCTCCAGCAGCGGAAGCGCCCGTGTCACACTTTCGTAAAGCGCGTCCCCGGCGGCGGGCTTTTCCCCGCCCGGCAGAAGTATGCTTTGCAGGGCGTCGAGGCACCCTTTCGCTTTTTCGAAATCCACGTAATAAAGCTTTTCCGCCGCGAGCGCGTAGGCGGCTTTCGCGTCTTCCAGCCGCTTCACGCATTTGTCGTAAACGCTCTGCGAATTGTTTATAAAGCATATCCCGCGCGGGCCGTTCTGCGCCGCTATGTCGCCCAGATCCACGCGGCGGGCGAATATTTCGGTGTATTTGCCTGAGCCGGATACTATGAATCCGCCCTCCGGGACCGGGTTCCCGCCCGAGCAATAGGGGTATACCGCCTCCACGCGCCCGTCTTTGTTAACGGCGATCTCGGTTATCCAGCTTCCCCCGGGCGTTTTTTTGTTCTTATCCCAAGTATAAGTCACCACCGCCGAATTCTCCGGGCGGGAGACCGGGTTTTTGTCGTTGAGCCCGTATTTTTCCGCGGTGAATATATTGCGCCCGCGCACCAGCTCCGCCCTGTCGCCGACGTTGAGTTTAAGCAAAAGCTTTTCCGTCGCGGAGCCCTGCCCGGCGGCTATAACGAACCCGCCCTCCGGGATCTCCGTCCTGCCCGCCTTTTCGCTTCCCGCGGGGTTCACCGCGACCACGCTGCCGTCCGCGCCGACCGAGACCTCGGTGCCGTAGGCGTTGCCGAAGGTGGTGGAGGCGTACCACCCCTCGTCGTAAAGAAAGCCCGCGTCGTCGTCGATGCGCACGATATTGCGGTAGCCGATCCCTATCGCCGTGCCGCCGGAGACCGCGCAGCAGGGCGGAAGGTAGGGGTGGCTGTCGAACGAACAGCGCGCCGCCTCGCCAAGTTCCGGCCCGCTTTCCGGGAAAACGCCCGCAAAGCGCATTACGAACCCGTTTTCGGGTATTATCGCGGGCTCCCCGCGCGTGATCTCGCACACCATTCCGGCGCAGACCGCGCAATCGACGTATTCGCCTTCGCCCTCCGGCGCGCAGACGCCCCATTCGCGGCTGAAGTAATAAACGCCTTCGCCCGCGGGCGGTTCGTTCACGCCCGAAAGCGCGTAGCTTTTGCCGTGGAGCGAGACTCCGCGTTTTTCCTCCCATTTCTGCGTTCCGGACGTTTCCGAAACCTCCGGTCCTTCGGGATCCTCCGCCGCGGACGAAGCCGCGCCGTCTCCTCCGCCGCAGGCGCAGAACAGCGGAGCCGTTATTGCCGCCGCGCAAAACAGCGCGGCGAATAAACTTTTATGCCTTTTCGACAAACGAAAACACCTCTTTATGCGGTTTTGCACGGTCATTCTACCATAAACCGCGCGATTTGCAAAGAGTTTTTTAAAAATGTTCTTTATTTTTCGCGGGAACTGTGCTAAAATCATATCATCATAAAGAAATCGTAATAAAGAAAGAGTGATGATCGTGGCAAAAATACAGTGGAAGGGCGGGACTCTGCTTTCGCCGCTGCCCGCGGTACTCGTTACCTGCGGAGAGGGGGAAAACGCCAACGTCCTTACCGTCGCCTGGACGGGTATCCTTTCGTCCGACCCGCCGCGGATGTATATTTCGGTGCGGAAGGAGCGCCATTCGCACGGCATAATTGCGAACACGCGCGAATTCTGCGTGAACCTTACCACGCGGGAGCTGGCCCGCGCGGCGGACCTCTGCGGCGTGAAAAGCGGGCGCGACGGCGATAAATTCGCGCTCGCGGGGATAACGAAAGCCCCTTCCTTCGCCGTAAAATGCCCGTCCGTGGCGGAAAGCCCGTTAACGCTGGAATGCAGGGTGTTCGATATAGTCGAAAGCGGCAGCCACGATATTTTTACGGCGGATATAGTCGCCGTCTCCTGCGAGGAATCGCTTATCGACGCCAACGGGCGCCTTATGCTCGAAAAGGCGGGGCTTATCGCCTATGCGCACGGCGAATACTTCACGCTGGGCGAACGGCTGGGCGGCTTCGGCTTTTCGGTGCGGAAGAAGGCGAAAAAGTGAACGGCGCGACGGTGCTGCACGTCGGCGATTTCAAAGAAAAGTTCTACCGCGACGCCGAAGCGGAATATATCCGCCGCATACGCGCGTTCTGCGATTACGAAACCGTCCCCCTGCGCGAGGAATGCACCCACGGCGAAAATTCCGAAAAGCTTATTATCCGCGCGCTGGAAAAAGAGGCGGAGCAGATACGCGCCCATATCCCGCCGCGGGCTTTCACGGTCGCGCTGTGCGTCGAAGGGACGCAGTACGATTCCGAGGAGTTCGCCCGCCTGCTTTACGAATGCGAACGCCCGGTGTGCTTCATCATCGGCTCCAGCTTCGGGCTCGATCCCGCGCTTAAAAAACAATGCGACCTGCGGCTTTCTTTTTCCCGCATGACGTTCCCGCATATGCTCGCCCGCGTTATCCTCGCGGAGCAGGTCTACCGCGCCTGCATGATAAATTCGGGCAGAAGATACCATAAATGATCTATTTAATACACGGAGGAGAACACAATGTCCTGTACCACGGTTTTAGTAGGAAGAAACGCTTCCAACGACGGCTCGACTATGATCGCCCGCACCGACGACGGCCATTACGACGTTAAAAAGCTTACGGTGGTCGAACCGGAAAAACAGCCGAAGGTCTATAAGACCGTCATCTCTCATTTAACGGTGGAGCTGCCGGAAACGCCGATGCGCTACACCGCCTGCCCCAGCGTGGATACTTCAAAAGGCGTCTGGGCGGCGACGGGGATAAACGCCGCCGGAGTCGGTATGACCGCCACCGAGACCATAACCTCCAACCCGCGCGTGCTTGCCGCCGATCCGCTTGTTTGTTACAAAAAGGCAAAGTCAAAGCGCGAAAAGGATATTCCCGGCGGCATAGGCGAAGAGGATATGGTGGTGCTGGTGCTGCCTTATATCCGCTCCGCGCGCGAAGGCGTGCTGCGGCTGGCTTCTCTGCTGGAAAAATACGGCACCTACGAATCGAACGGGATCGCCTTCAACGACGAGCGCGAGGTGTGGTGGATGGAGACGATAGGCGGGCACCGCTGGATGGCGCGCCGCGTGCCGGACGACGCTTGCGTTATCGCGCCAAACCGCTTCGGTATGGACGGATTCGACCTTTCGGACGCGTTCGGCGAAAAGAAAAACTGCCTCTGCTCCGCCGACCTGCGCGAATTTATCGCGGAGAATTTCCTGGACCTTAATCAGAACGGGCGCTTCGACCCGCGCGATATATTCGGCTCGCACAGCGATAACGACCGCATCTACAACAACCCGCGCGCCTGGTTCATGGGCAGGTATCTGACCCCCTATTCGCATAAATGGGAGGGCGAAAACGCGGAATTCACCCCCGAAAGCGACAATATCCCCTGGTGCCTCGTCCCGGACAGGAAGGTCGCCGCGGAGGACGTTAAATATATGCTCTCCGGGCATTATCAGGGCACCCCCTACAACCCCTATACCGGGCAGGACACCGGAAAGCGCGGGATGTACCGTTCCATCGGCATAAACCGCACGGGCGTGACCTCGATCTGCCAGATTAGGCCCTACGCGCCGGAGGGGATAAAGGGAGTGGAGTGGATCTGCTTCGGCTCCACCACGTTCAGCGCGATGCTCCCGGTATATCCGAACGTCAGCGCGATGCCGAAGTTTTTAAGCGCCGTCACGGAAGACGTTTCCACGGAGAATTTCTATTGGAGCAGCCGGCTTATCGACGCGCTCGCCGACGCGAACTACCCCACCTGCGCCCAGCCGATCGAGCGTTACCACGCCGCGGTGTTCACACAGGGCAGGCGAATAATACGCGAATACGACGAAAAGATCGCGAAGACCGGCGATATCTCGCTTGCCGCGAAGGCGAATTCCGAGCTTTGCGAAATGGCGCGCGAGCAGACGAAAGACGCTTTGAACAAGGTGCTTTACGACGCGAGCACCCATATGAAAAATGGATTCAACCGCGCGGACAACTGATTGTTGACAAACCTTGCCGCGCTGTGATATAATGCTTTACGGGAATTATTTGTATAAAAAGGAGATAACGTGAAAAGAATCGTAACTTTGATCATCATCCTTGCGCTGTCGCTCACGCTGCTCGCCGCCTGCGGCAAAAACGGCGATACGAGCAAGCCGGAATCCGTCGCGCAGACTTCCTCGGAAGAAGTCTCCGTCGATCCTTCCACGCAGTGGAAAAACGAAAAGGGCGAATGGACGCCCAAACAGCCCGTTAAGGATATGGGCAACCGCACGTTCACCATCTGCGTGCGCGGCGCGGCGGCCGGCGGCACCTATCAGTCCGACGACTTCACCACCGACGGCACCCTTTACGGCGACATACTCAACTCCGCCGTCGCCGAAAGGAACAACAAGGTCGAGGAGACCTACCACGTCACCCTCGTGGTCGAAAAGCTCGACGACCATATGGTCCAGATCCGTCTCGACAACGAATCCCAGACCGGGCGCTTCGACGCCATAATGCCCACCCTTAAAGAGCTTGCCGTGCTCGCCGGGGAGGACGGTCTTTACGAGCTCACCTCCATTAACGGTTTCGACGTTCACGCCCCCTGGTACGACGAAAACGCCACCAACGCGTTCTCTATAAAGAACAAGGTGTATTTCACCACCGGCGACATCACCATACTCAACAAGGTCTGCGCCCCCTCCATACTGTTCAACAAGGAAATGATAACGCATTACAATCTCGAAAGTCCGTACGATCTCGTTAAGGAAAAGAAGTGGACCTTCGATAAATTCGTTCAGATGGGCAAAGCCGTTTCCAATATTTCCGACCCCGACGACGTGTTCAAGAACAACTACGGTCTGCTCGCCGCCTACGCCGACCCGGCGGACTTCTTCGGCGCCGCGGGCGAAATGATCTGCGTCAAGGACGAAGACGACCTTCCCATACTTATGATCGGCAAGGAGCAGCGCTCCGTCACGGTCGCGCAGAAGCTTCTGGATACCTACGCCAACGGCTCCGACTGGATGGTCATCGCCAACGACAGAAGTCTGTTCAGCAGTATGACCGATTCGCTGCGTATGTTCGGCGAAGGCCACGTTCTGTTCAGGGTTTCGGGCTTCTCCGCCGCTACCAAGCTGCGCAAGAGCTCCGACATCGTCTTCGGCATACTTCCCATGCCGCTTTACGACAACGATCAGGACGATTACATCAGCTACTGCGGAAGCAGCAACGACGTCGCCGGGATCGCCATACCGAAGCTCGCTCCGGATCCCGAATTCTCGGCTTATATGATCGACGCCTACTCCGCCGGCGCGAAGAACCTTGTTACCAAGGCGTACGTCGACGTCAACCTTTACCAGCGCGACGCCTACGATTACGATTCCGAGGAGATGCTGGATATCATATTCAGCCACATCGTTTACGATATCGGCGAATGCTATAACTTCGGCGGCATCGGCGACGTTATAACCGGGCTCGCGAAGAACCGCAGCACCGATATAGTTTCGGCTCTTAAAGCAGTCGAAAGCAAGGCGGAAGCCGAGCTTCAGGAAGTCCGTTCCATTTACAACAAATAAATCCATTCAAGCCAACAAGAAAGCCCTTGCCATACAAGGGCTTTCGCGTTATAAGACACGAAAAGTAAAAGGAGAACCGCTATGCTTAACGAAAGATTTACGTTGAACGACGGATACGCCATACCGCGTATAGGACTGGGCACCTGGCAGACGCCGGCGGATATCGCCGCGCGCGTAGTGAGGGAAGCGATCGAAGTCGGCTACCGCCACGTCGACACCGCCGCCGCCTACCGCAACGAACAGGCGGTGGGGCAGGGCGTGCGCGATTCCGGCGTCAAGCGCGAAGAGATCTTCGTCACCTCCAAGATCCCCGCCGAGATAAAGGACGCTTCGGCGGCGCGCAGGCAGATCGAAGAATCGGTGCGCCTGCTCGGGCTGGGGTATATCGATCTTATGCTTATCCACTGCCCGGTCCCGTGGAGCGAATGGGGAAACAGACCTTCGGATTATTTTGCCGAAAACGCCGCGGTCTACCGCGAGCTGGAACGCGCGAGCGACGAAGGGCTCGTGCGCAGCATCGGCGTTTCGAACTTCCTCCCGCACGACCTGGAAAACATTATTCAGAACTGCGCCACCGTCCCGGCGGTGGACCAGATATCCTTCCATATCGGGCATACCCAGCCTGAAGTGCTGGCGGCGTGCGCGAAGCACGGCGTGGCGATAGAGAGCTATTCGCCCATAGCCACCGGGCACCTGCTTAAATACGGTCTCGTTTCCGAAATGGCGGAAAAATACGGCGTCACCCCGGCGCAGCTTTGCGTTCGGTTCGCGCTGCAGTGCGTTCCGATAACTCTGCCGAAGACGACTCACCGCGAATATATGGAATCCAACGCGAAGGTGGATTTCGTCATTTCCGAAGAGGATATGGAAACGCTTAAAAATATGCCGTACTGAGCAAAAAACAGCAAAGGAACGAAATAATGAAAAGAATACTGTCTTTTTTACTCGTAATAATTCTGGCATTCGCCTTTTTCGGCTGCGACAAGACGGAAAAAACGCCTTCCGCCGATCCCGCGGACGGAACCGGCTCCTATGATTCGGCGGAGGCAAGCACCGCGCGGCTTCCCGAAGTGGAGATAAACCCGCTTTTGTGGAAAGTCAGCGACGGCAAGGGCAATTATATTTATCTGTTCGGCACGATACACGCCGGCGACAAGCGCGTGAACGACGCGCTTGCGCTTGTAGAAAAGTATATTGCCGAATGCGAAGCGGTCGCCGCGGAATTCGATATCCTCACCTATCAGCAGGACGTTGCGCAGATGGCGAAGGATATGCAGGTCTACGTTCTTACAGACGGCACCAAGATAAAAGACCACGTTTCGCCGGAGCTTATCGACAAGGCGACGGAGATAATAAAGAAGACCGGCGCCTATTCCCCGGTCTACGAGCAGATGAACGCCGCATTCTGGGTACAGCTCCTTGACGAAGCCGTTTTAATGACCGAGACCGCGTTGAGCGCCGATTACGGCGTGGACATGAATATCCTTAAAAAATGCCGCGACGAAGGGAAAGAGGTGCTGGAGCTTGAAAGCGCCGCGTTCCAGTACGGACTGCTCTGCTCCCGCAGCGACAGGTTGTACGAATATTCGATAAAAACCATAGTCGAAAACATTCCCGAACTAAGGCGGGAGCTCGAGTCGGTTTATACCGCGTGGCTTAGCGGCGACGCCGAAATGCTTACGGATATGATGAGCAGCGAGGGGGTCGACGACGAGGAATTGCAGCGGGAAATAGCCGAATACAACGAGGATCTCGTTGACAACCGCAACAAAGGGATGTTCAATAAGGCGCGCGGATGGCTGGACGGAGGCAAAAAGGCGTTCGTCACCGCCGGCGCGGGGCATATGGTCGGCGAAGGCGGTCTCGCCGAGCTGTTTGAAAAGGCGGGATACACCGTCGAGAGGATAGATCTTAAAAAATAAAACGTAACCGGAGACGTCTATGAAAAACTATATACTCGCGCTCGACGAGGGCACCACGAGCGCCCGCGCCATACTTTTCGACAAGGATTCACACGCCGTTTGTACGGCTCAGCAGGAGTTCACGCAGATCTATCCGTTCCCGGGATGGGTGGAGCACGATCCGATGGAGATCTACGCCAACCAGTACGCCGCCGCGACGGAATGTATCGCCAAAAGCGGCATTTCGCCCGGCGAGATCGCCGGAATAGGGATCACCAACCAGCGCGAAACGACGGTGGTGTGGGAAAAGGCGACGGGGCGCCCCGTCTGCAACGCCATCGTGTGGCAGTGCCGCCGCACCGCGGATATCTGCGCCGAACTGGAGGCGCGCGGTCTGGGCGAATACGTAAAACGCACCACGGGCTTGCGCATCGACGCCTACTTCAGCGGCACGAAGATAAAATGGATACTCGATAAATACGATCCGAAGCGGGAGCGCGCCTCCAAAGGCGAGCTGCTGTTCGGCACCATAGATACCTGGCTACTTTGGAAGCTCAGCGGCGGGCGGCTGCACGTTACCGACAGGACGAACGCCTCCCGCACGATGATATACGACATCGTAAAGGGCGACTGGGACGAAAAACTGCTTGCCGAGCTGGATATCCCGCGCGCCATGCTGCCTTCGGTAAAAAGCAGCAGCGAGGTCTACGGCGAAGTGGAGCTTATGGGCGCGAACGTTCCGGTCTGCGGCATCGCGGGGGACCAGCAGGCGGCGCTGTTCGGGCAGTGCTGTTTCGCTCCGGGCGACGCGAAGACCACCTACGGGACCGGGTGCTTCCTTCTGGAAAACACCGGCGGGACCCCGGTGTTCAGTGAACACGGGCTTGTTACCACCGTCGCCGCGACGGGCAAAGGGATGCCCGCGGAATACGCGCTGGAGGGCAGCGTTTTCGTCGGCGGCGCGGTAATACAGTGGCTGCGCGACGAGCTGCGGCTTATTTACGAATCGCGCGACAGCGAATATTTTGCGAACAAGATAAAAGACACCGGCGGAGTCTACGTCGTTCCGGCGTTCGCCGGGCTCGGCGCGCCCTATTGGGATATGGACGCCCGCGGGGCGATAGTGGGCATCACCCGGGGGACCGGACGCGAGCAGATAATACGCGCCTCGCTGGAGTCGATCGCGTATCAGACCAACGACCTTATAAACGCGATGGAGCAGGACGGCAAGCGCCGCATCCCCTGCCTGCGCGTGGACGGGGGCGCTTCCGCAAACGATTTCCTTATGCAGTTCCAGGCCAACATTTCCGGCACTGCGGTGTTCCGCCCCGCCGTTCAGGAGGCGACCGCCGCCGGCGCGGCTTACCTTGCCGGGCTTGCCGTGGGGTTCTATTCCGACAGGACGGAATTGACTGCACTGAACTCGGAGGGCAAACGTTTCGAACCGTGGATGGCTGAAGAAGAACGCAAAGAACTGCTTGCGGGCTGGCACCGCGCGGTAGCCGCCGCAAGAGTAAAACAATAAACCGGAGGACAACTGAAATGGCTGTTAACGTAACTGAAAAAAAGGTGCTTTCATCCGACGGGATACATCAGCTCGCGGGAAAGGTTTATCTGCCGGATGGCGGGATCAAAGGGCTGTTCCACGTCGTGCACGGCATGACGGAGCATATCGGGCGCTACGACGGCTTTATGCGCGCGGTCGCGGAAGCCGGCTATGCGGTTTTCGGCTATGACCATCTCGGGCACGGACTAACGGCGGAAGCCGACGGCAGCTTCGGGTTCATCGCGCACAGGGACGGCTGGAAGCGGCTGGTAGAGGACGTTTACGTGTTCGGCGCCGCTATGGCGGAAGAATACGGCAAAGACCTGCCGCGGATACTCATGGGGCACAGCATGGGCTCGTTCATAGTCCGGCTCGCCGCCGCGGAATACGCGGACAGGGGCATCTGCGAAAAACTCATCATAATGGGCACCGGCGGACCCAATCCCGCCGCGGGCGCCGGGCAGGCGGTGATCGGCCTGCTTAAACTCTTCAAGGGCGAAAAAGGCTATTCGGATTTCGTGGAAAAGCTCGCCTTCGGCACCTACAATTCGCGCTTTGCCGATGAACACGACGAAAAAAGCTGGCTCACGAAGGACGTTTCGGTGCGCAAGGCCTACGTTGCGGATAAGTACTGCACCATACGGTTCACGCTTTCCGCAATGGGCGACCTTATAAAAATGAACCGCACCTGCAACAAGAAAAGCTGGCCGAAAAAGCTCGATCCGAACCTTAAAATACTGCTCGTTTCCGGCTCGGACGACCCGGTGGGCGATTACGGAAAGGGCGTGAGCAAGGTCTGCACCATGCTTATGTCCGCCAACGCCGACGCCCGCATGAAGATCTATTCCGACTGCCGCCACGAGATACTTAACGATACCTCCCGCGAGGAGGTCATAAAAGACATACTCGGTTTCGCGGGCCGATAAGCCGCCGGCGGCGTTCGTTTTCCGCCGTAATTCTTATGCTTTAAGAGGTAGCTATGCTTGACAACGTCGAAAGATTCGATATGAAAAAACCGCCGATGCGCATGCATCTGCGGCCGCTTTTGTGGGTGCTCTGCGCCCCGATGCGCATCCTGCACCGCAACAAGCTCAAAAAGATAAATATGGAGGGCGTGAAGCCGCCGTATCTGCTGTTGTGCAACCACAACGCGTTTATGGATTTCGCCGTGGCGATGAAGGGCATCTTTCCGCACAGGGCGAATTTCGTGGTGGCTATCGACGGCTATATAAAGCGCGAATGGCTGCTGCGGCTTATCGGCTGTATCTGCAAACGCAAGTTCACCAACGACAACACGCTTATATGGCATCTGCGCGCGGTGGTGAAGCGCGGCGATATAGCGATACTCTATCCCGAGGCGCGCTATTCGCTTTGCGGCACGCAGGCGGTGCTCCCGCGGGATTTCGGCAAGCTGGCGAAGTTTCTTAAAGTCCCGGTGGTAACGCTCGTCTGCCACGGACACCACGTGAATTCGCCGTTCTTCAACCTTCCGGACCATCACGTTAAAGGCACCGAGGCGGAGATGACCTGCATACTCACCGCCGAGGACGTGAAGAACAAATCCTATCAGGAGATCGGCGAGATCATAGAAAGATCGCTCGTCTACGACGATTACGCCTGGCAGAAGGAAAAGGGGATAAAAATCACCTACAAGGACCGCGCGAAGGGGCTTCACAAGGTGCTTTACCAGTGCCCGCACTGCGGCGTGGAATACAAAATGCGATCCGGCGGGACGGTGCTCGAATGTACCGCCTGCGGCAAAAAATGGGAAATGACGGAATCAAGCGAGCTGCGCGCCGTCGAGGGCGAAACCGAGTTTTCGCATATCCCGGACTGGTACGAATGGGAGCGCGCGAACGTCCGGCGCGAGGTGGAGGCGGGCACCTACCGCTTCTGCGGAAAGGCGCGCGTCGACGCGCTTCCCAACGCGAAAGGGTATATCGACCTCGGCGAGGCGATCCTTACCCACGATATGACGGGGTTCACCGTAAAAGGCAGTTACCGCGGCGAGGATTACGAGGTGCATCTCCCCGCGGAGAACCAGTATTCCGTGCATATAGAGTACGATTACCTGGGCAAATTCGGCGATTGCGTCGACCTTAACACCGTGAACGACACGCTTTACGTCTATCCTGCCGGGGATGAGTTCTCGGTCACAAAAATGTCGCTTGCGACGGAGGAAACCTATAAGTTCCTGAATAAGCTCGGATAAAAGGAGAAAGGCTTTGGAAACGCAGTTTTCGCGCACGGAGCTGCTGCTCGGCGCCGGTTCGACGCAAATACTTAATAAAGCCGCGGTCGCGGTTTTCGGGCTCGGCGGAGTGGGCGGAGCCGTTGTCGAAGCGCTTGCCCGCGCAGGCGTGGGCAGGCTGGATCTTGTGGATAACGACGTTATCAGCGAATCCAACATAAACCGACAGATATTCGCGCTGCACAGCACGCTCGGCAGAAAGAAGACGGAAGCCGCCGCCGAACGCGTGCGTGATATAAACCCCGCGTGCGACGTGCGCGTTTACAACACGTTCTACCTGCCGGAAACGCGCCCGCTTTTCGATTTTTCGCAGTATTCCTACGTCGTCGACGCGGTGGACACGGTAACGGCGAAGCTGGATATAATAACCGCCTGCAAAGCGGCGGGAGTTCCCGTTATTTCCGCGATGGGCGCGGGGAACAAGCTGTGCGCTTCGGCTTTCGAAGCCGCGGATATATTTTCCACGTCGGTCTGCCCGCTGGCAAAGGTCATGCGCTCGGAGCTGAAAAAGCGAGGGATAGATTCGTTAAAGGTCGTCTACTCCCGCGAGGCGCCGGTCGCGCCGGCAGCCGCCGCGGAGCCACGGTCATCCGTTTCGCGCCGCCCGGTCCCGGGCAGCGTGCCGTTCGTGCCGCCCGTCGCGGGGATGATAATCGCGGGGGAAGTGGTGAAAGAGCTGCTGCGCGGCAAATGAATAACCGAAAACGTATGATCGAACTTCGCTTTCGCCCGGGAACCGCGTTTCCGGGCGGTTTTTTCGTTCCGGAGAAAAACGCGCAAATTTTTCTTCCTTCAAGGCGTTTTGTGCCGCCGAAAGTGGTTGACAGTTTTAAGTGTATATGTTATAATAACAAAGATGTAAAATCGGGAGTAGAATAAATGCACGGCAGAGGTTCCGAAATGCGCCCGGAGCGCGGCGCGGAAAACAGAATAAACTGCGCGAAAGAGCTTGAAGAAGGCGTTTTCATCGGCAGGAACGCGGTGACGGAGCTTTTGAAAAGCGGCAGGAGCGTGGACAGGGTATATATGCAAGCCAACGTCTCCGAAGGGCCGCTTACCGCGATCTTCGCGCTGGCGCAGAGCAGGGGCGTGCCCGTTATCACCGCGGACGGCAGAAAGCTTGCCGAGCTCGCGGCGGGCGGAGCACATCAGGGAGTCGTCGCCTTCGCGGCGGAGACCGACTATCTCACCGTCGCGCAGTTGCTCGCGCTTTGCGCCGAAAAGGGCGAAAAGCCGTTCTTCATAATCTGCGATTCGGTAAACGACCCGCACAATCTCGGCGCGCTTATCCGAAGCGCCAACTGCGCCGGGGCGAACGGGGTGATAATCCCCAAGCGCCGCAGCGTCGGAGTGAACGGCACCGTCGCCAAGGCAAGCGCCGGAGCCGTGTTTTCCACCCCCGTCGCGCGGGTGCCGAACCTTGCGGCGGCGTGCCGGACGTTAAAGGAAAACGGCGTGTGGATATGGGCGGTCGAAGCGGGCGGAAAACCGTATTACGAGCAGGATTTCGATTGCGCCTGCGCGCTTATACTCGGCAGCGAGGGCGAAGGCGTTTCCGAACTGCTTAAAAAAGAAAGCGATTTCATAGCCGGGATCCCGATGTACGGCAATATAAACTCGCTGAACGTATCTGTCGCGGGGGCGGTAGTTATGTTCGAGGCGGCAAGACAAAGAAAAGCAAAAGAGGGGTGATCCGATGCCACGCAGCGGCGGCGAGAAGCCGAAACTGAACATTATGGAACTGCTCCGCGAGGCGGAGGAAAAGAACCGCGCGGATATGAATTTCGATCCCACGGCGGAAAAACCGAAGGAGACCGCCGGAAAACCCGAGGAGCAGAAGGGAAAGAAACAGCCGAAAAAGCACACCCGCGTCACCAAGCGCATCAACGCCGAGACCGCGGAGATAATAGATAAATACAGCACCTACGACGGCGAAAAGCCGCTGAGCGACACGCAGAAGCTCCGCGAAAAGCTCGCCGCGCAGAACGAGGGCGAAGCGCTGCTCGGATATCTGGGCGACGAAAATCAGCAGGGCACCAGCGAGCGCGTCGAAAAGCTTTACGAAATGATAAACGACGCGAAGACGCGCACGCTTTCCGAACGCAAAAAGAAGCCGCCGCACGGTATCGCCGGAAGCGGCAGGTTCGTGGATGAATCCGCCGTCGCGGCGCAGCCGGAATACACGCAGGAGCAGATGTTCCCGCTGGGCGACACTTTAAGCATCGGCAGCTCCGGCGGCGAAAACAAAAGCGCCGAATACGACGCGGAATACGCCAAGCTTACCGAAAAGGTCACCGGCGGCGAAATAGAGTTCGAAGGCGATAACGAAAGCGAAGGGCAGATCAAGTTCATCGACGACGAAAGCCCCGAAATAATGGGCGGCGAACAGCTTGACGACACGGATAAAAAGCTGCGCTACGCTTTCGATATGATGAAGGATGAGGACGGCAGTCTGGAGGAGATCGCGCGCGAGAGCGAAAAGAAGCGCCGCGACGAAAAAAAGGCGCGCGGCGAAAAGGCGGTGCGCTATACCGACAGGAGCCAGAACGCCGTCGTGGCGGCCTATTACCGCAAAAAGGTGCGCCGCGCGTTCATCCGCATGATACTCGTCGCGCTGTTCACGCTGGGCATACTGTTCCTCGAGATCGCGACAAAAGACAGCTCCATACACTTCGATTACGCGCGCCAGGGAAGATACGGCATTCTTTACGTGCTGTTCGACCTGCAGCTTCTGTTCTTCATCGCGCTTACCATGCTGGAAGCGATGCGGAACGGTATAAAGGGCATTTTCACGCTTCGCCTGAATACCGACAGCCTGCTCGTCGTTTCCATATTCTTCTCGGCGGCTTATTCGGCGGTCATTTTGTTCACCGACCCGCAGGCGGCGGACCTTAAGCTTTACAACCTGCCGGCGGCGTTCGCGGCGCTGTGCTCCGCGGCGGTGACCTACCTTTCCGCGCGCAAGGACCTGCGCTGTTTCAAGGTGGTCGCCTCAAAACGCCCCAAATACGCGGCGTGCGAGCTTACGGGCGGCACTCGCGAGGCGGACGAGTTCTATAAATACCTGTTCGACGATTCGGATATCTACACCGTCAAAAGGGCGCGCTTTGTGGAAAACTTCGTGGAGCGCACGGAAAAGCGCCCGAAGTTCGAGGACGTGTTCAACTTCCTCATCCCCGTGATCTTCTTCGCGGGGGCGGCGCTGTTCGGGGTGATGATGCTCACCGGGCGCGAGCTCGTGGAATCCTACGCGGCGTTTTCGGTGCTTATCGCGGCGTCGGTGCCCGCCACGGCGTTCTTTATGATCAACCTCCCGCTTATCTCCGCCAACCGCATCGGCGCCAAGCACCAGTCGGCGTTCATCGGCAACGCCGTAGCGGAGGAATACGCCACCGCCTCGGTGCTTTCGTTCGCCGATACGGAGGTCTACCCGGCAAGTCTTGTAAAAATAACCGATATAAACATGTACGGCGATTTCCGCATCGACGCGGTGATAACCGACCTCGCGAAGCTGTTCGATTTCGTCGGCGGCCCGCTTTCCAAGGTGCTTTCCGCCACGCTCAGCGGCAAAGTCGAAAAGCCCGGTTCCATACGGCTTATCGAAAGCGCGGCGGACGGTCTCTGCATCGCGATGGACGGCAGGAACTACTTCCTCGGCAAGCGCAGCTATATGCGGCGCTACCGCTTCGAAGCCCCGCTTGACGAAGGCGACGAGGCGTATGAAAACGGCGTCGGTTCGGTAATGTACGTCACCGTGAACGAAAAGCTCGCGGCGAAGCTTTACATAAAATACACCATAAACCCGCTGTTCGATTCGCTGCTCAAGGATATGTATAAAGCCGGGCTCTGCCTGGGCGTAAAAACGCTGGATCCGAACATTAACAACGAGCTTATAAACCGCGCGATAAAATACCGCAAATGCCCGGTGTCGGTGCTTCGCGGCGGTTCGCCGGACGAAGTCATGGCGGAGGTGCCGAAGGCGGACAGCGGCATAGTCTGCAATTCCACCCTGCACTATTTCCTTAAAATGTTCGCGCTGTGCGACAAGACGCGCCATATAACCAAAAGCAACGTCATAATAAGCACGGTAAGCGTGTTCCTTTCGTTCGGCGCGGTGGCGTTCCTGGCGCTCACCGGCGACATAGGCGCGATCAGCTCGCTGCACGCGGTGGCGTTCCAGTTGTTCTGGCTGCTTCCGGTGTGGCTCATATCCTTCCTGCTTATATAAAAAAAGCAAAAATGCGAAAAAATATGCGTTTTTGAGCAAAAATCCGAAATTTTGCACTTGATTATTCGAAATATATAATATATAATGATTTTATTGATAAAACATATACTTGGAGGATCATTCCTATGGCAAAATTCGCATCATCCCAGATAAGAAATATCTGCCTTATGGGGCACAGCGGCGACGGCAAGACCTCGCTTCTGGAATCCATGCTCTATCTTGCAAAGGCGACAGACCGGCTCGGCAAAGTCACCGACGGCAACACCGCCAGCGACTTCGACCCGGAAGAGATAAAGAGGGGATATTCCATCTACACCTCGCTTTCCAATATCGAATGGAACGGCAAAAAGCTTAATATACTCGACGCTCCGGGTATGTTCGATTTCGCCGGGGAAGCGAAAGAAGCGGTCGCGGTGGCTGCCAGCGCCGTTATAGTCGTCGACGCGAAGACGGGCTGCAAGGTCGGCACCGAGCACGCCTGGGATTATGCCGAAGGCAAGCCCAAGATATTTTTCGTGAACAAGATCGACGAAGAGAATTCCGATTACGAACGCGTCTACAGCGGCCTGCGCGATACCTTCGGTTCAACCGTCTGCCCGCTGCTCATCCCCTTCAACGAAGGCACCCCGAACGTCGGCTTCTACGATCTTATCACCGACGAAGCGTTCACCTGCGATAAAAACGGCAACCGCGTCGCGGCGGAGCTTCCCGCTTCTTACAACGACAAGATCGCCGGATACAAAGCCGCGCTCGACGAATCGCTCGCCATGACGAGCGAAGAGCTTATGGAAAAGCTCCTTATTCTTGAAGAGCCGCTTACCCACGAGGAAAAGCACGAAGCGCTCAACGCCGGCCTTATAAGCGGCATAATCGCGCCCGTGTTCTGCGGCTCCGCCAGCACCTTCGCCGGCCTCCGCTTCTTCCTCGACACCGCCGCCGCCGCATTCGTCGATCCGCTCGACGCGATGAAGGACGCCGACGAAAAGGGCGATCCCGCGCTGTTCGTGTTCAAGACGCTTTCCGATAACTTCGGCAAGAAGGTGTTCTTCAAGGTCATGAACGGCACCCTTAAGAAGGATACCGTAATGAACAACCTCGTGACCGGCCAGCAGGAAAAGATCGCGCGGATCTGCACCTGCGTCGGCAAGAAGGAAATCGAAGTCGACGAACTCGCCACCGGCGATATCGGCTACACCGTTAAGCTCGTGAACACCAATATAAACGACACGCTCGCCACCGGCGCGAGAAAAGAGCCGTACCCCGCCATCGAGTTCCCGAAGCCCTACTACACCATGGCGATAAAGCTGCTCTCGAAGAACGACGAGGACAAGATATCCTCCGGCATCGCGAAGCTGCTTGACGAGGACCCGACGCTCCGTTACGAGAACAACCCCGAAACCAAGCAGATGACCGTTTCCGGTCTCGGCGACATACATCTGGACGTTATGTGCTCCAAGCTGAAGAGCCGCTACGGCACTTCGATAGAGCTTGTCGAACCGAAGATCGCCTACCGCGAGACCATAAAGAAGCCGATAGCCGTCGAAGGCAAGCACAAAAAGCAGTCCGGCGGTTCCGGCCAGTACGGCCACGTTAAGATCACGTTCTCGCCCGGCGAAGCCGAAGGGCTCACCTTCACGCAGAGCGTCGTCGGCGGCAACGTGCCGAAGAACTACTATCCCGCGGTCGAAAAGGGCTTGCAGGAAGCGATGCAGAAGGGCGTGCTCGCCGGGTTCCCGGTCGTGAATCTCGCCGCCGACCTGTTCGACGGTTCCTATCACCCCGTCGACTCGAACGAAATTTCGTTCAAGCTCGCCGCCAAGCTCGCGTATAAAGAGGGGCTTCCCAAGGCGAACCCCGTTATACTCGAACCCGTCGGCTATCTCAAATGCACCATCCCCACCTCCTATTCCGGCGATATAATGGGCGACGTTTCCAAGCGCCGCGGCAGGATAATGGGTATGAGCGAGAGCAGCCGCAAGGGATATCAGGTGATCGAAGCGGAGGTCCCCTCCGCGGAAATGACTTCCTACGCCATCCAGCTCCGCGCTATGACTCAGGGCCGCGGCAGCTACACCTTTGATTTCGTGCGCTACGAGGAAGCTCCCTCCGAAGTCGCTCAGAAGGTGATCGCCGAAGCCAAGAAGGAAGCGGAAGAAGAATAAGCGTTCCGAAGCCCATAGTTATTTCCGGGGGCACGCAGCGTCCCCCGAAGGAAGCGAGGCAATACAGAATGAAGAAAAGATACAGCCATTCCGGCAGACTTGCAGCCGTGCTCGCGGTGCTGCTGTTGGTGTGCGCGGCGCTCGCCGCCTGCTCCAACGTAAGCGGTATAACCGAGCTCGACCCGGAACAGTTCAATCTGGGAATTTCGTCGCAGGTGATCGAGGAATCCTCGCAGGACGTCCCCACGCCCGCGGGCCATACCGCGGCGCCCACTGTCGAACAGATGGTGAACGTCACGCCAAACACCGTGGCGGTGTTCGGCCACTGCGAACCCGATTCGGTCATACGGGTAAAGAGCAGCAGCAAGTCTTCGGAAACCGAATCGTTCGGCGACTACTTCGTTATCTGCGCCGAGATCGGCAACAACCGCACTCTGCTGGAGATAACCGCGCAGGCGGAGGGCAAGGAAGAGAGTCTGCCGCGTGAATTCGTCGCGGAGTACAACGCCACCGCCGACAAGAGACTCGACGGCAACAGCGTTTCCGTCGGCTCCGGTTCGCGTCTTTATTTCGATAAATACGCCGACTCCGCCGAGGGCAAGAACCTCTATACCGCTTCCGAGCTCGTGAAGATCAAAGAATACATCACCAACACCATTACCGCGTATGTGTTCGACCGTGCGAAGGGACAGCCGGCGGAGCTTATAATCTGCCTCATACCCAGCGCCACCACCGTTTATAATGAGATCTTCCCGGAGGAAGGCCTGGAATACGCCAACACCACGATCTACGACCAGATACTCGGCGCGGTGAAGGGCACCCGCGCAACGCTCGTTGATATGCGCGAGGAATTCCTTGCCGTGCGCGACGAGGAGGAAACGAAGGAATACGGCGGGCTCTACCGCATTACCGACAGCGCGCTTTCCGATTACGGCGCCTACCTCACCTACAAGGCGATAATGGATAAGATCGCCGTGAGGTTCCCGGAGGCGCTCCCGCGCGATATAAGCGAATTCAAGATCGAAAAGGTGGAAGACGCCAAAGGAGGGAACCTTGTCGGCTACCGCGGATTCGACGCCGGTCTGTTCACCGAGGATATCGTGAAGTTCACCCCGAAGTTCACGCTGCAGCTCGGCACCAACGGCGCGGGCACTTCCAGCATAATCGCGCTGCGCAAGTACGTCGATAAGGACGCCAAGGATTTCAACTACTTCACCAAAAACGATTCGCGCGATAACATAAACGGCATTGCCGAGCGCTGGACCATCGATACCGCCCGTTCCGATAAAATGACTTTGCCCGCGGCGCTTATCTACAGGGACTACGCTTCCTATTCGTTCAGCGACATACTTGCCGAGCGTTTCGAAAAATGCCTGCTCGCCCGCGGCGGAGACTTCGCGATCAACATCTCCAACGTAAAGCAGTATCTGCGCGAAGGTCAGAACGTCAGCGATTACATCATACTCATCCTTTCGGAGGAAAGCTTCGAATCGGCGTTCTCGCTGGCGCTCACCGAATAAGAATAAAAGCAAAAATGCCCACCGGATTTTTCGATGGGCATTTTGTTATTTCAAGATCCAACCGGTTTTTTGAACAAGGAGGGTATTATGAAAAAAGCCGTTGCTGTCGCGCTGCTTATCTTTATGCTCGTGCCGCTTGCCGCCTGCTCGAAAACGCTTTCCGGCAGCGTAACGGTAAAAGAATGGCTGGACAAAAAGGGCGAAGGGACCGATTTCACCTTAACGGTCAAGGTGGTCGAGCTGGTGAACCCCTATTACGCCCGCGTGGAGGACGCCACCGGCAGCGTTTTGCTGTTCGGGCTTTGGGAAAACGGCGAACCGAAGGCGTTCGAAGAAAAGGGAGTCGCAGTCGGCGACACGATCGTTATCAAAAACCCGGTCTATAACGTTTACGAGGGCAACGTGGAAATGAAGGAAGCCGCCCTTGCGGAGAAAAAATGATCTTCGCCGCGAAAAGCCAAGCGTTATAGCGGGCGGTCCGCCGCGCATACGGAAAAAACAAGCCGGGAGCACCCGGCTTGTTTTATTTTTGCATATTTACGGCTTTGCCGCCGCGTATCGCGCCGAGACGCGCCGCTGCTGTCTCCGGCGGTCAGCGTTTTCCTTCCGTCCCGGGGATCACGTAGGTTTTCAGGCAGTGGCGCTTTATCATAGCGTATTCGGCGGCGTCGAGCTTTTTGTTGCCGTTTATGTCGGCGCGGGCGAACTGATCGTCGTTAAGCGTGTAGGTGCGCAGATAAGCGCGCTTGCACATCGCGTAGTCGGAAGCGTCTATCCTGCCGTTGCCGTTCACGTCGCCCGGCATAAAATCGGGCTTGTCGGCTTCCGAACGGTAGGTGAAGGTATATACCTCGCCGTCCTTCAGCACGGTCTTTATATCCTCGTCGGCGGTGTAATAACCCTCCAGCTCCGGCGTGGCGACAGTGTAGTGCGCGCCTTTTTTGCCCTTTATCTCGCGCGTGAACAGCACTTTGTTCTCGGTGTCGACGCATTTGACCGTGGAAACCGCCCTGTCCGTGCCGTCGTACACCGCGAACAGATAATCGGAAATGCATTCCGCGTAGCGGGTGTGGCCGTAGACCGACTGGTGTATGCCGTCGCCGGCGTTGAGGAACTTCTTCATATCCTCGAAATCGCATTCGTAATTTATATCCACCAGGCCGCAGTCGTATTTGTGCGCCACCTCGCGCATCACGTTGCAGAAATCGACCAAAAAGCCATAGGCGTAGTCGAGCCCGTAGGAGCCGGGAACGTAATATCCGCTGGCGGTGCAGGGCGGGTTCGGGGTAACGAACACCACGTCCTTGCCCGCCTCGGTAAGCGTTTTCGCGAAATACTCCAGATTGGCGCGGTAGGTCTCCAAAGAAACGTTCGGGCGCTTGCCGCTTATCACGCACGCCTGGTCGTTCATACCGAAGCAGATGGTAACTATATCCGGGTCCTTGTCCAGAACGTCGGCTTTGAAGCGGTTCATACCGTTGTTCGTCGAATCGCCGCCGACGCCCGCGTTTATCACCTCGGTTCCGAGATAGCCGTAAAGCATATCCACGTATCCGGCGCGCGCCGTTAAACTGTCGCCGAACGCGACTATCTTCTTGTGCCGCAGCGAGGAATTCTTCGCCTGCTCGCTCAGACACACTACCGTGTAGGCGTTAAGCAGACTGTATCCGTTTTGCGACCTAGCCACAACGCGCAGCGTGTATCTGCCGCCCGTGGCGAATTTGCCGCCGCCGACGGTAAAGCTCGTCTGCGCGGTTTCCTCGGGAGCGATCACCAGCGCGCCGTCGGGGTTGTTAGCCGCGTTGTTAAGCGAAACGACGTATTTATCCGCGCCGGGGACCGCGTCCCAGCTTAAAGCAGCGCCGCTTTCCGAAACGTACACCACGCCGTCCTCCGCTTCCTTCACCGCGGGCTGCGCCAGAAGCTCCGCCGCGGCGGGTTTATAGGGAACGGCGGTCTCCTCCGGCTCGTTCACCACTATGCGCGGCGAATCGCCGAAGGTCCCGGCGGCAAGGTCCATATCGTACACCCAGCATTTCGCGCCTATGTTAAGGTTGTTTATCGCGGAGGTGTTCGCGCCGCAGTCCATAAGCGCGAATCCGTTCGACGGTATAACCGCCTGCTTGTTCGCGCCGGTGTTGGCGTATCTGTCCACGCTTTGGACCACATAGCATTCCTGCGACGGATCGTATTCGAATATCGCGCCGGTCCACCATTCGAAGCTCGCTATGCCGCCGTTGTTGGCGTTGCTTCCGTAGTTCGGGGTGAAGATTATGGATTCGTTGACGGCGTATTTTATTTTGTCGATCTGCGTGGGGGTAATGCTGAATCCGATAAGATGCTCCTCGTCCGGATCGTAGGGGGTAAGCCCTTCCAACGGCTCGCCGAGCTGAATAAACGATTCCGAAACGTATTCCGGGTCGTACCATTCCTTGCCGTTGTTCTTCAAAACGCCGTTGCCGAGGTCGGTGTTGTAAAGATACGCTTTGTCGCCCACTTTAATGTTCGCCGCGGTAATGTATTCGCAGGAATCCTTCGTGGGGGCGTTCACGTAGTTCGGCTTGCCCTCGTACTGAGTCTGCCCCTGCGCGACCAGCGCGGGGTAGTTGTTTCCGGTGCATACCGCGTAGGCAAACCCCTTTTCGGGTATCTGCACGTTCCCTTTGGGGCTGTTGTTGCTGTTCGCCAGCACCGAAACGACCTTAAAGCACCTTTCGCTGTCGTCCCAGTCGAACACAAGCAGCTTATACCACGCGAAAGTGCTTCCGGAGGCGGAAACGGTGGCATATTTGCCGCCCGATTCGATTATCCCCGCGCCTTCAAGCGTGCCGGGGGTGTTTATGTGCGTGATCGACAAACGCTTGTCGCTCGCACCGTACGCGAACGCCGAAAAAGGCGCCAGCGCCGCCGCGAAAGCGAGAACGAGTATTGCCGCGATCACGCGAACGGATCTTTTCATATCGTAACGCTCCCTTCATTTATATATACTTCGGTATTCCGAAAGGCGTAAAACGGTTTTTCCTTTCGTATATCCATTCTACCACGCGCGCGGCGATTTTTCAAGTGGGGAGCGCGCCAAATTATTCGCGATTTATAAAAAATAAAAGTTGCAATCACGCGCGTTTTGTAGTATAATAACTCTATTAAAGACTTGTAAAAACAATAGGGGACCCTTTTTATGAACCACGCGACAGAATACCTTGAAACAAGACAAAAACTATTCGACAAATACTTCGGCTTCCTTAACGCCGCGCAGCGCAGCGCCGTATACTGCACCGAAGGCCCTCTGCTGGTGCTTGCCGGGGCGGGAAGCGGAAAGACCACGGTTATTGTGAACCGCATCGCGAACCTCGTGCTGTTCGGCAGGGCGGCAAGCGACAAACGCGTTCCGGACTGCGCCGTGGAGCTGCTGCCCGCCATGCGCGAAGCGCTTGCGCACGGCGATTCGAATCAGGTCCGCGAAGTGCTGCGCCGCTGCGCCGTCGAACCGGTGTTCCCCTATAAAATACTCTGCATAACCTTTACCAACAAGGCGGCGAACGAATTCCGCGAACGACTCTACGCCACGCTCGGGGAGGGCGCGCGCGACATCTGGGCGGGCACCTTCCATTCGGTCTGCGTGCGCCTGCTGCGCAGATATATCGACAGGATCGGCTATAAAAACGACTTCACCATTTACGACACGGACGATTCGAAGCGCCTTATCTCGCGCATATTAAAGGATATGAATATCGCGGAAAGCATTCTTTCGCCGCGGCACGCGCTGGCGCTTATCTCCCACGCGAAGGAGAACGACCGCACGCCGGAGGACGAATCGCGCGATACCTTGCGCGACCTGCACCGCAGCCGCTACTGCGAAGTTTACGCCCGCTATCAAAAACAGCTTCGCGCCGCGAACGCGCTTGATTTCGACGATATAATAATGCTTACCGGGCGCCTTTTCGACGAACAGCCGGAGGTGCTGGAGCGCTGCCGTTCGATGTTCGAATACATACTCGTGGACGAATATCAGGACACCAACCGTTCGCAAAGCCGGCTCGTCGGGCTGCTTGCGGGCAGTAAACGCAACGTCTGCGTCGTCGGCGACGACGACCAGTCGATCTATTCCTTCCGCGGCGCGGTGATAGACAATATACTTGATTTCGACAAGGAATACCCCGGCGCGAAGGTCATACGCCTGGAGCAGAACTACCGTTCCGTCGGCAATATTCTCAAAGCGGCGAACGGGATAATCGCCAACAATGCGGACCGCCGCGGAAAGAACCTCTGGACCGAGGCACCGGACGGCGAGAGGGTGCATATAAAGCGTTTTCTTTCGCAGGCGGAAGAAGCGGCGTTCATCTGCGACGAGGTGGCTTCCGCTGTCGCCTCCGGTGCGAAATATTCCGATTTCGCGGTGCTTTACCGCGTGAACGCGCTTTCGAACTCGCTTGAAACCGCGCTGGCGCGCAGACGCATACCCTATAAGATCTACGGCGGCCTGCGGTTTTACGAAAGGCGCGAGATAAAAGACGTGCTCGCCTATCTTTCGGTCATCGCAAACCCGGCGGATTCGGTCCGCCTGCGCCGCATAATAAACGTTCCGCGCCGTTCCATCGGCGATACGACTATCGAAAAGATCGTTTCGCTCGCGGAGGAAAAGGGAGCCACGCTGTTCGAAATAATCGAAAACGCTTCGGGATACGAAGGGCTGCAGCGCGTCGCGCCGAAGCTGGAACGCTTCGCCGGGCTTATCAACGGCCTGCGCGACTATTCTTCCGCCCACACGCTTTCGGAGACGGTGCGGCGGACCATCGAAGCCAGCGGATATATCGAAATGCTCGCCGAGGAGGACGACAACAGCGAGGACCGCGAACAGAACGTTATGGAGCTTATCTCCTCCGCGCAGACCTACGAGGAGACCGCGGAGGACAGATCGCTGCCCGCGTTCCTGAACGAGCTTTCGCTTGTGAGTGATATCGACAGCTACGACAGCGCCGACGACGCCATAGTCCTTATGACGGTCCACGCCGCGAAGGGGCTGGAGTTCGGCACCGTGTTCGTGCCCGGATTCGAGGAAGGGCTTTTCCCGAGCGCGCAGTCGTTCGCGGAAGGCGACAAAGGGCTGGAGGAGGAGCGCCGGCTGGCTTACGTTTGCGTGACGCGCGCCAAAAAGCGGCTTTACCTGCTCCACACCGGAACGCGTCTGCTCTACGGCAGGACCGAGACCAGGCAGGTATCGCGCTTTGCGGGCGAGATGCCGCCCGAATGCTGCGACCATTCCGCGCGTGATGGGGCGGCGGCGCGTACCGCGGCGCCTTCGGCGCACGTTTCGCGGCACAGCGAAAGCAGGCAGGCGTTTCTGGATAACATACGCCGCGCCGAAACCAAGCCGGACTCCGCGGCGCTCATACCCGCCGGAAGGCGCGTTTCGCACCCGATATTCGGGCAGGGCACGGTGTTGAGCGCATCGCCGATGGGCGGCGACGTGCTTTACGAGATAGAGTTCGACAACGGAAACAAAAAACGCCTTATGGGCAACTTCGCAAAGCTGAAAAAGCTGGATTAAAAGGGGTTTGTCATGGCAGAAATAAGACCTTTCCGCGCGCTGCGCTACACCGCGCTCGCCGGGGATATTTCGCAGTGCGTCTGCCCTCCCTACGATATCATTTCGCCGGAGGAACGCGCGGCGCTTATCGAAAAAAACGAATATAATTTTGTCCGTCTGGAGCTTCCGCGGGGCGAAAACAGATATGCCGAAGCGGGCGCGACTTTGCGCGAATGGCTTAAAAAGGGCGTGCTTGCGCGCGACGAAAAGCCCGGGCTCTACATATACTGCGAGCTTTTTGAGGTCGCCGGGAGGCAATACGTTCTCACGGGGATTGTGGGGCTGGCGAAGCTTTACGACTTTTCCGAAAAGGTCATACTCCCGCATGAGGAAACGCTTAAAAAGGCGAAGGCGGACCGCTTTGAGCTGATGTGCGCCACCGGATGCAATTTCTCGTCGGTCTATTCGCTTTACCGCGACGAAAGCGGAGTTATCGCGCAGGTCGTCGCAAAAAAGACCGCCGAACCGCCGCTGTGCGATTTTACCGACGGCGAAAACGTCACGCACCGCCTTTGGAAGCTCGAAAGCGGGGAGGAGCTTGACGCGGTGTGCGGAACGCTCGCCGGAAAACAGCTTTTCATCGCGGACGGACACCACCGCTACGAAACGGCGCTGAACTACCGCGAGCATCTTAAAAATTCCGGGCTCCCGGTCGGTTCGGCGGACAGCGTGCTTATGACTATGGTCGATATGGACGACAAAGGGCTTGTCGTGTTCCCGACGCACCGCCTGGTGGTGGATATGCCCGTCGACGAAGCAAAGGTCGCCGCCTGCTGCGAAAAGGATTTCACGCTCGAAAAGCGCGGGCTGGAAACCCTGGAAGCCGACCTTGCCGCCGGAGCGGACGGCCACGTTTTCGCGATGTATACCGGCGGGGAAAGCTACACGCTGCTTAAACTAAAAAAAGAGCGCGAAGGCGAGATAATCGACGGCCGCTCCGCCGCGTATTCCGATTTGGACGTGAGCGTGCTGCATTCGTATATACTCGAACGCGCGCTCGGGATAGATAAAGAGAATATGGCGAATCAGAAGAATCTGCGCTATACGCGCTCTGCGGCGGAAGCGCTGGATTCGGTACGAAAAGGGGGTGCTGCGGCGGCGTTTGTTATAAACGCCACGAAGGTAGCGCAGATAAAGGCGGTCGCCCTCGCGGGTGATAAAATGCCGCAGAAGAGCACGTATTTTTACCCCAAGCTCATAACCGGGCTTGTAATGAATATGCATAACTGACAGGAGAATAAGAATATGGCAAGACAACTCGAAAAAAAATACGACCCCGCGGATTTTGAATCGCGTCTTTACGCCGAATGGGAATCGAAAGGGTATTTCAAGCCGTCCGGAAACAAAAACGCGCCCGCGTTTTCCATTGTTATGCCGCCCCCCAACATAACCGGACAGCTTCATATGGGGCACGCGCTGGACAACACCATGCAGGATATCCTTACCCGCTATAAAAGGATGTGCGGGTACGATACTCTGTGGCTCCCCGGCACCGACCACGCCTCCATCGCTACCGAGGCGAAGATAGTGGAGGCGATGCGCAAAGAGGGCGTTTCCAAAGAGGATATCGGGCGCGAGGGATTTCTGAAGCGCGCCTGGGACTGGAACGACAAATACGGCAACCGCATCTGCGAACAGCTTCGCAAAATGGGCTCCTCCTGCGATTGGGACCGCAAGCGTTTCACGATGGACGAGGGCTGCTCCGAGGCGGTGAAGGACGTTTTCGTTAAGCTCTACGAAAAAGGGCTTATCTACCGCGGCACCCGCATAATCAACTGGTGCCCGCACTGCCGCACCTCCATTTCCGACGCCGAGGTGGAATACAAGGATATGGACGGCTCGTTCTGGCATATCCGCTATCCCGTTAAGGACAGCGACGAATGGGTATACCTCGCCACCACCCGCCCGGAAACGCTGCTGGGCGATACCGCCGTCGCGGTGCACCCGGACGACGAAAGATACAAACACCTCGTCGGCAAAACCGTTATCCTGCCGCTTGTCGGGCGCGAGATACCCGTTGTCGCGGACGAATACGTCGAAATGGACTTCGGCACCGGCGTGGTGAAGATCACTCCCGCGCACGACCCGAACGACTTCGAGGTCGGCACGCGCCACGGGCTCCCGCTTGAAAATATGCTTACCGACGACGCGCGCATTACCGAAAATTACCCGAAATACGCCGGAATGGACAGATACGAGGCCCGCAAAGCGATAGTAAAAGACCTGGAGGAGGGCGGCTATCTGGTGAAGATCGAGCCGCTTAAACACAACGTCGGCACCTGCTACCGCTGCGGCACCACCATAGAACCGCGCGCCTCGCTGCAGTGGTTCGTAAGTATGAAGCCGCTTGCCGCCCCCGCTATCGAGGCGGTAAAGAACGGCGACGTGCGCTTCGTGCCGGACAGATTTTCCAAAAACTACCTGCACTGGATGGAAAACATCCGCGACTGGTGCATCTCGCGCCAGCTCTGGTGGGGGCACCGCATCCCGGCGTTCTACTGCGACGACTGCGGCGAACTGACTGTCACCAAGGAGGATTCCGCCGTCTGCCCGAAGTGCGGCAAACCGATGCGCCGCGATCCCGACACGCTCGACACCTGGTTCTCCTCCGCGCTCTGGCCGTTTTCGACAATGGGCTGGCCGGATACCGACGCGCCGGACTTCAAACGCTATTACCCGACTACCACTCTCGTGACCGGATACGATATAATCACCTTCTGGGTATCCAGAATGATCTTCTCCGGCCTGGAGCACACCGGGAAGAAGCCGTTTTCCGACGTTCTCATACACGGGCTCATCCGCGATTCCCAGGGCAGGAAGATGTCGAAATCGCTTGGCAACGGCATCGATCCGCTGGAGGTCATTTCCAAATACGGCGCCGACGCGCTGCGGTTCACGCTCGCCACCGGGAACTCGCCCGGAAACGATATGCGTTTTTCCGACGAACGGATCGAATCTTCGCGCAATTTCGCAAACAAGATATGGAACGCCGCGCGGTTCGTTATGATGAACCTCGACCGCGAATGCGACACCGACAATATCGTTACCGAAACGCTCGCCGAGGAAGACAAATGGGTGCTTTCGCTTTATAACAAGCTTATAAAGGAAGTGCGCGAGAATCTGGACAAATACGAGCTCGGCATCGCGGTGTCCAAGCTTTACGACTTCATCTGGGACGTCTTCTGCGACTGGTATATCGAGCTTGTGAAGCCCCGGCTCGCCGAAAAGGGCAGCGAAACGAATATCGCCGCCCAGGCGACGCTGACCTACGTACTTTCCAACACGTTGAAGCTTCTGCATCCGTTTATGCCGTTCATAACCGAGGAGATATGGCTCACGCTGCCGCACAAGGGCGAAAGCATTATGATCTCGGAATACCCGCGGTACGACGAAAAGCTGGATTTCCCGCAGGCGGTCGCGTCCGTGAACGCGCTTATCGAATCCATAAGGGCGATCCGCAACCGCCGCGCGGAAATGAACGTTCCGCCCTCCCGCAAGGCGCACGTTATAATCGTGTCCCCGCGCGGGCGCGAGCTGTTCGGCGGCAAGGAAGCGTATTTCGTCCGGCTCGCCTCCGCGGCGGGAGTCACCGTCGCCGACAAATGCGACCCGGAAGGGACGGTGCGGATAGTTACCGGAGACTGCGAGATATTCATTCCGCTTGCGGATATGGTCGATCTCGAAGCCGAGCGCGCAAGACTCGCAAAAGAGCTTGAAGCCGCGGAAAACGAGGTAAAACGAGCCGAGGGCAAGCTGGCGAACGCCGAGTTCACCTCGAAAGCGCCCGAAAAGGTCGTGAACAACGAACGCGAAAAACTGGAAAAATACAAGGCGCTGGCGGAAAAGCTGCGCGCCTCGCTGCTATCCTTAAAATAACAAAAGCCATCCGGCGCGGTCTTGATATAATCCCCATAGAGTAGACACTTGAAAAAACAAAAATTCAAGGACTACAATATGGGGGTTATTTTATGTCAAGGAGAAAGAACAAGAAATACAGCAAAGAATTAAGGCTTGAGGCAGTACAAGCATACATGAATGGGGAAGGAAGTCAAGCGAAGATATGTAAAAGATTCAAAATATCAAGTCACAGTATTTTAAAAGACTGGATAATGTGGTATAATGGTCAAAAAGAGTTCAAAGAGAGGCGCGGAGCCGGAAT
>JAFSNK010000042.1 GCA_017447445.1 Clostridia bacterium | reverse complement strand
TTAACGCCGTGTAGTACAGCGCGACGAGCGCGGCGGAAAGCAGCACGCCGCCGATGATATCAGTGAGCCAGTGAACGCCGGAAAGCGCTCGGCCTATGACCGTGAATATCGCCAGCACGGTGAGCCCCGCGCAGACCGCGCTCGCGGCGGCTTTGTTTTTGATATAGCGGAACAGCGCTATGCCAGCGGTGACGAACACGCAGACGGCTAGCACCGTGTGCGACGAGGGATAGGAAGCTTCCGGCGCCGTCTCGCCCGGTTCGATCACGGGGCGGTAGTTGATCACCGCCACGTTGAACAGCAGGTAAAGCAGGATGACGATTATATAGAACGCGCCGAGCAGCAGTATCTCCGGATCGACCTTTTTAACGCTTTTGCGCTTGACTAACTGCCAGATCCCGAAAACGCCGAACCCTCCGGCGACTGCGAGCGCCAGATAACCGAGCGCCTGCGTGACCTTGTAAAGCGTTTCGTTTTGCCCGACCGAATCGCGGAAATCGCCGTTCACGCCGGAAAAGCCGACGACGGTCGCGTTTGGCCCTATCGGGGCGGCGCCGACTGTTTTTACAAGCACGGTGAACAGCGCGAACGCGACAAACAGGACCGCCGTGAGCACCGCGAGGAATTTAACTTCGTTTTTCATATTCCAGCTCCTTTTTATATCTGTGAAAGCACGCGCCCTATCGGGGCGTTGATCTGCAGGTCCTTCGCGGCGTCGAGCCGGAGGTCGAGCCGGTCTTTATTTATGACCACAAGGTGTTCCCCCGCGAAATAGCGGACGTAGGAGGCGGCGGGATACACCGTTAACGAAGTGCCGCCGATGATGAGCGTGTCCGCCGAAGCGATGGCGCGGATCGACTTCTGCACCGCGTCCTCGGGAAGCTGTTCCTCGTAGAGCGTGACGTCGCACCGCACGATGCCGCCGCACTCGCAGCGCGGTATCGGCTCCTTCGATTCGTAAATATAGTCCGCCGGGAAGCTCTTCCCGCATTTCATACAGTAGTTACGCAAAGTGGTGCCGTGGATCTCGTACACCGCCTTGCTCCCGGCGCGCTGGTGAAGCCCGTCGATATTCTGGGTGACGATGGCTTTCAGCTTTCCCTCGCGCTCCAGCTTTGCCAGCGCGTAATGCGCCGCGTTGGGCTGCGCCGCGCGGGCGTCCATCTTCTGCCGGTAGAATTCGAAAAAGACCTTCGGTTCCCGCACAAGGCAGGTATGGCTTAGCAGGTATTCCGGCTGATACATATCGAACCGGACGTCGTGCTGATTGTAAAGCCCGTCCTTGCTTCGGAAATCCGGCACTCCGCTTTCGGTGGAGACTCCGGCGCCGCCGAAGAACACTATGTTTTGCGACTGCGCGATTATCCCGCGCAGTTTTTCGATTTGTAAAGCCGGTTCAGACATATCATTCACCATCTCCGGCAGCCGGCTCTTCGATATCCTCGAAAGCGCCGCTTTCCGGCTCCTCCTCCGGTCCGCCGACCTCGGTCTCCGCTCCGGCAAAGCATTCCGCGGCAAGCGAACCGTTTACTTTAACGATAACTCTGCATTCGGTTTTCGGCGCTATGGGCGAAGTTCCGGTTATAACGCAGCTCCCCTCGCCCGGGCGAAGCGGCCAGAACGTGAAATGCATATTATAAGCCGCGCCGTCTGAATCCCCGCCGCCCTTTTTTATGTATTCCTTCTGCGCCGACCATGTGAACACGCCGCGCCCGTCGGAAACGGCGGTGTATTCCGGTCCGCCGCCTTCGAATGAACGGAACGGGCAGGAGCATTCTTTATAGGTCCCGCCGAAGACCGCTTCAAAATAGCGCAGCAGGTCGGCGACGACGTTCTTCTGCTCCTCCGGCGGCATGGCTCCGTGCGGCAGAAGGAATTTTTCGTCGGAAAACGAAAGCTCTATGCTTCCGCGGACGCCTTCTTCGGATATCGGCAGCCCGTTCCATTCCGGGGCGAGATCGCGGAAAAACATTTTAAGATTAAGGATTATGTCAACCGAAAGCACTTTCCTCGGCGTTCTGCGGAAGACGCGGCGCCCGCCGCCGGAAAGCTTTGTGAGCAGCGCGGCGTTGCCTATCCGTTCCAGCTTCCAGCCGGAGCCGTCCGGGGCGGTATAGGCGCAGGACAGGATATCTTTCATAAAATACACCTTTCCTTTTTGCAAATAAGCGCACCTTTGTGCAAAGTGCGCTTATCGTGGTCGATGATCATTTACCGGAAAGCCCGTCGTCCGCTGCGCCTCCGACAAGCGTTTCGAAGAACGTGAGCGTGCAGTTGACGGTATAGGCGCGCTCCGTTCCGCTTGCGGCGCTGCCGGAGCGGGTGTTGGCGGCTACGCGCACGTCGCCTATGAGACAGCGGAAATCGCTGCCGGAAAAGCGGGCTAGCACCTTTTCCACCGTTTCGTAATCCGGCGCGGTGAACTGCAGCGAAATGTTCCTGCGGACCTGGTTGCTGCCCTCCGCGCGGGAAGCGTTGGAGAACGTGATCGAATAGCCGAGCGAGCCGAGCACGTCGTTCAACAGGGTGTTGACCTGCTTGCTGTTGTTGTAGCTCGGCATTATCTTAAAGGTGCCGTTCTTCGTTACGTCGTCGATCTCCGCTTTCATTTTTTCGAGCTGAGCGACTTTTGTTTCCAGCGCGGTGACTTCCACTTCCAGCGCGGCTTTTTCGTTCGCCGCCTTTGCAAGCGATTCTTCCACGGGCTTGTGGACGAACTGGTAATACACGAGCCCCACCAGAAGCAAAAGCAGGACAAGCATAAGCAGTTTTTCTTTAATGGAGAAATCGCGGCTCAATATCTTCACGACCCGCTCACCTCCTCTTCAAGAGCTTTTACAAGGAACACGATTATATCGGCGGTAACGCCTTTGGTGGTCTCGACGTAATCCTTGTCCGTTACGGCGGTGGAGATGTTGCAGTATTCGACCATCGATTCGTTAAGAAGCGCTTGGGCGATACCGTTTATCTCCTCCAGAGTACCGGCGTTGAGCGTTATCTTCAACTGCCTTCCGCTGACCGACCAACTGTTTACCGTCGCTTTCGGCATAACGACGCGCTTTATAAGAGCCATTACGCGCACTCTGTCCGCGCGGTTCAGCTCCTCGTCCGTCATATCCGAATAGGTGTAATGCGCGTAAAGGTCTTTCAGTTCGCCGTATCCGGCGATACGCGCCTGCGCTTTGTCGGCACGTTCCTGAAGCTCCGCGACTTCGCGTTCCGCGTCGGCGACTTTAACGAATCTGTCGATAACGCCGAATTTGCTTATAAGCACCGCGAGCGCGAGTATGATCACCACCGCGGGGACCGCCACTTTGTAGTTGAACTTCTGAACGCCGACTTCGGCAAGGTTTATGCTGCGTTTATTGGGAACGCGCACGGGCGCGAACTTTTTGGGGCTTTTTTTGAACAGTTCCATATTCCACGCCCTCCGTTAATCCATCGCGGCGCCCACGGCCTGAATGACCGAATAGGCATCGCCGATCTCTTCGCCGCCCGCGGGCAGCAGCTCGCTCGCCTGATGTATGTTCATATCCAGCGCGGAAGCGATGGCGTTCTGCAGCGCGCCGATCGCGGCGCCGCCGCCGCACAGCCATATATCCGAAAGCCGGCTTTCCTGGTTGCTGAACCTGTAGAAGTTCAGCGCCCTCATAAGCTCGACGGCGATGCTGTTATAGCTGTTGACGCATTCTTTCTTCTGCTGGCAGTTGTCGTAATTCGTAAGCAGGTACGTATGCGCAAGATGCGGGTCGACGTTATAGATCCCGGCGATCACCTCGTCCAGCGCGGAAAGCCCGATCTCCAGCGCGCGGGTAACGATGTGCCTGTCGCCGCGGAACATATACATACGCACGGAACGGTAGCCGAGGTCGAGTATGCAGTATTCGGCGGAAGGATCGCCGCCGAGATTGCGGATAAGCGATATGTACGCCGAAACGGTGGGGACCGCCTTCGCCATACGCAGCCCCGCTTTGCGCAGGATGGCGCGGTTTTCGTCCAGCAGATCGGTATGCACGGCGACGCCGAGCAGATCGAGCGTTTCGCCGCTGCCGGATTCGCCTTCGACGGGGGCTTTTCTTTCCACCACCGCGTAGTCGTAGGTATAATCCTTCAGTTCGTCCGTGATATAATCGCGGAATTCGAACGGGAGGTTGTATTTAAGCTGATCCGCGGACATCAACGGGACGTTGACGCTGCGCACGAACGCGCTTTCGTTGGGAAGCACGACCGCCGCCTTGCGGGCGCGCATACCGTGTTCTTTCATCGTCTCGCGGATAAGCTCGCCCATCGTTTCGACCGAAACGACGCGCCCTTCTTTTACGAGCTTATGCGGCATCGGCACGCTGACCGCGCTTTTGACCTTGCGCCCTTTTACCAGCGCGAGCTTCAAGCTGCCGTGGCCGATGTCTATTCCGATAAGTGATTGTGCCATAGTAGTTCACTCTTTCTGAATTTTGTTTTATCTATATACCCAAAAGGTTGCCGTACCAGTTTATAAGCGGTTCGCCGAACAGCAGCACGAGCGCCGCGGAAGCGGCTATCGCGGGGCCGAACGGGATCTGTTCGCCTTCTTTTCCGCGCGCGCGGCGCAGCAGCGCGAACAGCAGGCCGAGCACGCACGCGAATATAACGGAAAACAGCGTGCCGATGAATCCGAGATAAAGCCCTATCACCGCGAAAAGCTTGATATCCCCGCCTCCGAGCGTGTCTTTTTTAAGCAGCTTGTCCAGCAGGAGCGAAACGAGCAGCAGCCCGCCGCCGTAGACGACTCCGGCGAGCAGCCCCTTCCACAGCGCGGTAAGCGGTTCTTCGCCGAACCATACCGCCGCCAGCCAGGCGAGCGCGGCGACGACGAGAGAGCCGTTGGGGATTATATACGAATCGAGGTCGACGAGCGAAAGGAAGAACAGGCAGCAGAGGAACACCCAGTTGCGCAGCGCGATCACCGCAAGCCCGAACCGCATAAGGCAGGCGACCGTTATCAGCGCGAAAAGCAGTTCCGTAATAAGGTAGCGCACGGATATGCGCGCCTTACAGCGGCGGCACTTCCCGCGGAGAAATATCCAACTGAATATCGGCACAAGGTCGGGCAGCGAAAGCTCGTGCCCGCAGGCCGGGCAGCGGCTGCGCCCTTTGACGAACGATTCCCCGTGCGCGATACGCCAGGCGGCGCAGTTGAGGAACGAACCGGCGGAAGCGCCGAGTATGAACGCCAGCACGCAGGAATAAACAAGCAAAGCCGTATCTTCGAATATGGACACGTGTTCCCTCCGGGATCTTCTATTTAAGAATCGTAATCAACGTAATTATCCAGCGACCAGCCGAGGCGCGCATCCCACCGCGCGCAATGCTTTTCGTCCGCAAAGACGAACCAGCTTACGCTGCCTTTGGGAGCGCCGAACGAATCCGCCCATTCGCTTTCCCCCGCGACCGCGAAGAATGCGACGGTGCCTTTGTAATCCCCGGAGTAGTCGGTTCCGCGGCGCAGACCCGTTTCTGCGGCGGAGGCGTTGACGGCAAGTTCTTCGCCGTTAAGCGAAACTGCTACGGATTCCGGGTATTTTCCGTTGGCGGTATAATAAACCTTTACTTTTTCGGTAAGGTTTTCGAAAACGTATTGCGCGTTGAGGCGGGTGCGCTCTTTTTCATCGCTTCCGTGGATGCCGCACACGAGCCGGTAGGGCATTTCCTCCCCCTCTTCGTAAACGAGATGCACCGTGCCGCCCGCCGGGCAGAGATCGTCCCACCCGTTCATGGCGCGGGCGACCGCTTCCTTTGCCTGATCGTACGTGAGCGAGCATCCGCTTGTGAGATATGCGGTGCGAAGCTCTTTATCCGCGGTGTCGAGCGCGGTCATACACCCGATCTCGCGCGAATGGTCGCGCAGGTGCTTAATGACCGGGACCGAAACGACGGCGATCATTATGAACACCAGCGCAAGCAGGATCGCCGCCGCGCGCGGCAGTTTCCCCGCGCGGGACGAGAATTTTTCGTGAACGATGCGTTTCATAGCCGTGCGCCTTTTACATCGCGTTATACATTTCGAACATAGCGACGTATACCGCGATAACGATGAACCCGGCGATGAGCGCCAACCCGACGAGTATCCCCGGTTCAAGCTTGGCTATCGCCTTTGCGACGGCGGTCTCCAGCTCCGCGTCGTAGTACCCGGCGACGGTGCCTAACGTTTCCTCGAGTTCACCGGTCTCTTCGCCCACGCCGACCATATCCACGAGTATATCGGGCAGACAGCCCGCCTCGCGCACGCTGGCGCCGAGCGTCTTGCCCTCCTCTATCTTGCCGGAGAGTTTTCCGACTTCTTTGCTTATATGGTAGTTGTCGATGACCTTGGAGGTGATGTTTATCGACTTCGTCATAGGAAGGCCGGAGCCGAGCAGCGTCGTCATCGCGTTGGCGAACTGCGAAGCGGCGTTGAGCGAGTTTATATTGCCGAATACCGGCATTTTAAGCGCGATCTGCGCGAGCTTCAGTCTGCCGTTTTCGGTATTGCCGTAGATCTTCAGCGCGATGATCGCCACGGCGACCACAGCGAGGATTATGAGTATGTAATTGCGGAAGAAATCGGAGATCGCGATGAGCGCCTTGGTGATCCCCGGGAGCTCCGCCCCGTAGGAATCGAAGATGGAAGTGAACGTGGGAACGACCTTTACCATCAGCACTATAACGACGATTATCGCGATAACGAGCACGAACGCCGGATAAGCGAGCGCGCTTTTTACCTTGCCGCGCATTTTAGTCTGTTTGTCGTAATGCTTATACATCGTTTCGAAGGAGCGTTCCAAAGTACCGGATTCCTCGCCCGCGCGGATGGTTTCGATGAATATCTGCGGGAGCAGTTTGGAGCCGCGCTCCTCGAAGGCGGCGGCGAGCGAACGCCCGGATTCGACGTCCTCCGCAACCTTTTTGAGCATTCGTTTTAACGGTTTGTCCGTAGTCTTTTCGGCGATAAGGTGGACGGTGCGCGAAATGGGGATGCCCGCTTTTAATATTATGGCGAACTGGCTGCACATAACGGTGAACGCCTTGTTGTTCAGTTTTTCGCCGCCGATCTCCATATTAAGCAGACCGGGTTTTTCCTCTTTCACCTCGGACACTTTGAGAACGACCTTGCAGGACTGCTTTATCCTGTTGACGGCGTCCATTTCGTTGAATGCCTCGACAACGCCGGAGACCTTCTGGCCGTCCGGGGATATGCCGGAATATTTATAAGTGACCAAGCTCACACCTCTTTCGGAATAAATTGCTTATGCGCGGACCCGCGCGTATATCGACGGCTCATCCGCGCTCCGGCGCGTTTTACATAGCGTTTTTCTTAACGAAATTCGGGTCGTGCGCGTAGTTGATCGCCGTATCGCGCGTGATCGCCCCGGAATGGACCAGCTTCACGAGCGCCTGATCCATCGTCTGCCCGCCTATGGCGGCGCTGGTGGCGACGGCGTTAGCGATCTGCGGCGTGTTGCCGGAGCGTATAAGGTTCCTGATAGCGTCGGTGACGAACATCATCTCGCAGGCGAGCACCCTGCCGCCGTTCTTTTTGGGAACGAGCTGCTGAGTTATGACCGCGACGAGACACATCGAAAGCTGCAGTCTGATCTGAGTCTGCATCCCCTCCGGGAACACCTGCACGATCCTGTCGACCGCGTCGGAAGCGCTGCCGGTGTGCAGGGTGCCGAACACCAGATGCCCCGTTTCCGCGGCGGTGATAGCGGTTTCTATGGTATCCCTGTCGCGCATTTCGCCGATAAGTATAACGTCCGGATCCTCGCGCAGACTGGCGCGCAGACCGTTGGAAAAGCTTTGCGTATCCTTGCCGACCTCGCGCTGATTGACGGCGCATTTATCGGGCTTGTAAACGTATTCGATAGGGTCCTCCAGCGTAACTATATGGCAATACCTGGTGTGGTTGATCGCGTCCAGCATCGCCGCGAGAGTGGTGGATTTGCCGCTTCCGGTCTCGCCGGTGACCAGCACGATCCCTTTGTGCAGCCCCGTGAGATTGAGCGCTGCGGGCGGAAGCCCGAGCGTGTTGAGGTCCGGTATGCTCTCTCGCAGGAGGCGCAGCGCCACGGAAGGTATCCCCTGCTGCATAAATACGTGCAGACGGCAGCGGTTCCCGCCGTAAATCCCGGCGAGGTCGGCTTCGCCCACCCGCGCGAATTCGTCGTATGAATCGCCGAGCAGGTATCTGGCGACGTTTATGCAGTCGTCGACCGAAAGCTCTTCGTCGCACATATCGACTATCTGTCCGTCGCGGCGGTATTTGGGCGGCAGGTCGCAGATAAGGTGGATATCGGACGCTCCGTCGTCCTTGGCTTTTGCGACTAGTTCATCAACAGTCATCATTGGCGTATCCCTTTCCGTTTCGTTGGTTTAGATATGTCAATCCTCTTCGTTTATAACGCGTATTATCTCTTCGCCGGTGGTGATCCCTTCGCGCACGAGCCGCAGCGCGTTGTCGCGCAGGGAGACGAAGCCCGTCTCGCCCGATTTGAGCGCGGCTTCTATTTCCTCGCGCGAGGCGTGCTTGCTTATAAGCGCGCGCACTTTGGAATTGACGGGAAGCATTTCGAACACGGCGACGCGCCCGCGGTACCCGGTATTGAAGCATTCCGGGCAGCCGGCCCCGTGATAGAACCGCATCCCTTCCGTGCGTTCGACGCCGAGATCGGCAAGCTCCTCGTCGGTGGGTTCGTATTCTTTGCGGCAGTTGGGGCAGATCCTTCTAACAAGGCGCTGCGAGATTATCCCGCGGAGCGCGCTGGAGATAAGATAGCATTCCACTCCCATATCCTGCAGACGTTCTATGGTGCCGACGGCGTCGTTGGTGTGAAGGGTGGAAAGCACGATATGCCCGGTGATCGCCGAGCGCATCGCTATTTCCGCCGTCTCGCCGTCGCGTATTTCGCCGACCGCGATTATATCCGGGTCCTGACGCAGTATGGCGCGCAGGCCGCTTGCGAAGGTGAGCCCGGTCTTTTCGTTTATCTGCACCTGGTTCACGCCGTCGATATTATACTCCACCGGGTCTTCGAGCGTGATAAGGTTCACCTCGCGGGTGTTCAGCTCGTTTATCATAACGTACATCGTGGTGGACTTACCGCTTCCGGTAGGTCCGACTACAAGCAGCACGCCGCTTTTGCAGTGGAGCATCTTTTCGAATTTTTCAAGATCCGCGCCCTCCAGCCCGACGGCTTCTTTCGTGATGCGCCCGGCGGATTTATCCAGCAGACGGGCGACGATCTTTTCGCCGAAAACGGTGGGAAGGGTGGAAACGCGCAGGTCGATATCCTTTTTCTTTATGCGCACGTTGAAGCGGCCGTCCTGCGGGATACGCCTTTCGGAAATATCCATTCCGCTCATGATTTTGATGCGCGAGATGACCGACGCCTGCAGATCCTTCGGCACGGTGAGTATGTCGCGCATGAGGCCGTCGATACGCATTCTGACCTGCAGGTCGTTTTCCCGAGGTTCGATATGTATATCGCTCGAGCGTTCGACGATGGCGCGCTCGATGATCGAGTTGACCAGACGTATGGTGGGCGCGCTGTTGACGGCGTCTTCCCCGAGCTGGGTGGAAACGAAAGCCGTCTCCGTCCCGGTGTCGCCGGAATTAGCCGCCTCGCGCTTCATTTCCTCGATAGCGCGCGCCGCGCCCTCGTTGCCGTAGAGGGTGTGGATGGCGTGATCGATGGCGGACGAAGTGGACACAAGAGGGATTATCTTCTTGTGGACCGCCTTGCGCACCTCCTCGGTGGCATAGAAGTTCAGCGGGTCGCTCATCGCAAGATAAAGCTCGTCCTTCACGACCTTGACCGGAACTACCTGATACTGCTTTGCAAGATTCTTCGGAACCGTCTGCGCCAGCTCGACGGGTATGTTGACCTTCGTGAGGTCGACGTAATCGATACCGAGCTGCATCTGAAGCGCTTCGATAAGATGCGCTTCGGTGATGATGCCGTTTTTGATAAGAACGGTACCCAGACGTTCCTTAGTTTTCTTTTGCAGAGCAAGACCGCGCTCCAATTCCTCTTTTGTGATGGCGCCTGCCGAAAGCAGCAATTCGCCCAAACGTACCTGAAGCATCGACTCACTCTCCTTTTACATAATTAGTGATATTTTTGTCGAAAACCGGGTTCGTCGCATAAAAACCGATTCTACAACATTTCAATTATATGCCTTCGTTCCCGATTTGTCAATAGTAATAACGTAATTTATATATAATTACGCCTCCGAAACGCCGTTCGTGCCGCAGAAAGCCCCGTTCGCGCAGCCGCGTTCCCGCCGAGCGGCGTCGCGGTTTGGTTTACATAATTAGTCTTACGGCGCAAAAAAGGCCGCCCCGCGGAAGCGTCCGAGGGGCGGTGAAGTCCTGCCGCAGCGCGGTCATTCCGCGCGCCGCACAGGAAAGCCGGGAGTTACGATCTCCACAGACCGTGGAGGTTGCAGTAGGCGTACGCGGCGACGGGTTCATCGCCTTCCACCAGCGCGAACACCGCTTTCGGCTCCTGCCCGGGAGCGAGCGTTACGCGCTGATTGCCGTGGTGCGTTTCGAGCGCGATCCATTCGATGTAGTGAGCTTCGAGCATGGGATGCGCGGCGCTGCCGACGGATACCGTTACGGTATTTCCCGATACCGCGATCACCGGAACGTGCTTTTCGACGGAGGCGTCGGTCGTGCCGGGAACGAGCTCTTCCATTTTTTCGCCGCAGCAGACTACGGGAACGCCGCTGCTGTGCGCGAAAGCGATGATATTGCCGCAGTGCCTGCAGCGGTAGAATTTCATTGCCATGGTTCGTTTACCTCTTTTCAGTATATTTCTAAGGAAAGCACTTTTGCTTCCGAAGATTCGGATCTGAACGCGAATTTGTTTTCGCCCGCGGAAAGCGATATCTCGCGGTAGTCGCATTCCGTTTTGCCCCCGGTCCCGCCGACGAGCAGCGAGCCGGCGTTTTTATCGTTAAGTATAACGTCGATATTCGTCTGCGTGAGCGCCGGAGTGCCGGAAACGTAATTGATCTTGACCACCGCGCGGCGGGCGTTCGGCGAATCAAACACGGCGGCGCTGCCGGAGGTTTCGCACACCGAGGCCGGGGTTCTGCCCTCGCATTCGGCGCGAAGGTCGCGCATACCGTGGCCGCCGCGCAGCGCGCGGTAGGAAAGCGACCGCAGGGCGAAAGCGCAAAGGTTGAAAGCGGCGCGCTGCAGCTCCGCCCGCGCAAGGCACCCCTCCGCGAGCGAAGACGCAAGATTGTCCTCACGCGTGAGGGCGTCGGGGCAGACCATATATATATCGTTGCCGGCGTGCACCATCGCCGCCAGGTTTGTCGTGCCGGGGGTGCCGTCGTCGTTGCTCACCCTCGCCCACCAGTCGGTCATAACGAAGCCGTCGAAGCCGAAGGCGTTGCGCAGCAGGCGGACGGTAAGATCGTAGTTCGAAGCCGCCCACCGCCCGTTTACGGGGTTGTAGGAGGTCATTACCGAACGGACGCCGCTTTCCGCGACGCAGATCGCGAAGGGCTTCGAATATATCTCGCGGATCGCGCGTTCGCTTATAACCGAATCGGCGCCGTGTCTGTCGGTTTCCTGGTTGTTCGCCATAAAATGCTTCACCGCGCCGGAAACGCCGGAATTATCCAGCCCGCGGCAGACCGCCGCCGCCATTTTGCCGGAAAGCAGCGGATCTTCGGAAAAATATTCGAAGTTCCTGCCGCAAAGCGGATCGCGGTGGATGTTCGTGCCCGGTCCGAGCAGGATATCGACGCAATAGGTAGCCAGCTCGGCGCCGCAGAGCTCGTACGCCTCCTCGACCAGCGCGGTATCCCACGTGGAGGCGAGGCAGGTGGCGGAGGGATAGGCGGTGCATTTCGCGTCGCTCACCATACGCAGCCCGGAGGGGCCGTCGGTACAGCAAAGCACCGGAAGCCCGCGTGCGCGCAGGCGCGCGGTGGTCCCGACGAACGCGGCGGCGGTGCCCGGGGTGACTTTGGGGCTGGACATACCTTCCGCGCGGACGATGGTTATAAGCTCCTCGTCGCTCAACTGCGCGACAAAATCTTCCAGCGTCGCCGCGCCGTCGGCTACTTCGTCGAAGGTTATGCCGCTTCGCGCGGGGCGAGTAAACTCTTCCGGTATGTATTCGTCCGCTTCGAGCCGCAGGCAAACCGGTCTGTACGCCTTTTTGCCGTGATCGTTCACGAGTTTTTCGAAAGGGGTGACCGGGGCGAGCGCGCTTTCGCCGTATTCGCAGACTTTGTCCCCGTCGATCCGGAACCGCAGGACCTCTTTCGCGCTTTGAACGTCGGAGCCGCAGTAAACGGTATATTCGCCGGCTTCTAGCACCCAGTTCCTGCCATTGCCGTTCGGATCGGTATCGTCGAAGGACGCGAAGACCGCGTCGCCGAAATCAAGGCGAAGCAGGCATTCCCCGCCGGGTGCGAGCAGCGGCGTTTTTGCAAAGGCGGCAAGCACGCGCGCGGGCTTTCCCAAAAGCCCCTGCGGCGCTTCGACGTAGCACTGCACGACTTCCCTGCCCGGCGCGTCCCCGGTGTTTCTGACTATTACTTCCAGACGGACTTCGCCGTTTTCGTAAACCGCGTTAAGGCATTCGACGGAAAACCGCGTATAGGAAAGCCCGAACCCGAACGGGAACAGCACCGTTTCCGGCGCGAAGGTGGAAAAATACCGGTAGCCGACGTAAATATCCTCTTTATAAATATTCCTTCCCGCGGCTCCCCAGTTGCCGTAAGCGGGGTAATCGGCGCGGGAACGCGCAAGCGTATCCGGCAGCTTGCCGCAGGGCGAAACGCGCCCGGCAAGCACCCGCGCCGCCGCGAGGCCGCCCATCATACCGCCCGTCCAGAGCAGAAGCAGCGAATCCGGCGAGACGGAAAGGATTTCCGAGCAGTCGATGATCCCGCTTACGTTAAGCAGCACGACGAGTTTTTTGAAGTGTTTACGAAGGAGTTTAAGCGTTTTAAGCTCGGTTTCGGAAAGCATATATTCGCCGCGTTCGGGTTTAAGGTCGCGGTCCTCGCCCGCGGTCCGGGTGAGCACGAACAGCGCCGTTTCGCAACGCGAAGCCGCGGAGGCGACGAACCCTTCTTCCAATACCGGCTCCTTCTGGCTCGCGGGGTGGGTCCATCCGTTGCCGGGATCGTAGGGGTTTTCGGCGACGAACGCGTCGTAGAACGCTTCGACTTCGCCGTCCGGACAGATACCGAGCGTTTTGAGCGAATCGAAAATATTCGTTGTGAACGGAGGCGAGACTCGCCCGCCGGACCCGGTGCCGAGCAGCATATAGCGCTTTTGCATCCCGCCGAAGAAGGCGTTTTTTTCGCCTTTGGCAAGCGGGAGCGCGCCGTTTTCGTTTTTGAGCAGGACTATGCCCTCCTCCGCCGCCCTTAACGCGGCTTTCTGCGCGTCCTCGGCGCGGTAAGCGCGTTTCCCGGTGAGGTATTCATATGAGACGTTGGGATCCATTTGCAGTTTTCCTTTCGGTTATTTAAGCTTTACACGTCTTAATAAAAGCGAATTGGTGACGACAGACACGGACGAAAACGCCATGCACGCCCCGGCGATGACCGGGCTTAACAGCCCGAACGCGGCGAGCGGTATGCCCACCGTGTTGTAAAAGAACGCCCAGAACAGGTTTTGCTTTATCTTGCGCATCGTGGCAGCGGAGAGCATTATCGCTTCCGGCAGCGAGGTTATCCCCCCGCCCGTAAGCACGATATCGCCCGATTCGATGGCGATATCGGTCCCGCTGCCTATCGCGAAGCCGACGTCCGCCTGCGCAAGCGCGGGCGCGTCGTTGATGCCGTCGCCCGCCATGGCGACACTGCCGTATTCGGCGCGCAGAGCTTCAAGCGCTTCGACCTTCCCCTGCGGGAACACCCCGGCTTTATATTCGGTTATACCGGCTTTTTCGGCGATATTTTTCGCGATGAACGCGTTGTCTCCGGTGACCAGCACCGGGGTGACGCCCATTCCGCGCAGGCGCGTCACCGCCTCCGCGGAACCCTCGCGCAGGACGTCGGATACCGCGACAGCCAACTGAAGCTTTCCGTTTACGGACATCACGGCGACGGTTTTGCCCTGTTTTTCGAGCGCGGAGACGCTTTCCGGCACTTCCGTTCCGCACGGCGAGGCGACCCATTCCGGTCTGCCTACGCGGACGTTCATACCTTTTACAACGGCTTTTATGCCGGCCCCGGAAACGTTTTCAAACGATTCGCAGGGGGAGATAAGACTTTTTTCGCATACCGAGGCGATCGCGATTGCGATGGGATGCTGCGAACACGATTCGACCGAAGCCGCAAGCGGCAGCGATTCGTCCGCCGGCATATCCCCGAGCGGAAGTATATCCTCGATAAACAGTCTGCCGTGAGTGAGCGTTCCGGTCTTGTCCAGCGCGACGGCGCGTATTTTGCAAACCTTTTCCAGCGCGTCGGCGTCTTTTATAAGAATTCCCATAGTCGCGCCGCGGCCGATGCCGACCATGAGCGCCGTGGGAGTGGCGAGCCCGAGCGAGCAGGGGCAGGCGATGACCAGCACCGCGACGGCGCGCGCAAGCGCCTCCTCCGCGGAGAGCCCGAACAGCATCGAGAGCGCAAAGGTGACGAGCGCGATCCCCGCGACGGCGGGAACGAACACCGCGGCGACCTTATCCGCGACGGTCTGCACGCGCGCTTTGGACGACTGCGCCTGCTCCACCATACGGATTATGCCGGAAAACACGGTGTCTTCGCCGACACGCACCGCCCGCACCTTTATGAATCCGTGAAGGTTGACCGTGCCGCCGTAAACCTTCGGATCGCCGTATACGCCGTCGGAAGGACTTTTCCCTCTCGGGACGGATTCCCCGGTGAGCATCGATTCGTCGACGTCGGTTTCGCCTTCGACGACTTCGCCGTCGGCGGGTATCGTCTCGCCCGGACGGACCGCGAGTATATCGCCGGGGACGATCTCGGAAGCGGGTATATTTATTTCTTCGCCGCCGCGGATCACGTTCGCGCGCTTGGGCGAAAGGTTCATAAGCTTTTCTATGGCGCTGCCCGTGCGGACCCGCGCGCGGGATTCAAGCAATCTGCCCAGCAGGACGAGCGTTATTATCATCGCCGGGCTTTCGAAGTAAAGCGTGCCGTTGCCCGAAAACAGACTGTATATGCTGTAAACGTATGAAGCGGTGGTCCCGAGGGCGACGAGAACGTCCATACTCGGGCTTTTGTTTTTGAGCGAGCTCCACGCGCCGCGGTAGAAGACCGATCCGCCGACCGCCATAACCGCGGTAGCAAGAGCGAACTGAAAATACCCGTTGTGCAGGAAGCGCATCACCGGGTCTTCGCCGCTTAAAAACGGCATAAGCGCCATCATTATAAAAAACGGGAGCGAGAAAACGAGCGCGGATAGGAAGAAGAACAGCGAAGCCCTGAATTCCTTCCGGCGCGCGGCGGCGGCATCGGCAACGACGAAATATCCCGCCTTTTTGATCGCCTTTTCGAGCGCGCGTTCGTTCGTGAGCGCGTCGTCATAGGTTATTTCCGCGCGGGAATTCGCATAGGAGACCGAGCAGGACTCCACGCCCCGCTGCTTTGAAAGCGCGTTTTCGACGGCGGCGGAACAGCGAACGCAGTGCATCCCGCCGACTTTAAGGACCTTGCTTTGCTTCATTATTCCTTTTCGGCTCCGAAACCGAGCGCGGTTACCGCCCCGACGAGCTTTTCGATATCCGTTCTGGCGGGAACGTATTTTACCTCCGCCCTTCCGTTTTCAAGGTCGACTTCCACCTTTTTAACGCCCTTTACGGCGCGGAGAGCCGATTCGACGTTGGCTTTGCAGTGCGCGCAGTGCATACCCGTTATTCTGAGCGCCGCGGATTCCGTTTTTTCGAACATAAATTTTACCTCCGTTGTACGGTCATACCCTATTTTAACCCAAAAACGCCGCGGGTGCAATACCCGCGGCGCGATTTTTTTATTATTTTCCGCGTTTTGCGCGTTTTTTTACGACCGCCGCAACGCAAAGCGCCGCGACGACGGAAACGCATACCGCGATGGCGATGGTTGCGGAAGAAGCCGGGGAGCTTTTACCCTCCGGCGGCGCGGAAGCGCCTTCCTCTCCCGGGTGCCTTCAATTGCCGGCGGTACCGGGGATGGTGTAGGTCCCGAGATAGTGCCGCTTTATCATAGCGTACTCGGAAGCGTCCACCTTGCCGTTTTTGTTTATGTCGGCGCGTTTGAGCTGTTCGGCGCTGAGCTCGTAAGTGCGCAGGAACGCGCGCTTGCACATCGCGTAGTCGCTGGTATCGATCTTGTTGTTGCCGTTAACGTCGCCGGGCATATATTCGTCTGCGGGATCGTCCTCTTTACCTTCCGTGCCGTATACGCAGATCTCGCTGAGCCAGATGCAGGAATAGGTGCTGTCGGGTTCGACGACGGTGTAGTGCAGACGCACGTATCTGGCGTTCACGCCGGACGCGTCGTAGGTGATCTCGCGGCGCTTCCAGCTGCCGATCATCGTATCAGCGGAAGAAAGAGTCATCGCGGCGGGCTCGGTGAAGGTGTTTGCGTCATCGGAGAACGAAATCGTTACGGAGAGGCATTTGGGAGAAGGGATCCCCCAGGGGCCGCCGAACGCGTCGCCAAGCACGCGCTTGATCTCGCTCTTCGTGCCGAGGTCTATGGTGATCGTGAGATCGTTGGTCTCGTATCCGCCTATCGTGCCGTCGTCGCCTGCGGGAGCGAACATGCCGTCGGTATACTTGCCCAGAGGCTTGCCGGTGGTTTTGTTCGTATCGGTCCACGTTTTATCCGGGTTATAGCTCTTGCCCTCAGCGGTATAGGGGCGTTCGAGCGCGATATTTGCGTATTCGGTGCCGTCTATTATTGCAAAGTTGCCGGGATCGTCGGGATATTTATAACCTTCGGTACAGGTCTTGTAAGCGTATTCCTGCAGCTTTTCGGCGGTTTCTTCCGGAAGGTTGGCGAGGAAGGTGTTTCCGCGCGGGTCGACCCCGAGATAATCATAAAGCCAGCAGCATGCGGCAAGATAGGCGCCGGCGGCGGAATGGTGGGACCTGTCGTCCGCAAGAAGATCTATTTCCGGGCTGTTTTCAAGACTGGTGATGAACGCGTCCGCTACCGGAGATACCTTTGCATTGTAGGTCTTGCCGAACAGCGTGTAGTTCTTGTGATACTTATACGCGGTATCGCGTCTTTCGTAAAAATCGCCGGTGGAGGAATAGCGCATATAGAACAGCGGGGTTGCGCCGTTTGCCTTTATGAGCGGGATAATGACTTCCAGCGAATTCAGACTGTCCTGCCTGGAAGCGCCGGCGGCGTCCTGCAGCACAACGTAATCGTATTTCTTCGCGTTGAGCTTGCTGCGGAAGAATTTTCCGCGTTCATGGTTCGCATCTGCAAATTCGTGCAGGTAGGCGCTGCCGAAGGTGGAATAGTCGACGTCCACTTCCACGCCGGCGGCGAGTGCGAGCCCTTTGAACTTAATGGGCGTGCCGCTGAAATAGGTGGAGCTGTTCCCTACGAAAAGGAACTTTTTGGCGTTTGCGGAGGGCGCCTTCGGATTGTCGTATTTAACGGTTATTCTGTTGTTCGTCTTGTCGTATTCGCCGAATATCTCATAGCGTATCGACATGGTGGCGTTGTAAAGCATCGCGCCTTCCATAGCGGTATCGTAGGCTTTGCGCAGCGGCTGGGGTGTAATGCCGTCGAAGCCGACCATGAATCCGCCGGCGGGGACGGTTACCGAAAGCTGGGGGCTGTTCGTTCTGCCGCCGACGTTAGCCAGCAGGTTCGCGCCCGCTTCGATCAGTTTGCCTTCGGAATCGAAAACAAGCAGGAACGCCTGGCGGAAGCAGGTGTTGTCCTTTATTTGTGATTCGGAAACGCCCTCGTTTGAAAGCTTGTATTCGTCGGAAGCGAGTTTGCGCGGCGAGGAAGTATCGTTGGGATAAACGACTATTTTGCCGCTGATCGGGGCGACGTCGACCGCCTCCACGTCGTAGGTGAGTTCGTTTTCGAAGCTTTTCGGTTCGGACGACGCGCCGAAGGCGCAGAGGTTCATTCCGACCAGAAGCATCGCAAGTATAGCGGAAAGACTTTTTTTCATGGCTGGCTCCTTTTTCTTTGCGGAAAGACCGATTTTTTGATTCCCCGGAAGAGTTCCCGGAGTATATTTGTATTCTACAACAAAGTTTAAGAAAAGTCAATCGTTTTTAATAATATGTTACAAAAAAGGACAGGCGAACGCCGCCGGGCGCCGATGTTGACAAGCCGCCGCCGAAATGCTATAATCATTTATCAAAACAACGGAGAATCGATATGAAAAACGGCGGAGTATGCGTTATTTCCGGGGCTTCAAAAGGAATAGGCGAAGCGTGCGCGAAGGAGTTCGCGGCGCGCGGATGGAAGGTGTACGGATTAAGCAGGTCCGGCGCTTGTCCCGAAGGGGCAAACGGGCTGTGCTGCGACGTCACGGACGAAAAAGCGGTGGAGGCGGCGCTGAAAGAGATACGCTCCCGCGAGGAGAACGGCATCGACCTCGTTATCGCAAACGCCGGAAGCGGCATCTCCGGCGCGGCGGAGTTCACGAAAAGCGAGGACGCTCATTACCAGTTCGAAGTGAACTTCTTCGGCGTTTTTTACCTGATAAAGCACGCGATACCCTACCTGCGCGAGACGAAGGGGCGGGCGCTTGCGGTCTCCTCCGCGGCGGCTGTGTTCTCCATCCCCTTCCAGTCGTTCTATTCGGCAAGCAAATCCGCGGTGAGCACGTTCGTATGCGCCGTCGCGAACGAAGTGAAGCCGTTCGGGATCTCGGCGGGATATCTGCTTCTGGGCGACGTGAAGACCGGGTTCACCGCCGCCCGCAGGAAAAGCAGCGCCGGGGACGGCGGCGTTTACGCTGGAGCGATAGAACGCAGCGTCGCAAAGATGGAGCGCGACGAGCAGAACGGGATGCCGCCGGAAAAGGTCGCGAAAAGCGTGCGCCGCGTCGCGGAAAAGCGCCGCCTGCCGCTTAAAACGACTGTCGGAGCTTCATATAAGCTGTTGATATTCCTTTCGCGCATACTGCCGCTTTCTTGGCAGAACGCGATAATACGCAAGCTATATACATAAAAAAGAAAAACCGCGGCGTGTGGGCCGCGGTTTTTGTGTGAGTATCAGTCGGGTATGCCGTCGCCGTCTATATCGACACCGCCCAGATCGGAAGCTTCCTCGTGGCCGCCGGAGCCGATATATTCGCGCGAGGCGACGCGTTTGAGGTCGCGCTGTTTTTCGATCATATCCGAAAGCATATTCTTTAACTGCTTCGCGTGCTTGACTTTTTTGATCTCGAATTCCGGAGTCGTCTTATCCGCGGTGCAGACATGGATTGTGCCGACGCGGAATATCCTTTGGGAAAGCGGGCGGCTCAGACTTATATCGAGCACGCGGTAGAGCCGGACCTCCTCCTCCTTGCGGGAGAAGAAGCCGACGTCGACGATAAGCTTTTCTTCCGTGAGGCGATACCTTGTAAAGCTGAGCGGCAGACCGAACACCGGGCGTTTTCTGTCTTTCCAGACGAATTCTTCTTTTATTTCTTCTATCTTTGCCATTTCTTCGCACGCTCCCGTCCGTTTTTTCTTATTGTAGCATATAAAAACCGATATTTCAATCGTTTTTTTGAAAAAACGGGTGCTCCGGGAGTATTTTTTGACAATTCGCGATTGACAATTCGCGCGAAATACTATATACTTGTTCTGTGCAGATGTTCTGCGCCGACCGTCTTGGTCATATCTTGTTTACGAAAATAGGTGAATTATGGCTAAAAGGTTATTATCCGTTCTGCTTATCGCGCTGATGTGCGCGTCCGTTATGCTTATCTCCTCGTGCGGGGATAAAGACAATGTCTCGTCCTCCGCTCCCGCCGCTTCCGGCGTCTCCGAAACGGAAGACGATTCTCAGAAACTGCAGATCCCCGAAAAGAACTGGGGCGGGCAGAAGGTCACGCTTCTTACTTTTAAGAACGGCAAACGCAATTTCAGCGATACCGTTATTCCCGACGAACTCACGAACGAACCGATAAACGACGCGTTCTATGACAGAAACGCGCTGATCGAAGAAAAATACGGCATCAAGCTGGAGCTTTACCCCTGCGAGGGCGTCGACGAAGGGCTGGATATACTCCAGCGCGATATGGACGGCGGTATGCAGGAGATCGACATAGTAAGTCTTCCTCTTACTTATATGGCGCAGTTCGGCGTCGACGGCGCGCTTTACGATTACAAAGCCCTGCGCGACAAAAACGGCTATATCCACTATGAATCCCCGTGGTGGGACCAGGCGATGGTGCGCGACCTCGACATCAACAACAAGCTTTGGTTCCTCGCCGGCGACGCGCTGGTGGAAGACGACGAAGCGACCTGGGCGATATATTTCAACAAGGACCTTGTGGAATCCTATCAGCTCGAAAGCCCGTATCAGCTCGTTAAGGACCACAAATGGACGCTCGACACGATGCACGAGCTCGCAAAGCAGGTCCACCATATGAACGGCAGCCAGATGTCCTACGAACCGGAGGACAACGACGTTTGGGGCATAGTCACCCAGTCTTACGACGCCTACGCGTTCATGCTCGGCGGCGGCCAGGCGATGGTGGACAACTCCGGCGATCTGCCCGTGTTCCGCGTTATGGAAGAAGAGAACATTGCCACCTTCGACAGCGTTATGTCTATAATGAGCGACGAGGAGAACGTCGGCGTGGCGGACTTCTTCGGCGCCTGGAACTCCGGCGTTTACGACAAAGAGACTTCGATATTCTGCAAAGGCAACGCGCTGTTCATGCCGCAGACGATATCGCAGGTGTCCGGCACCAAAATGCGCGAAGCGGAGATACACTACGGTCTGCTTCCGATGCCTTTGCGTTCCGACCTGCAGGACGAATACTCCACCTCGGTGAGCGTTTACTGGGCGCAGGTGCTCTGCATCCCGATAAGCAACGTCGACAAGCTCGACGCAACCTGCTACGCGATGGAGCTTATGGCTTACTATGGTATGCAGAAGGTCACTCCGGAATACTATTCCCGTACTCTTAAATACAAGAGGTTCGAGGACGAGGAATCCGGCGAAATGCTCGACTACGTCTTCCGCAACCGTACCTACGACCTTGCCGGGATATTCGATTTCGGCACGGTGAACGGCAACGGTGCCGGAACGCTTTACTTCTATACCACCCTGCTGTTCCAGAAGGGCAACTACAAGCTTATGTCCATGTGGGAATCCAAGGAGTCGCTGTTCACCGGCGCACTTGAAGAACTTATTGCGCAGGTTACCGGCGAAAACGGCTGAGCGCTTTGGAATAATATACGAAAACGGTTCCGCGCGGAGCCGTTTTCATTTTTTGCGAAAAAGTGACGTTACGTATTGACTATTGTGATTATATACCATATAATACAATAT
>JAFSNK010000041.1 GCA_017447445.1 Clostridia bacterium | reverse complement strand
CCCACGCCGGGCTCGCCGATAAGGCAGGGATTGTTCTTCTGACGGCGGGTAAGGATCTGTATAACGCGCTCCAGCTCGTTCACCCTTCCCACGATGTTGTCCAGCTTGCCCTCGCGCGCACGCTCGGTAAGGCAAAGGCAGAAGTTCTGCAGATAACTCGAGCCGCGCTTTTTTTCGCTCTGCGGCGCGCCCTGCTGCTTTTTGCCCTGCTCCTTCTTTTCGCCGCTTTCGGGTTTAGGGAACATATTGCCGCCGAAGAAGGAATTAAGGTCTATCGACGGGGCGCGGCCGCTGTCGTCGTCGCCGTCGCCCTCCAGGGGTATCATACTGCTCATACCTTCGTCGAGCGCGTCGATATCCTCCGGGCTCATATTCATCTGGCTTATAATGTCGTTTATCGGCTTTATCCCCAGCTCCTGGGCGCATTTTATGCAGAACCCCTCGCTGGTGACGTTGCCGCCGACGTTCTTTTGTACGAATATTATCGCGGGGCGCACTTTACAGCGCGAGCACCTCTTGAATTCCATTTGCGGTTTCTCCTATTACGGGTTTTGTTTTTTTCCGAAGATCTTTCCCCGGAAGTCTTTGAAGTAATAAAGCGCCAGCGCCGTTATCATAACGGTCACCATTATACAGCACAGCACCACGTCCAGCGTGCCGTTCCCCCGCACGATCATACGCACCAGCGAGCAGAGGAACAGAATGACCGAAGCCGCCTTGCCGTACCAGTGCGAAGGTTCGACGCTGTTTTGCTTTTTCATTATCATTATCGCGCCTATAACTATCGCGAGCTCTTTGAGCACGGTGGGGATAAGCAGCGCGAGGAATATGCGGTTGTCTATGGTGAAGCATATCGCGACGGTAAGCTGCATAAGCTTGTCCGCCAGCGGGTCGAGTATCTTGCCCGCCTCGGTTATCCAGTTGTTGCGCCGCGCCAGATATCCGTCCAGCACGTCGGTCGCCCAGGCGAGTATGTATATCCCGGCGGCGAAGAACACCCCGGGCGTTTTGTCGGTCCTGAAGTAAAGCACTACGAATGCGGGTATCATAAGAAGCCGCAGTACAGAAAGTATGTTGGGTATTTGTCTTTTCATTTATGCGTCCGTCCGTAAGAAGTATTTTTTGCGGTTTATTTTACAAGAGATTTAAGGAACCCGAACAGGTCGAAGCGGTAGAAGAATTTGAATATAAGCGTTTTTTCCGGATCAAGCTTTTTTATAAAGTCCAGTCCGATGAACTGCGAGTTTTCGGTAAGCACCTTAACTATAAAGCAGAACAGCGCCACACGCACCGCCGCCAGCACGATCCCCAGCAGCACACCGAACAGCCGGTTGAAGCTTTTCAGCACCGGAAGCCGCGCGAACCCGTCCAGCAGCCGCGACAGGAAGAACAGTATAAGCTTAGTGCCGAAAAACAGTATCAGCACCGCGATGAGCGTGCAAAGCACCGAAACTATCGGCTTGCTGACCTTTTCCGCGATCTTATAGCTGCCGTCCTCGCCGGAGCTCACGTTGCTTTTATACCAGTTCCTAACCGATTCGACGTCCGTCCCCGCGATCTTCAGCAGGTTGTTGAAGCCCTCGGACTTGCCGTCCAGCAGGTCCTCCACGCCGCCCAGCGAGCCGTCGAAAACGTAATGCGAAATGCTTTCCGCCGTGGTTGCGTTGACCTTTTCGGCGATCCCGGTATTCTGCAGCGCGTTCGAAAGCGGCGAAACGAACAGCACGGTCACCAGGATGCATATCGCGAAAGACGCGGTGCTTATCAGCGTTTTTATAAACCCGTTCTTTATCGCGAAAAACATCGTAAGCCCGATTATCGCCAGAACGGCTATGTCGAGTATCCAGTTCATTTGGTCCCTCCGTCTGAATAATCGTTGTTGTTTTTATCAAAATACCTCGCCGTGTCGGCGGAAAACAGTATCACCCTGTCGCCGTCCGGTATAAGCCGCGCGAACGACGTGGGAATGGAATAAATATCTGTTATGCCGGAGGAGATATGCCCAGCCGTAAGCTCGCCCGGGGAAAGCGCGTACACCGTGCCGCCGCACAGAAGCGTGTCGGAAAGCGAGGTGTCGAACCTTTCGCTGAACAGCGCCTTCCCGGTAAAATCGTAGACGACGAGCTCGGTCCCGCCGGAAAGCCCTTCGGTGCTGTAAGTCACCAGCGCTCTGTCGCCGTACATACGCGCGCTCATCAGCCGCTTCCCGGCAAAGCTTATCACCGCCGCGGGGTCTTCGGATATGGTAACGAAATTGCGGATGCAGTCGCCGGTAACAAGCGAATAACCGCTGTCGGTGTAATATATGCCGAAAGGCGTTTCCCCTATGAAGGAATATTCGCACAGCGGCGTTTCGGAATTCAACGAATACCGCGAAACGAACGCCGTCATATCCGCGTTCTCGGCGTAATGGCCCGCCACAAGCAGCTCCCTGCCGTCGGCGGACATATCCGCGAAATCAACGTATTTGTTGCCGAACAGACAACTGTATATAAGCCGGTATTCCTTGTCGTAAACGTAAACGGCGGAACGGTAGCCCTGCGCGGAGCTCACCACCGCGAAACTGCCGCTTTGCGACGCGGCGACCCAGTGGATCGGGTATTCGAAAGCGGGTATCTTCGTTTCGCGCCGGCTGTAGGAGTTATAGACCTTCAGCTCCTTGCCGCCGATATCGAAACAGAACAGATCGGTGCCGTTGGTGAGCATTTTCGGATAATCCAGGGAAATGGCGTCCTTAAGCATCGTTTCGCCGTCCCAGCCGATTATCGCCAGCCCGCTTTCGCTCAAAACCGCGAGATCGCCCTTGTAGATAAGGCCGCGGGTCGCCTCGCTCCCGTCGAAGCGGATCACGCTCCCCTTGGGTTTTTCCGCCTCCTCGCCGATATTCACGAATTTCATCATATACCTGAAATTCTCCAGGGTGATATCGTCCTTGTGCGCCATGAACGAATACACGGCGAACAGTATCACGAGCAGCAGGCAGGTATAGCGCACGAACGCCGCCCTGCGCCCCAGCTTTATATAGTGCCCCTCCACCGTGGGAGTCTCGCGCTTATTCTTTTTTGCCCGGTTGTCGCTCAAAAACGAAAACAAGCCCATAAGCCACTCCGTGTCAGTCGTAAAATACTTTGTTCAGGCAAAGCCCCTTCGCCGGGGCGGTGATCCCGGCTTCGCTCCTGCTTCGCGATCTCAATACCGCTTCTATATGCTCCGGACCGAGCCCGTTCACACACGTCTCCGCCGCGGTGCCGACCATTATCCGCACCATATTGTAAAGGAATCCGTCCGCGCGGGCGGTGAAATATATCATATCCCCCTCGCGCCTTGCGGAAAACTCATATACCGTGCGTACCGTGTCCTTTATCTTCGAGCCCGCCGCCATAAACGCGCGGAAATCCTTTTTGCCGACGAACGCCTTGCAAATGCGGTCCAGCGCCTCTTCGTCCAGACGCCGGGGATAAAGCCAGGCGAATTCCTCCGAAAAAGGGTCGCGCAAGCGGCTGTTGCGCACGGTATATACGTATTCCTTGCCCTTGGCGGAATAGCGCGGATGAAATCCGGCGGGCGCGCGCGCGGCGGAAACCACGGCGACGTCGTCCGGCAGGACGGCGTTCAGCGCCGGCGGGAGCGATCCCGCGGGGACGTCCGGCGCTTCCGTTTTGAAAGAAGCCAGCGCGACGAACCCTTTTGCGTGGACGCCCGAATCGGTACGGCTGCATCCGGTAATATCCGGGCGCGCGCCGAAAACGCGCTCGCACGCGTCCTGCAATACCGCCTGGACCGTGCGCTTCCCGGGCTGTACCTGCCAGCCGCGGAACGCGGTCCCTTTATACGCGAGTGTTAAAACATACCCTTCCAAAACTCAAAAACCTCTTTTACCGGGACGCGGTTCAAAAATATCACGCAGGCGCACATCGCCGCCGCCGCCAGCAGGAAGATCCAGTCGGCGGGGCGCGTCTTCATCTCTTTCAGCTTCGTCCTGCCCTCTCCGCCGCGGTAGCAGCGGCACTCCATCGCGTCGGCAAGCTCCTCCGCGCGGCGTATCGCCGAAACGAACAGCGGCACCAGCACCGGAACGAGCGATTTTATCCGGCGGAACACGTTTCCGCTTTCGAAATCCGCGCACCGCGCCTTCTGCGCCGAGATTATCTTGTTTGTTTCCTCGATAAGCGTGGGGATGAACTTCAGCGCGATGGACATCATCATCGCGAACTCGTGCACCGGGACCTTTATCTTTTTAAGCGGCGAAAGCAAACTTTCTATCGCGTCGGTAAGGTCGATCGGGTTGGTGGTGTAGGAGATGAGCACCGCCGAGCCGAGCACCAGCGAAACGAGCCGTATAAGCATTATCACCGCGTTGCGTATCCCTTCGCGGTATATCGTTATGAACTTCCACTGCAGAAGCGGTTCGCCGCTTCCGGCGGTGAAAAACAGGTTGATTATTCCGGTGAACACCAGAACGAATATAAGCGGTTTTACGGATTTAAGCAGCAAGCGTAACTTTATGTGCGACGCGACCGCGAGATAAAGCGTGAACGCGGCGGAAAGCGCCACCGCTAGCGCGCTCTGCGCCGCCAGAGCGATGACGAGATAAATTATAAGGATTATTATTTTTATACGGGCGTCGGCGCGGTGCAGGAAGGAATCGCCGGGGTAATACTGCCCGAAGGTAACGTCTTTAAGCATTTCCCGAGCCCCCGATTATTCTTTCCGCTTCTTTTTTCGCGTAGCCGACGGTGTAAACGTCGGTATCGCCGCAGAGCCCGCGCTTTTTAAGCTCTATGAAAAGCTTGGTTATCTGCGGCACGTCAAGCGCGGCGTCAAACAGCTTTTCGGCGTTGCTGAACACCTCGTTCAGACCGCCCTGCATAAACGCCTCGCCGTCTTTAATAACGAGTATCCTGTCGGCGTATCTTGCGATATCCTCCATACTGTGCGAGATAAGAAGCATCGTCGTACCGTTCTGTCTGCGGTATTCCTTAAGCCCTCCGAGTATCTCCTCGCGCCCCTTCGGGTCGAGCCCGGCGGCGGGTTCGTCCAGCACCAGCACCTTCGGGCGCATTGCGATTATCCCCGTGATGGCGGCGCGGCGCTTCTGCCCGCCGGAAAGCTCGAAAGGCGACCTTTCAAGCTCTTCCCGGGTTATGCCGCAGAACTCCGCGGCGTCGCGCACGCGGTTTTTTATCTCTTCCTCGTCCAGCCCTATATTCTTCGGACCAAACGCGATATCGTCCCAAACCGTTTCGGCGAAAAGCTGATATTCCGGGTATTGGAACACCAGCCCGACCTTGCTGCGCACCGTGCGCATCTCCTTCGGCTTTGCCCATATATCCTCGCCGAACAGCAGCACTTCGCCTTTCGTCGGCTTCAAAAGCCCGTTCGTAAGCGAGGCGAGCGTGCTTTTGCCGCTTCCGGTGTGGCCGATAATGCCCGTCGTGCTCCCTTCGGGGAAGCAGACGCTCACGCCCCTGAGCGCCGTCTTGCAAAAAGGCGTGCCCTCGCCGTAAACGACGGTGACGTTTTTAAGCTCCAGCGCGTTAACGGAAGCGTTCATTTCTTTCCACCTCCGGCGCGTTTTTCTATTTCGTCGGCGGCTTCCATGGCGTGCAGTATCCCGCGCGGCATAGCGAACCCGTCGAGCTCCATTTCGTACATCAGCTCGGTCACCTGAGGCACCGAAAGCGATATGGCTTTCAGTTTTTCCACCTGCGAGAATATCTCGCGCGGGGAGCCGTCGGCGGCGACGGCGCCGTGGTCCATCACTATTATACGGTCGGCTTCCACCGCTTCGGACATATAATGCGTTATGGTTATTACGGTAAGCCCCATTTCGCGGTTCAGCCGCTTCATCGCGGCGTTTATCTCCTGCCTTCCGGTAGGATCGAGCATCGCGGTCGCCTCGTCGAATATAATGCATTCGGGTCCCATCGCCAGAACTCCGGCTATTGCCACCCGCTGCTTCTGCCCGCCGGAAAGCTTGTTTGCCGAATGCTTCGCGTAACCGGACATATCCACGGTGGCAAGCGCCTCGTCCACGCGGCGGCGTATCTCCCCGCGCGGCAATCCCAGGTTTTCCGGCGCGAAGGCGACGTCGTCTTCCACTATGCTCGCCACAAGCTGATTGTCCGGGTTCTGGAACACCATCCCGCATTTGCGGCGCACCTCGTATGCGCGCTCCGCGTCCGCGGTGTCGATCCCGCCGACGCAAACGCTGCCGCCCGTGGGCAGAAGTATGCCGCACATAAGCTTTGCGAGCGTGCTTTTGCCGCAGCCGTTGTGCCCGAGCACGGCGGTGTAGCTGCCCTTTTCAATTTCAAGGTCTATCCCGTTGATGACCACCCGGGATTCGGGCGAATACGAAAACGTAAGCCCCCTGCAAGTTATAAAAGACATTTATCAATCACCGAATTCAAGGCGTCCACCGGCTCGCGGCGCCGCAGGGAAGGCATATCCCGTAGGACTCCACGGGTATCCCCAGCTCGTCGCTTTCCACTCTGCCGCCGAACCGGCGCACCGCGTTCTTGTGCAGTACGAACCCGTTGGCGGAGGGCGAAAGCCCGGTGGTGTAGGAATTAAGAAGTATGAACAGCGGATCGTCCGAAACGACCTCGCAGATAAGCCCCGCGAGCTCGTCGAGCCCTTCCTCGATCACCCATTTTTCGCCGCCGGGCCCGCGCCCGAACGAAGGCGGATCGAGTATCACCGCGTCGTATTTGTTGCCTCGCCGTATCTCGCGCGAGACGAATTTGAAGCAGTCGTCGACGATATATCTTATCCTGTCGCCGGGTATGCCGGAAAGCGCGGCGTTGCGCTTCGCCTTGGCGACCATACCCTTGGAAGCGTCGACGTGGCATACGAAAGCGCCCGCCTTTGCCGCCGCGACGGAAGCGCCGCCGGTGTAGGCGAAAAGGTTAAGAAGCTTTATTTCGCGCCCGGCGTTTTTTATAAGCGGAACGAACCATTCCCAGTTCGCCGCCTGCTCCGGGAACAGCCCGGTATGCTTGAACCCCATCGGCGAAAGCGAAAAAGCCAGCTCGCCGTAGTTAATAATCCATTCCTCCGGCAGCTCTTTTTTTATCCATTCGCCGCCCCCGGTGTTCGCGCGGCGGTATATACCCTGCGCAGTCTTCCATTCGGGGCGCTTCTTTTCGCCCCGCCAGATCACCTGCGGGTCCGGGCGCACCAGGGTGTATTCTCCCCAGCGCTCCAGTCTTTCGCCGTTGACGGCGTCCAGCAAACGGTATTCTTTCCATTTATCGGCGGAATACATATCGTTTCTCCAAAATAACTAATCTAAAAGCGTTATCTGCCCGTCCGCGGAGTTTCCGGTAAGATTCGCGGGCGGCTCCAGCCCGAGGTGCCTGTATGCGCTCGCCGTGGCGCAGCGCCCGCGGGGAGTGCGGTTTATAAAGCCGAGCCGAAGCAGATACGGCTCGTAAACGTCCTCCAGCGTAACGGCTTCCTCCCCGGTGACGGCGGCAAGCGTTTCCAACCCTACCGGACCGCCGTTGAAGTGCTTGATTATCGCGCCGAGCATCCGCCTGTCCACGGAATCGAGCCCCAACGCGTCCACCTCCAGCGCGTCGAGCGCGACGCGGGTGATGTCGAAATCTATAACTCCGTTGCCGCGAACGGTGGCAAAATCGCGCACCCGCTTCAAAAACCTGTTCGCGATACGCGGCGTCCCGCGGGAGCGCAGCGCTATCTCGTAGGCACCGTCGGCGGTGATCGGAATGCCCAGTATCCCCGCGGAGCGGGTAACTATTAGCGAAAGCTCCTCCGGCGAGTAGAGCTCCAGCCGGAAGGACATACCGAACCTGTCGCGCAGCGGCGACGAGAGCTGCCCGGCGCGCGTGGTGGCGCCGATAAGCGTAAACGGTTTCAACGGGATGCGTATCGAGCGCGCCCCGGCGCCCTTGCCCATCATAAGGTCGAGAACGTGGTCCTCCATCGCCGGGTAAAGCACCTCCTCCACCTGGCGGGGAAGACGGTGTATCTCGTCGATAAAGAGTATATCGTTGGTTTCAAGCGTGGTGAGCAGCGCCGCGAGGTCGCCCGCCTTTTCGATAGCCGGTCCGCTGGTAACGCGCAGATTCACGCCCAGCTCCGCGGCGATAATCATCGAAAGCGTGGTCTTGCCCAGCCCCGGGGGGCCGTGCAGCAGCACGTGGTCAAGCGGGTCGCCGCGCGCGGCGGCGGCTTTTATGAACACTTCCAAATTATTTTTTACCTTGGTCTGCCCGACGTATTCGGCAAGCGTCTTCGGGCGGAGCGAAACGTCGGTCTCGGCGTCCTCCGCCGAGTATTCCGCCTGCGTTATGCGCGATTCAAAATCGAAATCGTCGGAATAATCCGGAATCTTGGAGTTAATCGGCATCAGATACCCGCCTCCTTACCCAGAGTGCGCAGCGTTTCGGAAATCAGCTCCTCCAGCGGGAGCGAGGTGTCCTGGCGCTTCAGCGCTTCCGCCACGCGCGCCCGCGGGAAGCCGTAAAGCACCAAAGTATCCATCACCTGCGAAAGCTTTTCGCCGCTTTGCGGCGTATCGCCGCCGTCGAACGAAATATCCCCGCCGACGGCGCCGAGCTTGTCCTTTAATTCTATAATAAGCTTCTGCGCGGTCTTCAGCCCGACTCCCGGCGCGTGCGATATCGCCTTCGCGTCGTTATGCGCGACTGCGCTGCGAAGCGCGTCCGGCGTAAGCGCGCCGAGTATCGACATCCCGCCTTTTGGACCGATGCCGGAGACCGAGATCAGCTTTTTGAAAAGCTCCAGCTCGTCCTCCGAGGCGAACCCGAACAGCGAAATATCGTCCTCGCTCACCGCCATATAGGTGTAGACCGTAACGCTCTTGCCGGAATAGGGGGCGAGCTTGGAACAGGTCGCCACCGAAATGCCGACCGAAAACCCCACGCCGGAGCATTCGATTATCGCGCGGTCGCTCGCGAGAGAGACCAGTCTGCCGCTGATGAAGTGTATCATGCCCATTCCTCCTAAACCTTGTAATTCGTTATCCTCGTGCCGTGGCACAGCGCCAGCGCAAGCGCGTCCGCGGTGTCGTCCGGCTTCGGCGTCTCTTTAAGCCCCAGCATAAGCCGCACCATATACTGCACCTGCGATTTTTCCGCCCTGCCGTACCCGGCGACGGAGCTTTTTACCTCCAACGGGGTGTATTCATAAATATCCACCCCCGCCTTGTTCGCGGCGAGCAGTATCACCCCGCGCGCCATCGCGACGTCTATCGCCGTGGTGGTGTTGTTGTTGAAGAACAGCTCCTCCACCGCCATACAGTCGGGGCGGTGGCGGCGCAGCAGCTCCGACATCTCGTCGTATATCTCCGAAAGCCGCGATTCGATCATCCGGTGCGGTTTTGTTATTATCGCGCCGTATTCCACCGCGCGGTAATCCTGACCGTTCTTCTGCACGAGCCCGAACCCCACGGTGGCGAGCCCCGGATCGATCCCCAGTATAAGCATCGGCGTCTCCTTTCGGGATATAAACATAGTAATGGTATTATAATTCTATTTAATCACAATATTATAACACAAAAAAAGCCGCCAGTCAACAAGGCGCGAACTTTTTCGCGCCAAAGATCAAAAAATTTTTCAAAAAGACTTGTTTTTTCCGGACGGATAGTATAGTATAGTTCGACGGGTGTGCCGCACCCGCCCGAACGAAAGGCAAAACAACAAAAGAAAGGATAAATTTTTCACAATGATCGAAAGAGTAAAAGAAGTTATCGCAAAACAGTTAAGGATGTCTCCCGACGAAATAGCCGACGACGCGTACGTGCTCGAGGACCTAGGGGCGGACAGTCTCGACGTGGTCGAAATGCTTATGACGCTGGAGGACGAGATGAACATAACCATCCCCGACGACGACGTCGCCGGTCTTCGCACGGTAAAGGATATCGCCGATTATTTAGAGAATGTCGCCGATTAACAAAGCCGCGCTGTTCGATCTGGACGGGACTCTGCTCGACACGCTCGGCGACCTCACTTCGGCGCTCAACCGCACGCTCGGCAAAAACGGGTTCAGAAGCGATTATACCCGCGCCGACGTGAACGGATTTATCGGCAGCGGCGCGCTCGTGCTCGTCGCGCGCGCCTCGGGGCTGCCGCCGGAAAGCGAGGAATGCGGAAAACTGCGGCTCGCCTTTACGGAGGAATACAGGTCCGACCTGTTCACGCACACCCGCCCGTATCCCGGGATACCGGAGCTTTTGCGCGAGCTGAAAGCGCGCGGCGTAAGCTCCGCCGTCGTTTCCAACAAGGACGATTCCTGCGCGGAGGCGATCATCGAGCACTTCTTCGGCGGGGATATCGCCTTCACCCGCGGAGTCCGCGCCGAACCGGAGCGCAAGCCCGCCCCGTTCACCGCGCTGGAGGCGCTGAAAGCGCTTCACACGGAGCCGCGGAACGCGGTGCTTATCGGCGACGGGATCACCGACGCCGGGACCGCGAAAAACGCCGGAGTGCGGTTCATCCCGGTCGGCTACGGCTACACGAGCCCCGAAAAGCTGCGCGATCTCTGCGGCGTCCGGCCCGTGCGGGACGTAAAAGAGCTTTCGGAGGCGGTCTTTTCCGCCCTCGGCGTGAAATAAACGCGTAAGAAAACGGCGCCCGTTCAAAGGCGCCGTTTTTGCGTGTCGTTTTTTTGTTTTATTCGCCCGCGTCGGACTTATCACCGTTCAGTTTCATTTCAAGGAACTGCTCGTGCGTGATAAGTATGGCGCGTTTTTTGGTGGTGGAATCGAACTGGCCGATAAAGCCCTTGCGCTCCATTTTGTCGATTATGCGCGCCGCGCGCGCGTAGCCCAGCGAAAGCCGGCGCTGCAGCAGGGAAGTGGAAACGGTGCCGCATTCTATCGCGACTTCTATCGCGTCCATCAGCATCGGGTCCGATCTGTCGTCCCCGCCGTCGTCCGCGGCTTCCGCCGCGGCGGCTCCGCGCTTGCCCTTCATACCGCACAGCTTGGCTTCCTGCTCGATCTGCTGCATAATGTTTTCGTCGTAATGCGCCACCGCCGCTTCGCGGATGAACTGAGTTATCCCGGCGAGCTCGCTCTTGTCGTCGACGAACGCGCCCTGAACGCGCATCGGCTTCATCGCGCCGACCGGGTAATAAAGCATATCGCCTCTGCCCAGCAGCTTTTCGGCGCCGGTCATATCCAGTATCGTGCGGCTGTCCACCTGCGAAGCCACCGTGAACGCGATGCGCGACGGTATGTTCGCTTTTATAAGGCCGGTCACGACGTCTACCGAGGGCCTCTGCGTACCGATAACAAGATGTATCCCCGCCGCGCGCGCCTTCTGCGCCAGACGGCAAATAGAAGTTTCCACGTCGTCCGGCGCCGTCATCATAAGGTCGGCAAGCTCGTCGATGATAATAACTATCTGCGGCATCGGCTTGCGCTCCGGATCGTCGGCTATCATATTGTTGTATCCCGCGAGGTCGCGCACGCCGACTTCCTGAATAAGGTTGTAGCGGTTCTCCATCTCGTTGCACGCCCAGTTCAGGGTGCCCGCGGCGTTCTTCGGTTCGGTTATCACCGGGACGAGCAGGTGCGGAATGTCGTTATACGGCTGGAATTCGACCTTTTTCGGGTCTATGAGTATAAGCTTTACGTCGTTGGGATGGTTGCGGTAGAGCAGGGAAACGATAAGCGAGTTTATGCATACCGATTTGCCCATGCCCGTAGCCCCCGCGATAAGCAGGTGCGGCATTTTGGCGATATCCAGATACACCGGATTCCCCGCCACGTCCTCGCCCAGCGCGGTGTAAAGGCGGCTCTTGCTGTCGCGGAAGGCGCTGTTTTCGATAAGGTCGCGCAGCCGGACGATGTAGTTCGCCTTGTTCGGTATCTCTATACCCACCGCCGCCTTGCCGGGGATGTTTTCTATACGGACGGAGGTCGCCGCCAGATGCAGGGCGATATCGTCCGCGAGGTTGGATATCGCTTTCACACGGACGCCGGTCTCGGGCTGAAGCTCATACCGCGTGACCGTAGGCCCGCAGGTGCAGTTTATAACCTTCGCTTTTACGTTGAAGCTGGCAAGCACGTCCTCCAGCTTGCGGCTCGTGCGCTCTATCTCGCTCTGCGGCGGGCGGGTGTTGCCGGAATCGCCCTCGGTCAGCAGCGATATGGGCGGGAACACGTACGGGGTGTCCTCCACCGGATCGAGGAACAGCTCGTCGTCCTCGCTTTCCGCAACCGGGTCCGCGGCGTTCGCTTCGGGGTTGCGCTCACCCTCCTGCGGCAGCGGGAATTCCGCTTTCGCGGTGTTGAATCCGGCAGTCTTCGGCGCCGCGGGGGCGCGGGTGTGCTTTATATCCGGCGCGAGGTCGAACGGGGGTATCCCGTCGTCGATCACTACCGCGGGATCGTCGCTTTCCGCGCGGGCGGGGCGGCGCTTGCCGAGGTCCTCTATGCCGTCGTCGTAATCCTCGTAGTATTTGTCCTTCGCTCTGCGGCGCGCGGCGGGGTCCTCCGGCAGCTCTACCGTGACCGGCTTTTTGTCGCCGACCAGGTCGTCGGCTTCGATCTTCCGTTCGCCGTGCCGGAACACGCGCCGTTCGTCCGCCGCCTCTCCGGCGTCGCCGCCTTCACCGTCGTCCTCCACCGGGCGCGAAACGGATTCGCGGAAGTAGTTGATAACAGCCATAACGGTCGCTTTCGGGGTGGTCCCGAACAGGAACAGCGCGCAGATGATGATCCCGAGTATCGCAAGCACTGTGGAGGCGATATTGCCTATCGTGGAAGTGAACAGCATCGCCACCGAGCCGCATATTATCCCGGCGCTTTGCAGCTCCTTGCCCTTCGGATAAAGCGTGCCGAAGGTTATGTCGTCGCCCGCGGCGGCGACCTGCACGATTATCGAAAGAAAGACGAATTCAAGCGCGTAAAGCAGATATTTCGTCTTTGCGACTCCCTTTTCGTGGTCGCGCGTCCACATAACGTCTATTATAAGGATAAAGAAGGGCAGCACGAAATACATGGGACCGAACAGCCCCTTCAGGAACCCCGCGACGATGCCGCCGAGCCACCCGTTGTTTATCGCGGGTATAAACGTAAGTATAATGAAAAACGCGAGGAAAACCACGGCGATGCGTATCACTTCGCCTTTGTCTATGCGGATATCGCGGCTCTCCTTCTTTTCGTTCTTTGCCGCCGGCTTTGCCGCGCGGGTATTGCTTTTTGTCTTCTTTTTCTTTACAGCCACTTCTTTTTAACTCCCCGTTCAGGCGATCACGGCGTCCGCGATCATCGCGGCCGCGCCCAATACCGCGGTATATACCGCGAAAACGCCCAGACTCTTGTTTTTTGTCATATACTGCAGCAGCTTTACCGCCGCAAACCCAACCGCTCCCGCCGTAAGCGCGCCCAGAACGCAGGGGAGCGCCCGCGGCGCCGCGCCTTCGGAAAACGCGCCCGGAAGCTCCGAAACGCAGGCGCCCGCGATGGCGGGCAGGGACATAAGGAACGAAAACCGCACGGCTTCGTCCGGCGCATAGCCGAAAAACCTCGCCCCGGCGATGGTGGAACCGGAACGCGATATCCCCGGAAGCACGCCCAGCGTCGCCTGGATGGCGCCGACTCCCAAAGCCCGCGCCGCGCCGCCGTTCCATACCGAACAGCGGCCTTTTTTCATTCTGTCCGCCGCAAACAGCATAACGCCGTTGAATACGAGCAGCGCGCCCACCGCGAAGCTCGAACCGCAAACGCGTTCGCAAAGCCCGTCCAGCCCAAGAAGCTTGGCGGGGATAAGCGGCAGCGCCGAAACGAAAACCGCGCAGAAGATCCTTTCGTCCCGCGTAAGACCGGCTTTCGCAATACTAAAGGTAAACAGTTTTTTCGCAAACGAGAACGCCCCGCGCAGAAGCGCGCAAACGTCCTCTTTAAGCGCCGCGCAAACCGAAACGAGCGTGGCGAGGTGCAGCAGCACGTTGAATGCCAGCGCCCCCTGCGCCCCCGCGCCGAAAAAGTTCTGCGCCAGCGCAAGATGCCCGGAGCTGGAGACCGGCAGAAACTCCGCGATACCCTGAATAAGTCCGTATAATACCGCTTCCAGATTACCCAATCAGATCAGCCCCGTCCGTCCGCCCGGCTAAAGCCGCGCGGCAAAAATCCACGCGCGGAAAAGCGGCGGACCGGCCACCGGGAATATCCGGTGGCTCAGACGCCCATTTCCTCTATCGCTTGAACAGTCTCTTCCAGCTTCGACTGGGCCGAGCCGATCATCGCTTCGAAACGCGAAGCGACGTTCGAATCCTCCATCATATACTGCCCGAGTATCGAACCCCAGTTGTAGGCGGCGCCGACGTCGAACGTGCGGGTGGAGAAGATAAGGTCCAGCATCTCGCCGCTTTCGTTGTCGCGCGTGTCGCGGTATTTCAACTGAACGTCGTAATACGCCGGAGTGACGTACTTGCGCGATTCCTCCGAAAGCGCGGAGATGACGGTGCCGACCTGCTCGATGTTCTCAACGCCCTGCGGTATATACATGACCGTGGAGTTGTGCATCGAAACGGTGTGGTGGTATTCGTCCTGCGAATCGTAAAGCAACGGCACGGGCAGTATGCCGAACTCGTCTTCCATAACACGGAATGAGGCGGCGTTTATGAGCCCGCACATATAGAACAGCTCGCGCCCTTCGATGAACGACTTGTGAACAGTGGCTTCCCACACGTTCGGGAACCCTTTGTTCGTGTAGTTCGAGAAGTTGGCGACCATCACTATATCGTGCTTGTTGTAGAAATCGAGTATCTTCGCAAGCTGGGTGTAGGTGGCTTCCGGATCCTTCGCCACGGTAAGGTAGGGAAGATCGTCCGCGTCCTTTCCGGCGATCTTAATGCCGCCCGCCACAAGGTGGACGTACATATTATAGGATTCGGTGCCGAACGCCCACTGGTCCTTTTCGTCCAGCACGCCGTCGCCGTTCGTTTCGGCGGTAATGCCCGGGCGCGAGCAGATCTCCATGAATTTGTCCAGAGTCCACTTCTTGTCCCGCGCGAGCTGGTAGAAATCGTCTTCGATGTTCAAAGACTGTTTAAGCGTCTTATTAAATAATACGCACCAGGTGCCCTGATTATCATAGGTATTTATGTCGCCCGCCACAAAATAAAGCTTGTGTCCGAGCGAAAGGTCCTTCACCGCGTTCTGGTCCCACCAGGGGGCGGAAAGGTCGATGGTGTCAACGGTGTAAAGGTCTACCAGCTTGCCGTCGGCAACCAGCGGGGTGGTGGCGTAGATCGCGTCGAACACGAAATCGTATTCGTTCAGCCCGCCGTCCACCTGGTTGCGGATCGTTGTCGGTATGCTCTTGTCTCCGGCGACCATTTCGCCGTTGATCTTGCAGTTGAAACGCTCCTCGACTATCTCGATCACGTTTTTCTTCGCGAGGTCGACGGAATCGGGGTTCTCCTCGTTGTAAAGCACTTCTCCGCTGTAGCCGAGAATGGATTTGGAACCGTATCCGAAATCCCAGCAAAGTATGTTGAATTCGCGCTCGCCGAGATCGCTCTTCGGCACGACGAACACGGTCTTCGGGTCGACCGACGTTTCCTCCGCGGGGGCGGAGCTTTCGGCGGGTTTATCGCCGCCGCAGGCGAACAGCGCCGGGACCAGCAGTACCGTCAAAAGGATAAAAGCAACGATTTTTTTCATAACTGCCTCTTTCTGAATTTATTCGTCCGCCCTTCGGCGGCGCGTGATCTGTCAGGTGTGTTCTTCTATCGTCTGAAGCGTTTCCTCGAGCGCCGCCTGCGCTACGGGAAGCTGCGCGTCGAAGCGGGAAACTATAGTTCCCTCGTCCTCGGAATAATACTGCCCCAACAGACCGCCCCAGTTGTAGGCGGCGCCGACGTCGAACGTGCGGGTGGAGAAGATGAGGTCCAGCATCTCGCCGCTCTCGTTGTCGCGCGTGTCGCGGTATTTAAGCTGAACGTCGTAATACGCCGGGGTGACGTACTTGCGGGATTCTTCCGAAAGCGCGGAAACGACCGTGCCTACCTGCTCCTTGTTCTCGACGCATTCGGGGATATACATAACGGTGGAGTTCCCCTGCGAAACGGTGTGGTGCCAGCCGTCCTGCTCGGGATACAGCTTCGGTATCGGCAGTATGCCGAACTCGTCCTCCATAACGCGGAAGGAAGCTGCGTGGATGAGCCCGCACATATAGAACAGCTCGCGCCCTTCGATAAACGCCTTGTGCACCGTCGCCTCCCAGACGCTCTTGAACCCTTTGTTCGCGTAGTTGGAGAAGTTCGCGACCATAACGAGGTCGTGCTTGTTATAGAAATTAAGCACTTTCGCGAGCTGGGTGTAGGTGGCTTCGGGGCTCTTGGAAATGGTGAGGTAGGGAAGATCGTCGCCGTCCTTTTCGGCGATCTTCAAACCGCCTGCGACAAGGTGGACGTATATGTTGTAAGCTTCGGTGCCGAACGCCCACTGGTCCTTTTCGTCCAGCACGCCGTCGCCGTTCGTTTCGGCGGTGATGCCCGGACGGGAGCAGATCTCCATAAATTTATCGAAGTTCCATTTGTCCTCGCGGACGAGCTCGTAAAAGTTTTCTTCTATGCCGAGCTTGTTTTTAAGCGTCTTGTTGAAAAGCATGCACCAGGTGCCCTGGTTGTCGTAGGTGTTTATGTCGCCCGCCACGAAATAAAGCTTGTTCGCGATCGAAAGATCCTTCACCGCGTTCTGGTCCCACCAGGGAGCCGAAAGGTCTATCGTGCTGATCGAGTTGAGGTCGGTGAGCAGACCGTCCGACGCGAGCCCGGTGGTGCTGCTGATCGAATCGAAGAATATATCGTATTCCACAAGCCCGGATTCCGCCTGGTTGCGGACCGTCGTCGGCAGACCGCGGTCGTGTACGAGATTGCCGGTGATCCGGCAGTTGAATTTTTCCTCCACGGTCTCGACGACGCGCTTTTTGGCTTCGTCGATGGAATCCGGCTGCTCCTCGTTGTAAAGCACTTCTCCGGTAAAGCCGAGTATCGAAGACGAATTATGGCCGAAATGCCAGCACATAATGCGGAATTCGCGGTTGCCCAGATCGGTCTTTTCAACGGTATAGACCTTTTCCGGTTCGGAAGAAGTCTGTTCCTGTTCGGATCCCTGCGGCGACACGTCGCCGTCCGGCGCCTTCCCGCAAGCGAAAAGCAGGGGCAGCGTCATAATGATCAAAAGTAAAAGCGCGGCTGTTTTTTTCATTTTCAGTTCCTTTCGGCAGATCGTCTCCGCGCCCCTCGCCGGGCGTGCGGTTTTATTCAATATATTATACATCCTGTAAAAGCGAATGTCAATATCTACCTATAAATCTTTCTTAAAAGCGCCCGGGATCCGCCTTTGCGGGGACGCTTTGCGAAATGCATTGACAAACGCCCGCGGATGGTGTATAATACTATGAAAACAAGAACAAACGCAAAAGGAGAAACGGTTTTGTCTTCAGGATTCAAAAACTTTTTCATAACCTTTGTAATATGCCTGCTCGTGTTCGGCTTCGTCGGGTTCAAATACGTTTATCCCGCCCTGTCCGAAATACTGAACGTCGAAAAGGTCATCGAACCGGGCAAGACTTCCTCCGGCGACGTATCCGGCGATACTTCGGATGTTTCCGGGGAAGAGAGCTCGCGCCCGCAGACCGATAACAACTACAACGAGAACGGCAAGATATTCACGCTCGCGGTCGCCTGCGTCGATTCGCGCGGGCGCGCCGTCGCCGCCGCTTTCGTCGATTCGAACGAAAAAAGCGGGCAGTTCATACTCTGCTCCGTTCCCGTCACCGTGCGCGTCGTGAACGAAGCGGGCATTTCCGTGCCGCTTTCCGATATGATGGTCTCCATGTCCGACGCGTCGATGTGCTCGGCGTTCTCGGCGCTTACCGGAATCCCCGTGGATTACTGTCTGCGGCTCACGCGCGCGGACCTGGCGCAGCTCGGCAAGATCGTCCCCGGCACCTACGTCAAGATCTCCGAGGACATCAGCTTTATGGACCCGAAATACGAGGATTTCGAGCCGGAGGCGGGCGAACCCTACCCGGACGACTACTTTGTTACGATAAGCAGCAAGGGCGGCAAGGTCTATCTCAACGAAAAGATCAACGGCAGGACCAATCTCGAATGGCTGCTCGATTACAACCCGAGCGGCGACGAGGACACCGAGTACAACGCCTACTACGCAATGATCGCGAAGGCGCTCATCCGCCAGTTCTTCGAACAGGAGGGCGCGCTCAAAAACACCGGCACGCTCACTTCCGTTATCCGCGGGAAGCAGACCAACCTCACCGCGAACGACATCAGCACCAATTTGGATATAATCTTCGGCGGCGGCTTCCGCAAGAGCGATATAACCTATCCCGGCAACTGGGAGCGCGCGGTGGAGACTCTGCGCAAGCTCGACGGAAGAAAAGAATAGAAAAATCGAAAAAAGTATTGCATTTGTTTGCAAACTGTGATAATATATTGTAACAAAATATGGAGGTGTTACTTATGGCATACAGTATCAACAAAGATGAATGCCTCGGCTGCGGCACCTGCGAAGCGGAATGCCCGGTCAGCGCAATATCCGTCGATGAAGACGGCAAGTACCGCATCGATCCCGAACTGTGCATCGAATGCGGCGCCTGCGCGGGCGTTTGCCCGGTCGACGCTCCCCACGCGTAATTTTTCCGCGTGGCTTTCCGGCGCGGTCGGGAAGGCCGCTTGCATTTTCTTTGCCGCGCCGGAAACAAAGCCGCTTCGGTCGATTTCCGGCGAAGCGGATTTTTTTCAAACCGCAGGAATATGAAGGCAGACCGATCTCGCTTCGGTCTGCTTTTGTTAACGCCGGAAAGCCGCTCTTTTCGCGCCGGAAGGGCCGAAAAACGCAAAAAACGACGCCAATTGTAAACAATTTGTAAACTTTTTGATTTTCCGGTGACGAAAACGCGAAAAAAATTGTATATATAATATGAGAAAGTATATTTCCGCGAACGCGCGGAGGACGACGCTGTCTCAGCGTGAAAGGCGGTGCGCCGTGGACAGGCATACTGTCACAAAGATCAATTCCGATCTCACAATAAAAGAGCCGTCCGGCGGTATCCGTTTCGGTACCGACGCGCTCCTGCTCGCCGATTTTGCGCTGCCCAGGGTAAAAAAGGGCTTCTGCATAGATATCGGCACCGGGTCCGGCGTGCTTCCGCTGCTTTTGCTTTCGGCGGGCAGCCGCGCAAGGTTTTCCGGGCTGGAGATACAGCCGGAATACGCCGCCGCCGCCGGGGAAAACGCCGCGGCGAACGGGTTTGCGCAAAGCTTTTCGGTCGTGTGCGGCAGCGCGGACGACATTTCGCGGTATTATCCGGCGGGCAAAGCCGATTTCGTAATAACCAACCCGCCCTATATGCGCGCGGACTGCGGCAGGGACAACGAAAGCCAGCGGCTTTCCGCCGCCCGCCGCGAGGTGTTCGGGGGAGTCGGCTCATTCTGCCGCGCGGCGGCGCGGTGCCTTAAAAGCGGCGGTGTGTTATTCTGCGTATACCGCCCGGACAGGATAACCAATCTGCTTTACGAAATGCGCGCGAACGGGATCGAGCCCAAACGAATGCGCGCGGTATTCGCCTCCGCGGAGGCAAAACCCTCGCTGCTGCTCGTCGAGGGGAAAAAGGACGCCGCCGAGGGGCTGGTGTTCGCCAATTCGCTTTACATATACAAAGACTCCGGTCATCGCGAATACAGCGACGAGATGGAAGCTATATACAGTCGGTTTTCCGGCGGAAAGAGATAAAACAAGGTCGTGAAAAAGCGTAGGAAGATCGCCGCGTTCGTCATCGCGGCGCTGCTCGTCCTGCCGGCAGCGTTCGGCGCCGCCGGTCTTTTCCGCGCGCCTTCTTTGCCGTTCGCGGCAAGCGATTCCGCCCGCGCCGGGGCGATAAACGCCTCGCTCGGGATCGCGTCCTCCGCGCCCGCCGTCCCTTCTTCCGCCCCCGTCGGCGAAGGGGAACGCCGCATCGTCCGCTTCCGCGATCATATCCCGCGGGAGGCGGTCTGTTCCGCGCTCGAAAACAGCGGACTGGAATATACTCTGCCCGCCGATTCCGGATCGCGGCTGTTCGTGGTCCGCGCTCCGGAAACGCATCCCTTCTTCGCCGAAAACGCCGAGCTCATCGCCTACAGCGAGCCGGACCGCGTCCGCACCGTGCTTGCGGCTACCGACGACCCGGTGCGTCAGCCCTCCTATGATCTAATGGGTATTTACGACGCCTGGGACGAAGTCACCGCCTCGCCGGACGTTATCGTCGCCGTGCTCGACACCGGCGTCTGGCGCGAGCACGAGGATCTCGAAGGGGTGAACATACTTCCCGGCTACAACGCGGTGGAGCGCACCGCCGGGGTATACGCGGACAGCTCCGGTCACGGCACCGCGGTCATCGGCGTTATCGCCGCGGCGGCGGGCAACCGCAAGGGCTCCGCGGGCGTCGCCTACGGCGTAACGGTGCTTCCAGTAAAGGTCTCCTCCACCCGCACCGCCATATATTCTTCGGACATAATCTCCGGCATACGCTTCGCCGCCGACGCCGGAGCGAAAATAATAAATCTTTCGGTAGGCGGCTATTCCTCGTCCTACGCCGAACAGGAAGCGGTGAACTACGCGCTTTCAAAGGGCTGCGTTATCATCGCCGCCTCCGGCAACGAGGGCAACCGTTCGCTGGCGGGCAGAAAAAGCTATCCCGCTTCCTACGAAGGCGTTATTTCCGTCGCGTCCTCGGACGCGCACGGCGCCCGCAGCGCTTTTTCGCAATATAACGAATGCGTCGACGTCGCCGCCCCCGGCGAAAACGTTCTCGTCCCGGTGTGGGAAGACGGCGTTTCGGGCTACAAGCGCGATTCCGGCACCAGCTATTCCTGCGCGTTCGTAAGCGGGATCGCCGCGCTGGCGCTTTCCGGCCCGGCAAAGGGCGTGCGCTACGGCGGCGGGGAATTTCTGGCGGCGATCATCGACACCTGCGGCTCCGCCCGCGGGGACGAGCTTGGGCACGGTGTAATAAACGCGCCGGAGATACTGCGCCGTTCCGCGCTTCCGCTTATCACCGGGGTGGTCAACGGCGGGTTTTACTATGAAAAAGTAAGCGTAGGGTTCAATTTCGGCGAAGCCACGCTCGACGGCGAGCCGATACTCGACGGCGAAACCGTAACGGCGAACGGAAGACACGTCGTGAACGTAAGATACGGCGGTTCCTCTGTCGGCGCGGCGTTCCGCATCGACCGCGACCCGCTCACCTGCGAATACAAGGAGCACGCGGACCATTCGGTTTTCGAATTCACGCGCGGATACGCGCTTCTGGACGGCTTCCCCTATGCCTCCGGCACCCCGGTCACGTCCTCCGGCAGGCACAGGTTCATACTCACCGACGGCGACGAGACGGTCGAAAAGACCGTGGACGTATGGTTCGCCGCGCCGGAGGTCCGCGGGATAGAGGACGGCGGCAAATACGCGAGCCCGGTTGGAATATCCGTCGTCGGCGGATACGCGCTTCTGGACGGCGCTCCCGTGGGGAACGCCTTCGCGGTCTCCTCCCCCGGCGAGCACACGCTCACGGTTTTCGGGGCGGACCGCCGCCGTTCGCAGGCGTACAGGTTCACGGTCGAAGATCCGCCGGAGCACGGCGTGTATTACGGCGATACCGTCTCCCGCGGGGCGGCAGTGGACGAGGAATACGGCTACGCGGTGTTCTACGGCGATACCGCGGGCGGAGCAAGAGTGTGCCTGCTCGATTCGCCGGATAGGACCGAATATACAGTCGGCGAGGGCAGGATCTATGCGCACGCGTTCGAAACCGATTTTCTGCTGCTCTTCGGCGAAGACGGCGTCACGCTGCTCGAACGCGCCGAGGCGGCTTCGGCGGAGGGGCACGTTTCCGAAACCGTCGCGCCCGACAGGGAGATCTCCGCGGCGGTGCTTTGCGGCGGCAAGGTCTGCTGCTTTGCGGAAGAAACTCTATATTCCCTTGATTATTTCAGCGGAAGGACCGAACCGCTCGCGGAGCTCGGATTCGATTGCGTATACATGGTCGCGGACGGCGGCCGCATCTGCGCGCTGCCCTACGAGGGAAGCACTAAAATACACGTTATAGACGCAGTCACTTACGACAGCGCGGTGCTGGAGACCGGGATCCCGGTCTATTCGGAATCGCTGCTGTTCGCGAAGGGCAGGATAGTCGCCGGGAACCGCGTGTTTGACGCGTCGAACGGCGAACTCCTGTGCGAATCCGGCGGACTGAGCGCCGTCGCGCTGGCGGACGGGCTGGTCTTTTCCGGCGCGGCGATATACGATCTCGCTTCCGGCGAGACCGTCGGCGTATATCCGGAGCCGCTGTACCGCGCTTATTTCGGAGAAAAAATAAATCTCCTGCTGTTCGAAAGCGGCAGGATAGACGTCGTCCGCGCGGCGGACGGCGAAAAACCCCGGCTCTTCTCCGCGCCTTATTACGGCGACGCGTTCACCGCGCCGGAGCGCGCGGACGCCTACCGTTCCACGCTGTTCTACGGCGAGGAGCGCCGCGTGATCTCCGCCGCGGCGGGCAGGAACGCCGTGTATATCGTTTTCGACGATTCAAATTCGCTTTATTCCGTCGGCTCCGGGGAGCTTTCGCCGCGGGCCCCGCTGCCGCTGCGGTTCGTGCCGCGCGCGGTCAGCGCCGCGAACGGAAAGGTCTGCGTCTGCTTCGCGGACGTCCCTTCGGTGCTGCTCGCGCCGGAAAACGATATCGCCGCCTTTGAATATTTCCCGCTTCCGGCGGTCTGCACGGCGGCTTTTTATGACGGCGAACGCATCGTAGCCCTTTGCGGGGGCAGCGTATATACCGTCGATCCGGCGGACGGCAGGTTTGACGAGACCGGCATATCCGCGCGGCAGATCGCGCCGTGCGGCGAAAACGTCGCGGCGCTTTCGGCGGACGGGCTCTCGCTGTACGGAAAAGGCGGCGCGCTTATCGCGCGCGCGGCGGCGGATACCGCCGAAAAACTGTTCGGCGGGGAATACCCCGTATGCGGCGCGAACGTTTATTCGTCGGACGACCTGGAGCCCGCAGCGGTTCTCGATTCGCCCGCCCTGTTCTCCGACGGCCTTATCGCCGTCACGCGCGGGGGCGTTTATTCGCTGCCCGACGGCATATATACAGGCGATACCATGTCCGCCTCGTGCGAGGTATGCGCTTCCTCCGGAAGCGAGCTTTACATCTTCGGCGGCGGAACGCTTACCGTTTGCGGCTGGGGCGACGGCGCCCCGCTTTCCGGCGGCTCGTTCGTGGAGGGTACGGCGGACGGCGGCGTTTACACCGAAAGCGTCACGCCGGTATGCCCGCGCGGCTCCGTGTTCGTCGACGGCGCCGAGCTTCCGCCGAACGGCTCGGTCACTTCGCCGGGCAGGCACGTTCTGGTGCATCCGATGCCCTGCGGCGCCTGCATAACCGTAAACTTCACCGTGCTTTCGCGGCTCGCGGGGGTATCCTTCGCCGACGCTGAGCGCGATATGAACATAGGCGAGCAGATAACCCTTCGCCTTAACTACCTGCCGGAGGGAGCCGGCTCGTTCCCCGCGGTCTTCCGCGCGGAGCCGGAGGGCGTGTCGGCAGACGGCTCCGGCGTGGTCACGGCGGAAAAAGTCGGCAGCTACCGCGTCACCGCGGAAGTAGACGCGGGCTACGGTGTGTTCACCGCGGTCTGCACCGTTACCGTGCGCGACGACCTTATAGTTTTCCCGCGGGAAAGCGGGCTGTACGTGGACCGCAACGAAGGCACTCTGCGCGGGACGCCCCCCGGGCTCGATCCGGAATATCTGCTTTCGATGCTCCCGGAGGGCAGGAACGCGGTACTGCTCGGCGCGGACGGTATGCCCGCGACGGGCCCCGTAAGCACCGGATGCGTGATAAAGCTCCTGCGCGAGGACGGCAGCGAGACCGATTCTCTCACAGTTATAGTGAACGGCGACACCGACGGCGACGGATACGTTACCGCGCACGACCTGTTTATCTGCGAGCGCATACTCATGGGCTACGATTACGGGCCCGCGGCAGCCGCGGCGGCGGACGTTTCGGGCGACGGCATCGCCACCAATTTCGATTATTCCTGGCTTCGCAATATGCTGACCGGGTATTTCCCCGGCGACAAAGGCATCCCGCCGGAAAACAACTTCGGCACGGTCACCGCGCTTGCCTGCACGCAGCCGGAGCCGGGCGGGATACTCGATCTGGTGCTGTGCGTGAACGGCTGCAAATACACGCGCGCGTTCTCCGGACGCATAGAATACGGTTCCGGGCTGGAATATCTTTCCTGCGAGTCGCTCGGCTGGGACTGCGGCGCCTACGACGACGGCGCGTCCACCGGCGTATACGCCTATTCGCCGCAGGGCGAGGCGGGTATGCGCCCCTTCCTTCCGCTGGTGCATCTGCGCTACCGCATCACCGCCGGGGCGGGCGAAACGGTAAGGATCGCCTGCGCGGACGGCTTTTCGGTAAGCTTCGAATCCGGAGCGCGCACCGTGCCGTTCACCGAAGCGCTCGTACACCCCGAAACTCCGCCGGAGGGCGAGTTCGGCATAGAGATACTCAACTCCCGCGGCTTTGAATTCAGCGGCGGCTCCGCGATGTTCGCCGTTATCCCCTACGACGCCGCGCTTGCCGACCTGCGCATCACCCGCCCCGCCGGAAGCGTCGTTATCGCCGAGGGCGCCGCAGTCCCGCTGGGCGATACCGGCACTCTGCACGTTTCAGTATCCTACGCGGATGGACGCACCGAGTATTACACGGTCAAGCTTCGCCGCGAGCCCGCGCCCGGGTTCGATTACAACTGCCGGCTCTCGCGCCTGGAGGTGGAGGGCTTCCGGCTCGACCCGGCGTTCGACCCGGATATAACCGAATATTCCGTATCCGTGCCGTACGGCACCGAAAAGATCGGCGTTTACTGCGTGAAGCAGAACAAGACCGCCTCCGTTACGGTAAGCGATACGGCGATAAAAGGCGAGATCACGGTCGTCACCGTCTCGGTCGTCAGCCCGGACGGCGAGGAAATGGTTTACAGTATAAAAGTCCGCCGCCTGCCTCCGGAGGAATCTGCGCCGGAATCCGGGATCCGGGAAGAGACCTCGGTTCCGCCGGAGCCGCGCGGGAGCGCCGGATCTAACGCGCTTATCATCGCCGCGGCGGCGTCGCTGCTCGTGATCGCGGCGGTTTTCGCCATCCTGCGCCGGAACAGGAATAAAAAAAGCCGGTGACCGGATGAAAATACGTTGAAAACGCCCCCGCGGGGGCGTTTTCTTGTTCGATCATTCATTTTTCGGCAGTATCGCCCGCTTTCGCGCCTTCTCCCCGCAGACGGTAGATCGCGAGCGCGGCGAGAGGGAAGAGTATAAGCCCCGGCAGCCCCATAAGCTTCAGCCCCGCGTACATCGCCGCCAGCGCCGCAAGCGGCGGCAGCCCGATGAATCTGCCCACTATCTTCGGCTCGATTATCTGCCGCACCACGGTTATCACCGCGTAGGACGCCAGCAGCGCGATCCCCTGGCCGTAGCTCCCGAACGCGAGCGAGATCAGCCCCCAGGGGATAAGCACCGTTCCGGTCCCGACCACGGGCAGGACGTCCACCAAAGCGGTCGCCAGCGCGATAACGAAGGCGTATTTCTGCCCCATCAGCAAAAAAGCGGCGAGAAGCTGCGCGAACGTGATAAGGAAGATCATAGCGTACGCGCGGACGTATTTCACCACCCCGTCGGTCAGCCCGTCCTTCGCGCGCTTCAGCACCGGACGGAAGGACGCCGGGAACAGCCCCAGAAAAAAGCAGTTCACCCGTACGCGGTCGATCGCGAAGTAATACGCCGAAATAAACGTCACCGCGAAAGTGAAAAGCGCTTCCGGCAGGAACAAAAAGGCGTTCCCCGCGAAGGAGATGGCGGCTCCGGTTATGTCGTCGGCGTAAGACGCCAGCGCCGAAAGCAGGTGTTTGTCTATCGCGGGGCGTATCTCCAAAAGCTTTTCCTTAAGCCCGGAAAACGGCAGAAAACGGCAGATGTCGTCTATAAGCTCCGCCGCGTATGAATCGTCGTCGCGAATGCGCGTCACCGTGTCGGCGACCGTCCCCGCAAGCCCGCTCAGCTCCTGAAACAGCTCGCGCAGGGCGGCGAATACCAAAGCAACGGCGGCGCCCGCCGCCGCCGCGAGAACGGCGAGTATCACCGTGCGCTTCGGGAACTTTTCGTGTTTTTCGGCGTATCTCACCACCGGCTTAAAGCACTCCGCCAGCGCGTAGCCGATAACGAAAGGCAGCAGCGCGCCCCACAGATAGTTGAAGACGACGTACAGCGCCGCCGCCCCCGCCGCGGCGTACATAAGAATTATCGCAAATCTTTTGTGAACGCTTCCTTCCGGCACGCGCCCGCCCCCTTTTTATCCATCTGTATGCTATTTTCGCCCCAGATATTTGCGCGTATTCAGTCCGGAAGCCCCCGCGCCCGAAAAAAGTTGTTGACAAAACCGAAAAGTTGTGGTATATATATTAGGCACCGCGAAATAAAACGCATACGGCCTGTTAGTCAAGTGGTCAAGACGTCGCCCTCTCACGGCGAAGACAGGAGTTCGACTCTCCTACGGGTCACCAGGAAAAAGGACTTGCTTCGGCAAGTCCTTTTTCAATTATGCCGCACGTTTTGCGCCGAAGGCGGTGAAGAACGGCAAAAAACTCCGCCAAACCTCTTTTTTGCACTTGCTTTTTTATAAAGTATACACTATAATAAGAGGTGGTATATTATGGAGACTTTCTGTTCTGTCGCTTTGGGGTTTTTCGCCGCGGTGGGAGTATGCCTGCTGGGTGCGGAAATATTCCGCCGGGCGAGGGCGAAAAGGGGGACGTTCGTGCGGATCTGCTTCACACGGGAGCAGGCGGAGGGCGATTCTCCTCCGGACGTGATATACGTTGTGCGCACCGAATGCGAGGCGGAGGAAGTGATCGACCGCCTGTGCCGCGCGGACGGTCGGAAGATTTTTATAAAACGGGAGTGAAAAGGGCTTGTCGGAGATTTATCTGGACGGCGTCGTGGAAGACGTTATATTTACGAACCAGGAAAACGGCTATACCGTGTGCACAATAAACAGCCACGGCGAGCCGGTCACGCTCGTGGGGATAATGCCCTACGTCGGCGAGGGCGAAAGCATAAAGGTCCAGGGCGAATGGCAGGTGCATTCCACGTTCGGGCGGCAGTTCAAGGTGAATTATTTCGAAAAAAAGCTGCCCACGACCTCGGCGGCGATCCTGCGCTACCTTTCCTCCGGCGCGGTAAAGGGGATAGGCCCGGTCACCGCGGAGCGCATTGTGGAACGCTTCGGCGAGGACGCGCTCGACGTTATCGAAAACAACCCCGGCTGGCTTAGCGATATCAGGGGCATTTCGCCGAAGCGCGCGGGCGAGATACACGACAGCTACGTGGAGCAGTTCGGAATACGCAGCGTGATGATGTTCTGCAACGAATTCTTCGGCGCCGCGCTTTCCGTGCGTATATTCAAGACCTACGGTTCCGCCGCTATAGATATAATAAAGCAAACGCCCTACCGCCTTTGCGACGACGTGCAGGGGATAGGGTTCGAAAAAGCGGACGAGGTCGCAAAGCGGCTCGGTTTTTCGCCAGATTGCCCGGAGCGGGTCGAGGCGGGGCTGGTTCACGTTCTTAACCGCGCCGCGATCAACGGCGGGCATTGCTATCTTCCGAAGAACATCCTCGTGTCAGCCGCGGAAAGGATACTCGGAGTCGACGAAAGCGACGTCGATTCCGCCGTGCGGCGGCTGGAGACCGCGGCGAAGGTAAAAACGTTCGAAGGGGACTGCGGGGAGTGCTGCGCGCTTTCCGACCTTTATTCCGCGGAGGCGTATATCGCCGCGAAGCTCCATACTCTGGCAAATTTCAAATTCCCTTACGTTCTGCAGGGGATAGAGGAGCAGATAGCGCAGTTGGAGCAGAAGTTCGGCATCGAATACGCCCCCGAACAGCGCGAGGCGATAGAATACGCCTTTTCCGGCGGTGTGACGGTAGTCACGGGGGGACCCGGCACCGGAAAAACGACGATAATCAAAGCGATACTCGAGATCTGCGGCATTTTGAAGTTCTCCTGCGTGCTCGCCGCGCCCACGGGCCGCGCCGCGCAGCGGATGTATGAATCCAGCGGCAGGGAAGCGAAGACGGTACACCGGCTGCTGGAAGCGAGCGTCGATTCCTTCGGCGGGCACCGCTTCGCCCGGGACGACGAAAATCCGCTTTCGCAAAAGGTGATAATCATCGACGAAATGTCGATGGTGGATACATATCTTATGTGCGCGCTGCTGCGCGCCGTGAAGACCGGAAGCTATCTTATACTCATCGGCGACCCGGATCAGCTCCCCCCGGTCGGCCCCGGCGACTGTCTTAACGACATTATCGGTTCGGGGATGTATAACGTCGTAAAGCTGAACAAGATCTTCCGCCAGGCGGAGCAGAGTCTTATCGTAAAAAACGCCCACGCGGTGAACCGCGGCGAAATGCCGGTGCTGAACCGCCGGGACAACGATTTCTTCTTTATCGAAAAGAACGACAACGCCGCGATAGCGGAGCTTTTGACTCAGCTCGTCTGCACGCGGCTGCCTCAGCGCTACGGCGCGGACCCGTGGGACGAGATACAGGTGATCACAAGTATGCGCAAAAGCGTGCTCGGCACCGCCGATCTCAACACCGCGTTCCAGCGGGCGCTCAATCCCCCCGCGCGCGACAAGGCCGAGAAAAAATACGGCTCCGTCGTCTTCCGCGAGGGCGACAAGGTAATGCAGATAAAGAATGATTACGACGTGGTGTGGAAGCGCGGCGCGGAGAGAGGCAGCGGCGTTTTCAACGGCGATATCGGCAGGATAACCGATATCGACACCCGCGCCGAAACGCTTACCATAGATTTCGACGGCAGGATGGCGGAATACGACTTTTCCCAGTTGGAGGAGCTGGAGCTCGCCTACGCCGTGACCGTGCATAAAAGTCAGGGCAGCGAATACCGTATGGTGGTCATACCAATGTACGAAGCTGCGAGCCCGCTTATGAACCGCAAGCTGCTTTATACGGCGATAACCCGCGCGCGTGAGATGGCGGTTATCGTCGGTTCGCGCGCGGCGCTGGCGAAAATGGTCGCAAACGGATATGTCGACCGCAGATACACCGCGCTCGGGGCGATGCTCGAGGCGGCGGGGAGACTGTAAGGATGTCCGGGAAAACCGTTGTGAAAAACGAAAACGGGCTCGTTTCGCGGCTCCTTCCCGCGGTGTGCCCGCTTTGCCGTATAAACGCCGCGCCGGACGCGATACCCTTCTGCGATTCCTGCCTGAATCTGCTTCAAACGCTTATAACCGAAAAATGCCCGCGCTGCGGACGCGCCGCCTGCGCCTGCACCTGCGCCCGCCCGGAAAATTCACGCGCGCTGTTTTTCTACGGCTCCGGCGTTTCGCGCAGGATAATATATTACTTGAAGGACGGCGCGGACAAGCGCGCCGCGGCGTTTCTCGCCGAACTGCTGCTCGTTTCCGCGGGGATCACCGTAAAACGCGCCGACGCGGTGACTTTTGTCCCGCGGAGCAAAAAGCGCGTGCGTAAAAGCGGATACGACCAGGCGAGGATGATAGCGGCGGAAGCCGCGCGCATACTCGGCTTGCCGCTTGTGGCGGCGCTGCGCCGCCGCGGAAAGGGCGAACAGAAGCTGCTCGGCAGGAAGCAAAGACTGGAGCACGCGCTCAAACAGTACGAAACGGATCCGGAGGTGCCGGAAGCGCTCCGGGGCAAAAGATATCTGCTGTTCGACGACGTGACCACCACCGGAGCCACAGTTTCCGCCTGCGCAAAGCTCCTGCGCGAAAGCGGGATCGCCCAAGCGGTCACGGTGCTGACTTTATCTGTGACAGACTTAAAAACAGCCGACGGAGGTACAAAATGAATAAAAACGGGACTGTAAGGATAGTCGCGGGGGAATTCGCCTGCACGCTCTCTGTGCGCGGAGGGCTCGCGCTGTGTTCGCTGCGCGACGTCAAAAAACGGAAAAACATTCTTTCGGTAAAACGCACGCTGTTCTATCTTACCGCGCGCAAGGTCGAAGGCGAGGGGTTCATCACCGTCGATTCGCTGTCCGGCTGGAGCAAAACGGCGTATTCGCACGTCGGCGACGATTTCGTGTTCACCGTTTCCGCCAACGAAAAGCTCCCGGGGGTGACAGTCGTGCTCTGCGCGCACGTCTGCCCGAACAACCGTATCGAGTGGACGACGCGGCTCATAAGCACGAACGTGGAATACAGTCTTTACGAATGCGACTACCCGATGATCTCTTTCGACAGCAATAAAAACGTCGAATTCATGTCGCCCTACGGGCCGGGCGAACTTTGGAACAGCACGACGGAATGCCGTTCGCGGCAGAACTACCCCTCCTACGGCGCGTCGATGCAGTATATGACTTTCTGGAACAAGGTCACGCGGCGCGGAGTCTATTACGGTCTGCACGATCCCGCGCCTGCGTATAAAAAGCTGTTCTTCGAGAAAAACGCGGATTCGCCGTTTTTTGCGCTGAAAGCGGTCCAGCCGCTTACGGATATCGACAGGGGCGGCAATTCGCAGCCGCTTTACGGCTCCTGCGTGTGGCAGCTCTACGACGGCGACTGGTACGACGCCGCGCTTTTATACCGCGAATTCGTTTACGAGTTCGCAAACTGGATGCCCCCTCACGACGAAAACGGCAGGACGGACGAACCGGACTGGTTAAGAAAAGAAAACCACTGGTGGCGCGCCAGGATGACGGATGACGAAAGCTTTGCCGATACCGTTCTGGAAGCCAACCGCGACCTGGGATATAACAGCGCCCTGCACCTCTACGACTGGCATCAGATCCCCTTCGACAACGATTATCCGCATTATTTCCCGGTGAAACCCGCGATGATACCCGGCGTTAAGCGCCTGCGGGAAAACGGGGTGAAGGTGATGCCCTATATAAACGGCCGCCTTTGGGACACGCGCGACAGGGGTATGGAGGACTGGCAGTGGAGCAGTATCGCGAAGCCGAACTGCGTAAAGGACAGAAACGGCGTTCCGTTTACCGAAACCTACAGCTCCAAAGAAGCCGACGGCAGCAAGGTCGTGCTTTCGATAATGTGCCCATCCACCGCCGTATGGCAGCAAAAAGTGACCTCCATAGTGAACACCCTGCTTAACGAGATAGGCGTCGACGGCGTGTATATCGACCAGATCGCCGCCGCGCAGCCCTATATCTGCGAAGACCGCCGCCATTCCCACCGCCCCGGCGGCGGAAGCTGGTGGATGGATTCCTACAACATACTTCTTGACCACGTTAATACCGTCCGCCCGCCGGAAAAGGTGCTTTCCACCGAATGCACCGCCGATCCGTTCATGAAGAATATGCAGGCGTATCTTACCTGGCTGTGGGTACACAACAGGCAGGTGCCGGCGTTCGTCGCGGTGTATTCCGGGCTGGTAACGATGTTCGGCAGGAACTATTGCTTTATGCCGGATGACGACGACGAAGGACAGCGTATGAATATCGCCCAGTCGTTCACATTCGGCGAGGAGCTCGGCTGGAACGATCCGAAGCTGTATCTGCAGATGAAGCACCGCGGATTCTACCGCGACTGCGTCCATACGCGCGCAAAGATCGGCTCGTTCTTCTATTCCGGAACGCTGCTGCGCTCGCCCGGGTTCACCGACACGGCGAAAGGTCTGCGCACCGACCGCTGCCGCGAAGCGTACGGCGGCGTGGTAGAGCACAGCGCCGCGTTCTGCGAACACTGGCGCCGCAATACCGACGGCAAAAAGATACTTGTGCTCGTAAACGCCTCGGAGGAGGAAAACGAGGTCCGCTTCACACTCGGGCTCGAGGACGGCGAATACGTTTTCGCCGGCGGATGCGATAAAACGCTTATTATCGAAAACGGAAAGGGAAGCATAAAGCTCCCGCCGCTTTCGGTCAGCTACGCTATACACGAATAAATCAGAAAAGGACGTTCCTCGTATGGGTTTTTTAAGGCCGGATATGGCGTTCACCGATATATACGCCATAACCCCCGACGCGCTTTCCGCGTTAGGGGTTAAAGGCGTTGTATTCGATATCGACAACACCATAGCCCCTTACGAGGTCGAACGCCCCACCGACGAAATGCATTCCTTTTTCAAAACGCTCGGCGAAGCGGGCATAAAAATGGCGTTCGTTTCGAACAATAAGGGCAACAGGGTAACGACCTTCAACGAAAGTCTGGGGCTGTTCTACGTCTGCAAGGCGGGCAAGCCCTCGCCGAAAGGCGTGCGCCGATGTATCGAATATTTCGGGCTGGAGGAGGACGAGGTGCTCGCTGTGGGCGACCAGATATTCACCGATTGCCTTTCCGCCCATCGCGCCGGGATAAGGTTCGCCATGGTGAAGCCGATACAGAAAAAGGAAAGCGCGTTCTTCCGGTTCAAACGCTTCTTCGAGCGCCCGTTCGTGCGCGGGCTGGAATGGCTTTCCGGCAAGGAGGTAGTGGCGAGGATACGCGCTTCCAAGCTGTTCAACCCGGAAAAACGGAAACAGAAAGAACACGCGGCAAACGACGTCGCGGAAAACAGGGAGGATAAGACCGAATGAGCGGAAAAATGACTTTCGGACCCGGCGGGAACTCCGATGAATTCCGGCTCGCCGGCGGCAGATCGACGCTCCAGGCGCCCGGATTCGTTAAAAGCTTCGGGCTCGATTCATATGAATACGAGGCGGGCAACGGCATAACCGGAAGCGACGAGATGTTTGCCGCCATCGGCGCGAAAGCGCGCGAGCACGGAATAATAATGTCGTTCCACACGCCGTATTTCATTTCGCTTTCCTCCACCGAAAAGGAAAAGCGCGATAAAAGCGTGGAATACATACGCCGCAGCGCCGAGGTGAGCGATCTGCTCGGCGCTCACACGATGGTCGTCCACTGCGGCAGCGCCGCGAAGATAGACCGCGAAACTGCTATGCGCTACGCCGCCGAAACGCTGCGCGGCGCTTCGGATATGATGCGCGCGGGCGGATACAAAGTCCGGCTCGGCATCGAAACGATGGGCAAGGTGAACCAGCTCGGCACGCTGGAAGAGGTGCTGGAGCTCTGCGCCGTCGACAAAGCGTTCGTCCCGGTGGTGGATTTCGGGCACCTAAACGCCCGCACGCGCGGCGGCATCCGCGGAGCCGACGATTACAAGCGCATTTTCGACGCGATCTCTTCCCGGCTCGGCGGGGAGTACGCCCGGAACCTGCACTGCCATTTTTCAAAAATAATGTATACCGAAATGGGCGAAAAGAAACATCTTACTTTCGAGGACACGGTCTACGGCCCGGAATTCGAGCCGCTTGCCGAGGCGGTCATATCGCTCGGCGTAACGCCCAACCTTATCTGCGAATCGGCGGGCACCCAGTCCGGCGACGCGCTCATTATGAAAAATATCTATGAAAAACTCCTCTGCAAATAACAAAAAACAAATCATCGCCGCCGCCGCGCTGTTCGTCTGCGCCGCGCTCTGCCTTGCCGTTTTCGCCGCCTGCGTTTTCAATATCGCGGTCATACAGGGCGCGAAAGGCGGCTTCGTCTCGTTCGAAGAAGCTTCCGGCGGGGGATACGACTGCATCCTGGTGCTCGGCGCGAAGGTGAACGCCGACGGCACGCTTTCGCAGTATCTGCAGTCCCGCGTGGACGCGGCGGCACAGCTTTATTACGCCGGCGCGGCGCCGAAGATACTTGTCAGCGGCGACCATATGTCGGACGATTACGACGAACCGAACGCGATGAAGGCGGCGCTAGTCGCCTACGGGATCCCGGCGGAAGTCATTTTCACCGATCACGCCGGGTTCAACACCTACGATACGATGTACCGCGCAAAAGAGATCTTCTGCGTCGGAAAGGCGCTCGTCGTCACGCAGGATTTCCATATGTCGCGCTCGCTTTATATCGCAAAAGCGCTCGGGCTGGAAGCAAAGGGCGTCTGCTGCGACAATATCCCGGTAATGACGAAGCGCGCCTACGAACTGCGCGAGACCGCCGCCCGCGCGAAGTATTTTCTTTCCGCGATATTCAAACCCAAACCGACTTATCTGGGCGAAAAGATACCCATATCCGGCGACGCGTCCGCTTCGGACGGCTGAGCTTGCGTCAGCTGCGGCGTTTTTCCGCCCCGCGGAAGCGTTCCGCGGTCATCCATCATTCATTTTTCGGAGCGATATATGAAATTCAACGAACTCACCATCCACACCACCACCGCGGGGAGCGAAGTCGTTTCCGGCGTACTGATGAACGAGGGGATATCCTGCTTTTCGGTGGAGGACCCGCGCGACCTGGAGGAGCTTCTGGAAAGCAGCGCCGTGCCGATAGATTACGTCGAGGAAAACCTCATCCGCGGCGACGGCGACGTTATCGTGCGAGTCTACCTTGCGCAGAACGAGCAGGGAAGCATTCAGCAGGAGGGGATACTCGCCGGTCTGGAAAAGCTGAAAAAAGAATTCCCCGGCGCGGAATGGCTCGGCAGTCTTGCGACCTCGCTCGCCGTGACCGACGAAAAGGATTGGGAAAACAACTGGAAGCAGTTCTTTCACCCGCTGCCCGTCGGGAAAAGGTTTTTAATAGTGCCCTCGTGGGAAAAGGTCCCCGGAGAGGGCAGGACGGTGATAGAGATCGACCCGGCATCCTCCTTCGGCACCGGCAGGCACGAAACGACGGCGCTTTGTTTGGAACTGCTTGAAAAACACTGCTTCCCGGGCGCGGAAGCGCTCGATATGGGCTGCGGCAGCGGCATATTGGGCATCGGCGCCGCAAAGCTCGGCGCAAAGAGTATCGACGCGGTGGATATAGATATGGTCGCGGCGCGCATCGCGGGCGAAAACGCCGTGAAGAACGGCGTGCCGGAAGAGGTGTTTAAGGTTTACTGCGGCAACGCGCTTTCCGACGAAACGCTTTGGAACGCGCTCGCCGCCCGCGAATACGACCTTATACTCGCGAACATAGTGGCGGATATCATAAGCGAAATGCTCCCGCTGTTTCATAAGTGCTTAAAACCGGAGGGGGCGCTCATCTGCTCCGGCATAATCTCCCCGCGGCGCGAATTCGTGCTCGGCGCGCTCGCCGAAAACGGCTTTGCCGTTGAAGAAATAAAAGAAAAAAACGAATGGCTGGCTATAGTATGTCGAAAGAAATGAATTTTGCCTCCCCCGCGGAGGAAATGCGTTATCTAGAACGCACGCTCGAATATCACTCCCGCCTTTATTACGAGCTCGACAGCCCCGAAATAGAGGACGAGGAATACGACGCGCTCTTCAGGCGGCTTGTCGATCTGGAAGCGCTCCATCCGGAGCTCGCCTCGCCGAATTCGCCCACACAGCGCGTCGGCGGCAAGGTTTCCGAAAAATTCGAAAAGGTGCGCCACACCGTTCCCATGGATTCGTTCGGGGATATCTTTTCGGAAGCGGAGATATACGAGTTCTGCGACAGGATAAAAAAAGAATACCCCGCCGCGGATTTCGTGGTGGAGCATAAGTTCGACGGTCTCTCCGTCTCGCTGGAATACGAAAACGGCTTGCTCGTGCGGGGATTGACGCGCGGCGACGGCGTTTTCGGCGAAGACGTTACCGAAAACATCCGAACTATAAAGACCGTACCGCTTAAATTAAAGCGCGAAGTCGGGCGCCTTATCGTTCGCGGGGAAGTTTATATGCCGCGAAAGGTGTTCGCCAAGCTGAACGAAAAGCGCGAGGAGAACGGCGAGCGCACGTTCGCCAACCCGCGCAACGCCGCCGCCGGCTCGCTGCGGCAGCTCGATTCGGGGATAGCCGCCTCCCGCGGGCTGCAGATATTCATTTTCAACCTGCAGTACTGCTCCGAGGGTATGCCCGAAAGGCATTCCGGATCGTTCGAACTGCTCGAATCGCTTGGATTCACGGTTTCGCCGTTCCGCGCGCTGTGCAAAGACGCCGCGGAGGTGGCAAAGGCCGTCGCGGGGATAGGGATATCCCGCCCGGAGCTCGCCTACGATACCGACGGCGCGGTGATAAAGGTCGATCAGCTCGCCCTGCGCGAACGGCTGGGAAGCACCGCCGCCGCGCCGCGCTGGGCTATCGCCTATAAATTCCCGGCGGAGATAGTCGAAACAAAGCTGCGCGATATAGAGATCCAGGTCGGACGCACGGGCGTGCTCACTCCCCGCGCCGCGCTGGACCCGGTGCGCCTCGCCGGGAGCACCGTGGCGTACGCCACCCTGCACAACGCCGATTTTATCGCGGAGCGCGATATAAGGATAGGAGACACCGTGCGGCTGCGTAAGGCGGGCGACGTGATACCGGAAATAATCTCCGTCGTCGCGGAAAAACGCCCTGCGGACGCAAAACCTTTCGTAATGCCGTCCGTCTGCCCCTCCTGCGGGGAGCCGGCCGTGCGCGAGGAGGGCGAGGCGGCGACGCGCTGCGTGAACCCGCTCTGCCCGAGCCAGCTTTGCCGCAGTATTATCCACTTCGTCTCCCGCCCCGCGATGAATATCGACAACCTGGGCGAAAGCGTGGTGCAGCAGTTTATCGAAAACGGGCTCATCTCTTCCGCGGCGGATATTTATTATCTGGATAAAGACCGCATCGCCGCGCTCGACCGCATGGGCGACAAAAGCGCGGAAAATATCATAAACGCAGTCGAACACAGCAAACAGGCGGGGCTGGAACGCCTGCTCTGCGCGCTCGGCATAAGGCATATCGGCGAAAAGGCGGCGCAGACTCTGGCGCGCCGGTTCGGCAATATCGATGCGCTTGCCGCTGCGACGGAAGAACAGCTTTGCGATACGGAGGACATCGGCGCCGAAAGCGCGGCTTCCGTCGTGCGGTACTTCGCCAACCCTAAATCGCGCGAGCTTATACGGCGGCTCAAGGAAGCCGGGGTTTCCGTCGAAAGCGCCGAAAAGCAGATCGGCGATTCGCTCGCGGGGAAAACGGTAGTGGTCACCGGAACTCTGCCCACGCTGAAACGCGCAGAGGCGGAAGCGCTTATCCGCGCGCACGGCGGCAGCGCGGCGGGCTCGGTATCCAAAAAGACCTCGCTGGTGCTCGCGGGGGCGGAAGCCGGAAGCAAGCTTACGAAGGCGCGGGAGCTCGGAATAAAAATAATCGACGAAAACGAATTCCTTGCCATGATAAACGGCGAAAAATCTTGACAAAGCAATAAAATGTGTTATATTGAAAGCGGAACGCTTCTCTAAATATAAAATAAAAATTCAAGGAGATTCATCATGGATTATTCTTCTCTTCCCGTGTTCGCAAGCGCGGACGTTGTGGTTTGCGGCGGCGGCGCGGCGGGCGCGTTTGCGGCCATTGCCGCGGCAAAAGAGGGCGCTGACGTGCTCGTGGTGGAGCAGTTCGGCTCGCTCGGCGGCACCGCTACCAACGGGCTCACTATGCCCGTAATGCACACGCATATCGCCTCCAACCCCCAGTGCTCCTACGTTTCCAAGATCGTGCGCGACAAGCTTTTCGCAATCGGCGGCTGCGACGACAGCGGCGCGAATTTCGACCCGTTCCTGCTTAAAGTGGTGCTGGAAGAGATCTGCGTCGATTCCGGCGTAAAGCTGCTGTTCCACACCTTTATCGGCGACGTTATCACCGAAAACGGCAGGGTAACGGCGCTTGTCGTCGCGAATAAAAAAGGGCTCGGGCTCGTAAAGGGCAGGGTATTCATCGACGGCACCGGCGACGGCGACGTTTGCGTGCGCGCCGGCGCGGGCTTCACAAAGGGCAATCCGGAAACGGGCAAGAACCAGCCGATCTCGCTCCGCTACATAATCTCCAACGTCAATTTCGAAGAATTCGGCGCGTTTATAAACGAAGAAAAGAAACGCACCGGAGTCGACGGCGCGGCAAGCTATTACGACGGCAAGATCTACGTCGCCGTCTGCGCTACCGGAAGCTGGACTTTCTCCGACCTGTTCGATAAAGCCATCGCCGCCGGCGACCTCGATCCGGACGACAAGGCGTATTGGCAGGGCTTCACCGTTACCGGCAGGGCGGATACGATAGCGTTCAACAGCCCGGAATTCTTCGACGAGACCGACGGCACCGACCCGGACGTTTTAACAAAAACGCAGGTGATGGGCAAAAAGCGCGCGCTGCGTCAGCTCATGTTCTGCAAAAAGTATCTTAAAGGTTTCGAAAAGGCGTATATCTCGGATATCTCCGCCATGGTCGGTATCCGCGAAAGCCGCAACATCACCACCGAATACGTGCTCACCGCCGAAGACCTGCTCTGCCGCAGAAAGTTCGCGGATATGTTCTGCCAGTCCAACTACCCGGTGGATATCCACGGCAAACAGTTGAGCTTCAACGAGAAAAAATACAAAGACGTCGACGACGGCAAGCCCTGGTACGAAATATCGTTCCGCGCGCTCGTCGTCAAAGGGTTCGACAACCTGCTTGTTACCGGGCGCTGCCTGGGCGCGGAGTTCCTGGCGCAAAGCAGTCTGCGCGTGCAGCAGTCGGCGCGTTCCTCCGGCGAAGCGGCGGGTATCGCCGCGGTGATGGCGCTTAAAAAGAACGTTCCCCTGCGCGAGATCGACGGCGCGAAGGTGCGCGAAGTCATGGTCGAAAAAGGCGCGGACTACGCGGTGGTCTGAACGCCGGAAAAACAGTAAAAACACAGCCGGAGCTGCACGCAGCTCCGGCGTTTTGATTCATTTTATAAATCCGCGCGGCATAGAATATCACGAGGTGAACTCACGTGATATCATTCATACTTGACCTGCTTTCCAAATGCTTTTGCCTGGTGCTTCGCACCTCGGACACGCATTCGTTCCCGCCGCCGCTTTCCGGGCGGGAGGAGCGCGAGCTGTTCGCGCGGGCGCGGGCTGGCGATATGCAGGCGCGAAGCAGACTTATCGAGCACAACCTGCGGCTGGTCTCGCACATCGTGAAAAAGTATTATACCTCCGCCAAGGATCAGGACGACCTTGTTTCGGTGGGTACGATCGGGCTGATAAAAGCCATAGACAGCTTCGACGCGGAAAACGGCGCGCGGTTCGCCACCTACGCCGGCAAATGCCTGCAGAACGAGATCCTTATGTATTTCCGCGCACAGAAAAAGCACGCCGGCGTTACTTCCATTAACGATCCGGTGGACGTAGACAAGGACGGAAATCCGCTTACCTACCTGGATATAATCGCCACTCCGGACGATATAGCCGACACGATCGACCGCAGGATGCGGCTGGAAAAGGTGAACAAGGCGATACGTACCGTGCTGGACGAGCGCGAACGCAGGATAATAGTGCTGCGCTACGGACTGACCAAAAGCGGACGGCACTACGCTCAGCGCGACGTCGCGGGGATGATGGGCATTTCGCGCTCCTACGTATCGCGCCTGGAAAAAAGCGCGCTCGACAAGATACGCGAATACGTAACGAAAAAATAAAGCCGCCCGGGCGGCATAAAGAAACGGCGCAGCGGATCGAAATACCGCTGCGCTTTGTTTTTTTATTGCTTTTTATCCGGTTCGGCGATCAGGATCGGGCGGTCGATGAACCAAAGAAGGGCGACGGTCTGCCCTTCGCAGCATGAAAGGTTTTGAAGGGTCCGGGGGACTTTTGAAATAGGCACCTAGCGTTATGGCAATAGAATAGGTTTAATCTATTATTATTGTTATTTATAATCATCCATAATATTAGCCAAACGTTCTTTTAATTTGCATAACTTATTTCTTTTAGCATTAATCTGTTTTTCTAATAATGATAACTTCAGTATTGATGTGTTTCTTTTTTCATCATTATTTACTTTTTCATATTTCTGGTGTTCATCTTTAATATTATTTTCAATATGTTCAATGTCGCTTTCAAGAAAGAACATTTCTTGTCCAAATGTGCTAAGCCTATATATTGATTGTAGGTCTGGACATTCTTCTATGTTTCTAATGTTTTTTGAAGGAAAAATTAATGGGAAATAAATGTCGGTTTTGTGAGATTCTAAAAACTTATTAATTGATTCATGTAGCCTTAGCATAATTGGATGCTCTTCAAAAAACTTTTTCTGTGTTATTGCGTTACAGTTACTGCAATAGTCATCTTCTGCGTTTAGCGGGTGCCCGCAATATAAGCACTTCATTTATAGGCCCTCTCTTATACGAATGCTCTCTCGGTATTGTTGCGCCACCGGAAAATACTGAAACTCGCATGTTTTATCGTAGCCGTCTTTAATTGCCGATTCTATTTCATTTAAAGATACTTTATAGAATTCTTTTCGATTATTAACGAGATTTACCCGAGAGTTAGCAAATCTGTTGTGCAGAAAAGTCTCAAGAGAAGGCGCATCATCAGAAAAAATCATTGCATGCACATCAAATCGGAATGGCACCGAAGCGTTACTTAATTCATCAATTCTATCCATAGGTTCTAGTCTTCTTGTCATACCGATTTTATACACGCCTTCACCAAACGCGCCAATGTTTGAAATAACATAAACATATCCTGCCCGTTCATTTGCTTGACGATAGTCGATATCATGTAGCGCTTTTTCGATTTCTTGCAATTCAATATTTGTTGCAGCTATTCTTTCGTTGATATCATCAATAAGATACTTGTTTTCAGCTACGCTTAATTGTTCTTGCAACCTTAGCAATCGGTTGTTATAATGAATATGTTCTTTTTCTAAACGCTGACGCTCTTCCTCCATTTCTTTCTGTGCGCGCATTCTTTCTCTTTCTATTTCGCGCTGTTCACGCGCATACTCTTTTTCTTGGCGCTTTTTTTGTTTATATTCATACGCTAATGCCAATTCTTGTAGTTTCAGTTCCAAATATTCATTGTTAAAAGAGATTTCAAATAAACGATTTGCATAACCTGATATTTGTTCAAATACTTTTTGAATCTTTTTCTTTGCTAAACTGTAATTGTTAAAAGTTGTTTTTTCAATAATTAATTCACACTGTGCATTGAATGCTGCTATACACATTTTCATGCATTCATCAACCATTTTTTTAGCTGCTTCAAAATCACCGCTTAAATGCCAAATGGTTTTACAAGTACATGCGGTATTAGAAAGAATCATTTCTTTTTGTTTGTTTCTGCAACTTTCTAACTTTTCAGCGTATTCTTGTGATGTTGCAAATGAATAACTTGGCTTGTATAGAATAAAATCCTGCAAGTTTACGTCATTATTTAAATCGACTATTTCATTTTGCAACAGTTCCTTTTGCTCATTAAGTGCTTTTATCTCCCGCCAAATTCTCACCGTTAACCTCCAAAACTAACATTTATATGCCCGCAAGTATTATAAAGGTCTTCAACGCTATCTATAAAATCCGGTTTCTTTCCGTTTTTCTCGATGTTCAAAGATTCAGTATATTTAATTAAATGGACCTTGCCGGTATAAACACCCGGATATGTTGTAAAAATGGACAGATGACTTGCGCTTGCACAAATGAACTCTTTAATCTCTTTATCCAACTTGTGCCCTATAATAATAGCCGCCAGTTCATCCTTTTCAAAGCTCATATACTCATCATCTGGCTGCTTCTTGATTATTCGCCACTCGTGTTCATATTGCCAACCTTGCTCTTTCATTAAAAGGCTTTTGTAAAAAGCTTCTTTTATTTGCGATTGATTACAGCATTCTGCGCTGTTGTTGGTTCTGTTGAGTTCGCCGGGGTATTCTACTTTTTCAATGCCTTTGAAACTGCGGTTTGTATAAAAGCAAAAGGATACACCACTGTAATCGTTACAGTAGTAAGCCCAAAGCTGCGGGGAAAAACAATCCGAAGATAGTGCCAGCACTCGTGTGTGTTTTTTTAGCTCTTTTAGTATAGACGGGTCCTCATCAGCCGCCCGAAGTATTCCGCTGCCCGCAACGCCTTCCATACGCGGGCAGAAAAAGCCCTCGAACGGGTCGTTTAACTGCGCAACGTCCGGCACAAAAAGCCTGTTGCTTTGGATGATATCGTAACATCTTACGATATCTAAACCGGAAGACAATGGTTTATACTTAAAAATCAGTTTTGGAATATCGTTCTTCGCGTTCGTTTCCAACGTGTATATTTCCCCTCTCTTTTGTTGTTATAATGCATTCCCCCGCAAATCGCGGGCGATTTGCGCATTAAGAAGTTTTGAAGGGTCCGGGGGACTTTTTCAAAAGTCCCCCGGCATACGATGAATAATTTTTCCTTGACCCTATCTTCCTTCCACATACGCCGAAGCGGCGAGAGCGGCGGAAGCGCCGTCCGCGACCGCCGTTGCGACCTGACGCACCGTTTTAGTGCGGCAGTCCCCGGCGACGAACAGCCCGGGGCATTCCGTTTCGCACTTTTCGCCGGAGACGATATATCCCCAGTCGTTTATTTCGGTAAGTCCTTTGGCAAACGCGGTGTCCGGCGCGAGCCCTATCGCGACGAACACGCCGTCGAAGTCAAGCGCTTCCTCCGCGCCGTCGCTTTCGCGCTTGGTTATCACGCCGGAAAGCGTTTCGCCGTCGCCGGCGAATTCTTTGATTACCGTGCCGTATATCACCTTTACGTTCGGCCGGGCGAGCAGCGTTTCGGCAAGCTTTTTTTCTCCCGTCAGGAAATCGAGGTTCTGTATCACGGTAACGCTTTCGCACTGCTCGGAAAGCAATATCGCCTCCTGCATGGCGCTGTTGCCGCCGCCGATCACCGCCACGTTCTTCCCGGCGTAAAACGCGCCGTCGCACACCGCGCAAAAGGATATGCCGTTGCCGACGTACTCCTCCTCGTGCGGGACTCCGAGCAGGCGGTGCTTCGCGCCGGAAGCGATGATCACCGCTTTCGCAGTGTGCGTCGCGGAGTCGGTCTCCACCTCGAAAACGCCGCCGGACTTTTTCACCGAAACGACTTCCTCCAGCTCGATCTGCGCGCCCTGCGCCAGCGCCTGCTCCACAAAAGCGTCCGCAAGCTCGTTGCCGGAGGCGGAGACGAATCCGGGGTAGTTTTCTATCTTCGGCGAAAAGGTCATCTGCCCGCCGAAGCTGTTTTTTTCAAGCAAAAGCACGCTTTTGTTCGCGCGCCGCGCGTAGATGGCGGCGGTCAGTCCCGCCGGCCCCGCGCCTATAATAAGAATATCGAACATTTTTATCATAATGGGGGAACCTTTGCTAAAGTTCCCCCATACCCCTTTGAAGTTTTTATGAACCGATGTATTTTTTGATGTTGGAAACGTTTACTATCTTTTCCACTCCATCCCCGTTCTGCACGACGAGCGTCGGCGCCTGTTTCAGCCCGAGCGACTTCGCAAGCTCCGGTTCATCCTCCACGTAGACCTTGCGGTACTTCACGTTCGCTTTGTCCAGAAGACTTGCGGCGATACGGCAGTTGGGGCAGGTCTTGGTGGCGAACAGGATGGTCTCGCCTTCCGCGGGGGCGGAAGCGCATCCGCATTCCGCGGCTTCGCGCTGCTTCGCGATGTCGGTATATACCTTCGTCTTGTGGATGACGTCGTAGGTCACTCTGTCCTTGTATTCCTGGGATTTGCCGTCGTTCCAGTCCTGAACGGGGCGGTAGTATCCGGTTATGCGGCTGTAAACCTCCGCGGTCTTGCCGCACTTCGGGCATTTGTAATGCTCGCCGGCGATATAGCCGTGGTCGGAGCAGACCGAATAGGTCGGCGAAATGGTGTAGTAGGGAAGCTTGTGGTTCTCCGCTATCTTGCGCACCAGCGTCGCGGCGGCTTTCCAGTCCGGCAGTTTTTCGCCCAGAAAGGCGTGGAACACGGTGCCGGAGGTGTAAAGAGTCTGAATATCGTCCTGCACCGCGAGCGCGTCGAATATGTCGTCGGTATAGCCGACGGGCAGGTTGGAGCTGTTGGTGTAGTAGGGCGTGCCGTTCATGTTCGCCGTTACGATATCCGGGAAGCGCTTGACGTCGTGCTTCGCAAGACGGTAGGCGGTGGATTCCGCCGGAGTCGCTTCAAGATTGTAAAGGTCGCCGTAAAGCTCCTGGTAATCCGAAAGCTTTTCGCGCATGTGGTTCAGCACGCGTTTGGTGAATTCCTGCGTTTCGGGGTGAGTCATATCCTTGCGCAGCCATTTCGCGTTCAGCCCGGCTTCGTTCATACCGACGAGCCCGATGGTGGAGAAGTGGTTCTCGAAGGTGCCGAGATAGCGTTTGGTGTAGGGGTAAAGCCCTTCGTCAAGCAGTTTGGAAATGGTGGTGCGCTTTATTTTAAGCGATCTTGCGGCGATGTCCATCATATGGTCGAGGCGGTGCATAAAGTCCGCTTCGTCGTGCGCGAGGTAAGCCATTCGCGGCATGTTAAGAGTGACCACGCCTATGCTGCCGGTGCTTTCGCCGCTGCCGAAGAAGCCGCCGGATTTCTTGCGCAGCTCGCGCAGATCGAGGCGCAGACGGCAGCACATGGAGCGTATGTCGCTGGGCTCCATATCGCTGTTGATGTAGTTGGAGAAATACGGGGTGCCGTATTTGCTCGTCATTTCGAACAGCAGCTTGTTGTTTTCGGTCTCGGACCAGTCGAACTCGCGGGTGATGGAATAGGTGGGGATCGGGTACTGGAAGCCGCGGCCGTTGGCGTCGCCCTCGATCATTATTTCGATGAACGCCTTGTTCACCATATCCATTTCTTTCTTGCAGTCCTTGTACTTAAAAGGCATTTCCTTGCCGCCGACTATGCAGTTAAGCTCCGCAAGGTCGTTCGGGACCGTCCAGTCGAGCGTGATGTTGGAAAACGGCGCCTGAGTGCCCCAGCGCGAAGGAGTGTTCACACCGTAGATGAAGGATTCGATGCTCTTCTTTACCTGATCGTAGGTAAGGTTATCCACTTTTACGAACGGGGCGAGGTAGGTGTCGAAGGAGGAGAACGCCTGCGCGCCCGCCCATTCGTTCTGCATTATGCCCAAAAAGTTCACCATCTGGTTGCAGAGCGTGGCGAGGTGGCTTGCCGGGGAAGAGGTGATCTTGCCGGGAACGCCGCCCAGACCTTCCTGAATGAGCTGTTTCAGCGACCATCCGGCGCAGTAGCCGGTGAGCATCGAAAGATCGTGCAGATGTAAGTCCGCGTTGCGGTGGGCGTTGGCTATCTCGTCGTCGTAGATCTCGGAAAGCCAGTAGTTCGCGGTGATCGCGCCGGAGTTGGAAAGGATAAGCCCGCCGACGGAATATTTGACGGTGCTGTTTTCCTTAACGCGCCAGTCGATGTTTTTAACGTACTGGTCGACTATCGATTTGTAGTCGAGCAGGGTGGATTTCATATTGCGCAGCTTTTCGCGCTGGCGGCGGTAAAGGATATACGCCTTCGCAACGTCGGCGTAGCCCGCCTGGACGAGCACGGTCTCCACGCTGTCCTGGATGTCCTCCACGGCGATAAGACCGTCTTTTATCTTCGGTTCGAAATCGGCGGTCACTTTAAGCGCGAGAAAATCGATAACGCTAGGATGGGTGTTCTTCTCGCACGCCTCGAACGCCTTTCCGATCGCCGCCGCGATCTTCTGAATGTTGAATTCGGCCTTGCTGCCGTCGCGTTTTACTACCTGATACATTTCGGGTTCCCCTTTGATATGAATGATATTATATTACAAAAAACAAGCGCCTTTGCGGTGCTTATTCAGCATACCACATAAGCGCTTTTTTGTCAAGAGCAAAACACAAGATATTGTGGTTTTGTAACTTTTCACAATATTTCGTTCCAATATATAGTAAAATTGCCCATCGTCATATCCCGCGCAGCTCCGCTTTGGGCACGCGCTTTTGCACCGCTTCGAGCAGCTCCGCCGATTCGGCTTCGCCGAAAGCTTCGAACCCGCCGCCGATCAGGTCGCCCGAATCGGTGAAATGTTGTATAAAATACTTTTCGTCCCCGGCTATCCATTCGCCGATCTGCTCGAAATCGCGCAGGGTGTGGATGCCTTTGACCGCCGTGGTGCGGAATTCAAAATCCACGTTCCCGTTCATAAGCAGGGAAACGCTCTTTTCCACGCGGGAAATATCCGGCGAAGCCGATCCCACGGCTTTCGCGTAGCCTTGGCGCGAGGATTTTATATCCATCGCCACGTAATCGGCCAGCCCCCGCGCAAGAACGCTTTCGAGCCGTTCCGGGAAGAAGCCGTTCGTGTCCAGCTTCACGTTGAAGCCGCGCTTTTTTATCTCCGCCATAAATTCGCTTATATCGGCGTGCAGCAGCGGTTCCCCGCCCGTTATCGCCACGCCGTCCAGAATGCCCCGGCGTTTTTCGAGGAATTCAAAGAACTCTTCCGTTTTTATAATATAGCCGTTTTCCCGTACGACAAGCCCCGCGTTGTGGCAAAAAGGGCAGCGCAGGTTGCACCCGTGGGTGAACACCGTGCACGCCATATGTCCCGGGTAATCCAGCAGCGTAAGCTTTTGCAGTCCCGCAAGTTCCATTTTCCGTTCCTCCCGCGTAAATGTCTTCGCTTCCATATTATATATCGCGCGGGGATTTGTCAAGAGCAAATGCGCCGGAAAAGATTTTTTGCGAAAAAATACAAAAAATTGTAAAAAACCCCTTTACAAATACAAAATATCGTGTTATAATCGCTTCCAGTAAAAAGTTCTTTAAGCGGGTACAGCGATGCCGGCAAGAATGTAATAGCGCGCTTTGTGCAAAAGCGTTTCGTCGTTATGTAATTCTGCCGGTCCGGGCGGAATTATTTTTTTGTGTTTACGCAGGTGGAAAAATGCTTGTAACAAAAACCGTTCTTATGGATGAAGAGTCGATGGCGCGCTCGTTAAAGCGCATCTCGCACGAAATACTTGAAAAGAACCGCGGCACGCAGGGGCTTTGCCTGGTCGGGATCAAACGCCGCGGCGTCCCGATAGCGGAACGGATCGCCGATATTATCGAAAGCATCGAAGGCGTGCGGCTCCCCGTCGGCAAGCTGGATATAACTCTGTACCGCGACGATATAAGCGAGCTTTCGGATATGCCGGACGTGAACGGCACCGAAATAGACTTCCCGGTAAAGGGCAGCCGTGTCGTGCTGGTGGACGACGTTATATTCACCGGGCGCACCGCCCGCGCCGCGATGGACGCGGTGATAAAGCTCGGCAGGCCGGATTCGGTAATGCTCGCCGTGCTGGTGGACAGAGGCCACCGCGAGCTTCCCATAAAAGCCGATTTCGTGGGCAAAAACGTCCCGACGGCGCGCACGGAGGTCATTTCCGTGCTTATAAACGAGATCGACGGCGCCGACAGGGTGGAGCTGCGCGAGAACACCTCGTCTGTCGATTATTTTCTGAATAAAAAATAAAAAAATAAAAATTTTCCAAAACGGAGGAAAAAATGAAACTCGTTTACAACGTAAAAGACAAACCCCAGTTCGGCAAGCTGATCGTGTTCGCGCTCCAGCAGCTCCTTGCGATCCTCGCCGCCACCATCGCCGTTCCCGCTATAGTAGGGCACGGTATGTCTCAGTCCGCCGCGCTGTTCGGCGCCGGCGTCGGTACGCTAGTTTACCTGCTCTTCACCAAATTCCGTAGTCCGGTGTTCCTCGGCTCCTCGTTCGCGTTCCTCGGCTCTATGGCCGCGGCTTTCGCCGGCGGCGTTTCGGCTTCGCTCGGTTATCTCGGTCTGATCATCGGCGCTGTAATGGCGGGACTCGTTTATGTCATTATATCCCTCGTGGTAAAGTTTGCGGGAGTAGCTTGGATCAACAAGCTGATGCCCGCCGCCGTTATCGGCCCGACCGTCGCGATCATCGGTCTTTCGCTTGCGGGCAACGCAATAGCCAACTCGTTCGGCGTCGCTTCTCCCTCGCTTGCTTATGACGCCGCCGCGTCTTCCACCGTATATCACATAAGTCTCAACAGCGGACTTAATTTCCTCTGTGCTATGGTCACTTTCCTTGTCGTCGTGCTCTGCTCGGTTTACGGCAAGAAAATGGCAAAGCTTATCCCGTTCATCATAGGTATAGTCGCCGGGTATATAGTCGCCGCGATCATTACGATCATCGGCAACGCTACCGGGAACGCGGAACTTCAGATAATCAACTTCTCGCTGTTCAATGATATGAAATGGTATCCCGAATTCACCTTCCTCACCGCTTTCAAAGGCGATTACGCTTATGGCGAAGTCGGTTCCATAGGCGCGTACATAGGCACTATCGCGCTTGCCTATATCCCCGTTGCGTTTGTCGTATTCGCCGAACATATCGCCGACCACAAGAACCTTTCTTCCATAATCGAAAAAGATCTGCTTGAAGATCCCGGTCTCCATCGCACGCTGCTCGGCGACGGCGTCGGCTCCATGGTGGGCGCGTTCTTCGGCGGCTGCCCCAACACCACCTACGGCGAATCGGTCGGCTGCGTGGCAATTACCGGAAACGCCTCGGTCGTAACGATCGTCTGCACCTCCATAATTGCAATAGCCGCTTCGTTCTTTGCTCCGTTCGTAACGCTGCTCGCCACCATACCGACCTGCGTAATGGGCGGCGTCTGCATCACGCTCTACGGCTTCATAGCGGTTTCCGGTCTTAAGATGATCCAGAAGGTCGATCTTGAACAGAACAACAACCTGTTCGTCGTATCGTCGATCCTTATCGCCGGCGTCGGCGGCATGGTAATGACTTTCGGCGAAAAGAACATCAAGCTCACCGCCGTTGCCTGCGCGCTCATTCTCGGCATCATCACAAACCTCGTTCTCAACCGCAAAAAGAACGACAAAAAAGAAGACAAATAAGCGATAAAACCAAAACTCCCGCGGGGGGCAGTGCCGCCGCGGGAGTTTTTTGTTTGCCGAAAAGCCGTAAATAATGAAGAAAACGCCCGGCGGGGCGTTTTCCGTTTCGTTTGTAAACCGATCATCCGGGGAAGATCATTTGGTACCGAAGATCCTGTCGCCCGCGTCGCCGAGACCGGGGACTATGTAGCCGTGCTCGTTCAGATGACTGTCGAGCGAAGCGCAGTATACCTGAACGTCGGGGTGCGCTTCGGAAAGCGCGCGGAGCCCTTCGGGAGCCGCGATAATGCACATGAATTTGATATGCAGCGGACTGCGCGCCTTTATAAGCGTTATCGCGTCTATCGCGGAGCCGCCGGTGGCGAGCATCGGGTCGACGACTATAACTTCGCGCTCGTGTATATCGTGCGGGAGCTTGCAGTAGTATTCAACGGGTTTAAGCGTTTCCGGATCGCGGTAAAGACCGATATGCCCTACCTTCGCGGCGGGGACGAGCTCCAGAGCGCCGTCCACCATTCCCAATCCGGCGCGCAGTATCGGCACGAAAGCCATTTTGCGCCCCGCGACGACTTTGGATTTGGTGGTGCAGATCGGGGTGGTGACTTCGACTTCGCACAGCGGCAGGTCGCGCGTCGCCTCATAGCAAAGCAGCTCGGTGATCTCTTTTATCAGCTCGCGGAACTGCTTGGAACCGGTTTTTTCGTTTCTCAGAAGTGTAAGCTTGTGCTGGATCAGCGGGTGATCGGCGATAAAAATGTTGGCGCTCATATTGTTCCTCCGGCAAACCGTTATTTTTTATTCGGACTATTATAACACAAATTTTCGACAATACCAAGAGGATTTTGAAAATTTTTCGAATTTTTTATTGCGAAACCCCGAAAAAACTTGAAATCCGTCGTTATATATGATATTATGTAAACAAGATTCCGTGAAAGGGGACGAAACCGTGCGCAGGATCGCCGCAAAAAGAATAGCTTTGTTACTGCTGTGCGCGTTTTTGCTCGCGCCGCTCGCTCTGTCGGAGCGCGTCTCCGGCGAACCGGAGAAAGCCCCGGCGGCGGAGGAGACGTTCGAAGAACGCCTGCTCTACGGAGGGACCGCGCTGGATATCGGCGATTCGGTCTTTTATTCCGCGCCGGACGGACTGCGCGTGCGCAAAGCGGGCGAGCCGGAAGAAACCGGGCGGCTCATATCGCCGCTGCCCGCGGAATATCTTAATCACGCCCGCGGAAGGATATGGTTCATATCCGGCGCAAGCGTCGTTTCCTGCCTTCCGGACGGAAGCGGCGCGGAAGTGTTCCGCGAATTCACGGAACCGGTATCGCACCTTTACGTTTCCGATAATAATATTTACATACTGCGCGGCGAAACCGTCTGCCGCGTAACGGCGTCCGGCGAGGAAGCGCTCTTCACACGCGTGGGGATAAAGGGCTTCATCCCCGAAAACGGCGGCTTCCGCTGGGTCACCGAAAACGGCGGATTCGCGCGGCTCGACCGTTCGGGCGACGAATGCTACGAAAACGACGTGGGCGAATACGTGAACCATTACGCCGACGCAAGCGGGAACGAAACGGACCTTCCGCGCGGCGAAGAAGAACAGCCCGCGGACGGCGGGGACGGGGAAGACGGCGAGAACAAATATACCGGCCCCTACGTTACCGTCGGCGACACCACGCTGCCGCTCGCGCAGCATATGCCCGGCACCTTCTTTTCTAAGGACGGCAAGGCGTGCACCTGCCACAACAGCCCGCCCGCCTACTGCATCGATTCGGTCGGCTACTGCAACTGTATGCGCTATTATCCCACGGGCTATAAGGACACCTGCGAGGTGGACCTGCTCGGGGCGCAGTGCTTCGCGTTCGCGCGGATGGTGTTCTATACCTGCTTCGGGTTCATCGACCATTCCATGAACTCGTCGCTCTATTACAACGTCGGCACGATCTCCCGAGGGGCGGCGACCGCGAACACGGTAAAAGAGCTGCTTACCAAGGCGGCGCCCGGCGCGCACGTCCGGCTCTCCAAGGGGCATTCGGTGTCGATCCTTACCATGGACGACGATTTCATCGTGATCTATCACGGCAACGCCGGGGGCGACGGGGTGGCGACTCAGCCCTGCGTCGTTTCCACGCGCAGATATACCTGGGAGCAGTTCGCTTCCGCGGCTGCCGCCGGGATAGAATTCGTTAATATGCCCTATAACTACCCGGATACCTCGGTGGTGCTCACCGAAAAGGAGACGGGATATTACCGCATAAAAGAATATCTTAATCTCCGCGCCGAACCGAACGTCGGGTCGGAGATACTCGACGTCATCCCGGCGGGGACGATAGTCAACGTACCGCGGACCGAACGCTTCTGGGGAATGACCGAATACGGCGGAAAGACCGGCTGGGTCTTCCTCGAATACACCACCTATTATTCCGCGCTCGAGATCGAGCCCTCGCCGAACGGCGCCTATACGCTCGACGAAGCGACCGGATACGTGGTCGGAAGGGTATGGAAGCAGACTGTCGACTCTCTGTGCGAGAATTTCGATAAACAAAGCATAACCGTGCTTTCGCCGGAAGGGAAAAAGCTTTCCGGCTCCGAAAGGGTATTCACCGGATGCACTTTAAGCATCGTCGTCAACGGCGCCGCCATCGACAGCAAAACGCTGGTGCTCGCGGGGGACGTCAACGCGAACGGCTACGTCGACGTGGGCGATTACGCCGCCGTAAGACGCGCGGCGCTGGGCACGTATACGCTTTCCGGGGCGCGCGCCGCCGCCGCGGACGTTTCCGGGAACGGGAAGATCGGCGCGGAGGATTACGCGATGATAAAGCGGTTTTTCCTGGGAACTTTGAACAAATTATGAACACTCAATTGCAAAGTGAAACGCACGGGTTGAAGGCTGTCATATGACAGTAAAGAGCCCAATGTCGTATATGGAACAGACGTGCGATTCGTCTTGCAATTCAAAATTGAATAATCTTTCGGGGAGAAAGACATTCTGGCTTT
>JAFSNK010000040.1 GCA_017447445.1 Clostridia bacterium | reverse complement strand
TCTTCCCAATACCGTGACCGCCTGACAAAAAACGAGCAGACTCACCGAGCCTGCTCCCCTACATACGAATATCAGATAAGTTGAATATATAGAAAAACTGAGTGTCCATAACTCACTTGCGTTATGAACACTCAGCATGGTCGGAGTGAGAGGATTTGAACCTCCGGCCTCTTGGTCCCGAACCAAGCGCTCTACCAAGCTGAGCCACACCCCGATTATGTAAGTACTATTTAATTGTCGCCGTCCTCACAGCGCCCGCGCAGACTGATTCCGGCGCGCGAATTGTATTATACTACATAAAAACGCGATTGTCAACCGCAAATTTAATTTTTTAGCCGCATACCCGCAAACTGTTGCAAATCGTTTTTGCAAATGTTAGAATATTTTTACAAAACACGCCAACCTTTTTGCAATTCGCCGCACTGTATAGACAGGTCGACCGAAAAGAGGAACGGAAATGGAAAAACAGAAAGCCGACGCGCTGATAACCGAATATTTGCCGAAGATATACGGATTCGCCTACAAAAAGTCGTTTTCCTATGACGAAACGGAAGAGCTTGCCGCGGAAATGACCGCCGAGGTTTACAAGTCGATGCTGAGATCGGAAGATATCTATAACGTCGACGGCTACGTATGGCGCATATGCGAGCACGTGTATTCAAAATACGTGGCAAACGTGAAGAAGCAAGCGGGCGTTTCGCTCGACACGATAGGCGAACTGCCTTACGAGCAGCAGTTCGATGAGGAGGACGACGGTCAGGTGGATATACTCCGCCGCGAGGTCGCTTTCCTTTCGGCGGCGCGCAGGGAAATAGTTTTCCTTTTCTATTACAAAAACGAGCCGATAAAGCAGATCGCCGCGAGGCTCGGTCTGCCGGAGGGCACCGTGAAATGGCACCTGAACAAGGCGCGCAACGAATTGAAGGAAGGTTTGAAAATGGAAAGAAGAATCGGAAAACTCGGCATATCGCCGGTAATTGCAACGAATCTGGGACACAACGGCAACCCCGGAAGCAACGCAGCGACGGAATACTATCTCGGCGACAAACTGAACCTGAACATAGCTTACAGCTGTTATCACGAGCCGAAGAACGTGACGGAAATTGCCGAAGAGCTTGGCGTGGTGCCGGCATATATCGAGGACAAGGTGGAATTCCTTGAAAGCAACGGCTTCCTTGTCCACACGAAAGACGGCAGGTTCACCACCTACGTGCTGTTCAGCCCGCGCACGTGGTCGCGGGAAAAAGAAGATTCCGAACTCGGGATAAAACTGCAGATCGCCGAAAAGCTGGCAAAGGAATACGCGCCCGCCGTGATCGCTGCGGCAAGGGAGATGAAGGACGTTTACATCCCCGGCGGCAACCGCGAACTCTTTGAGGCGGCGGCGGTGTTCTATGCGATATCGGAAAAAGTGGATATCGGCGCGGCGGACAGAGTCGATATTTCACGTTACTTCATAAAGACCGCCGCGGGCGGCAGCTTCATTGCCAACGCCGACCTTAAAAGCAAATGCGAAGACCCGGATTACGTTATGCGGCACAAGGGCGATTACGGGTGCTGCGGAGCGATGACGCGCATTTCAAGCAAATACGCCGGAGTCGGCTCGAAAGCGTGGGACACCCGTTTCGACTCGCGGAAAGGCGGCTGGAAGAACAACCTTACCGCCGATTACGATTATCTTTATGAGTATATCACCGGCAGGCTTGCCGACAAAAAAGCCAACGCGGAAAAGCTCTGCAGGCTTAAAGACCGCGGATTCATCGGCAAAAACGGCGAAGTGAACGTTATGATCGCGAAAAGCACGCTTGAAAGCTTCTGCGCGGCGATCCCTGCGCCCGATAAAAAGCTGACCGAAGGGTTTGCGGAGGCGGCGTTGGAGAACGCGCTGAACAAGGCGAAGCAATATCCCCCGCAAATGCAGGATCTGATCGTTTATTACAACAGCAACCCCGTCCGCACCGACTGCGCCATGATGGTGCTCGACATACTTTACTCCGACGGCACCTTTAAACCGCTTACCAAGCGCGAAAAGATCACCGCGAACCTTATTATGTTTGCGGATAAGCTTCCCGGTTAAAGAGTTTTGAAAAAGCGGGCGGGCGGTGCCCGGCCGCGGAGCGCGAACAAAGCGACGCCCGTTTTTACGGTACCCCCCCCCCGCCGGACCGTGTTCGGCGGGGGCAATAGAAAATCGTACGTTTTTTGCGCTCTGAAAATCATTGATAACAAAAAAACCGCCGAGGCGGGCTTTTTTGTTATTTTCTTCTTCTTTGACGCGGATCCGCCGCGGAGCCGAGCGCGGAGAGTCTTTCGCTGCTGGCGGTCCTGAACGACGAAAGCATCGATTCGAGATCGCCCGGTTCGCCGCCGCGCGCGGCGCGTCCGTCGCCGGAAGAGCGTTTCCCGCCGCGCGGATCACGCCCGCCGATAAGCGAAAGCCCGATCTTATCGCCGTCGAGCGATATCACCGTCGCCGTGACGGGATCGCCCTGACGAACGACGCTTTGCACGTCGCGCACAAACCCGCGCGACAGTTTGGAAATGTGGATAAGCCCCGTTTCGCCGGATTCGAGTTTTACGAACGCGCCGAAAGACGTGATCCCGTTTACGGTTCCTTTTACACTGTCGCCGACTTTGTATGCCATGCAAAGCGCCCCTTAATTCGCTATATCGTTGTAATAGATTATTTCGCCCGGTTTGCGGTACCCGAGCCGGTCGCGCGCGATGCGCTCGATATATTTATCGTCGATAGGCGTGGCAATACGAAGCTCCAGTTCATCGATGCTGTCCTGCAGCGTTTGAAGCTGCGCGGCGCGTTTTTCGCGCTCGACGCGGAGATCGCGTATCTGCACCTGAAGGTTTATCACCGATATGAACAGGAACACGAATATCAGAACAAACGATATCCTGATTATCAGATTGCTGCGCTTGATCTTTTTCTTTTCCATACTTTGCTTTTCTCCGTTGCAACGATTTTGTGAATCCGTAGCCCCTGCGGGCGTTTTTTATATCCCTGCGGCAAGCCGCCGCGGAGCCCGCCGCGCGCTTTGCGCGGAGCGCGGCGCGAAGCAAATATCTTTTCGCTTTTGCAAGCGTTGTTTTCGTAACCGAAAGGCACTTTTCCGCCGCGCGCATAAGCAGCTTTCCGAATGTCGCGCGCCAGAGCAGGAACCCCGCCGCGGCACACGCGAAAGCGAACCAGCGCACCCTGCCGTGAGTAAGATTGAAGAACAGCAGCGCGAACGCCGCATAGACGAACGCGCAGAACAGCAGGTCGGAAAAAAACAGCGGCACGGCGCCGGGTCTCCGCCCGAGGCGGAACAGACGGAACAGATCGTACACCGCGCAGAGGAACGCGCCGGCAGCCGCCGCCCACGCTGCGAGCAGAAGCCCGCGGGCAAACGCCTGCAATACCTACGCCTTCCCGAACAGCCCGAACCTTTTGCGGCGCGGCGCGGAATCGTAATACGCGATGGCGTTGACGCGGCCGGTGACCGTAACTTCGCCCGTGCCGAGCGAGAGGTTCGTGACCGAAAGCCCCTCCCCGCCGATATCGAGCACCGAATCGCCTACCGAAAGGCAGATCTCGGTCTCGTCGAAGCTCAGCACCTCGCCGACCGAGGTGACTTTAAGCTCCCTGCGCGAGTCGAGCGATAGCGTGTGGTGTGGTGTTCCGTTCATATTGCCGCCCCCTTCGTATTATCTATACGCGGAGGGCGCGCGGTTTATGACAGCACCTCGTACATTTCCGCCGCTTCGTTCTTGCGGACGTTTTCGCCCACCGAGAGCACGCGGAAGCGCGTGGTGCGGCTGCCGTATCTGACCTCTATTATATCGCCCGGCTTTACGTCGTGCGAGGGCTTCGCCGCCTTGCCGTTCACAGTGACCAGCGATTCGTCGCATGCCTCGTTGGCGACCGTGCGGCGTTTTATTATGCGCGAAACTTTAAGGAATTTGTCGAGCCTCATTATAAAACCTGATTAAGAACGAACAGGCGGGAGCGAACCCCCGCCTGTCGGATAGTGATTTTATTTGTTGACTGCTTTTTTGAACGCAAGACCTGCGGTGAAAGCGGGCGCCTTGGAAGCCGGGATCTTTATGGACTTCTTGGTCCTGGGGTTGCGGCCTACTCTGGCAGCTCTTTCTTTTACCTTGAAAGTGCCGAATCCGGCGATCTGAACCTTTCCGCCGGTAGCGAGATCGTTAACGATAGCTTCGAGCGCAGCGTTAACGGCAGCTTCGGCTTCTTTCTTTTTAAGGTTGGCTTTTGCGGCAACCGCTTCGATAAGAGTGGATTTGTTCATAATCATTTTCCTTTCTGTTATTTGTGTTTCTGTTTGTATTATATCACGATTATTCCCTGTTTTCAAGTCTTTTTTGCCTTTTTTGGTAAATAATATCGAAATATTCGCGTTATTTTGCCGTTTTTCGCTTGGCTTCCTCCCAAAACTCCGCTTTTTTCGATTCCGGAGTATCTTTTACCGACTTTCCTTCGGCGAGGCAGAGCTTTTCCACCTCCGAAAAACGTGCGATGTATTTTTCGTTCGCCTTATAAAGCGCCTGCTCGGCGTCTACCCCCGCGAGCCGCGCGGCGTTGACCACCGCCAGCAGCAGATCGCCGAACTCCTCCTCGGTTTTCAGAGCGTCGCCGGAATCCGCCGCCTCCAGCGCCTCGCGCAGTTCCTCCGGTATTTTTTCGGCGGCGGACGCGTAATCCGCGAAGTCGAAGCCCCACTTGCGCGATTTGCTTCCCAGCTTCTGCGCGCGCATAAGCGCGGGGAGCGCTTTCGTAACGGAGCGCAGCACCTCGGTATCGCTTTGCTGGTGCTTGGTGCGCTTTTTAATGGCGTCCCAGTTTGCAAGCACAGTCGCCGAATCGTTCGCGGTGACGTCGCCGAAAACGTGCGGATGCCTTACTATAAGCTTTTTGCATATATCGCCGCAGACGTCGCCGATATCGAATTCGCCGTCCTGCTCCGCTATGACCGAATGGAACACGACCTGCAGCAGCACGTCGCCCAGCTCCTCGCGCAGCATATCCGCGTCGCCCGCGTCGATGCCCTCTATAAGCTCGTAGGTCTCCTCCAGAAGGTCGCGCCGGATGGAAGCGTGAGTCTGCTCGCGGTCCCAGGGGCAGCCGCCCGGAGCGCGCAGGACGCGCATTATGGCGACAAGATCGTCGAATCCGTATTCGCTTTTTTCAAGCAGTTCTTTTTTTGCCTTCTCGGTATCCATTATTCCACCCCGGTCTTTTTAATAAATCCGCGCCTTATAAGCATATCGGCTATCTTATCCCCTTTCGGGAGCAGGCGTATCTCGTCTTCTTTTATCGCGCGCAGCGCGATCACCGCGACGCAGTAGACCGCCACGAGCACGACGCCGCTGACCGCAAGTATGAAAAGCGAAGCCCCGCGTGTGAGCGTTTCCTCCGAAACGAGGTTCTTCCAGAGCACCGTCGCCCCCATCCGCGCGAGCCACACGCACAGCGCGGTTATCGCGCCGCACAGCACCGGGCGGGCGAACATACCCGCCAGCCGCAGCCGCACGCCGCAGTATTTCCGCAGGAAGCGTATGTTCAAAAACGTTACCAGCATATAGCAGATGAGCGAGCTCGCCGCCGCGCCGATTATGCCGAGCGGGCTGTAAAGCAGGCCTATCTCCGCCACGGTAAGCACCGCGATGCCGATGAGCACCGAAAGGAACGGAAGATGCTGCCTGCCGTAGGCGTTAAGCAGCGAGTTCGTGGTGGAGACGATGGAAATGAAGAACACCGCGAACGCCAGCACCGACAGCGCGTAGGTCGCGCTGTCGAGCGCCGTGATCTGCGCGCCGGAAGCCATCTGCAGCGGGACGTTCCATTTATCCGCGCCGTAAAGCAGCGATATGCACCATTTTCCGGTGACGAGCAGGAACACCCCGCAGGGGACCGCGATTATTCCGCTTAACCGGATCGCCTGGGCGGTGAGCTTCGCCGCGCGCTTTTTTTGCCCCACGGCGCGCGCGCCGGAGATGGCGGGCAGGATGCTGGTGGCTATGGGGAACACCAGAGTCGCGGGGAGAAGGTCGTAAAGCGGGACCGAAAGCCCGGTATACGCCGAATAAAGCGTATGCGCCGTTTCGTGCGTTTCGCCGGAGGATTCAAGCACGTTTACTATTATAAGCGTATCGAGGAACTGCGAAAAATACAGCGCCGCCGCGGTGAGCGTGACCGGCAGGGCTACGAGCGTTATCGCGCGGATAAGCGTTTTGTCCGGGCGGACGGTATCGTCGGTATATACCGGGCGCGAACGGCGCGGGAATTTGCGGACCGCGAGTATGTATACCATGGCGAAGAACTCGCCCACCGAAACGCCGCTTATGGCGCACGCCGCCTGCACCGGGACGCTTGCCCCGCGCGAAGCGGCGATATACACCGCCGCCAGGCCGACGGACATTTTGAAGAACGCCTCGATGAACTGGCTTATGGCGGTGGGGACCATATTGTGAAGCCCCTGGTAATATCCCCTCTCGGAAGAACAGATGCAGATGAACAGCAGCGAGGGCGCGATGACGCGCATCGCCACGGCCGAATCCGGGTGTCCCGTCACCCGCGCCACGAACGGAGCGAGTATGAGCAGCAGCACCGTGAACAGCAGCCCGATAAGCCCGAAGGCGACGCCGGAGAGCAGGGATATCCTGTCCGCCTCCCTGCCGCGCCCGCGTTCGTTGCTGGCGGCGACGAGACGGCTTATGGCGACCGGCAGACCGCTGGTGCTTAACATGAACAGCATGGCGTAGATGGAATACGCCGCGTTGAACACGCCGATGCTTTGTCCCAGTATATTCGTAAGCGGTATTTTGAATACCACTCCGATTATTTTAACGGCAAAATTGGAAACGGTGAGCACCGCCGCTTCGCGCAGAAAACTTTTGCCGCGTTTGACGTCCTGTTCCATTATTATTAAACAAACTCCCTGAGAAGTGAATTTTGCGGTATCATTTCGACCGGCACGGGCGGCGTGCCGGAAAGCTTTGCGATCATATCCTGCGCGCGGCGGTAGAAACGGCTGCGCTTCGCGACGGCTTTGAGCACCGGGAGCGCAAGCGGGTCCAGCACGTTCCGTTCGTAGGGCATAAAGGTGTTTATGGATATGTCCGCCTGCGCGGCGAACGGCTCGATGGTAAAGCTTTCGCTGTCGCGGACGGTGTTCCACATACCGAAGGTGCGCACGGCACCGGAATCGCGGTGGCGGCTGTCCCGCACGAGGCGGCGGATGAGCCGGCGGTCGGAACCGTCGCCCGGGTCGGCGAACAGATAGATATAAAACGTCTCTTCCCTGCCGATGATCCCTTCGGTGATGCGCGGGTTGAGCGCGTGCAGTCCCTCGATGATGATCACGTCGCCGGGGCGGACGTGCAGCCCGCGCGCGGAATCGACGCGGCGGCGGACGGTAAAATCGAAAAACGGAACCGAAAGCGGTTCGCACGAGGCGATCTTTTTAAGGTCGTTCGCAAGCAGGTCGAGCCGCAGACTCTCTATGGATTCGACGTCCCGCGTGCCGTCCGGCAGATAGACGCTTTCCTCCAGACTGCGGTAGTAATCGTCCAACGAGAGGGCGTGGCACGTCCTGCCGAAGGACGAGATCATCGCCGCGAGCTTTTCGGCGCCGGTGGTCTTGCCGGAGCAGCTTCCCCCGCCCAGAAGCAGGAATCTTTTGCCCGCGTCGGAGCAGACGTATTTCGCCACGGAGGCGAGCGCGGAATCGAAGCGCGCTTCCTCGGCGCGGATGGTCCCGGTCATATCGGATTCAAAGTTCAATCGGATCTCCCTTTCAGGTCTTGCCGAAAAACGCCAGCGCTTCCTCCCTGCCGATACCTTTGTCCTCGCGCAGGTATTCGAACGGGTACTTCGGGAACGCGTGCCGCGCGATGAGCGAACGGTCGGGGCTGACGAACTTGGTTATCGCCCCGGCGCCGCAGGCGAACACGGTGGAGTATTCCTCCATCATAAGCACGTTGTAAAGGTTTTCCTTCCCCGGGAGCGAAAAACCGGTGTTTTCGGAATTGCCGACGGTGTTTTTCTGGCGGTAGAGGTAATAAGGACGAAGCCCGCGCCCGGCGAGCGCTTTACGCGCAAAGACCACGCTTTCGCGCGCGAACCTGCCGCGCGGGTCGTAGAAGCCGTCGCCGATAAAACGGATCGGCGCGGCGTTTTTTATACTTAACGTATGTACAGTTATATTCTCGAAACCGCAATTCAATACGTCCGAAACGCTTTTGGCAAAACTTTCCTCGTCGTCGCCGGGGAGTCCGGCGATAAGATCCGCGTTCCGGCAGGAGAAGCCGTATTTTTTCGACGCCTCGACCGCGTCGAAGAAATCCTTTACCGTGTGCTTCCTTCCGATATTGAGCAACACCGAATCGCTCGTGCTCTGCGGATTTATGCTTATGCGGTCCACCCCGTGGGCGCGCACGGTTCTCAGTTTTTCGTCGGTAAGCGTATCCGGTCTGCCGCCTTCGAAGGAATATTCGGTCCCCGCGCCGAGCTCGAAGCTGTTTTCGATACGGGTAAGCAGTTTGTCGATCTGCGCGGACTCGAGTATGGAGGGGGTGCCGCCGCCGATATACACGGCGCGCGGGCGCATCCCCAGCTCGCGGACGAGTTCGCCGGTAAGCGAAATGTCGCGGCAGAGCTTTTCGAGGTAATCCGGGATAAGGTCGAACAGCTTTTTGTTGCTGTACGAGACGAACGAGCAGTAATCGCATCTTGTGGGGCAGAACGGGATCGAAACGTAGATCCCGCAGTCGTCCGGCGAAACGGACGCAAGCATCCCTTCCTCCGTGAGCGCCGTTTCGACGGCGAGCCCTGCTTTTTCGGCGGAGGCGCCGTAATCGAGCGTGAACAGCCCGCGCACGGTCTCCGGCGAAAAGCCCCTGTCCAGATAATATTTCGCGCGCTTTACGGGGCGGAGCCCGCTTAAATACCCCCACGGCAAGCCGAAGCCGAAAAGCTTTTCGCCCGCCCGGAGGAACGCTTTGCCTATGGCGTTGGTGGCGAAGAATTCGCCGGCGGGCATTTCGATCTGCGGCGTATAACCGCCGGAAAATTCGCCGTGCGCGCTCCTGCCGCCGGAAACCAGCGTTACTTCCGCTTTGAACCGGTATCCGCTTCCGTCCTCCGGCGCGAGCGAAAAGGACGCGCGGTTGAAGCCGTCGTCGTCCGCTTTGAACTTCTCGCCGGGGAAATAGAGCAGGCAGAGCGTCTGAAAATAATAATCGTTAAGATACGGGGTACGGTTGTCGATGAACAGCTTCATGACCGCAGCTCCCGCGTGTCTATAACGACGTTTATCGGTCCGTCGTTGCGTACTTCTATTTCCATATGTGCGCCGAAAACACCGGTGACCGTGGGTACCGCGGCGGATATGAGCGCGGCGAGCTTTTCGTAGTATTCCCTGCCCGTTTCATACTTCGCGGCGTGGGTGCAATCGGGGCGGAAGCCGCGCGTCACCCTGCCCGCCAGCACGAAATTGGAGATGAGCATTATACTGCCGCCGACGTCCGAAACCGACTTCGCGAGCTTGCCGTTTTCGTCGGTAAACACGCGCAGCCCGGCGACCTTGCGCGCCATTTTGGCGATATCCTCGTCCGTGTCGTCGTCGAACACGCCGACGTACACCACCAGACCTTTTTCTATTTGCGAAACCGTTTTGCCGTCCACATCGCATTTCGCGCCGTGGACGCGCTGGACTACTGCTTTCATACCGTTCCTCTTGTGACCTCGCGCACGTTCTTTATCCGCGCGAGCCCCGAAGTAATGTTGCGCAGGTGATCGACGCCGCTGCATTTCACACCCACGGTAATAAGTATCTCGCCCGCGTTCTCACGCGTGGAGATCGAAGTGACCGCGACTTTCATATCGTTGAGCGACATGGTGACGTCGGCTATGATGTGCGGCGAATACACCGCGACGATGCTGAGCACCGCTTCGAAGCTGCCGCTTTCCTGCTTGCGTACCTTTTCCGACCACGACGCGACCACCCACCTGTCCTTGTCCTCCGGGCGGGAAAGCCCGGCGACGGCGTTGGGGCAATCGTATTTGTGGATCGAAACGCCGTATCCGCGTGTGATGAAGCCGATTATGTTATCGCCGGGCAGCGGGTTGCAGCATTTGGCGAACTTCACGGTGCAGCCCTCCACCGAATCGACTATGACGCTGTCGGCGTTGGAGCGCGAAGAGCGTTCGTACCGCGCGGTCTTATCGTACCTCGAAGAAGCGGCGACTATATCCGCCGGCTCCTCCGTGACCGGGGCGACCACCCGCATGAATTCCTCGCGCAGTTTGACCGCGATCTTCGAAACGCTCAGGCCGCCGTACCCGATGTTGTTGTAGAGGTCGTCGGTCTCCGGCAGCGAAAGCCGGGCGGCGAGATTCTTCATTATCTCGTTCTTCTGCGCCTCGGTATAGTGCCTGCCGTAGCGCTTTATCTCGCGCTCGAGCTCCTGCTTGCCGACGATTATGTTCTCGGCGCGCATTTCCTTTTTGAAATACTGCCTTATTTTGTTCTTCGCTTCGCCGGAGCGGGCGATCTTCAGCCAGTCGCGGCTGGGGCCTTTTGAAGACGCGCTGGTGAGCACCTCCACTATCTGCCCGGTCTCCAGGATGGTGTCTATCGGCACGATATTGCCGTTTACCTTGGCGCCGACCATCTTATTGCCTACGGCGGAATGTATGGCGTAGGCGAAATCGATAGGAGTCGCGTCGTTGGGGAGGTTCACCACGTCGCCCTTGGGCGTGAACACGAATATCTCGTCCTCGAAAAGGTCGATCTTCAGCGGGCGGAAGAATTCGTCCGGGTCGTCGGTATCCTTCTCCGTCTCGAGCAGGGTGCGTATCCATTGGAGTTTCGCGTCGATATCCTGCTTCGCCTGCTCGCCGGATTTATATTTCCAGTGCGCCGCCAGACCGTATTCGGCGATCTGATGCATTTCCCAGGTGCGTATCTGCACCTCGAAGGGGATGCCCTCCTTGCCTATTACGGTGGTGTGGAGCGAACGGTACATATTCGGCTTCGGAGTGGATATATAGTCCTTGAACCTGCCGGGGATGGAATTGAACTGCTCGTGTATGACGCCGAGCGCGGTATAGCAGTCCAGCTCGGTATCGACAATTATACGCACGGCGTAGAAATCGTAGATCTCGTCGAACTTCTTGCTCTGGTTATACATCTTGCGGTAAATGCTGTAGATCGTCTTTACCCTGCCGGAGATCGAATATTTGATGTGGTAGGCGTCCAGACTCTCCTCCACCTTTTTCGTGGCGTGGTCGAGGAAGTCTTTATTTTCGCCGTAGCGCTTTTCGATATCCGCCTTGACCTCGTTATATCCTATCGGGTCGAGGTAATAAAGCGCCAGTGTTTCCAGTTCCTGCTTTATCTTCTGCATACCGAGCCGATGCGCCAGCGGCGCGTAGACGTGCATCGTCTCCAAGGCGATGGAGCGCTGTTTTTCCGGGCTGCGGACCGAAAGCGTGCGCATATTGTGCAGCCGGTCGGCAAGCTTTACGAATATCACGCGGAGGTCCTTGCTCATGGCGAGGAACATCTTGCGCAGGTTTTCGATACTTTCGTCCTGCTTCGTCTCGAACGGTATGTGCAGAAGCTTCGTTACGCCGTCGACTATCTCCGCCACGTCGTTCCCGAATTCCTTTTTTATGGTGGGAAGGTCGATCTTTTCGGCGCAGTCCTCCACTGTGTCGTGCAGGAGCGCGGCACAGATGGAATCGGTGTCCAACTGCAGGTCGAAGACTATTTCGGCGACGGACAGAGGATGCATGATATAGTCCTCGCCAGAGATGCGCTTCTGTCCTTCGTGCAGACGTTCGGCGTAATTATACGCTTTAAGTATTTTGTCGTAATCGTAACTGCCGGAAGCTTTTATCTTTTCCAGCAGTTCTTCCGCCTGTTTAAGCATATCGTGATATTTCTCCGTTTATATAGGCGTTCGGTTTTCCGCCGCGAAAACTTATATTCCGGCGGCTGAAGCCCTTATCCGGGCGAGCAGCTCGGATTCGTCGATATTAATCTTTCCCGCCGCGGGAAGCAGCTTTATGTATACGGAATTGCTTTCGTATCCGTCGCATTCGATAAGCCCCTGCTCGGCAAGCACTTCAAGCGCGATCCGCAGCTTGCAGAGCGAAAAGTCGGCCCCGTTCTCCTCGCGCAGTTTTTCGGCTGCCGACACGAGCGAGATCCGTTTGCCCTCACGCGGGAGCTCCCTGCGCAGCAGACGGAACACGCCGCGGAAATCCGCAAGAGCGGGAACGTGTTTTTCGTCCCCGGGCAGCGCTTTGTCCGATACCAGCCGTTCGCGGATCTCCGCCGCCTCGTCGACGCGGCGTTTTTCGGATTCGGCGGGCGCCATCGTTTTTATAAACACCTGCACGCTGCGCGAGCCCATATATTCGTTTACGTCCGCGGTGAATACCGCGTCCGCCGGGTCGCCTTCGCAGAACGGGAAGGAATCGGCGTTCATGCCGAAATAGACCGCCTGCACCGATCCGCCGTTGCGTTTGTCGACCAGCCGGAAACGGACGTGCCTTCCCATTGAAAGCGGGGTTATATCGCGCACGGTCGCCTCCCGCAGGAGCAAAAGCGGCTGCGGGTTTGCCAGCCCGAACGGTTCGAGCATAAGCATTTCGTCGATCCCTTTAAGGGTGAGATCGGCGGCGGTCACCTCGCATTCGATCATAAGCGGAAGCGCCGAATCGCTGTTTGAAAGCAGGGGGCAGGCGTATTCGTTTATGCGGCGGCGGAATTCGTCTATCCTTTCGCGCTTTACCGAAAGCCCGGCGGCAAGCTCGTGTCCGCCGTATTCGGCAAGCACGTCGCCGCACGCGGTGAGCGCGTCCATAAGCGAAAAGCCCTTTATGCTCCTGCCGGAACCTTTTGCGATCTCGCCGTCGAGCGAGAAGAGTATGCAGGGACGGGAGTATTTTTCGGCGATCTTGGAAGCCACCACGCCGATAACGCCCTGATGCCACCCCTCGTGAGCGAGCACGAGGAATTTATCGTCGCGGTAGTCGCGCTCGATAAGCTCGATCGCGCAATCGTAAATGGTTTGCTCGGTCGCCTGGCGCTGTTTGTTTATATCGCAGAGCTCGGCGGCTATCTTCGCCGCTTCCTGCCCGTTTTCGGAAAGCAAAAGCTCCACCGCGCGGGAAGCGCAGGCGATCCGCCCCGCCGCGTTTATACGCGGAGCGAGTATGTAGCCCACGGTGGCAGAGGTGATCTTTCGGCTGCCCTTGTTGGGCTTTATTATCCCCGCCTCCCGCATAAGCGCGAGCAGGCCCGCGTTCTGCGTGTTGGCAAGCTTTTTAAGCCCCACTTCGGTTATCCTGCGGTTTTCGCCGATTATCGGCATAACGTCCGCCACGGTGCCGACGGCGATTATATCCGAATACAGCGAAAGTATTTTTTCGGTATCGCCCTCCAGCGCGCAGAGCAGCTTGAACACCACGCCGACGCCCGCGAGGTTCTTAAAAGGATATTCGCAGTCCGGGCGCTGCGGATTCACCACCGCCGCCGCCGCGGGCAGCGTTTCGCGGCAGGAGTGATGGTCGGTTATTATCATATCTATGCCTATCCCGGCGGCGAATTCCGCCTCGGCTATCGCGGTAACGCCGGTATCGACGGTGACGACGAGATCGACGCTGCCTTTCATTCTTTCTATGACCGGAAGATTCAGCCCGTAGCCGTCGGAGAGCCGTTCCGGGATGAAATAGCTGCATTCCAGCCCTTTGGAGCGCAGATAGGAATAGAGCATAACGGTGCTCGTTACGCCGTCGACGTCGTAGTCGCCGTAAATGCAGACGCGCTCCTTGGCATCTATTGCCTTTTTAAGCCGCGCCACCGCTTTGTCCATATCTTTAAGAAGCATGGGATCGTGCAGGGCGATGCCGTCCTTATCCAGGAACTCCTTTGTTTTTTCCGGGGTGTCCAACCCGCGGTTGAGCAGCAGTTTTACGGTAAGCGGCATAAGCCCCGTCTGTTTTTCGAGCAGCGCGGCCTGCGTCATGTCCGTTTCGCGTATTCGCCATTCGCGGCTGTGCATATCTTCACCTTCCTGGTAGTTTTATTTTCAGAGTTCCGGATGCGATAAGTCCGTATCGGTCTGCGGCAGTTCGAAAGTGAACTCCGCGGAGCCGACCGGCTTTAACACGTAGAGCCCTTCGGCGTTTTCACCGAGCTCGACCTGCGGCACGGCGGAACAGCTTCCGTCGGCATTCACCTTTATCCGCATAAAATCGACGTAAACCTTTATACCGTCGGCTTCGAACCCTTCGAAAGCGTCCGGCGGGCCCATAACGGTTATTTCCGGCGCGGTGCGGACCTTGTATTCCGCGCCCTCGGGGAGATTGACCACCTCCACCTTTTCCGGATCGATCGCGTAGCTGCGCAGCGCCATACCGGGGATCGTGACCTCCACGGAGATCTTCGATATCCCGCTTTCGTTGCTTACTCCGGCGGGGAGCAGACTGCCGATGGAGAATTCGAAGGTTTTTTTGCCGTCGACGGTCGTTTCGTCGATATTCAGGACCAGCTCCTTCACCGAATCTATCGCCTCCGGGCTGCCGGAAACGGTGATGCTGTCGGCGGAGGGGATCACCGAAACGTCGTAGACGCTGAACACGCCTCCGGTGAACGCGACGCGTACCGGGACTGTCTTCTGTTTGGTCACGGAGATGGTGACGTAGGCGTTGCGCTCCGAAACCGTGATATACGGGTTGTCGATGACGTTTCCGTTTTTGTCGCGCAGCTCGATCCCGCCGTATCCGTACATCGGTCCGCTTATCTTAACGCCGTCCAGATTGAACCGCACGAACGCCCCGGCGACTTCGGAAAGCGCGGTCCTCGGGCCGGAAACTATCACCGAGACCGGGTTCGCGGCGGCGCTGACGAAAGTCACGCCGTCGCTCATTATATAGCTCGTGCCGGTGTCCACGTCGACGGAAAGCATATCGGTACGCTGAGTGAAATCGTCGACGAACAGGATGACCGTGCTCGACGACTGGGAAACGACTTCTATGCCGTTGGGCGAATAGACTACTATATTAAAAGTCTGCTCGCCGGGCGAAGTCGCGCCGGAAATATCGACGACGGCGCGGAAATCGTCCGAGGAAAGCGCGTTAAGCTCCGCGCGCTTGCCTTTGGCGACTATGGTGATGGAGGAGAACTGCTGGCCTTCCGCCAGAGTATATCCCGAACTCGCGGCGAGCTCCGCTTCCCCCGTGAGCGTTACCGGAACGCCGGTGAACGTGCGCTCGAACAGGGTGCTGTCGTAGCCGATGGCGTAGATCCACACCAGGAGAGCGCCCACCACGGCGCCGATAAGAACGATTATTTTGGCGGTGCGGCTGAGCTTGCCTTTTACGGTGTCGCTGCGTTTTTTGGAAGAATCGGCGTTCATTTTTTCTTACCGCCCTTCCTTGTGAATTTGCCCTTTACCCTGTCGGTGATGGGCTTTTTGTCCTCGTTTATAAGCAGGGAGGAAAGGTATTCCTCCAGCGTCTTGCGTGAGAAACCGCGGCGCAGTTCGCCGTCGGTGGCGACAGAGACCACTCCGGTCTCCTCCGAAACGACTACCACCACTGCGTCGCTGTTTTCGCTTAACCCTATGGCGGCGCGGTGGCGCGTGCCGAGCTCTTTTACTATCTCGTTATTGGTGGAAAGCGGCAGGAAGCAGCCGGCGGCGTGTATCCTCCCCTCGCGCATGATCACGGCGCCGTCGTGAAGCGGCGCTTTGTTGAAAAAGATGTTGCCGAGCAGGAAGGAGGACGCGACGGCGTCGATTATGGTTCCGGTGCGTATATGGTCGCCCAGACGGGTGCCGCGTTCGAAAACGATAAGCGCGCCGGTCTTGGACTGCGAAAGGTTCTCCACCGCGGTGCAGGTCTCGCTGATGGCGGCGCGCATCGCGGCGACGGCGTCGCTGTCGCTTCGCATTTTGAAATTACGCAGCGATTCGCCGCCCATTTTTTCCAAAGCGGAGCGAAGCTCCGGCTGGAACACGATAACTATCGCTATCAGACCGACGGAGAAGAGGTTCGAAAGCAGGAAGTTGAGAGCGCGCATCTCCAGCAGCGAGCTGATAAGCAGCAGCACCACCAGGAAGACTATGCCGACAAGCAGCTTCCCGGCGCGGCGGTCGCGCACGAATTTAAAGGTATAGTAGAACGCCAGCGCCACAAGCAATATGTCGATAACGTCCTTTACTCCTATCCCTTTGAGCTGGTTCCACACATATTCCAAATAATCCAGAACTGCGTTCATATATGTTTGGCTCCTTCCGTTTTCTTATTTATCTGCGGCTGTGCGCGCCCGGAAAAAATCCGTCTCTCCGGCAAGCAGTCCTATCGCCTTGCCGCGATGGCTCACCGCGTCCTTTTCGGCGCCCTCCATTTCGGCGAATGTCTTCCCCGCCGGAGGGTAGTAGAACAGCGGGTCGTAGCCGAATCTGCCCGCCCCGCGCGGAGCGCGGATTATCGTCCCCTCGGTCTCGCCGCGCAGGTAAAGCGCTTTTCCGTCCGGCCGCACGGCGCAGATCACGCACACGAAGCGGGCGGTGCGTTTTTCGTCGGGGACGTTTTCCAGCTCCCGCAGGAGCTTTGCGTTGTTCGCGGCGTCGTCGCAGGGCTCTCCGGCAAATCTGGAGGAATACACCCCCGGCGCCCCGCCGAGCGCGTCGACGCACAGGCCGCTGTCGTCCGCGATCGTGATATGCCCCGAATATTCGCACAGGGCGCGCGCCTTTATATAGGCGTTGCCCTCGAAGGTATCGGCGTTTTCGTCTATTTCGCCGTCGAAGCCGGATCCTTTAATGGTGATAAGCTCCGCGCCGAGCCCGTTTTTTTCGAACATCCTGCGGAACTCCTCCGCCTTGTGCGCGTTGTTCGTGGCAAGCAGTATCTTCATCGTTCGTCCTCGAAAAAGGCGTTTATGAATTCGTGCGCGTCGAAGGGGCGCAGATCGTCGATCCCTTCGCCCACCCCTATGAATTTCACCGGGATGCCAAGCTCGTGCCGGACGGCGAGTATTATGCCGCCCTTTGCGGTGCCGTCCAGCTTGGTGAGCACCAGGCCGGTGATATTTGCGGCTTTTCCGAATTCCTTTGCCTGGATGAGCGCGTTCTGCCCTGTCGAAGCGTCGAGCACAAGCAGCGTTTCTCGCGCGCAGCCGGGCGCTTCGCGGTCGATAACGCGGTTTATCTTCGCAAGCTCTTCCATAAGGTTCTTTTTGTTCTGCAGTCTGCCCGCGGTATCGACTATGAGCACGTCGCAGCCCGCTTTTTTCGCGGCGGCGATCGCGTCGAAAACCACGGCGGCGGGATCCGCCCCCTCCGCCTGGCGTATAAGCGGGACTCCGTTGCGTTCCGCCCAGATCGAAAGCTGTTCCGCGGCGGCGGCGCGGAAGGTGTCGCCCGCGGCGAGCATAACTTTTTTGCCGTCTTCTTTCAAAACGTGCGCTATCTTGCCGATAGAGGTGGTCTTCCCCACCCCGTTAACGCCGATAACGAGCACGACGGAAAGCCCTTCGCCCAGCTCGAGCGGCGCGCCCTCTCCGACCGATCCGGCGAGTATGGCGCGGAATTCCTCACGCGCGGGGGCGGTTTCTTTTATCTTCTTTTCTTTAAGCGTTTCGCGCAGCTCGTTGACTATCCGTTCGGAGGATTCCACGCCGACGTCCGCCATAATGAGCAGGTCGGAAAGCTCCTCGTAAAAATCCTCGTCCACCTTGTCATAGCTTGAAAACAGGTCGTTCACCGGTTTCAAAAGCGCGTTTTTGGTCTTTTTAAGCCCGTTTTTAAGTTTATCGAAAAAGCTCATCAGTTGATATTCTCCTTGAAGCGTTCGTCCAGCTTCGCCATATTCAGGCGCATATGGTCCGAAACGCCCTTCTGGCTCATCGTTATGCCGTAGAGCGTGTCGGCGTATTCCATGGTGCCGCGGCGGTGGGTGATTATTATATACTGCGTCTTATCGCTGTTGCGGCGGACGTAGGACGCGAATTTGCCGACGTTCACCTCGTCCAGCGCGCTCTCTATCTCGTCGAACACGCAGAACGGCGCGGGATTGACGCGCTGCAGCGCCAGGTAAAGCGAGATCGCCGCGAAACTCTGCTCGCCGCCGGAAAGCAGCGAGATGCTGCGCACGCTCTTGCCCGGGACTTTAAGAATGATCTCGATCCCGCATTCAAGCGGCATCATCGGGTCGGTAAGCTCCAGCCGCGCGCTTCCGCCGCCGAACAGTTCGCAGAACACGTTGTTGAATTCGACGTTGATCTTTTCGAAGTATTCCAGGAACGTCTCTTTCATACCCGACGAAAGTCTGGATATCGTTCGGTCCAGACTGGCGCGCGTTTTGTTAAGGTCCTCCGTCTGCGAGGTGAGGAAATCGAACCTTTCCTTGGTGACGCGGTATTCCTCCACGGCGTTCACGTTTATGGTGCCCATGGAACGTATCTTTGCGCGCAGCGACGCGAGCCGCGACTGCGCTTTTTCCGTTTTTTCCTTCGGTAGCCGGAATTTTTCCGCGTCGGAATAGGTAAGCTCGTATTCGTCCCATAGCTTCGCCGAGACGGCGTCGTATTCGGTGTTCACGCCGTCGCGCTTGGTCTCGCACCCGGTAACGGCGCGGAAAGCGGTTTCTTTTTCGGAATCGGCGCGCTTCTGTCTGGCGCGCATATCGCTTATTTCTTTTTCCTTCTCTTCTCTTCCGGCGACAAGCTGTTTCAGCCGCGCTTCGCAGGAAGCGGCTTCGGAATCGCATTCGCCGCATTCGGCTTTGAGTCTGCCTATCTCGGCGACTCTTTCGGCAATAAGCTCGTTCGCCTTGCCGACCGTGCTTCTGCCGAGCTCCGCGCGGGCTTTAAGCTCCGTGATGCGGGCGGCGCCCGCCTCGCGGCGTTCCGAAGCAACGGCAAGCGCGTTGCGCTTTGAGTAAAGGTCGACGCGCGCCTCGCTTAACGCGGCGAAGGCGCGGGATTCCGCCTGACGCGCGCTTTCCGAACCGAGCCGCGCGGATTCGCGCGCGGACGCCGCCAGCGCGAGCGAGACGTCCAGCGAAGACAGCTCGGATTCGATGGTTTCCAGCTCCGCCCCGAGGCGGGAAACTGTGTCCTCCGCGGCGGAAAGCGTTTCGGCGTGGCCGCGCTCCTCCTCGATCCGGACCATATGGGACTGAAGCTCCATTCCGAGCGCGGCGCAGGATGAAGCGGCGGCGTTAAGGCGTTCCTGCGCGGAATCGCGCCCCGCGGCGAGCACGCCCGCCTCCGACTCCAGCTCCGCTTTTTTCGCGGTGAGCGAGCCGATATCCGCCCGCGCGGCTTTTATACGCTCCGCAAGGCGTTCGATATCCATCGCGCGGGTGAACACGCCGACCTTGCCGTGGACCGAACCGCCGGTGTAGCTGCCGCCCGCGTTTATGACCTGGCCGTCGAGCGTTACCGTCTTTACCCGGAACCCGGTCCTGCGCGCGATGGCGGAGGCGAGTTCGATATTTTCGGCGATGACCGTCCTGCCGAGCAGGTCGTTCACCACGCCCGCGTATTTTTTGTCGTATTTGGCGAGCCCGCTAGCCAGCCCGATATAACCGGGCATATCTTTTATCTGCGCGTCGTCGAACGTCCTGCCCTGCACGCTTTCCAGCGGCAGGAAGGTCGCTCTGCCGAGCTTGTTTTCTTTAAGGTATCTGATGCACGCCTTCGCGTCCGCTTCCTTTTCGACGACGATGAACTGCACCGAGGCGGCGAGCGCCGTTTCGAGCGCGATGACGTATTCGCTGTCGGAAGAGATTATATTGGAAACGGTGCCGCAGACGCCTATCGCGCGGCCTTTATCGGTTATCGTGCCGGAAGCGCAGTCGTTGAGCACGCGCTTGACGCTGTCGGAATACCCCTCCAGAAGCTGTTCGAGCCGGAGAAGCTGATCGTGCTTTTCGGAAAGGGTGCCGAGCTCGAGCTTCGCGGCGTTAAGTTTTTCGGCGTTGTCCACCGCCGCGGACTCGTTTTCTTTTATCGCTTCCGTCGCGGAAGCGAGCTCCTTTTCGGCGGAAGCGCGTTCGGCTTCTGCCGCGGAAAGCTTTTCTTTTATCGCGGAAGCGCCGGATTCAAGCGCTTTGATACGCGCCTTGCTCGCGGCGATCCTGTCGGAATTTTCGGTCTCGGCGCGGCGCCCCGCCTCCAGACTTGCGCGCGCCGCGGCGGCGCGCGCGGTGAGCGCGCTCTTTTCGGCGGTGAGCGTTTCCAACGCGGCGGCAGCTTTTTCCGCCCCGGCGTCGCCTCGCTGCGTTTCCGCATGGGCGGCGGAATATTCTTCCTCCGCCTTCGCGCAGGCCGCTTCGGATCCGGCAAGCTCGGCTTTCGCGGTGTTTTCCGCTTCGGCAAGCGCCTTCTGCGCGTCTTCCGCGAGCGCGCATTCGCTTTCCGCGCTGCCTATGAGCACGTGGCTGGATTCAAGCGTTTCCTCCGCGTGGGCGATATCGTTTTCGCAGACGGCTATCCTGCCCTCCGCCTCGCTCTTCTTCTGTATCGCTTCGCTGCGCATACGCTCGCATTCGCTCATCACCCTGCCGAACTCGTAGCTTTCGTTAAGCATCCTGTCGGTGGCGGATTCGCATTCCGCGGCGGCGCGTTCCGCCGTCTCCAAAGCGAGCTTCGCGGCGGCAAGCTCCGTTTCGCATTCGACGCGGCGGGCGCGCAGGTAATCGATCCTGTCGAGCCACAGAGTGATCTCCAGGCCCTTCTTTTCCTCGTTGAGCACGAGATACTGTTTTGCGTTTTCCGCCTCTTTCGCAAGCGGACCGATGCGGCTTCCGATCTCCGAGAGTATGTCGTTTATCCGCACGAGGTTGCTTTCGGTATCGCGCAGCTTGCGCTCCGCCTCCAGCTTTTTATAGCGGAATTTGGATATCCCCGCCGCTTCCTCGAATATACTGCGGCGCTCCTCGTCCTTCTGGGAAAGCACCTCCGCGATCTTGCCCTGCCCGATGACCGAATAGCCCTCGCGGCCTATGCCGGTATCGTAGAACAGCTCGTAAATATCTTTTAATCTAACCTGTTTTTTGTTTATGTAATACTCGCTTTCGCCGCTGCGGTAGTATTTACGCGTAACGGTGACCTCCGGTCCGTCGGAAAGCGAATAGACCGGGCGCGCTTTGACCCCGCCCGCCTCTTCGCCCTCTTCCGGGGCTTCGGGTTCGGCTTCTATGCGCTGGTGGTTGGCAAGATTGTATTCCTCCTGAGTGTCGATGCAAAGCGTGACGGAAGCGCAGTTTGCGGCGGTCCTGTTCGCCGTGCCGTTGAAGATAACGTCCTCCATACGGCTGCCGCGCAGCGATTTCACGCTCATTTCGCCCAGTACCCAGCGGATGGCGTCGGATATGTTGGATTTTCCGCTTCCGTTGGGACCTATTATGGCGGTAACTCCGCTGTCGAAGGTTATCCGCGTTTTTTCGGGGAAGGATTTGAACCCCTGCATTTCGATAGCGTTCAAACGCATAATTCGTTTCTCCTTGGTCTTATCTTATCCCGGCAAATACTTTTTCACCGAGGGGTAAAATCTTCTGTACCTCGCGGGGAGGACCTTTATCCCGTCCGCGCGCGTGGTTTTTAATATGTATCCGATCGCTTCCCTGCCGAATCCGGTAAGCATCGAAATATCCTCGCGGCGGATCTTCACTTCCAGAACGGAACCCGCGCTTTCACCCGCGAGGGAGCTTATTATATCGGCGTAGATCCTGCCCTGTACCTTTTCGCCTATGGCGGGGTGGTTCGCGCCGAAAGGCGCCTCGGCGAGGTTTTCGCTCGCGTGGAGACCTATCCGCAGGAGCGCGATCCCCGCGTTTATGAACACGCGGCAGCAGTCCGCCGCCCTTTTTACCGCCTCTTCCTCGCTTAACGGGACATATTCGCCGGCAAGCGTCATTTCGCAGAGCTTTGTCCCTTCGAAGACGACCAGCGGATATACGCGCGCCTCGTCCGCCCCCCACGCGACTATATCGCGCGCGGTTTGCAGTTCGCTTTCCGCCGTGGCGCCGGGCAGCCCGATCATCATCTGCCCTCCCAGCGTGAAGCCGTGCTCTTTAATAAGCCGGCAGGCGTTATCCGAATCGCGGACGGTATGCCCGCGCTCGCACAGCGCAAGCACGCGTTCGTCGGTGCTCTGGATCCCCAACTCGATCTCCGTAACGCCGTATTTTTTCAAAACGGCAAGTATTTCGCCGTCTATGCAGTCCGGGCGGGTGGAGATCCTTATCCCGCTCGCGACGCCTTTCCGGATATATTCCGCCGCCGTGGAAAGCAGCGATTCCATACGGTTTCTTTCTATCGCGGTAAAGCTGCCGCCGAAGAAGGCGATGCGGCTTTCCTTATCCTTTGCTTCGCCGCAGGAATCCAGAAGCGCGCGCAGCTCGCGCAGTTCGGATTCAAGGTCCTTTTCCGCGCCGTGCCCGGTTATTTTGACCTGCGAGCAGAACACGCAGCAATGCGGACACCCGGCATGCGGCACGAAAAACGGGATATTACGGTGCGTTTTCATCCAGTTCTCCTATAAGTATGAGCGCTTCGCGCGCCGCCGCCTGCTCCGCTTCGCGCTTCGACCTTCCCTTACCGCTGCCGAGCAGGTTGGAGTTCAGATACACCTCGTATCCGAAGGTCCTGTCGTGCGGGGGACCGGATTCGCTCACAAGCGTGTAGGTGAGCGTTTCCTCCGGCGTTTGCTGTACTATGCGCTGCAGGCGCGATTTATAGTCCTCCGTGCCGGTCTTTATGACCGTTTCGAGCATTTTTTCGATAAACGGCAGCGCGAATCTTTTCGCTTCGCCCATCCCGCCGTCGAGATATATCGCGGCGAGCAGCGCTTCGAACGCGTCGGCGACGGTGCTTTTGCGGTGTCTCCCGCCGTTCGCCGCGGATTCGCCCTTGCCGAACAGCATATAATCGCCGAGCCCGAACGATTCCGAGAACGAGGCGAGAGTATCCTCGCACACGAGCGCGGCGCGGGTGCGCGTTAAAAACCCCTCGTCGGCTTCCGGGAACCGCGAAAACAGCAGGTCGGAGGTTATTAACGAAAGCACCGAATCGCCCAGGAATTCGCTGCGCTCATTGCTCTGCTCCGCGCCGTGCCGGCGGTTTTCGTTGCAGTAGGAGGAATGCGTGAGCGCCGTAAGCAGCAGCTCGCGGTTTTTGAATCTGTATCCGATAACGGCTTCGAGCCCGCCCAAATCGCGGCGCGTTTCCATCACTGTTCCTCCGTGTCTTTTTTCGCCATTGCCGCGGCGATCTTTTCTATCGTTCCGCTTTGCGCGTACGCCGCCGCCTGCTTCACCGCGGAGCAGAAGGCGTATTCGTCCGAACCGCCGTGCGCTTTTATAACGGGCTTTGCGAGCCCCAGGAAGGGCGCGCCGCCGTATTCGGCGGGGTCAAGCTGCTTTTTCAGCTTCTTGGTGCGTCCCAGCGTCAACGCTCCGGCGGCGACGGAAGCCGGGCTTCCGGCGAACAGGTCCTTTAACGTGCCGGAAAGGAAATTCGCCATTCCTTCGATAAGTTTAAGAACTATGTTTCCGGTGAAGCCGTCGCACACGAGCACGTCGCAGCAGCCGAACGGGACGTTCTTGCCTTCGCAGTTCCCCGTGAAGTTGATATGCGGTTCCGCGCTGAGCAGCGCGTACGTTTCGCGGTAAAGGGGGGTGCCCTTGTGCGGCTCGGCGCCGTTGTTTATAAGCCCGACGCGCGGATTTTCTATTCCCAGAACGTTTTCGGCGTAGATGGTGCCCATACGGGCGTACAGCGCGAGTATATCCGGCGTGGCGTCGGTATTCGCGCCGCAGTCGAGCAGTATGAACGGCTTTTCCAGCGGGACCACCGTCGCCAGCGCGGCGCGGCGCACGCCCTTTATTCGGCGCAGCGTGAGCGACGCGGAGGTGAACAGCGCGCCGGTGTTGCCGCAACTAACCACCGCGTCGGCTTTTCCGTCGCGGCAGAGCTCCACCGCCGCGGCGACCGAGCTGTCTTTTTTCGTATTGTTCACGACGGAGGGTTCGTCCGTCATTTCCACAACGCTTTCGGCGACGGCGAAGGAAACTCCCTTCGGCAGAGCGCCGAGCTTTTCTTTAACTCTTTCCGTGCCGCAAAGTATTATCTCCGCGCCGGTATCCGCGGCGGCGCGAATCGCGCCGGCGGCGAGCGTTTCGGGCGGGTTGTCGCCGCCCATTATATCCACTGCGATGCGTATGCTCATTTCGTTTCGCTCCATCCGCAGTTGTTTTTGCAATAGTAATACTCGCGGTTCTTCTTCTTAAGCACCGGGGCGCCGCACTGCGGGCATCTGCGCCCGGTGGGCATATCCCACGCGGAGAAGGAGCACTTCGGATAATCCTCGCAACAATAGTAGTTCTTGCGGTTCTTCGTTTGCTTTATAAACACGCGCTTGCCGCATTCCGGGCAGACGAGCCCGCTGTCGCGGCGGTAGGGCACCGTGGTTTTGCATTCCGGATAGTTGCGGCAGGCGAAGAACTGCCCGTACTGCCCTTTGCGAAGCACCATTTCGCTCCCGCATTTGGGGCATCTTTCCTCCGCGATGACCTCCGCCTGCTTCTTTTCACGCACGGGATGAGGCGCCGCCGCGGCGGGCGCTTCGTCCAGCCGTTTGGTGTTCTTGCAGCGCGGATAGTTCGGGCAGGCGGCGAATTTGCCGAACCGCCCGGTCTTTTCGATCATCACGGCGCCGCATTTTTCGCAGATCAGCCCGGTCTCCACCTTGGGTATCTCCACCTTCTCGCGGCCGAGCGTTTTTTCGGCGTATTCGAGCTGCTTGCTGAATTCTTTATAGAACTCGCGCAGGACGTCGATATATTCGACGCTGCCGCTTTCGATCCTGTCGAGCTCCTCCTCCACGTTGGCGGTGAAGTTGTAGTCCACTATCTGCTCGAACGCCTTTTTCATCATCTCGGTGGTGACGAACCCGAGCTCGGTCGGCACGAGGAACTTGCCGTCGCGGCGGATGTACCCGCGTGAGATTATGGTGGTTATGGTGGCGGTATAGGTGGAGGGCCTGCCGATGCCCATATCCTTCATCACCTTCACGAGCGAGCCCTCGGTGAACCTTGCGGGCGGCTGAGTGAAGCGTTGCGCCGGATCGAGCTTGCAGAGATCGACACGCTCGCCCTCTTTCATATCCGGGAGCGCGGAATCCTCGTCGTCCTCGCTGTCCGGATCGGCTTCGGATTTTATCTCGCCGTAAACGGCGGAATACCCCGCGAAGCGCACGGTATGGCCCGCGGCGCGGAAGGTATAGCCGCCCGATACGACGTCCACCGTAACGGTGTCGAGCTGGACCGGAGCCATTTGCGAAGCGATGAAGCGGTCCCAGATCAGCTTATAAAGACGGTACTGGTCGTTGCTTATCCTGCCGCGCAGCATCTCCGGCGTGATCGACGGATCGGAGGGGCGGATCGCCTCGTGCGCGTCCTGGATATTGTCCTTGGATTTATAGTAGTTCGGTTTTTCGGGGTAGTATTCTTTCCCGTATTTGGAAATTATGACCTGCTTTGCGGCGGCGCGCGCTTCGTCGGAAATACGCAGCGAGTCGGTACGCATATAGGTGATAAGACCGTGGGTGTTCTTGTCCCCGGTATTCACGCCCTCGTAAAGCTCCTGCGCGACCATCATGGTCTTCTGCGACTGGAACGAGAGCCGGCGGTTCGCCTCCTGCAGCAGCGTGGAGGTGGAGAACGGCGCGGCGGCGCGGCGAAGCTTTAGCGCGCGCTTGACGGAATCCACGCGGAAATCGTTTTTGTCGATCCCGGCGAGTACCCTGTTTACGTCGGCTTCGCATTTCAGTTCCTGCTTCTTTTCGCCTTTGCCGTAGTATCTCGCGGTGAATTCTTCCCCCGCGGAGGTTTTAAGGTCGGCGTTTATTACCCAGTATTCCTCCGGCTTGAACGCCTTTATCTCCTGCTCGCGCTCCACCACGATGCGAGTCGCTACCGACTGCACCCTTCCGGCGGAAAGCCCGTTTTTGATATGTCTCCAAAGGAACGGACTTATTTTATAGCCGACGAGACGGTCGAGTATGCGGCGCGTCTGCTGGCTGTTCACCAGATTCATATCTATGTCGCGCGGGTTGCGTATCGCTTCCTTCACCACGTCTTTTGAAATGGTGTTGAAGGTTATGCGCTTGGTCTTTTCCGGGCCGAGCCCCAGCACCGTGGCGAGGTGCCAGCTAATGGCTTCGCCTTCGCGGTCCGGGTCGGCGGCGAGCAGGACCTTGTCGGCCTCCTGCGCCTCGCGGCGAAGCTCGTTTATAAGCTCGCCCTTGCCGCGGATGTTTATATACTGCGGCTCGAAATTGTGCTCGATATCGATGCCGAGCTTGCTTTTGGGCAGGTCGCGGACGTGGCCCACCGAGGCCTTTACCTTGTATCCCTTGCCCAGAAAACCCTTTATCGTATTGGCTTTGCTGGGGGATTCTACGATCACCAGTGTCGTACTCATTTAACAAAATCTCCTGTTGCTGTGTATCTGTTCCCGGCGGAGGAAACCGCCGAGCCGTCTATTTCCAAAAGTGTGAGCTCCGCGAGGACCGCGGAAGCGTCCAGACCGGTCGCCCTTGCGATCTCGTCGGGACTCATCGGCTTCTGCGCCGAACGCAGCGCCTTTAATATCTTTTCGCCCGGGGCGCCGGAAAGTTTGAACGAATCATCCGGTTCCGGTATCTGCCCGTATGGAGGCGGAGCCGCCCGTTCCGCCGCGTCGCGAGCGCCGGAGCGCGGCGAAGCCGGCTTTTGCCTTTCCGCCGGAGCGTTGCCGTAGGAGCGAAGCCCCGCGGTAAGCGAGGGCTCGTACGGCTTTATCTTGTCCGGGTATTCGAGCGAGAGCGGAGCGATTATATCATACGGCTCCGTCGCGGCGGGAACGCCCTTTTTTATAAGCTGGTTCGTGCCGGCGTTTTCGGCGCCGATATCGCCGGGGACCGCGAACAGCGACCTGCCCTGCGAGAGCGCGTATTTGGCGGTGATAAGCGCGCCGCTGTGCTCGCCCGCCTCGGCGATGACCGTGGCGTCGCACAGACCGCTTATAAGCCGGTTGCGGTTCGGGAAATCGGCGCGGGTGCGGGGAGCGCCGGGGTACAGCTCGCTTAATACGAGCCCGCGCGAATAGAGCGTTTCGAAGGCGCGCCTGTTCTCCGGCGGATAGATATCGCCGATGGGGCTGCCGAGCACGGCGACGGTGAACCCGCCCGCCATTACCGCGCCGCGATGGGCGGCGGTGTCGACTCCGCGCGCAAGCCCGCTTACCACAACGGCGCCGCTTTTGGAAACGACGTAGGCGAACCTTTCGGCGGTCTCCCTGCCGTAGTCGCTCATCCTGCGGGTGCCGACGACGGCGACGCAGGGCGTCCCGTTCAGATCGCGCCACCGCCCGAGCGAATAAAGCAGCACGGGCGGAGCTTCGATAAGCCGAAGCCGCTGCGGAAAGTCCGCGTCGTAATATCCGTGCATACCGACGCCGAGCGTCGTACAACGCTTAAGTACCTCGAACGCCTCGGAAGTGTCTTTATTCTCCAGCCGCCGTGCGAGCGCGGCGCGCTTTTCGCCGAGGAACGAAAAATCCGCGCAGTTATATATTTCCTCCACGCCGCTGAATTTAATCATAAGCTCGCGGGCGGCGCGGCTGCATATCCCCAGCGAAAGCTGGAGCCAGATATACAGAATGTCCTTTTTCATGGCGAGCTCCTTCCGGCTTCCCAAAGGAAGACCGCCGCGGCCGCCGCGGCGTTAAGGGATTCGGCGGAATCGGTCATCGGTATCCTTGCCGAAAAATCGCACATATCGAGTGTTTTCTGCGAAACGCCGCCGCCCTCGCTGCCGATAACGAAGCAGTCGCCGGGCTGTATTTCGAACCCGCCCAGCGGCAGAGTCCTGCCGTAGAGCGCCGCCGAGATCACCCGCCTGCCGCAGGCGTGCAGCGCGTTTACCGCCGTTTCCGCCGAACGGCAGACCGCCGCGCGGCAGAAGAACAGCGCGCCCATCGCCGCGCGCAGCGTTTTTACCGAATATATATCCGCGCAGGAGCACAGCACGACGGAGGAGCCGAACGCCGCCGCAGTTCTTATTATGGTGCCGACGTTGCCCGGGTCCTGAAGGTTTTCCAGGACCACGGCATGCCCGCCGCCGAACGATCCGATGACCTCCGCCGCGTTCGATACGCCGATCTCTTTTATCTCCGGAAGCGTATCCGCCACCGCGAGTATCCCCTGCGGAGCTTTTTCCTCCGTGAGCTTTTCGTAGACCGGGGCGGTGACCTCGTAGACCTCGCATCCGGCGCGCCCGGCAAGCGAAGAATACCGCGCAAGAGCGTCCTCCCGCACGAAAAGGGCGCGCGGCGTCCTGCCCGAACGCAGATACTCCTCCAGCAGGTGCGCCCCTTCGAAGAAGAAGCGCCCCGCCGCGCGGCGCCCGGAGCAATCTTTGAGCGCGGCGACAGATTTGATTATGCCGTTGTTTCTCGATTCGATCCTATTCATAACGCAAAAACAGATCCGTACATATATTTATATAATATAATAGTACGGAACTGTTTGGTTGTCAATATTTTTTTGCTAAAATTATTCTGTCTATTTTGCCGTAATCCTTCATTACCGCTATTTCGTACCCGTGCGCGCGCAATATCGCCGAAACTCCGGCGAGCTGACCGATCCCGATCTCGTAGATCAACACGCCGTCGCGCTTCAAAAGATGCTGCGCGTACTCCGTGACCGCGCGGTAATACCTTAATCCGTCCTCGCCGCCGTCGAGCGCCGATTCCGGCTCGTAGCGGACCTGCGTGTCCAGCGTCGCTATATCGTCCGTTGGGATATAGGGCGGGTTGCAGATCACCAGGTCGAGCGGGCGTTCCAGCACCGCCGCGAGCGCGACGTAATCGTCTTCGTCCAGAGCGTCGAACCTGCGGACCGAAACGTTGCGGCAGTCGGCAAGGTTTTTTTCGGTATATTTCAGCGCCTTGCGGGAAAGTTCCAGCGCGTAGCCGCTGACCTTCGGATTCTCGCTCGCTATCGCTTTGGCGATACAGCCGCTGCCGCTGCAGATATCCGCGAACAGCCCGCCGTCTTTAAGCACGCCGAGCGCGGCGCGGACGCCGATCTCCGTTTCGCTCCGCGGTATGAACACTCCGTCGCCGACCTCGATTTCGTACCCGTAGAAATTGCACCTTCCGAGAACGTACTGCAAGGGTTTGCCGAGCGAAAGCTCCATTACCGCGCCGCTTATGAACGGATCGACGGAGGGAGGCGCCTCCTCCAACTGCTTCGCCAGCAGTTCGGAATGCGAGACCGAAAGCGCCTCGCACAGCAGCATATCGGCGATATAACGGCTTTCGTCGGGCAGCACCGAAGCGAGCGTTTCGGCGAGTTTTCTTCTGTATTCAGCTATCTTCATCGTTATCTTCCTGCGGTTCCTCCCGCGGTTCGGGCTCCTCCTCCGGCGCTTCTTCGGCGGAAATTTCGGCGGGCGCTTCGGCGGGTGCTTCGGCGGGGGCTTCGGCTTTTTCAAGACATTCCTCGTAGAAGCCGGGGAATTCGTCCGGAAGCGCGCATTTCAGCGAGGTTATGCCGACCTCCATCATCCCGTCGTCCGGTTCTCGGGTGGTGAGCCGCTGCATCCACAGCCCGGGGGCGGAAAGCACTCGCACGAAAAGGTTGTCGTGCTTTCCGGCGTATTTTATGAATTCGTATCCGATGCTTACGGAGATGAGCACGAGCGGGAATTTGAGCAGGGTGCGCAGCCAGACCGTTTCGATGGGCCACAGGAACACTATGCCGATAAAGATCGAAAGCAGCAGCATAAAGAACATAAAGCTGGTGCCGCAGCGCGGGTGGAAGCGCTTTTGCTTCCGAACGTTATCCACGGTGAGCTCCAGTCCCTTTTCATAGCAGAAAATGCTTTTGTGCTCCGCGCCGTGATACATATAGACGCGCTTCATATCCGGTATGAACGCCGTCGCCCAGATGTAGAGTATGAAAAGCAGTATCTTGGTGACGCCTTCTATAAGACTCTTCAATATGCCGCCCTTGAAGCCGCCGCCGACGTAGGATTCGCCCAAGATGAGTTTTCCCAAAAACGTGGGCAGCCATATGAACAGCACCATCGCTATCGCCAGGCCGAGCAGCATCGAAAGCGTGGTGAGCACCGGCATGAGCCATTTTTCGGCGTTGTGCTTTTCCAGCCATTTATCGAACTTTCCCGGCTCCTCCGCCGTCTCTTCGACACCGAGCATATCTGTCGCTTTCGTGAGCGTGGTGACCGAAAGTTTAAGCGTCGACGCGAAGTTTACCACTCCACGTATAAGCGGCCATTTAAGGAATTTGTACTTATCCGCGAGCGATCTGTTCCCGCTGCGCGAAACGTTTATTCTTTTGTTGTCGAGCCGGCGCACCGCGATGGCGGTGTATTCCGGGCTGCGCATCATAACGCCTTCCACCAGCGCCTGGCCGCCTACGGAGCCGAGCTTTCTGCACGGGCATTCGCTGTTTTTATCCACGAGACAAACAATCCTCCTTTTTACGGTTGATTTTCTTTCAATTTTGTATTATACTATATTCGCGGCGAAAATAAAACCCTTTTCGCAAAAATATTTTAAGTTTTCGGCGGAGGATGCGATGGGTTCGGGTTTATTCACTAAAAACGACAGCGGATTCATCTGCGGGCATTGCGGCAGGGAGGTCCCTCCCCTGGGCTACAGCTCGCGGAATCACTGCCCTTTTTGCCTGTACTCGAAGCACGTCGACGTCGACCCGGGCGACAGGATGTCCGGCTGCGGCGGGATGATGGCGCCCTATGAAGTTACCGTTCACGGCAAGAAAGGGTTTATTATAACGCATAAATGCGAAAAATGCGGGATGACGCGCAACAACAGGATGCAGTCCGACGACGATACCGACCTGCTGATAAAGCTTTCCAACCCGTACAACAGACAGGAGCGATATAAATGAACGCGGAAAAACAAAAAACCGCGCCGAAACCGAATAAAGGCGACGCCCTGCTTTTCGCGCGGCTGCTCGTTACCGTCCTGCTGGCGACGGGGGCGGCTCTGGTGTTCCGCCGTTCGTCCGGGATCCTGGCGATGCTGCCGGTATGCACGCTTATCTGCCTTGCGGCGGCTTTCGTGAACGTTGGGCCGGTCGTGCGGTGCGCGGCGTTCGGGGCGATCGTGTTCGCCTTCAACACGGTGGAGCAGGACGATATCCTTGTAACGATCACGTTCACGCTGCTTTGCGTGTTCGCCGTCGCGGCGTTCGGCTGGGGCGTTTCGCTGCTGCGAAACAAAAAGAAGGCGCCAGGCATATGCGTTATCGCGCTCGGATTGGCGGCGTCGGTCGCGCTGAATATATTATTCGTCGGGAACCCGGTAAAAGCGATAAAAGCCGAAAAGCGCATAGACGGCTATATCGCGGAGGTATATCCCGAAACGCGCGTGCTGGGGTTCCTACGCGAAGGCAGCGGAATGACCGACGAGGAACTGAAAGTGGTGTTTTCCGGAATATATTACGACCGCGCGGCGGGCGCTTACGTCAAAGACGCGGTATGCCGCTGCTTCCCCACCGAAAAGCGCGCCGTTTCGGTCGCGGCGAACGGGGAGGGCCCGGTGAGCGACGGATTCTGCGTTATGCTGGCGGACGCGGTATCGGAGGCGTACCGTTCGGCGTACGCGGACCTTATGATGTCCTCTTTCCCCGGAAAGAATTACGGCGTGGAGTGCTCGGGGATATACGGCTTCCCCGAAAAATCGGTGCTGGAAGGCGGTTCCCGCCCGGTAACGGAATGTATGTGCTTCAATATAACCGTCGGCGGCGTGCAGACGGCGCAGGAGTTCACCGAGGCGGTGAAAAACATCGCGCGGGAAATCGACGGCTCCGGGCTGGAGTATCACCGGCTGACGTTCACCGCCGGGATCGGTTCGTGGTACCGCCGTTACACCGAAAAGAAGAACACGGAACCGCGCGGCTCGGCGTATATCCCGAAAGCAACTCTCGCTCCGGTCGGCGCGGGGGCGCGGTTCAACGCTTTTCTGGACCTTATAACGCGGACAAATTAAAAACGGGCTCAAACGAAAACGTGAAGCGCCCCCTGTCAAGTAGACAGTGAAAAAAACGAAAAGAATTTGGTGAAAATTCCACCCTGCTGCGCAGCAGGGTGGAATTTTTCACGCGGCGGCGCGATGGTACTCCATCGGCGTCATACATTTCAACCTATGCTG
>JAFSNK010000039.1 GCA_017447445.1 Clostridia bacterium | reverse complement strand
TATTGCCGTTCACGAGCTCGAACTTCGCGGTATCGAAGCCGAGGTTGAAGGTGATCTGCGCGAGTTTCGCGTCGGCGGCTATGTTCTTAACGGTAGCCGTGATCTCGATCTCTTCGCCGGCTTTGTAGTTCTGCGGACCGGTGAGTTCAACTTCGAACTTGCCGTTTTCGTTCGCCGGGCCCATATTCGCTTTTATGGTCTCTTCATAGGACGGGCCTTCGGTTTCGGAAGTGCCGGATTCATCGGTGGTGTCGGGAGTGATCTCGCCGAGTTTAACGTCCGCAAGCTTAAGCTTGCCTTCGTCTTCGGTATCCCAACGGATCCAGGGCATATAGGTCTGATCCTGCTCGGTGCGCTTGTCAAGCGGTATCGGCGGATAGAGCATACCCACAAAGTAATCGTTCGTGTTGCCGTTTACGGGGTTGATGTAGAAGTTTATGGTGTCGCCGCCGTCTTTGACGACTTCGCTTATCTTAACGGAGAATTCGTAAACCGTCTTGCCGTCCGCTTCCTTAACGAACCCGGTCATGGTGCTGTTTTCTATCGCGGCGCCGGAGTTGGAATCCTTGGAAGTGTTGTATTTGGCTGCGGTGCAGGTGTCGCCGTTGGCGTCGGGCCATATATCGTAGAACATCGTGTACTGCGCGTATTCCGCGTCGTTGTGGAACCACATTCTCCAGCTTAAGCCGCCGCGCTTGGATTCAGCGCCGACGCCTTCGCTCTTTACAAGCTCGTGGTCGACTATGGTCGCGACGTAGAGGTATTCGTCATCCGTGCGAAGCTGTACCTTGAACGAGAACGCGTCTTTAAGCTTTTCGTCCGGAGTGTCCTGAATGCCGGCGTTGCCTTTTTCGATAGAGGCCTCTATCCAGCCGTCTTCAGCCCAGCCGGTGTCGTCGAGCTTGCCGTCGACGGTGATCGTCTCTTTAACGGGTTCGGGCTTGGTTTCCGGTTCGGAGGAAGCGGCGTTCGGATCGGCGTATACTTCGATCTCGTTAAGGAATATCCAGGCGTGGGTGGCGCCTTCTTTGTTTATTGCGGTGAAGGTATAGCGCACGTAGCGTGCTTCCTTGCCGCCGAGCGCAAGCTCCGCCCAGCCGGAAGCTTCGTTTTCCACGCTGCCGGTCGCGGCGCCGACTTCGGTAAACGTTTCGCCGTCCGCGGAAACGCTTACGACAAGCGATTCGGGAAGAAACACCGACCAATCCTCTTTTCTGCCGAGGTGGATCTTGGTGGAGGTGAGACCTTTGGTGGTTTCACCGAGGTCGAGAGTGACGGAAGCCACGTAGGTTTCCCCGTCTTCATTAATGTCGAACTGCTGTTTCCAGTTGAAGCCGAACCAGTAATTAAGGTTGTCGGTTTCGTCGACAGCGTTCTTGACCTCCTCTTCCGCCTTGCCGTCGGTAAGCTTGGCGTTGTAGGTGCCGTTGACTTCTTTGCTGCCGGTGTCAATGGTGTAGGTCTTGTTCAGCGCGACGTTGGTCGCCTCGGCGGACGCGGAGAACGCGAACGCAGCGGGGACCGCGAGAAGCGCGACAAGAAGTAACGCGATGAATTTTTTCATTGTTCTGCTCCTTTTTTATCGTTTATTTTATTTTTTTTATTCCTATTGATTATATAATTATACCACGGGCGCGCGTGCATGTCAATGCCGGATCGTATAAATGAAACCGGGGATTTTTGTGCAACAACAACAAATTATGTAAACCTAACCGGCGCCCCGCCGCTTTTTGGCGGGGTGGAAGCGGATCCTGCGCGCGAAGCGCTATTCTTCTTCGCCGCGGTGTTCCGGTTCCGAAAGTATCGGTATAACGAAATCCAGACGCTCCCGCGAGAAATATATGATATCCCCGGCGGCGCGGAAGGTGAAAAAGCAGAGCGCGGCGATAAGCAGTACGCGCGGAAGAGTCAGCCACGTCGAAAAATAGGGGAGCGCCGTCTGGAACGCCCACACCGCCGCGTTAAGGCACCACAGCGTATAAACCGCGGCGTGCGGGAACCGGACCGAAAGCCGCGCCGCGATAACTCCGTACGCGCCGAGCAGGTCTTTCAGCGCGAGCATCCCGGCGACGGAGACCGCCGCGGCGAAAGCCGCGCAGACCGCCGCCACGGCAAGCGGAGTTTCGTACAGAGCCACCGGGTCCGGCACCGCGAAGAAATGGCGGTAAAGCTCGAACGCGGCGGCAAGGACCGCCGCCGACGCGGAATAAATATGCGCCTTCCCGCAGGGAACGGCCTTTTTAAGCAGCAAAGCGCAGATGAAGAAGCAGACGAACGCCGCGGCAATCGGCAGCACCCGCTTGTTGTCGAAGGGGAGGTCCAGAGTGAACACCTGCGCGGCGCAGAACAGCACGACGGAATACCTTATGCGCTTGAAAAGCTGTTTTTCGGGGTTGGAGGCGTAGTCCTCCGTATATTTTCCGGCGGCAAAGGGAGCCGCCTCCGAAACCAACGCCGAGCCGAGCTTCCACAGCCGCACGGCGGCGACGGCGCCCACTATAAGCGCGGCGGCAAGCAGCGCGGCGGTAATTACCGGGCGGGTGGCGAGCAGATCCTGCAGCCGGTCCGCCTTTTCGCCTGCTTCGGGATGCAGAAGGTCGACTTCCGCGAGCGCGTAGAGCTGAGGTATCATATTCGCGGCGAAGCGAACGGCGAGGAAGATATACGTTATGAAAGAAGCCGGAGAGACGCGCCCGAACGTGCGCGGCAGATCGCGTAGGGCGGCGATCTCGTCGCAGGCGGCGAAAAACGCGCGGAAGAACAGAACGAAGAAGACCGCTTCGACCGTTACGGATACGGATGTCGCCGCCAGAACGTCGGAAGAGCCGCCTCCGGAGGTGACCGGGACGGTCGCCGCGAGCTTCACCGCCTCCGCGACGACGAGCCACAGCGATACCCTGCGCGCGTTTTCGAACTTTTCGCCGGTATAAGCGTAGCGCGTCAGCGCGAAAAACACAAGCAGCGCGCCGATAACGTCCGGCAATACGTCCACAAGCCCCAGCACCGGGTTGCAGAAGAACACGAGCCCCAGGCAGAGCATCGCTCTTTCGCGGCGGGCGGTCTTATCTGCGGCGGTATTTTTCATATCTTTTCGCCTCCGCGGCCTGTTCTTTGTGCCTGCGCTCCATTTCCGAGGCGCGCTCCGACGCCTGCTCGTTAAGCTCTTTGCGATAGTTGGATTCGCTGGTGATGCAGATAAAGCAGGTGTGCATGAACCACACGTTCACGAGTATCACGATATACTGTACGACGTACTGGATTATAACGAGCTGCGCGATAAAAGGAACTTCGATCCCGGAGAGCCGCAGTATTTCCACCGCCAGCATAAACAGCAGCGCGAATTCGGTGAACACAAGATGCCGCGCCGCGCCGGTTTTAAGCCGAAGCGCGTCGTTTTCGGCGGCTATCTCCATTACCGCCGCCATCCAGAACAGCACCGAAACGCCCCACGCCGCGAGATAAAGCAGGAACGTGACGGAGTTCAGCACCGCGAGCGAACCGAGGTCTATCGCCTTGATCACGTTCAGGAACACTACCGCCCCGCGCGGGAGCATAAACAGCGCCGCGACGGCGGAATACATGAATTTTACGTTGAGCCGGGCGGCGCGATAAAGCCCCCAGCCGATAAGCAGGGCGGCGGGCGCCGCGCCTCCGAATTCGACCGCGAGCAGAAACGCGTATCCGAACAAAGCTATACCGAAACCCATAATTTTTATCCCGCTCCGAAAAAACTCATTCCTGTTTGTTTATATTGGTTATCGAACCGTGGCACTTTTTGTATTTCTTGCCGCTGCCGCAGGGGCAGGGATCGTTGGGACCGACCTTCTTTTCCTTCTTCACGGGAGTGGGCTTTACCTTTTCCTTGCCGGGCTCCCCGCGCAGCGTGGCGTTCGCGCCGGTCATGACCTGCTTGCGCTCGGTCACTCTGGCGCGCGGGCGGACGGTGAGTATCATCCTCGCGGTGCCTTCGCGTATCCCGGCGATCATCTCGTCGAACATCGCGCCGCCCTGTATCTTGTATTCCACTATCGGGTTGCGCTGCGCGTAGGCGTTGAGCCCCACGCTGCCCTCCAGATCGTCCATCGCGTCGATATGCTCCATCCAACGGGTGTCGACGTTGCGCAGCAGCACCGACCGTTCGACTTCGCGGAATATCTCCGGCGTAAACAGCTTTTCCTGCTCGGCGTAAAGCTTTTCGGCGCGTTCGGTAAGCAGGTTTTCGATATCCTCCGCGTTTACCGAGGAAAGCTCCTCCGCGCTGTAGCGGAAATCGTTTTCGTCGCACAGGATCCCGCGGAAATCGGCGCGCAGTTCGTCGAGATGCCATTCGTCCGGCACCTCCGCCTGAGTGCAGGCGGCTACCGTGTCGGAGATATAATCGCTTATCATCTTCTTTATCTTTTCGCTCAGATCGCCGCCGTAGATAACGTCGCGGCGCTCTTTGTATATAAGCTCGCGCTGCATATTTATAACGTCGTCGTACTGCAGCACATTCTTGCGGCGCTCGAAGTTCATTCCCTCTATCCGCTTCTGCGCGCTTTCTATCGAGTTGGTCAGTATCGAGGCGTCGATGGGCTGATCCTCCGGCATTCTCAGCGCTTCCACAATGCCGAGTATCCTGTCCGCGCCGAACAGACGCATAAGGTCGTCCTGCATCGAAAGGAAGAACCGGCTTTCGCCCGGGTCGCCCTGCCTGCCCGCGCGGCCGCGAAGCTGGTTGTCTATGCGGCGGCTCTCGTGGCGTTCGGTGCCGAGTATGAACAGACCGCCCGCGGCGCGGACCTTGTCCGCCTCCTCGGAAATATCCTTTTCGAATCCCGCTTTAAGCTCGTTGAAATGCTTCCGCGCGGCGAGTATCTCTTCGTCGTCGGTGGCGCCGTAGTTCGTCGCCTCGTAAAGCATATAATCGTCGAGCCCTTCCTTGCGCAGCACGTCCTTCGCCATAAACTCGGCGTTGCCGCCCAGCATTATGTCGGTACCGCGGCCCGCCATATTGGTGGATATCGTAACGGCGCCGAGCTTGCCCGCCTGGGCGATTATCTCCGCTTCGCGCTCGTGGTATTTCGCGTTCAGCACGTTGTGCGGTATCCCGCGGGCTTTTAGCATTTTCGAAAGCTGTTCGCTCTTCTCGACCGAAACGGTACCGACAAGCACCGGCTGTCCTTTGGCGCGGCAGGTCTCGATCTGCTCAATTATCGCGTCGTATTTTCCTTTAAGCGATTTATAGACCAGGTCGTTGTTGTCGATGCGGATCATCGGCTTGTTGGTGGGGATCTCGATAACGTCCAGCGCGTATATCTCGCGGAATTCGTTTTCTTCCGTCATCGCCGTACCGGTCATGCCGGAAAGCTTTTTATACATCCTGAAATAGTTCTGGAAGGTAATCGTCGCCTGAGTGCGGTTCTCCTTCTGAACGTCCACGCCCTCTTTTGCCTCGATCGCCTGGTGAAGCCCGTTGTTGAAACGGCGCGAAGGCATTATGCGCCCGGTGAACGCGTCGACTATCACCACCTTGCCGTCGGTAACGACGTAGTCGATGTCGCGCTGCATAACGCCGCGCGCGCGTATCGCGTTGTTAAGGTAGTGCATAAGCTCGTTGTTCTCGCCGTCGCCTATGTTTTCCAGACCGAAGTGCTTTTCCGCCTTTTCCAGACCTTTCGTGGTGAACATACAGCTTCTCGCCTTTTCGTCCACTATGTAGTCTTCCTCTATGTCCTCGTCGCTCTTCTTGGCGTCGAACTCTTTAATACGGTAGCATTTTAACTTTTTAACGAAATCGTCCGCCTTGCGGTACATCTCGCTCGATTCCTCGCCGGGGCCGGAGATTATCAGCGGGGTGCGCGCCTCGTCGATAAGTATGGAGTCCACCTCGTCCACTATGGCGAACGCGTGCCCGCGCTGAACGATCTGTTCCTTGTAGACCACCATATTGTCGCGCAGGTAGTCGAACCCGAATTCGTTGTTCGTGCCGTAGGTGATGTCCGCGTTATACGCGTCCTGCCGCTGTTTCGTGCCGAGCCCGTTTATTATAAGCCCCACGGACACGCCGAGAAAGCGGAATATGTTCCCGTTCCATTCGCTGTCGCGCTTGGCAAGGTAATCGTTCACGGTGACTATGTGCACGCCGTTCCCGGTCAGCGCGTTGAGATAAGCCGGCAGCGTCGCCATAAGCGTTTTGCCCTCGCCGGTCTTCATTTCGGCTATCCTGCCCTGATGTATCACCACGCCGCCGATAAGCTGAACGCGGAAATGCTTTTTGCCCAATACCCGCCACGACGCTTCGCGCACGGCGGCGAACGCTTCCGGAAGTATGTCGTCAAGCGTTTCGCCGTTTTTAAGGCGGTTTTTGAATTCGGCGGTCTTGCCGCGCAGCGCCTCGTCGCTCATGGCGGAATATTCCGCGTCGAGCGCTTCTATTTTATCCACCACCGGGATTATCTTTTTTATCTGCTTTTCGCTGTAGGTCCCGAATATTTTGGTTATGAGAGACATTCGCAAAGCTCCTTTGTAAGAATACATAACTTTTCAAGTATATTATAACACGAAAATTCAAAAAAGTATATAGCATTTTTCAAAAATAATTGCAAACCGGGGAAAAACGCGCTATAATAAACTGAATCGGTCTGCGGACCGGAATCGAAAGGAGCGTTTTATATGAACGGGACCGTTGCGGCGATATCCACCCCGCCCGGGCGCGGAGGAGTCGCGATAATTAGAATAAGCGGCGCCGACGCCTTTTCCGTGGCGGAAAAGGTGTTTTCCCCCGCGAACAAAGCGGCGTTCGCGAAGCGCTCGCAAGCGCGCGCGTACTACGGCTCGTTCCGTGACCGCGACGGCGTGTTCGACGACGGGCTCTGCGTCGTTTTCAATTCGCCGCGCTCGTTCACCGGCGAGGACGTGGCGGAACTGCACTGCCACGGCGGCGTGCTTTGCGCGCGGAAGCTGCTTTCGGCGGCGTTGGCCGCGGGCGCGGAAGCGGCGGGCCCCGGCGAGTTCACCAAACGCGCCTTTATAAACGGCAAGCTCACGCTGACTCAGGCGGAGGCGATAGGGAATATAATCGACGCGAAAAGCGAACGTTCGCTCGGAGTCGCGGCGAAGCAGGCGGGCGGCTCGCTCTCCCGCGGGATCGCCGCAACGGCGGAGGAATTGACGCGGCTTGCCGCCTCGGTGTACGCGTTCATCGATTACCCCGACGAGGATATGACGGACGTCGGCGTTCCCGAAATGCGCGCGCGCCTTTGCGAAATACACGAAAAACTCAAAAAGCTCGCCGAAAGCCACCGCTACGGCAAGGCGATAAGCGAGGGGATAGAAACCGTTATAATCGGCAAACCGAACGTCGGCAAAAGCTCGGTGCTCAACCTGCTTTGCGGCGAGGACAGGGCTATCGTTACCGATATCGCCGGGACCACGCGCGACGTGGTCACCGAAACCGTGCGCGTAGGCGATTACGTGCTGCGGCTTTCGGATACCGCCGGCATACGCGAATCCGCCGACGCGGTGGAAAAGCTCGGCGTCGAGCGCAGTATAAAAGCTGTCGGCAGAGCGGAAATGGTGCTTGCCGTTTTCGACGGCTCCCGGCAGCCGGACGAAGGCGACGAACGGATAATTTCCGCTATAAACGCGGCGGGGCTTGCGGACCGGACGGTATGCGTTATGAACAAGCGCGATCTCGCCGCGCCGGCGTTCAAGCCGCCGTTCGCGCTGTGCGCGGAGGTGTCCGCGCTGAACGGCGAGGGCGCGAAGGAAATAGAAAAACAAATCTCGCTGCTCGTCGGCGCGGGATCGGTCGGCGAAAACGACGAAATAGTGCTTAACGCCCGCCAGTACGCCGCCATCGAGCGCGCCCGCGCCGCCGTGGAGGGCGCGATAAACGCGCTTTCCGGCTACACGCAGGACGTGGCGGGAATGGATATCGAACGCGCGCTGGAGGCGCTTTACGAAGCGGACGGCCGCAGAGTGGGCGAGGAGATAGTCGCGGAGATTTTCTCGCATTTCTGCGTAGGGAAATAATTAACCCCAAAAAGCGCAGGCGCTTTCGAAAAAAGAATATTTTTACGTTTATATAAACTGAAACACATCGGGTAAAGGAAATATGCAGACTTACGAATCGACTTCGTTTGACGTAATAGTTATAGGGGCGGGGCACGCCGGGCTGGAGGCGGCTTTCGCAAGCGCGCGGATGGGCTGTGAGACCGCACTGTTCACGCTCACGCTCGACCTTGTGGGCAATATGCCCTGCAACCCCTCCATTGGCGGGACGGGGAAGGGGCATCTCGTTTTCGAGATCGACGCGCTCGGCGGCGAAATGGGCAGGGCGGCGAACGCCGTTATGCTCCAGAGCCGTATGCTCAACGCCTCCAAAGGTCCCGCCGTGCGCTCGCTGCGGATGCAGGCGGACCGGGTGAAATACCGCGATTATATGAAGCGCGTCGCCGAAACGACTCCGGGCCTTACTCTTAAACAGGCGGAGGTGGTGGGGATCACTGCCGCCGACGGACGCGTTACCGGGGTGCTTACCTCTTTCGGCGCGCATTTCCCCGCGAAATGCGTCGTTATCGCCACCGGGACCTCCCTGGGCGGCAGGATAATCGTCGGCGAGGAATCCTATTCCTCCGGCCCGGACAACACGCTTCCCGCGCTGCGGCTCTGCGATTCGTTAAGGGAGCTCGGGATTAAGCTGGTGCGGTTCAAGACCGGCACGCCGCCGCGCGTCCACGCCGACAGTATCGATTATTCGGTTCTCGAACGGCAGGACGGCGACGAGGACCCCACGATGTTCGGAAGGGGCGAAAAGCGCGGGAATTCAAAACCCTGCTACGTCGCCTATACGAACGCGGAAACGCACCGCATCATCCGCGAAAACCTGCACCGTTCACCGCTGTTTTCGGGCGTGATACACGGCACCGGGCCGCGCTACTGCCCGAGCATCGAGGACAAGGTCGTGCGGTTCGCGGATAAGGAAAGGCACCAGATATTCGTGGAGCCGATGGGGCTCGACACGAAGGAGGTATATCTGCAGGGGCTTTCCAGCTCGCTGCCGGAGGAGGTGCAGTTAAAGCTCGTCCACAGCATAAAAGGGCTGGAGAACGCGCGCTTCATGCGCACCGCCTACGCGATAGAATACGATTGCTGCGACCCGACTCAGCTAGAACCCACGCTGGAATTCCGCGCTCTGCGCGGGCTTTTCGGCGCCGGACAGTTCAACGGCAGCTCGGGTTACGAGGAAGCCGCCGCGCAGGGGCTTGTCGCGGGGATAAACGCCGCGTTGAAGGTAAAAGGCAAAGAGCCGTTCACGCTCACACGCGCGGAAAGCTATATCGGCACGCTGATCGACGATCTTGTGACCAAAGGCACGAACGAGCCGTACAGGATAATGACTTCGCGCAGCGAATACCGCCTTCTGCTGCGGCAGGACAACGCCCGCGCGCGCCTGCTGCCGAAAGGGCACGCGGTCGGGCTGGTGAGCGACGAAGAATACGAAAGATTCCTTAAAGAAGAGGAGGAGGTCCGCGCCGCGATACGCGCGCTGGAAAGCGAAAGCGTTCGCGCTTCCGAAAAGCTCGACGACCTGCTTGAATCCCGCGGCTACGAACGCTCCGGGACCGGATTCCCCAAAGCGGAGCTGATACGCCGCCCCGGCATAAGCGTTTGGGACGTCGCGGCGCTCGCGGGGGACGAGGAGCGCTTCCCGCGCGAGGCGTTCGCCCGGGCGGAGACCGAGATAAAATACGAGGGATATATAAAACGTCAGCTCGCGGAGGTGGAACGCTTCGGCAAGCTGGAGGAAAAGCTTCTGCCCGCGGACGCGGATTATTCAAAGATCAGGGGCTTGCGGATCGAAGCGGCGCAGAAGCTGAACGCGCAGAAGCCGAAGAGCATAGGGCAGGCGTCGCGCATAAGCGGCGTTTCGCCGTCGGACGTTTCGGTGCTGCTCATCTGGCTTTCGCAGGGAGGAAAAACCGAGTGACAGACGCGTATTTACGGAAATACCTGCCGGGTATCGGGGCGGAAGACCGCCTTAAACTGTGCGCGGTCGCGCGGATGCTCACCGAAAGGAACAGGGTGACGAACCTCACCGCCATAACCGACGAAAAGGGTATCGCGCTGCTGCATATCTACGATTCGCTCTCGCTTTTGAGCACCGGGCTGTTCACGCCGGGGAAGAAGATCATAGACGTCGGCTGCGGCGGCGGGTTCCCGGCTCTGCCGCTGGCGGTCTGCGCGCCGGAATGCCTTGTCACCGCGAACGATTCCACCGCGAAAAAGCTGGATTTCGTGCGGGAGGCGGCGCTTAAAGCCGGGATAAACAACCTGCGCACGCTCTGCGGCAGGGCGGAGGAGCTTTCGCGCCTGCCGGAATACCGCGAGGGGTTCGACATCGCCGTTTCGCGTGGGGTGGCAAAGCTGAACCTCCTGTGCGAGCTGTGCCTGCCGTTCGTAACGCCCGGCGGATACTTCGCGGCGATGAAGGGCGAAAAGGGAAAAGAAGAAGCCGCGGAAGCGAAAAACGCGATGGAAAAGCTCGGCGGCGAATTGGTTGACATAATAAATATTACGATACCCGAATACGAATATCTCCACACGATTTGCGTAATAAAAAAGACGCGGGCTACCCCTGCGGAATATCCGCGCGCAAACGGAAAAATAAAGAAAAACCCGCTGTAAACGGAGGAATTTATGCAAGAACTACGGGATAAAAACGGACTTACGGAAAAAGAATTCCTCGCCCGGTACGACGCTTCGAAATTCGAACGCCCGTCCGTAACGGTAGACATAATCTGCCTGCGCAGCAACAAGGTCCTGCTTATAAAAAGGGGAGGGCATCCGTTTTTGGGAAAGCTTGCTTTCCCCGGCGGATTCCTTGAACCGGACGAGGACGCCTATACCGGCGCCGCGCGCGAGCTGCGCGAGGAGACCGGATTAAAAGCCGCGGACCTGCGTATGCTGCCCGCCGCCACCGCCCCGGGGCGCGATCCGCGCACGCGGATAGTCACTCTGCCGTTCCTCACCGGGCTCGAAGGCGGTCTTGCCCCGCGCGCGGACGACGACGCCGCCTCCGCGGGGTGGTACCTATTCACGCGCGAAACGCGCGATACCGCCGAAGGCGAGCTTTCGCTCATCACCCTTTCGCCGGAGGGCGGAAATCCCGGGACCGTCTCGTTCTCCGTGCTTCGCAAAAGCGACGAAAGCGGGCTGCGCGGCGACCCGGTCTATGAGGTCCGCGGCGAAAACCCGCTTGCCGGGGATCACGGCGCCATACTCGCTATGGCGCTGGACGTCCGCGCGCGTGAAGACGGTTTTTGCCGCAGTTAATCTTTGCTTAACCATTGTGTGTGATAATACATTTGTAAAAAATCGCGCACACGCGCGGGCAGCCGCGTTATTTTGCCCCGAAACGGCTTAACGGAGCCGTTTTCTACCGACGGTAGAGAGGTAGAGAAAGCCCTCTACCGGGCTACGGTTCGTATAGTGGGGTTTTTGTCCGGCTCCGTAGGTTGCCAAAAAAGGACTTTTCTGCTATAATCAAACCGCAGAGGCGGGACAACAAACGAAAGGCGTGAACCGGTTGGACGAGCGCAAAGTCATATATTACCGCGACGAACTGAACGACGAATTTTCCGAAGCGCGTATCGAGCCGCGCCGTATCGACGGCTCCTATGAATACTGCCGCGATTCGCTGTTCAGGCGATTCACCGCGTTTTTCTGGTACCGCGTCGTCGCGACTCCCGCCGCGTTCTGCTATCTTAAACTCGTCTGGCGGCATAAGACCGTCGGCAGGAAAAAACTGAAAGGCGTAAAGACCGGGTTTTTCCTTTACGGCAACCACACCCACGCCATCTGCAACACCTGCATTCCTTCAATGCTCGCGTTCCCGAAAAGGGTATACGTCGTCTGCAGCGCCGCCAACGTTTCGATCCCGCGTATCGGGCTCGCCGCCGCTTCAATGGGCGCGCTCCCGCTGCCGGAGGGTATGGCGGCTTACAAGAACTTCCGCGCCGCGATCGACCGCCGCATAGGCGAAAAACGCGCCGTCGCGATCTACCCGGAAGCCCATATCTGGCCTTTTTACACCGGGATAAGGCCTTTTACCGACGTTTCGTTCGGCTATCCGGTATCGTTGAAGGTCCCGGTGTTCTGCTTTACCGACACCTATCAAAAACGCCGCTTTTCCAAAAAGCCGCGCATCGTTACCTACGTCGACGGCCCGTTTTACCCGCCGGAGGGCGCTTCCGCGCGGGCGGCGCGCGCCGCTCTGCGCGATTCGGTCTATAACGCGATGTGCGACCGGGCGAAAAATTCCGACTGCGTGACCGTCGAATATATCAAACAGGAAGAAAAAGAATGATAAACGTACTGTACTGCGGCAACGACAAAGTGTTCGACGGAATGCTTACCGGGGCGCTTTCCGCGCTGATGCGCACCGAGACCGCCGAACCGTTCGTTTTTCACGTTTTCACAATGGACGCTTCGCATATCAAACCGGAATACAGGCCGGTCGGCGAAAAGCAGATGCGCTTTTTCGGCGAAGCGATAAAAAAATACAACCCCGGCAATTCCTGCGTTCTGCACGACGTCGGGGAATACTACGCGCGCGAATTCGGCGGCTGCCCGAACGAAAGCGCCTACTGCTCGCCCTATACGCTGCTGCGCCTGCTTGCCGACCTCGTGCCGGATATGCCGGACAAGATACTTTATCTCGACGCGGACGTTATGTTCAACCGCGACATCCGCCTGCTGTACGATACCGACGTTTCGGAATACGAATACGCCGCCGCGCGCGACCATTACGGCAAATATCTGCTCCGCCCGGACTACATAAACGCCGGAGTACTGCTTTTCAATCTTCAAAAAATGAAGCAGACCGGGATACTCGCGGCTTCGCGCGGGCTCCTGCGCGAAAAAAAGCTGCTGTTCGCCGACCAGAGCGCGCTGTTCCGTTCGACGACAAGGAAAAAACTGCTCCCGCAGAGGTTCAACGACCAGAAGTTCCTGCATAAGCACACGGTGGTAAGGCATTTTTCAAAACGGCTTTTCTGGCTGCCTTACCCGCATACCGAAAACATAAAACAATGGCAGACGGAGCGTGTGCGCAAGGTTTTCGGATACAAAGAGTTCGACGACGTGCTGGATGAATATCTTCGCCTTAAAGAACGATTCACACAAGAGGTAAACGATGGATAAGACGACAATACCGATCTTTTACGCCTGCGACGACAGATTCGCAAAATACGCCGCGGTATCGATCTATTCGTTGAAAAAGAACGCTTCGCGGCTGAATAAATACAACGTGCACGTGCTCAGCACCGGAATGTCGGAGGAGTCGCGCAAAATTCTGCTTTCGCTTGCCGACGCCAATTTCAGCGTGATCTTCGACGACGTGAACGAATATCTTTCCACCATTTCCGAAAAGCTCCCCGTGCGCGATTATTATTCGGTCACGACCTACTACCGCTTTTTCATAGCGGAGATGCACCCCGAATACGACAAGGCGATATATATCGACAGCGACACGATAGTCCAGGGCGATATAAGCGAACTGTACCGCACCGAGCTGGGCGGGGACCTGCTTGCCGCCTGCGCGGACAGGGTGGTTACCGATAACGACACCTTCGGCGAATACGTCGAACGCGTTCTCGGCATCCCGCGCGGGGAATACCTGCAGGCGGGTATACTGCTTATAAACTGCGATAAATTCCGCGTCGGCTACGTGCTGGACAGGTTCATACAGCTTCTCAACACCTATAATTTCATCGTCGCGCAGGATCAGGACTATCTCAACGTGATCTGCCGCGGCAGGGTGCTTTGGCTTGACGGCCGCTGGAACGCCGAAACGTTCTGCGACCTTGCTTTTCCGATCTCCGAAGCGAACATCATCCACTACAATATGGCGAACAAGCCCTGGCATTTCCGCGATTGCCGGTACGCCGATATATTCTGGCGCTTTGCGGGCGAGACTCCGGTCTATGCGGAACTGCTGCGCGAAGCGGAGGAATATACCGACGAGGAGCGCGAACGCGACCTGAGCGTGGGCGGCGAGTTGCTCGCGCTGGCCCGCAGCGAGATAGAACGGGAGGACAATTATATGAGCATCACCGCAAACGCGAACTGCGCGCCGGACCGGGTGGAGATACTGCAGAAGATCGAGGAATACGAGCGCGCCGGCAGGTTCGACGAGGACGTGGAGGAGGATCCCCCCTCCCGCGAGCTGCTTCCCGACGAGATAGATTATTTCCGCCGCAACCGCCGCGAAAAGTTAAAAACAAAATTCGCGTTTATGATCGCGCGGAGGTTCGTGAACAATCTTATCGAGGAAAAGAAGCTCATAATCAAAGAAATAAAAGGCATCGAGAACTTCAATTCGCTCAAAGGCGGCGCGGTCATCACCTGCAACCACTTCAACGCCTTCGACAGCTTTGCGATACAGCTCGCCTACGAGGCGTCCGACAAGACCGACCGCAACTTCTACCGCGTTATAAAAGAGGGCAACTACACCTCGTTCCCCGGGTTCTACGGCTTCCTTATGCGGCACTGCAACACGCTTCCGCTTTCGTCCAACGTGCGCACGCTCACCAAGTTTATGGAGGCGACGAACGAACTCCTGCGCGAGGGGAACTTCGTGCTGGTTTACCCGGAGCAGAGCATGTGGTGGAACTACCGCAAGCCCAAGCCCTTAAAGACCGGGGCGTACGTTATCGCCGCGCGCAACAACGTGCCGGTTCTGCCCTGCTTTATCACGATGAGCGATTCCGATATTATGGGCGAGGACGGGTTCTACGTTCAGGAATACACCATCCATATCGGCGAACCGATCTACCCCGACCGCGCGCTTTCCTACCGCGCCCGCGTGGAGGATATGCTGGAAAAGAACTTCGACGCCTGGCGCCGCGTTTACGAGCGCGAATACGGCATCCCGCTGGAATACACCACGCTGGATAAATCGAAAGTATCCGTATAACGATAACCGAAAAGCCGCCGTCGGCGGCTTTTCTTTGTTTATTCGGAAAAACGAAAAAGCGCCCGCGGCAACAGCCGCGGCGCGTCGCTTTTCACTCTTCACTCTTCACTCTTCACTC
>JAFSNK010000038.1 GCA_017447445.1 Clostridia bacterium | reverse complement strand
TCACTATTCACTATTCACTTAACGCAAGAAAACCGCCGCGGGCTTCCACTTAGGGGCAAAAATCGCCCACTTGGACAAAAGTACTTTACAAACGCGGAACAATGTTTTATAATTAACGCGAAGAACGGAGGCGACGGTATGAAGCTGAAAATCGAGATCGACCCCGAACGGCCGGAGGAGGTCGTGATCTACGCGCGCGAGATAGACGAAAACGTGCGTCGGCTTCAGGTCGCAATCGGCGCGGCGCTTTCCGCCTCCGGGGAGCTGGCGCTGAAAAACGGCGATTCGGAACTGTACCTTCCCTACGGCGAGGTGCTGTTCTTCGAGACCGCCGACAACCGCGTGTGGGCGCACACCGTAAAGGATTGCTTTTCCTGCCAGCTTCACCTGAACGAGCTGGAGGAGCTGCTGCCGCGCACCTTCACACGCGCCTCCAAATGCTGCGTGGTGAACACGGCGAAGATAAGGTCGCTTAAACGTTCGCCGACGGGGATCGCCGAAGCGGCGTTCTATGAAACCGGAAAAAGAATTTACATATCGCGGATGTACTACAAGGTGGTCCGCACAATAATCGAAGAAACGAGGTTAAATCAACAATGAAAAACAGCAACGTCAAAACAAGGTTCCGCCCGATATTCTGGGGCGTGGTGTTCATCTGTGCCGCGGCGCTTATAATACTCGACGCGGTCGGCGTGAACCTGGGCGAGGGGATAACCCCCTGGCGCATCATTCTGGGAGTCCTGCTTCTCGGCTGGATCGTTTACGAGATAGTTCAGTTGAAGTTCGCTTCCATATTCTTCCCGCTCGCGTTCCTGTTCCTGGTGTTCGAAGCTCCGCTCGGCATATGGCTCGGCAAGGGCGAAGACCTTATCTCCACCTGGCTGGTACTGCTTGTGGCTCTGCTTCTCACGCTCGGCGTGGGAATGCTGCTCCCCAACCGCACCGTTCTTAACAGCACGAAGAGAATGGGCAGGACGGGCGTTTATCTCGACGCGGGCAAGGACCTTGCTTCCGCGCTCATACACGATAATCTCGGCAACGTGCAGGTCTACATCACCAACCGCGACGCATACCCCGGCAACGGCGTTATTACCGTTTCGGACAACCTCGGGACCGTAACGCTGCGCATCCCCGGCACCTGGATGGTCGCCACTCAGATCAGCAACAACGTCGGCAAAGTGGACGTTCCCCCGCAGGATTACCCCTGCTCGCAGAGCATCACTTTGGTTATTCACGACAACGTCGGCACCGTTTCGGTGGTGTTCGAATAAGCAAAGGCAAGCAAAAAACCGCCTCCCTTGACCGGAGGCGGTTTTTCTGTTCGCAAACTAATTCTTTTCGAACGGATTCCTTGCGTTCACGACGGCGGTGTAGTATTTTTCGTAGGTCACGAACCCGGGCGCGCTGCCGTTCGGCTTTTTAAGGCAGCGGACGCGCGTATAGTCCACGCCGACGTTATCGCTGCCGCGCTTTTCGCTGTAATAGGCGGCGAGCATGGCGGATTCGGTGTAATCGCGGTCTGTCGGCTCGGTATCGCCGACGGTAAGCACCACGTGCGAGCCGTGGAAGCCCTTTATATGGAACCACAGGTCGTTGCGCGAAGCGGAAGCCGTCAACGCGTCGTTCTGCCGGTTGTTGCGCCCGACGCGCACGGTGAGCCCGTCCGTGGTGGTGAACGAAAGCGGCTTTGCGGCGGGGCTTTTCTTTTTTGCGCCGGGTTCGCGCTTTTCGGAAATGAATCCGCCCTCCGCGAGCTCCTGCCTTATCTCCGCCAGCTCCGCCGGGGAGGCGGCGCGTTCGATGAAGCCGAGCACGCCCTCCAGATAATCGCAGCGTGCCTCGGTCTTTTGTATCTGCTCCGCGAGCGAAACGGAGGCGCGCTTTAATTTGGCGTATTTTTTATAGTATTTCTGCGCGTTCTTCGCGGGGGCGAGGTTCTTTTCGAGCGCGACTGTCATCTCCGCGCCGCTTTCGTAATCGAACGCCGTAAGCGTTTCGTCGCCCTGCTTCATACGGTAGATATTGGCGGTTATCACGTCGCCCTTTACGCGGTATTCCTCCATTGCGGCGCATTCCGAAAGCTCGGTTTTAAGCAGCGAAAGCTTTTTGCGCGCCCGGGCGAGATCGGTGTTGACGGTTTGCGTGAGCAGATGCGAATAGCGGCTGATATTCACCGCCTCCTCGCGCCTGCCGAAGTAATCCTGCTGCATCGCCGAAAGCGTTTCGTAGCGTTTTTGCACCAGCGGCGCGGAATACTGCCGCAGTTCCGTAAACGAATACTCGATTCCGTCGCCCTTTTCGTCAAACACGGCGGAGGGAGCGTGATCGCCCCGTTCTATCGCGTTTATGAATTCGCGGAAGACCGGGTAAAGCGCCTTTTCGCTTGCCTCGTCCAGCGGCGCATCCACGTCCCCCGCGGCGCGGAAGGCAAGCTCACGCGCGGTGAGCGGCGAGAACGCCAGGAAAGTCCGCAGCAGGAAATCGCTTATCCTCGCGCCGCGCTTTTCCGCGCAGAGCGAATAAAACTCCGGCTCGCTTATCCCCGGCGCGGAGATCTTGTCCTGCTTCGGCGGCTGTTCGTATTTCAGCCCGACCATTATCTGCCGCACCGAGCCGGTTATATCCGAAAGCGAGGCGGCGGAAAGGATGCGCAGGTCGCCGTCCGTGAGTATTATATTGCTGTATTTGCCCATCATCTCCGCGAATATATACTTGCGCCGGATATATCCCATCTCGTCCGCGGAATCGAACGCGAAGCGGACGATACGCTCGTTTTCCACCCATTCGGCGGCGGCAAGTCGGGCATTCTGCAGATGCTTGCGGTAGAGCATACACTGCGGCGTGGGAGTTTCCGGCCGCGCGACGGAGCCCGCGGTAACCGCCAGCATCGGGCGGGAAGCGGAAGCGGAAATCACCAGATTGACGTGCTCGCCGTCTTTGTAAAGCGCGAAGAAAAAGCAGGTCTGCGAGCTTTGGAAGATCTTTTCCACCCTTGCGCCGGACCATCGGTTCAGCTCGCGCGCGGCGGCGGCGCAGAAGAAGCCGTCAAACGCCATATTCGTTTACTCTGTCGAAATCGAATATCTCGGTTTCGATCCTATCGCGCGAGGCTTCCCGCACGAACCGCGCCAATGCGGGGAGCACTACGCGTTCGGTGGCGTGGTGTGTGAGGCAAAGCATATTCATACCGTACTCCGCCGCCTCGATAAGCGCGGCGTGGTCGGCTTCCCCGGTAACGTAAACGTCCGCGCCCGCAAGGAACGCGTCGCGCACGAAATGCTTGCCCCCGCCGGAAACGACGGCGGCTTTTTTTATACTTTCGCGCTTTTTTACGCAGGCGAAAGCCGTTTCGCCCAGCGCCTGCTCGCACATGGCGCGGAATTCCCCGAAGCCGTATTCCCGCGCGGTATCGCCCACTCTGCCGAACGGCAGGAAGGCGCGCGTGTTTTTAAGCCCCAGCGCTTCGGCGAGCCGGTCGTTCACGCCGCCTTCCGCGGAATCGAGCCGCGTGTGGTAGGAAAGCACGGAAACGCCGTTCCGCACGCAGAAGATAACGCGTTTGCCCGCAGCGTCGTCTTCGCAGAGCCGTTTAAGCGGGTCGAACACCAGCGGATGGTGCGTGATCACCGCGTCCGCGCCGGTCTTCACCGCGTATTCAAGCGCGGGCGAAGTGGCGTCCAGCGCGATAAGCGCTTTTTTTATTTCTTTTTTTCCGTCCGGCGCGACCATAAGCCCGTCGGTATCCCATTCCTCGCGCAGGGAAAGCGGGATGCGTTCGTCAAGCGCGGCGGAAAGCTCGTATACGTTCATTTTTATTCCCCTGTAGTCACGGTATAAATTACGGGCGGCAGAAGCCGCCCGTTTTGCGTTTTTACTTATTTGCCGAGCAGTTCGAGCGCGCGTGCGACTATCCCGGCGGCGGTCAGCCCGTAGTGCTCCAGAAGCACCGCGGCGGACGCGCTGGTGCCGAATTTGTCGTTCACGCCGACTTTTGCGACTTTCGCTCCGCCGTTCTGCGCGATGAGCGAACAGATCGCGTCGCCCAGACCGCCTATAACGGTGTGTTCCTCGGCGGCGACTATCCTGCCCGTCTTCGCGGCGTAGTGCAGGATAAGCGCTTCGTCAAGCGGTTTTACGGTGTGGATATCCAGCACCGCGGCGTCGATCCCCTTTTCGGCGAGCAGAGCGCGCGCCTCGATGGCGGCGGAGACCATTATGCCGTTTGCGGCAAGCGTGATATCGCGCCCGTCGGCGACGACAAGCCCCTTGCCTATTTCAAACTTATGCTCACCCCTGGCGTAGACCTGCGGAACGGCGTATCTTCCCAGACGCATATAAGCCGGGCCCTGCAAAGTCATAAGCTGTTCCAGGATCGCTTCTGTGGAGGCCGAATCGGCGGGAGCGATCACAGTCATGTTCGGAAGCGCGCGCATAACGGCGATGTCCTCGCAGAACTGGTGCGTCGCGCCGTCCTCGCCCACCGTAACGCCGGCGTGCGAAGCACAGATGCGGACCGGAAGCGCCGGATAAGCGACAGAGTTGCGGATCTGTTCGAACGCGCGCCCGCAGGCGAACATCGCGAACGAAGAGGCAAAAGCCGGAACTCCGGTGGCGGCGATACCCGCGGCGACGGAGATCATATTCTCTTCCGCTATGCCGCAGTTGAAGAACCTTTGCGGGTATTTCTTTGCAAAGACAGCCGTCTGTGTGGAGCCGGAAAGGTCGGCGTCAAGAACGTAGAAATTGTATTTTTCGCCGAGCTCGGCGAGTTTTCTGCCATACGCGGCTCTGGTTGCTTCTTTATCTGCCATTTTTCGAATCCTCCGCAGCTTTTTCATATGCCTCGCGCAGTTCCTTTTCGGCTATCGCGTATTCCTCGTCCTTCGGCGCTTTGCCGTGCCAGGTATAGTTGTTTTCCATAAAGGAAACGCCTTTGCCCTTTACGGTGTTGCAGATTATCGCGGCGGGCCTGCCGCAGGATCCCGCTTCGGAAACCGCTTTTTCTATCGCCTCTAAATCGTGGCCGTCGATAACGCTGACGTGCCAGCCGAAGGCGCGGAATTTTTCGTCAATCGGCGTTGGGTCCATAACTTCGGTAACGGCGCCGTCGATCTGATATCCGTTGAAATCGACGAAAGCCGTGATGTTGTCGAGCTTATACATGTTGGCGAACATCGCCGCCTCCCATACCTGCCCTTCTTCGATCTCGCCGTCGCCCAGAATAGTGTAAACGCGCCATTTCATCCCTTCGCGCTTGGCGCGCGCCGCCATTCCGCACGCCGCGGAAAAGCCCTGCCCGAGCGAGCCGGTGGACATATCTATGCCGGGTATGGACTTCATATCCGGGTGTCCCTGGAGCATCGCGCCTAACTTGCGGAGCTTTTTCAGCTCGGATTCATCGAAAAATCCGCGCATCGCGAGAGCCGCGTAAAGCGCCGGGCAGCAGTGCCCTTTGGAGAGAACGAACCTGTCCCTTTCGGGGTCCCGGGGGTTCTTCGGATCGACCTTCATCTTGTCGAAATAGAGGTAGGCGATGATCTCGGCGATAGAGAGCGATCCGCCCGGATGCCCGCTTTTCGCGCCGTAGATCGCTTCGACGGAGAGCATGCGTATCCTCGCAGCCCTTTCGCGAAGCATAAGCAAAGTGTTTCTTTCCATAAAATAATTTCCTTTATATTATGTACTTAAGAGTTCGAAAGTCATTCTATCCCGGCGCGGCGCAGCGCTTCTTTGAAATATTCTGGCAGCGGCGCTTCGAAGGAAAGCGTTTCGCGGGTGACCGGGTGGGTAAACGAAATATACTTCGCGAACAGGCACTGCCCTTCCATCCCGAGTTTGTACTTTTCGCTTCCGTAGACCGGATCGCCCGCAACGGGGTGCCCGATATACGCCATATGCACCCTTATCTGGTGGGTGCGCCCGGTTTCCAGCGTGCATTCCACGCGGGTGTATTTTTCGCTTTCGGAGATCACGCGCCAGTGCGTAACGGCGGGCTTGGAGTTGGTTTCGGTGACCGCCATTTTCTTTCTGTCGGTCCTGTGCCTGCCGATAGGCGCGTCGACTGTGCCGCTTTGTTCCTTAAAACGCCCGCCGACTATCGCTTCGTACCTTCGCGTAAAGGTGTGCTTCGCGATCTGCTCCGCAAGCCCCTTGTGCGCTTCGTCGGTCTTGGCGACGATAAGCAGCCCGGAGGTGTCTTTATCTATGCGGTGGACTATTCCGGGGCGGATAACGCCGTTTATGGAGGAAAGCCGCCCGCGGCAATGGAACAGCAGCGCGTTCACCAAAGTTCCGTCCGGGTTTCCGGCGGCGGGATGCACCACCATTCCGCGCGGTTTGTCGACGACAAGCAGGTCGTCGTCCTCGTAAACTATATCCACCGGGATATCCTGCGGGACCGCCTCCGGCTCGCGCGATTCGGGTATGTCGGCGGTTATCCTGTCCCCCGGCAGCACGCGGAACTTTTTTTCGCGCACGGCGCCGTTCAGTTTTATATTTCCTTCCGCCAGAAGCTCCTGCGCGCGGGCGCGGCTTATGCCGAACAGCTCCGAAGCGGCGACGTCCAGCCGCGCCGCAAGCCCGTCCTCGGGCAGGAATACGCGTTCGTCAATCATTTTTCGGCTGTTCTTCCGCTTCGGCGGGAGCGGGCGCCGCTTCGGGCGCCGGGGTATCCTCCGCGGGCGGCGCTTCTTCCGCGGCGGACGTTTTTGCTTCCGTTTGGGACGCGGCTTCCGCCTTTTGCGCCGCGAGCCGTTTTTCCACCTTCGGTTCGAAGAACAGGATATAAACGCCAAGCAGAACGGCGCCGACGGTTATGCAGGAATCGGCGATATTGAACACCGCGAAATCGACGAAATCGAACCGCAGGAAATCGGTGACGTAGCCGAGCCGTATGCGGTCGATCATATTCCCTATCCCGCCGCCGAGTATCAGCGCCAGCGCGACGGTGAGCAGGGCGTGGCGTTTGCCGTGCTTTACAAGAAACCAGCTTATGGCGGCGATCATTACAGCCGAAAGCACCATAAACACCCATTGTTTATCGCTTAGCATAGAAAACGCGGCGCCGGTGTTGCGGGTGTGGTAAAAGCTTATTACGCCGGGGATGAACCCCGCTTCGGAGTAAAGCTCCATATTCGCGGAGACTATCGCTTTGCCGACCTGGTCGGCTATAACGACCGCCAGCGCGACGATTATCGCTAACATACCGCTTTGCGGCAGCGGGCGCAGAGCTGCTGCCCGTCCTCGTCCGGAGCGCAATCGTCCTTCTGCATCCAGCAGCGCACGCATTTTTCGCCGCCGGCGGGGACGACCTTAACGGCGACGCCTTCCTCGCCGTCGGCAAACGCGCCCTCCGGCGCCTTACCGGAAGAAAGTTCGACCTTGCTCACGATGAACACGGTGGGCAGTATGGGTTCGAACTCGCGGAAGAGCTTCATCGCCTCACTGTTTTCGTCGGCGTACACGGTTATATCCGCCTCCAGCGATTTGCCGATTGTCTTTTCGGCGCGCGCAAGCTCGAGCGCTTTCATAACGCCGTCGCGGTGGCAGAACAGGCGCTCGTATTTTTCCTCCTCTTGTGCGAAATCGTATTCCGCACGGAAGCCGGGCAGATCGTTAAGGAACACGCTGCGCGGATCGTCGCCTTCGACGTGGCTCATAAAGCCCCAGGTCTCCTCCGCGGTGAAGGATAGCACCGGAGCGAGCATCCTTGTGAGCGCATTGACTATGATATACATCGCGGTCTGCGCGCTGCGGCGGGATCTGTCGTCGCGGCGTTCGCAATACAGCCGGTCCTTGGTGATGTCGATATAAAGCTTCGACATATCTATCGAGCAGAAATTGTGGATATCGTGATAAACTATGTGGAACTGATAGCCGTCGTACGCTTCGCGCACGCGCTTGGCGAGCCCGTTCAGGCGGGAGACCGCCCATTTGTCCAGGGGCTCCAGCCCGCTTACCGGGACCGAATCGCGGTTCGGGTCGAAATCGGTTTCCGGCGAGCCGAGGTTGGCGAGCAGGATGCGCAGGGTGTTCCTTATTTTGCGGTAGCTTTCGGAAAGCTGCTTGAAGATCGCGTCGGAAGCGCGGACGTCCACGCGGTAGTCGCTGGAAGCGACCCACAGACGCAGTATGTCGGCGCCGTATTTGTTAATGACTTCTTCCGGCGCGACGGCGTTGCCCAGAGATTTGTGCATCGCCTTTCCTTCGCCGTCGACAGTCCAGCCGTGGGTGAGCACCGCCTTGTATGGCGCTTCCTCCAGACCGGAGCCGACGCAGGTGAGCAGCGAGGACTGGAACCAGCCGCGGTACTGGTCCGCGCCTTCCAAATAAAGGTCCGCGGGCCTGCCCAGGCCGTTTTCGCCGTCCAGCACGTTGAAGTGCGTCGAGCCGGAATCGAACCAGCCGTCAAGCGTATCGGTCTCCTTGGTGAAGTGTACGCCGCCGCAGTGCGGGCATACGAAAGCTTCGGGCAGCAGGTCCGCAGCATCGAGGTCGTACCAGGCGTTGGAGCCCTTTTCGCCGAATATCCTTGCGACGGAATCGATCGTTTCGTCGGTGCAGACGGGCTTGCCGCAGTCGGCGCAGTAGAACACCGGGATGGGAAGCCCCCAGTTGCGCTGGCGCGAAATGCACCAATCGGCGCGCTCGTTGATCATCGAGACCATTCTGTCGCCGCCCCAGGCGGGCATCCATTCGACGTTTTCGCACGCCTTCACGGCTTTGTCGCGGAACGCCTCCACCGAGCAGAACCACTGCGGGGTGGCGCGGAAGATTATGGGGTTCTTGCAGCGCCAGCAGTGCGGATAGGGGTGGATTATCTCCTCGCTGGCAAGCAGGGCGCCGCTTTCTTTAAGGTCTGCCAGGATCGCTTCGTTGGATTTGTCGTAGCGCATACCGGCGTATTTGCCCGCTTCTTCGGTCTGGAAGCCCCTGTCGTCGACCGGGACCACGATCTTTATGCCGTAGCGCATACCGGTGATATAGTCGTCGACGCCGAAGCCCGGCGCGGTGTGGACGCATCCGGTACCGCTGTCCATGGTAACGTATTCCGCGTTCACTATAACGCTTTCCCTTTCCAGGAAGGGATGCTGCGCGGTGAGATATTCGAGCTCGCGCCCCTTGAACGACGCAAGAACTTTGTATTCTTCTATACCGGCGTTTTTGAGCGAGGGCTCTATAAGCGCCGTCGCCATAATATAGCATTCGCCGTTCGGGACCGAAAACAGCGAGTATTCCTCACGCGGGTGGAGCGCGATAGCCATATTCCCCGGGAGAGTCCAGGGCGTGGTGGTCCAGATGACGAAATAGGTCTTTTTAAGATCGGCGTAGGGCGAAAGCAGGCCTTTGTCGTCCTTCACCGCGAATTTTACGTAGATAGAGGTACAGGGCGCGTCGTTATATTCTATCTCCGCCTCGGCGAGCGCCGTTTCGTCGTGCGCGCACCAGTAGACGGGCTTTAAGCCCTTGTAGATATATCCGCGCTTGAACATTTCGCCGAACACGCGCACCTCGCGCGATTCGAACTTCGGGTCCATTGTGAGATAGGGATGCTCCCAATCGCCGGCGACGCCGAGTCTGCGGAACGACGCGCGCTGCAGGTCGACGAACTTCGCGGCGAATTCGCGGCAGGCGCTGCGGAATTCCGAAACCGACATTTTGCGCCTGTCGAGCTTGTTCTGCTTGATTATCGCGCTCTCGATGGGCATACCGTGGTTGTCCCAGCCGGGGATATAGGGGGCGAAGAAGCCCTCCATCGACTTGGATTTAACGATAAAGTCCTTTAATATCTTGTTCAGCGCGGTGCCTATGTGGATGTTCCCGTTGGAAAAGGGAGGCCCGTCGTGAAGCACGAACGGCTTGCGCCCCTCGTTGCGGCGGAGCATATTCTCGTACAGTCCCTCCGAGTTCCATTTTTCAAGCGTTTCGGGCTCCTTCTGCGGAAGGTTCGCGCGCATGGGGAAATCGGTGGCGGGCAGATTAAGCGTTTCCTTGTAGTCTTTCATAAAAACGATACGGCAGCGCGGGCTTTATTCCTTTGCGCCGTCCTCCATCATAAATTTAAGGTATTCGTCCTCCGCGTTCTTCGCCTTCTGCGAAAGCTCCGGGACCTCCTCCGCGGCGGGGGCTTCGGGGGCCGCCTCCTGCGCGGGAGCTTCCTCCGGCTCCTCCTCGGTATAAGGCGGGGCTTCGGTCTTTAATCTGCTCTCCTCCGCACGGCGGCGGGCGTTTTCCTCCTCGATACGGACGCGGACGTCGTTGAAGATGTTGGTGACTATCGCGTCGTCGTCGGGGAGCACTATGTCTTCTATTTCGTTCACCGAAAGGTCCTTAAGCTCCTCAATGTGCTTTCCGTAAAGCTCGTAGACCTCTTTCTTGAAATCGATTATGCGGGTGCGCATTACCCACGCCTTTTCCTTTTCCGCCTGAAGCTGCTGCCGGAATTCGGCGATAACGCCGTCGCAGCGGTCTTTTATTGCGCCGGTGATGATATCCGCGCGGTCGTTCGCGTCGGCGATTATCTTTTCCGCCATCTTCTGCGCCGAAATAAGGGTGCTGCGGATGGATTCCTCCTCGTCCTTTATTTCGTCGAGGTTGGTAACGACTATGCGGAGCTTGCGCTCCAGCTCGTTGTTTTCGCGGTACGCCTCGGTGTATTTTTCGAGCACGAATTCGATATATTCGTCGACTTCCTGGGGGTTGTAGCCCTTGAACGTCTTCTGGAACTGTTTGTTTTTAAGTTCGTGCGGTGCTAACATTGTTTGCTTCCTTTCCGCGGCGACGGCGCGGCGCGCCGTTCCGCCCTGAATTTTTTATTTATACGCCGCAAAACGCTTCCGTCCCGCGGTAAAGATTTTCGTATTAAAAGCCAAACGGCCCCCGGCGCCCTTACGGACGCCGAGAAGCACTGCCTCGCGCGCGGGGATCTTTGCTTCACGCGAGCTGCAGTGCGGATTCCACGAGTATTATGATGAACGCCGTGGCGAGATAAGAAAAATCCATCGGCGAATCCTGCAGCGCCGGGATCCGGTCGAGCAGCCTGCGGGTAGGCGCGACGACCGGCTCCGTAACGGCACAGCAAAAGATATAGATCCGGGCAAGCGGCGATTCTTCGCCGTCCGCCATAAGCGAGAGCAGCACTCTCGCCAGAAGCAGGAACAGCAAGCCGTTGAGTATAAGCGAAACCGTGCCGGATACTATATAAAAGAATGCGTTCAAAACCTGTTATCCCGCTTTAACGGAAAAGTTCGCGCGGCTGCTGTTTTGCTTCCGCGGGCGCGGCTTCCGCCGGGGCGGCTTCGGGCTGATCGCCGGAAACGTCGACGTTCTTCGGAGTGACGACGTAGGTGGCGTTGGCGACCTTTTTGACCTGGCCGTCGATAGCGAACACGACGCCGCAGAGGAAGTCGATGATGCGCTTGGTGGTTTCCTTGTTGGTGTCCTCGAGATTGAGGACCACGGTGCGTCTGGCAAGCAGATGCTCGCCGATCTGGCGTACTTCGTCGAAGCGTTCCGGCTTAACGACTTTCATCTCGAGCGCGGCGGAAGAAATACCGCCGGCGGCGCGGGTGACGGGGGCGGCCTTTACCGCCGCGGGAGCGTTCTGTACGACGGGCTGTTCTTCCGCCTCTTCGTATTCTTCAAACTCCTCGTTTTCCTCGTAATCCTCATCGCTCTTGAAGATCTCGCCCAAACGGTTCATAAGTCCCATGATGTACCTCCTGAATATGTTTTTCTTTATTTATTTTTTTATTTTTGCGTGTAATCTCTCGCGCCGAAGATCGCGCTGCCGATACGTACCATCGTGCTGCCGTTTTCGACCGCCGCGAGGTAGTCGCCGCTCATTCCGAGCGAAAGCGTGTCCACATTGCTATTATCTAATTTTTTTTGCTTAATGTCAATAAATATCTTACGCATTTTGTAAAAATATTTAATATTTTCGGCGGGATCGTCGCATTTCGGCGGAACGCACATCAATCCGCGTAGCCGAAGATGCGGAAAACGCGTTATTTCCTCGCAGAACGCTTCGGTATCCTCCGGCGCGATCCCCGATTTCGCCGCCTCCCCCGCGATATTCACCTCGACAAGCACGTCCATCGTCCTGCCGAGCGCGGCGCAGCGGCGCTCGATCTCCTCCGCCAGCGGCAGCCGGTCGACCGAATGGATCATCTCCACTTTATCGGCTATGTATTTTACCTTGTTTGTCTGCAGCGCGCCGATGAAATGCACGCGCAGCCGCGTTTTGTCCAGCGCCGCGTATTTTTCCAGCAGCTCGTTCACGCGGTTTTCACCGATAAGCGTGATCCCGCAGTCCGCGGCGAAGTTTATAATCTCCGGGGGTATCGTTTTCGTCGCCGCGAGCAGCTCCGCCCTGCCGTTCAGCTCCCGCTTTATCCTTTCGATATTCGCGGCAATTTCCGTTTTGGTGAGCATGGCTACGTCAACCTCATTCCGTCGTAGATGCCGCTGCCCTCGGTTATCACCGTATCGTGCAGCGAAAGCTCGGTGCGGGAATTATAGGCGATATCGTCTTGATTGGGGTAATCCGGGTTGAGCGGGACTTTGCAGATGCAGTATCCGGCGTAGGAATAGATCACTTCCGCCTTTTTGAACGCCACGCGGTTGCCGAGCACCACGAAAACGCCGGTCTCGCCGTTGCTGACGCGTATCGCCGAGGCGCTTATGCGCAGCCCGGCATATTCGGCTTTGGTAAGCTCCACCGTCTGACAGCGGGAATAATCGAAGCCCTCCGGCATGACCTTGGTGGAAAACACGACGATGGTATCGTCGGTATCGGTGCGCGAAACGCGGCGGTGTACCCGCATATTCAGCACGGCGCCGTTGGAATACTGGAAGGTTATGGGATATTCTCGCCCGACGCGGAACTTCTCCGCGGAGCGCTTGTCCAGCGAAACCGCGATATACCAGGTGGAATTATCCACTATTTTGCCCGCGGAACCGGCGATAAGCGCGCGGTCGGGGACCGATTCCGAAAGCGTTTCGAACGTCTCCGCCGTGAGCGTTTCCATCGCTTCGGAGGTAAAGACGTTTTCGTAGCCGTCTACCGTGGAATAGAAATAGCCCGATTCCGGCGACTTGGTAACGTAGCTTTCGCCGTGCATTGCGGCGACGAGCTCGGTGCGCTCGTTATACAGCTTGCTGAGCTCCGCGGTGTAGCTTACCGAATGCACCAGCGAATGGCGGCGGTTGAGCAGGACCATAAGCTCCTCCCTGTCGCGCAGGGCTTTGTCCAGAGCGTTGCCGTCGACGTCGCGTATCATCGCAAGCGTGACTCCGGCGATGCTTTCGTCGATAAGCGAAACGTTCGTGGTGGAGGCGCCGTCGCTGACCGAGCTTTTATTAAGCACCTCTATGCGGGCGTCGATCTCGTTTATCCGAAGCTGGCGCGCGGCGTCGTCGTCTTCGGTATAGATGACCGCGATATCCGCGCCTTTCATTACCTTTTCGCCGTCGGACACAAGATAGCAGGCGGTGCCGCTTTCGCCGGCGGGGATAACGTGTTCGTCGCGGAACAGATAGGCGGTGAGCTCGGCTTTCTGGCTGATCGTGGCGTAGGAGGCGCTTTCGACCTCCACCATCGTGCCGACGTTGAGCATCAACTGAAGGAAAACGTAGCCGACTATCGACGCCGAGAGCAGCGCGGTGCCGAACTGCGCGAAGAACCTTTTCGCATAGAGCGCGAGTTTTTCGCGGCGGTTGAGCTTTTTCTTTTTTATGTATCTCGCCGGGCGGAGCTCACGCTCCGGAGCCGCGGCGACTTCGTTTCGTTCCGCTTCCGGTCTTTCTGACACCGTTTTCCCTCCTTCCTCTGTTTTCCGCCGTTAAGCGCGGTTCAGACCTCCGTTATTTCGTCCTTGCGCATCCGCGCGAACCAGGTGAGCTGCCGTTTTGCGTATCTGCGCGTGTTGCGTTTTACGGTTTCGACCGCTTCCTCCAAAGAGATCTCTCCGTCGAAATACGGATAGAATTCTTTATATCCGATCGCCTGCGACGCGGTAGGCGTTTCGCGCAGGCCCTTTTCGCAAAGCGATTCCACCTCGGAAAGCAGGCCCGCCTCCATCATTTCGTCGACGCGCGCGTCTATGCGGGCATAAAGCCCGGCGCGCTCCGCGGGCATAAGCATTACCGTGTGGGTATCGAACGCCGGAGCGCCGTTCGCGCCGAGCGCCTCGTAGCGGGATTTGCTCATTCCTGTTTCGCGGTTTATCTCCAGCGCGCGGACGACGCGTTTTATATTGTTCGGGTGGATCGAAGCCGCGGCTTCCGGATCGGACGCGGCGAGCAGGGCGTGCAGCGCCGCGGCGCCGTTCTTTTCGGCGTATTCGTAAAGCCCGCGGCGGTATTCGCCGTCGGTCTCGGTTTCGGGGAGCACGGTGCCGGAGACGAGCATATCTATATACATCCCCGTGCCGCCGACGATTATCGGCGTCTTCCCGCGGGAGGCGATATCCTCCGCCGCTTCGCGCGCCAGCGCGACGTAGCGCGCCGCGGAGAACGGCTCCGTGATGTCCGCGATATCTATTAAATGGTGCGGGACCGCCTTTTGCTGTTCGGCGGTGGGCTTCGCGGTGCCGATATCCATTCCGCGGTAGATCTGCATCGAATCGCCGCTTATTATCTCGCCGTCCAGCTCCTTCGCAAGCGAAAGCGCGTATCTGCTTTTGCCCGAGGCGGTCGGGCCGATCACGACGAATACCTTCATTCCGGATCGCGCGGGGCGCGCTTGCGGCGGTGAAGGACGCGCAGGTAATAGACAAGCGTGCCGAGCCCGCAAACGATCACCAGCGTGTAAAAGCTGACCGTGCGCGAGAACAGCATCGCAGGGACCGCGAGCTCCGCGCCGTAGAGCCCGACGTAAAGCTCCCGCGTGATAAGCTCCGAGGCGCCGGCGGCACCGGGAAGCGGTATGGCGTTGACGGTGAATATAACGATGAACTGTATGAACAGCACGTCGAACAGACTCGCTTCCGAGAACCCGAGCGCGCGGTAGATGCAGTAGGACACGGCGCAGACGCTTACGCGCTGAGCGATGTTCCACAAAAACGTTTTTATCTGCGCCCAGGGCGCGTGGATTATCGAAGTCTGGCACTGCCTGTATTCGCGCAGGGATTCTTCGAACGAAGCCAGCTTCGAATCGAGGTCCTTTATTATGCGCATTTTCGCGAGGAGCCGGAACAGCGGCACGCCGAGCGCTTTTATAAGCCCCGGGGCGAAAATGAACAGCAGGCAGGAGAGCATTCCGAGCACGTTCGCGATGAATCCGAGTATGAAAAGTATTTTGAACGTCCCGTTCGCCGCCGATTCGCGGGCGATGAAATCATAACGGAAAGCGAGAGTAAGTATGCCCAAAGTTAAAAGCGAAGTCGTGCTGTGCAGGGTGTTCGTGAGCAGTATCACCGACGATTTGGAGACCTTTATGCCGTCTTTATACATAAAGTAGGCGACAGCGGGCTGTCCGCCCGAAGCGGAGGGCGTTACCGCGGCGAAGAACAGCTCCGACACCGCGTAAAGCGTGGAGCGCACGCGGCCGATCTTTATGCCGATGCCGCTTGCCGCCGCCGCCATCGCCCTGCCCTCGCAGTATATGTGCGACAAAAGGCAAAGGAACCCCAGCGCGATGAACAGGGGCGACGAGCGCCTGAACATAGGCGCCAGCACCGCCAGATCGAGCTCGGAACCCTTTTGCAGGAACGCAACGGTGGCGACCACGAGCACCACCAGAAGCGCCATCCCCGCCAAAGCGTACTTCCAGTTGAGTCTTCCGGGCGCTTTTTCCTCCGGCAGTTCGGGAGCGAAAGACGTTTCGGCGGCGCCGGGCGTTATATTCTCTGTATTATTGTCCTGCGGCCTGTTATCCATAAACACTCTTCCGGTCCCGGGCGCGAAGCTTCGCCCCGCACGCGCACACGCGCGCGTAAAAATACTTAATCAATGTATTTTAACACAATATGCGCGCTTTGTCAATCGTTTGAACGCAAAAGCGCGCGCTTTTATCCGATGAACATCGCGTCGCCGAAGGAGAAGAACCGGTATTTCTCTTTAACCGCCTCACGGTAGGCGCGCATGGTGTTTTCGTACCCGGCGAAGGCGCACACCAGCATTATCAGCGTGCTTTCCGGCAGGTGGAAGTTGGTTATGAGCGCGTCGACGCAGCGGAAGGGAACGCCGGGGTGTATGAAGATCGAGGTCTCGCCCTCGTAGGGGCGCACCAGCCCGTCTTCGCCGCAAACCGTTTCCAGCGTGCGGACGCAGGTGGTGCCGACCGCTATTACCCTGCCGCCGTTTGCGTGGGTTTCGTTAATAAGGTCCGCCGCCTCGGGCGTTACCTTTATATGCTCCGAATGCATTATATGCGCCGAAAGATCGTCCTCCTTCACCGGGCGGAAGGTCCCCAGCCCGACGTGCAGCAGCACCCTTGCGATCCGCACGCCCTTTGCTTCCAGTTCGGCAAGCAGCTCGTTTGTGAAATGCAGCCCCGCGGTGGGCGCGGCGGCGCTGCCGTCGGTGCGGGCGTAGACCGTCTGATAGCGGTCCTTATCCTCTAATTTGCGCTTTATATAAGGCGGAAGCGGCATAACTCCGACGCGGTCGAGTATTTCGGCGAACACGCCGGAATATTCGAACTTTATCACGCGGACGCCGTCCTCCAGCACGTCGGTAACGGTGCCGGAAAGCTCGTCGGAATAAACTATCCTCGCGCCGGGTTTGGTTTTTTTGCCGGGGCGGGTAAGGCACTTCCAACTGTCGCCGCCTTCCTCCGTGCGGGAAAGAAGCACCGTTTCTATCTCGCCCTCGCGCCCATCCGCTTTGCCGAACAGCCGCGCGGGGATCACCTTCGTGTCGTTTATAACAAGGCAGTCGCCGGGGCGAAGCATATCCGCTATATCGTGAAACACCGCGTGGCGTATGCTCCCGTCCCCGCGGGAAAGGCAGAGCAGACGCGAAGAATCGCGCTTTTCGGCGGGAGTCTGCGCGATAAGCTCCTGCGGAAGATCGTAATAATAGCTCGAACGTTTCATAAGGTCCATAATATCACCGTTTACCGAAAAAAGAATATACTTTGAATGTGTATTACATTATACAATTATACAACAACACGGACGATTTTTCAATAAGGAGCGAGAATAATTGACGCAAAAACCGATATTCTCCGGCGCGGCGACGGCGCTGGCGACGCCTTTTGACGAAAAAGGGATAGATTACAGGTCGTTCGGCGGACTTCTGGACTTTCAGCTTGAAAACGGCATAGACGCGCTGGTGGTTTGCGGCACCACCGGAGAAGCGCCGACGCTTACCCGCGCCGAACGGAAAAAGCTGGTCGCGTTCGCGGCGGAGCGGATAGACGGCAGAGTCCCGCTTATCGCGGGGGCGGGGTGCAACGACACGGAGAAAGCGAAAAAGTTCGCCGCGGACGCGCGCGCGGCTGGGGCGGACGCGCTTCTGATCGTTACGCCATATTACAACAAATGCACGCCGGACGGGCTGGTGAAATACTTTGCGGAGGTCTCGGAAGCCGGCGGGCTGCCGTTCATCGCCTACAGCGTGCCTTCGCGCACGGGGGTGAGCGTATCGCCCGGGACGGCGAAAAAAATCGCCTCCCTGCCGCTTGCCGCGGGGATAAAGGACTGCGGCGATATAACCGGGACGGCGCGGATCATCGCGGAATGCGGCGCCGGGTTCCCGGTGTATTGCGGAAACGACCAACTTATACTCCCGGTGCTTTCGCTGGGCGGCGCGGGCGCCATATCCGTGCTGGCGAACATCCGCCCGGCGCAGGTGCGCGCGCTTTGCCGCCTGTTCGCGCAGGGGGACGTAAAAGCCGCCGCCGCGCTGCAGACAAAGCTTTTGCCGCTTGCCGACGCGCTTTTTTCGGAGGTGAACCCCATCCCGGTAAAAGCCGCGCTGTGCGGGATGGGGCTTTGCAAAAACCTGCTCCGCGCGCCGCTCACCCCGCTTTCGAAGCAATACGAAAAGCCGCTTTTCGAGCTGCTCTGACGCGCGCCGAATAAAAACGGAAGAGGCGTTTCCCTCTTCCGTTTTTGATCTGTGCCGTTTTTATTCCAGAATGTTCGAGGTGATGAACTGCACGCCCCAGGAGATGAGTTTTTCCGCGAGCTCAGGGTTATCGACGGTCCAGACGTTCACTTCGATGCCGAGCTCCAGCATACGGCGGACCTGAGCTTCCTCCGTAAGCGCGCCGGACCAGATATCTATGCCCATCTTGTGCTCGACGAGCTTTTGAAGTATCTCCTCCTTATACTCGCCTGTGAGGAACTGGCAGTGCGCCTCCGGGCAGACGGAACGCAGGGTAACGAGGTTTTCGAAGGCGAAGGAGATGAAGATCATATTTTCCGGGCTGTATTCCGCCTTTATGATCTCCACGATCTCTTTCATCTGCTCCTCGGTATACATACCCTTGAACTCCAGCACGCCGACCTTGCCGTATTTTTCGCAGATGCGGATGTAATCGACCATTTCGGGAACGCGCAGATCGACTCTGCCGCGTTTTTCGTCCTTATCTTTAAGCACCACGGACTGTATGGTCTGCAGCGTACACTGCGAGGGCGTCAAAACGTCGATGCCGCAGCGCTCGGTGGTGTCGTCGTGCAGAAGGACGTATTTGCCGTCCTTTGTGGCGCGGACGTCGGTCTCGATGCCGAAATAGCTGCGGTTGCCCGCCGCCACGAACGCAGAGCAGGTGTTTTCGCGCTCGATGCCGGAAAGCCCGCGGTGCGCGACTATTTTGGCGTTGCCTTTGTTGATCTTAACGGTGTCTTTCATAACAAAACTCCTTTTATTTCACCACGACGTTGAATAATCTGTCTTTTACGTAGATCTTCTTGATGACTGTCTTGCCCTCCAGGAACGGCGCGAACTCCGGCTTGGAAGCTATCATTTCCCAAACGGCGTCCTCTTCGCTTCCGGCGGGGATGAGCAGGGTGCCGCGCAGTCTGCCGCAGACCTGAACGGCTATTTCCTTTTCGTCGTCGACGGTAAGCGCTTCGTCATATTCCGGCCACGGCGCGACGGAGCAGAGCCCCTTGCCGCCGATGCGCTCCCACATCTCCTCGCAGATATGCGGGGCGAAGGGGCAGAGCGCGCGTGTGAGCGCGGAAAGCGAATCCTTATCTATCGAGCCGGCGTCGTAGACCTCGTTGATAAAGCTCATCATCGCGGCGATGGCGGTGTTGAACTTCATGCTTTCGATATCCTCGGTGACCTTTTTCACCGTCTTGTGCAGCGAGCGGACGAGCTTGTCCTGCGGTTTGCCGATCATCCCGTCGAGCGCGGCGAAGCGTTCGATGAAGCGGGAGCAGCCGCGGACGCTGCTTTGCGACCAGGGCGCGGCGGAGCCGTAATCGCCCATAAACAGCACGTAGGTGCGCAGCACGTCGGCGCCGAATTCGTTCACCACGTCCAGCGGGTCGACCACGTTCCCGCGCGATTTGCTCATTTTTTCGCCGTCGGGGCCCAAAATAAGCCCCTGCGCGGTGCGCTTCGCATAGGGTTCGTCGGTGGGGACGGCGCCGATGTCATAAAGGAACTTATGCCAGAAGCGGGAATAGATCATATGCCGCGTAACGTGCTCCATACCGCCGTTGTACCAGTCGACGGGGAGCCAGTATTTTAACTTCTCCGGGTCGGCAAGGCATTCGTCGTTGTGCGGGTCGGTATAGCGCAGGAAGTACCACGAGCTGCCCGCCCACTGGGGCATCGTATCCGTTTCGCGCTTGGCTTCGCCGCCGCAGCGCGGGCATTTGCAGTTCACGAACTCCGGCACGCGCGCCAAAGGCGATTCGCCGCCCGTCCCGGGCGCGAACTCCTTCATTTCCGGCAGGCAAAGCGGGAGTTCTTCGTATGGCACGGGGACCATTCCGCAGCGCGGGCAGTGGATTATCGGGATCGGTTCGCCCCAGTAGCGCTGGCGGTTGAACGCCCAGTCCTTCATTTTATACTGCACGCCGCCCTCTCCGGCGCCGAGCTTTTCCAGCTCTTCTATCGCGCGGCGGATGGAATCCTTTTTGTTGGTGAATCCGTTGAGGAAGCCGGAATTGACCATTTCGCCGTCGCCGGCGTAGGCCTCTTTTTCGATATCGCCGCCCTTTATGACTTCGATTATTTCAATGCCGAATTTCTTTGCGAACTCCCAGTCGCGCTGGTCGTGCGCGGGGACCGCCATTATCGCTCCGGTGCCGTAGCCCATCATAACGTAATCGGCGATATAAACGGGTATTTTCCTGCCCGTAAGCGGGTTTATCGCGGAAAGACCTTCCAGCTTGAGCCCGGTCTTGTCCTTATTCATCTGCGTCCTGTCGAACTCGGTCTTCTTGGCGCATTCGCGGCGGTAATCCTCCACCGCCGCCATATTCGCGATCCTTGCGGAGTATTTGTCGATAAGCGGATGCTCCGGCGCCATTACCATAAAGGTAACGCCGAACAGCGTATCCGGGCGTGTGGTGTAGATGCGCAGTTTTTCTTCGGTATCCTTTAACCCGAAGTTGACGAAAGCGCCCTCCGACCTGCCGATCCAGTTTATCTGCTGTTGTTTTATGTTGCCGGGGTAATCCACCTCGTCCAGCCCTTTAAGCAGCTTATCGGCGTATTCGGTGATGCGCAGATACCACACGTCCTTGGATTTCTGGATTATATCGCTATGGCATACGTCACACTTACCGCCCTGCGAATCCTCGTTGGAAAGCACGACCTTGCAGTTGGGGCAGTAGTTGACCAGCGCGGTGTCGCGGAAGACCAGCCCGTGCTCGAACATTTTAAGGAATATCCACTGCGTCCATTTGTAGTAATCGGTCTCGGTGGTGTCGACCACGCGCGACCAGTCGAGCGCGAACCCGACCTGTTTGAGCTGCGAGGTGAACTTTGCGATGTTCTTGTCGGTAACGGCGCGGGGGTGCATCCCCGTCTTTATCGCGTAGTTCTCCGTGGGGAGCCCGAACGCGTCGAAGCCCATCGGGAACAGCACGTTATAGCCCTGCATCCTGCGCTTGCGGGATATCACTTCCAGGCTCGAATACGCCTTTATATGCCCGACGTGCATTCCGGCGCCGCTTGGGTAGGGAAACTCCACCAGCGCGTAGAATTTCGGCTTTTCGCTGCCCGGCTCGCCCGGGTCGGCGGCGCGGAAGATCTGTTCCGCTTCCCAGCGGGACTGCCATTTTTTCTCTATCGTTCTGAAATCGTTTTTCATAAAACCGCCTTCTTTATTTCGTATTCTTATCGCGGTTCACACCGCGTCGCCGCCCCAGAGCCGTTCGAGCTTATAAAACTCCCTGCCCTTGGCGGTGAAGATATGCACCACCACGGCGCCGTAGTCGAGCAGCGTCCACACGTTGCCCTCCGCGCCCTCTATGTGATTCGGCTCCGCGCCCTCTTCCTCGCGCAGCTTGAATTCCAGCTCGTCGGCAAGCGCGCGCACGTGCGTGTTCGAGGTCCCGGTGCAAAGCACGAAGTAATCGGCTATAACGGTCTTGTCGCCGACTTCGATCACGGTAACGTCCATTCCCTTTTTGTCGTCGAGTATCCTCGCGGCGACGTTGGCAAGCTCCAGCGCCTGTTCTTTCTGCATTTTGTCTTCCTTCATTTGTTTTCTCCGTTCAGCGCGTTCAGCGCGCGAATATAGTAGTTCCTCGCCGTAACGGTGGGGCCGCAGATGGTCTTTCCCGATTCGAGCAGGAATTTTATGGTGGTGTCGAAGGACTTTACCAGCGTTTTGACAAGCGCGGCGTACGGGTCCTTTTCCTTTGCGAGCCGTTTTTCGTAAAACTCGCGCAATCGCACGCACGCGGGGTCTTCGCGGTATTCCTCTATGTAATCGGCAAGATATATCACCGTTTCGAACCCGGTCATCGCGGCGCGCCCGGTGGTGTGCCAGTAGATCGCGCTGCACGCCTCTTTCGAAAGCCCGAACCGTTCGTCGGCTATCGCGGCGGCGGTTTTGGAATGTATAAGCTTGGGCTCCAGGCGTTCGTCCTCCGAAAGCGTTATACCGTAGTATCTGCAAAGCTCGTACTGGCGTTCGATGGAGTATTCCTTTGTAAAATCGTGCATAAGCGCCGCAAGCTCGACTTCTTTTATGTCCAGCGCGGGGAAATGCGTGCGCGCAAGCTTTTTTGCGCACTCGGCGACGCCCAACGTGTGTTTAAGACGCTTTTCGGATACCTCGAGCGCGGAAAGTATGTCGTCGGCGCGTATCATTCGTACAGTCCCCTTTCTTTTATATAATCGCTCACGGCGGGGGGGAGCAGCGAAAAATCGCGCGATTCCCGGAATCCGCCGGACGATATGATTTTTACTTCGTTTTTAAGCAGAAGCGCGCGCTTCCCGGTCTGCCGGTAAAACTCCGCCGCCTCCCGCCCGAGGTCCCTGCCGCTGCGGTTCGCGACTGTGAGCCGCACGTTGTCGAGGATATAACCGTAGTCCTTCCAGCGGGTGAATCCGGCAAGCCAGTCGTCGCCGATAAGGTAATATATGCGGCTGTGCGGATGCATGGCGCGCAGCTCCGCCACGGTGTCGCGCGTGTAGCTCACGCCCTCGCGTTTAAGCTCGATCCGGCTGATGATCACCTTCCCGGCGTCCTCAAACGCTAACCGCAGCATATTTATCCTGTCCTCCGGCGGCGCCGTGAGCGCGTTTTTAAGCGGCGAAACGTAGGTCGGCACGACGTACAGCAGGTCCAGACCGACTTCTTCGATAAAGCTCTTCGCCACGGCGACGTGCCCTTTGTGCACCGGGTCGAAGCTGCCGCCGAAAACGCCTATCCTGCCGCGTCTCATTCCTCTTCGTCCCAGTTGTGCCAGACTTCGGTGACGTCATCGTTGTCCTCCAGCACTTCCAGAAGCTTGTTCATCTTTTCGATATGCTCCTCGTTGTCCAGACGGACGTAATTGGAGGGTATCCTTTCCGGATCGGCGGATTCGACTGTGTATCCGGCGCCTTCAAGCGCTTCGCGCACGGAAGATATCTCGCTTAAGTCGGTGAACACCTCGCCGGTGTCGCCTTCCACGCTGAAGTCCAGTGCGCCGCAATCCAGCGCGGCTTCCATAAACTCGTCCTCGTCCTTCACGCCGGAAACGACGATAACGCCCTTTTCGGCGAACAGATAGGAAACGCATCCGGTGGTGCCGAGGTTGCCCCCGAATTTATCGAAATAGTGCCTAATATCGCCCGCCGTGCGGTTGCGGTTGTCCGTAGCCGCTTCTACGATAACTGCGACTCCGCCGGGGCCGTAGCCCTCGTACTGCACCGATTCGTACTGAACTCCGTCCGCGCCGGACGCTTTTTTGATTATGCGCTCGATATTGTCGTTGGGGACGTTAAGACTCTTCGCCTTGGCGATAAGGTCGCGCAGGCGGGTGTTGGACGTGGGTTCCGGTCCGCCGTCGCGCACCGCCATCGCCATTTCCTTTCCTATTTTGGTAAAGACCTTTGCCCTCTGCGCGTCGGTCTTCTCTTTTTTGTGCATTATATTTTTCCATTTGGAATGTCCGGACATTTTTTCTGCTCCTTAAAAATTATTTTTATTCTTTAACCGTTTGTTCTTTGCTTCCGACCGTTCGCCCGAATGACTTCGGCGGATGCGGTCATATCTCTTCCGTTCTTTCCATACCGAGCAGCTCGAGGCACCTGCCCAGGACCGCCCTCGCCGCCTCCGTCAGCGCGAGCCGGAACGCTTCCGTTTCGCCCCCGGCGCCGAGTATGCGGCAGTTGTGATAGAACTGGTTGTAAAGCGTGCAAACGTTAAGCGCAAGCCGTGCGATATAGCTCGGCTCATAATCCGCCGCGGCTTTAAGCAGAGTTTCGGGGAACTCGTTAAGCTTGCTTATAAGCGCCGTCTCGTCGGAGTTCGGGGCATAGCCGGCATATCCGCCGCGTTCGCCCGCACGCCTTAAAACGCTTGCGGCGCGGGCGTAGGTATAATGGACGTAGGGGCCGGAGTTGCCCTCGAACGACAAAGCGGTATCCCAGTTGAAGTCCTTGTCTTTTATCCTGCCGTTCGAAAGTGTGTTGAACACCACCGCGCCGACTCCGACAGCTTTTGCCACGGCGTCCCTGTCGGCGACTCCGGAATCCTTTTCGTCCAATATTGCGCGGCATTTTTCGATGGCTTTTTCAAGCAGGTCGTCCAGCAGGACGACGTTCCCGGTGCGCGACGCGAGCTTTTCGCCGTTTATGCTCATGGTGCCGTAGGGGACGTGGACAAGGTCCTTCGCCCAGCCGTAGCCCATAAGCTCAAGCGCTTTAAAGAGCTGGGCGAAATGCAGGCTCTGGCCGTTGCTCGTAACGTAAACGCATTTATAAAATCCGAACTCGCTCATGCGCCATTCCGCCGCGGCGATATCGCGCGCGTGGTAGGTCGTCGATCCGTCGGATTTAAGGATAAGCACCGGCGGCATATTGTATTCCGAAAGATCGATTATCTCTGCGCCGTCGTCCTTTTTCAAAAGCCCTTTTTCTTTAAGCTCCTTCACCACTCCGTCGGTACGGCGGTAACAAAACGCTTCGCCGTTCCAGCTGTCGAACTCCACGCCGAGCAGCTTATAGGTCTTATCGTATTCGGCAAGCGATATTTCCTTGAAATAGCGCCAGATCTTAAGGTATTCCTCGTTGCCCTTCTCCATCTCGTTAAAGGCGGCGCGCGCCTCCGCGGTAAGCGACACATCGTCTCTTTCCGCGTCGCAGAAGCGGACGTAAAGGTCGACGAGCTCGTCGATGCCGCGCTCCTTGACCTTTTCGGAATCGGACCATTTTTTATAGGCGACTATTAGTTTGCCGAACTGGGTGCCCCAGTCGCCCAGATGGTTTATGGCGACGGTCTTATACCCAAGCGCTTTGTATATATTGCGTATCGAATTGCCTATAACGGTGGAGCCGAGATGCCCCAGGTGGAACCGCTTTGCGATGTTCGGCGACGAGAAATCCAGGCAGACCGTCTTTCCCTCCCCGGTCTTTTCAAGCTCCGGGTATTCGTCCTTCGCAAGGCGCTCCACGTCGGATATATATTTCGCCCCGCCGAAGAAGAAGTTAAGATACCCTCCGACCGGCTCGGCTTTTTCGAACCCCGCGTTTTCGAACAGCGGCGCGAGCGAGGCGGCTATCGCGTTGGGGCTCTGCCGCAGTACGGCGGCAAGCCGGAAGCAGGGCAGCGCAAGGTCGCCGCGCTTTCGGTCCGCGGGAGTTTCCAGCAGCTCCGCTATCTTTTCGGGCGGGAGCTCGCCGCCGAGAGAGGCGGCATATTCGCTTACTGTCATGCATATATTCGTTTTGATATCGGTCATACAATCATACCTTTCCTGTTATCCGTACAGTCTGTTTTTCAGATCCTTAACGGCCGCGATCGCGTCTGAAATAATATCGAGCAGAAAAGCCAACAGTTCCATATTTATACTTTCTCTCCTTTCCCTCTGTATCCGGCGCGCGGCAATAGTTGCTGATTATTATATTATAATACCATATCGTCAATTGAAAATCAACCGTTTTTTGCGCGTAAACGCTTGTTTTTGAGGTGAAATATGCTGATACATACCGTCAGGAGCGGCGAGACCGTCGATTCGATAGCCCGGACGTACGGCGCCGATCCGTTCATTCTCGCGTTCGACAACGACGTTTCGGGGCTCGGCGTCCTGCCGCCCGGGATGTCGCTCGCGGTGGCGGAGCCGGAGATCCTGCACACCGTCGAAGCGGGGGAAACGCTTTTTTCGATAGCGCGCCGTTACGGCGTGAGCGAAAACGCGCTGTGGCGCGGCAATCTTTTTTTGAACGGCGGAACGGAGATCTACCCCGGGCAGAAGCTTTATATATCGCTGCGGCGGGAGCCGCTGGGCGCGTTCCGCACCGGGGGCTACGCCTACCCGTTCATCGGCGGCGCGCTGCTGGGGCGCACGCTTCCGTTTTTATCGGCGGTGATGCCGTTCACCTACGGATTCACAACGGAGGGGGCGCTTGTACCGCCGGACGACGCATTTATGCTTGAGGCGGCGAAGCGTTACGGCACAAGCCCGGTGATGCACCTTTCCACGCTTACCGAAAACGACGTGTTCTCCACCGAGCGGGCGACGCTGCTGCTTAACGACGCCGACCTGCAGCGGCGGCTGCTGGATTCGGTCGCGGCTGCTATGGCCGCAAAAGGTTACACTGCTCTGGACGTGGATTTTGAGTTTCTGGGCGCGGAGAACGCGCGCAAATACGCGGATTTTATAAGCTACTGCGTTTCGCGGCTGCATCCGCTGGGAGCGGGGGTGATGACTGCGCTCGCGCCCAAGACCTACGACGAACAGCCCGGGCTTTTGTACGGGGGGCACGATTACGCGCTGCTGGGCGAAGCGGCGGACGCGGTGCTGCTGATGACCTATGAATGGGGATATACCTACGGTCCGCCGATGGCGGTATCGCCCATAACGCCGCTTTCCGCGGTGGTCGATTACGCGCTCACGCGTATCCCGGCGGAAAAGATACTTCTGGGCGTTTCGGTCTACGGCTACGATTTCACCCTGCCCTATATCGCGGGGGAATCGAAGGCGGTTTCGCTTTCCACCTCGCAGGCGGTGAACCTTGCCGCGCGGCGCGGGGCGCGGATAGAATACGACGCGGCGGCGAACGCGCCTTACTTCGATTATTACGAAAACGGCGTAAAGCACACCGTGTGGTACGAGGGCGCGCGCTCGATCGACGCGAGACTGCGTTTAATGGCGGAAAAAGGGCTTTCCGGCGCGCTTTTGTGGAACCTGAACCGCGAGGGGAACCAGAATCTCGTCGTGCTGAACGGACTTATCGACCCACGAAACTTCGATTTATTCCAAGGGAGTGCAAGCGTTCCCCAAATCACATAAAAACATACAAAAAATACGCTCCCGCTTCGACAAAAACGCATAGCGCCTATGGGATATAATGGCGTTCCAAACAAAAAAGGAATGGAAGTTGAAGAATGGACGCTGCAAAGACAAGATCGTTGAAAAAACTATTCGGACCGGCGCGCCGCGCGGTGAAAGCGCTGCCGCTGAAAGGTCTGCTGTACGCCGCGGCGGGGCTTGCCGCGGGCGCGGGCAGGACGGTGGGCGGGATAAACCCTTTCGGGATCGCGCTTTTGTGCGCCGCGCCGGGTAAATACCTGCCGTTCGTATTCTGCGGGGCGCTTTTATCCTCGCCGTTCGACGGGATCCCGCCGCTGGCGGCGTTCTGCGCCGTTTACGTTTTCTGCGTTATGACGGCGCTTAAAAAGCGCGGGCAGATAAGCACGCGCGCGCGGATACTGCTTGCCTCCTCCGCGGGCGCGCTTAAAGCGACAAGCGTCGCCGCCGCGGGGATATCCGGCAGATCGGACGTTTTCGCGCTGATCTCCGCGCTTATCGCCTATCCGCTGTTCTGCTGGCTTTACCGCGGGTTTTCCGACAAACGCCGCGCCGCGCGGCGCGGGCGTTACGAAGCGGCTCTCATCGCCTTCGCTTTTACCTTTTCGACGGTCTGCGCGCCCTTCAAGCTGTTCGGGATAAGCGTTTGCCTGTTCCCGGCGGCGGTGTGCGCGCTTTGCCTTGCGAAACGCTACGGCTGCGCGGCGGGGACGGCGTGCGGACTGGTGTGCGGGCTGGCGTCCGGCGGGGCGGCGACCGGGGCTTTGGGCGTGCTGGGGATGACCTGCGGGCTGATGATGCGCGAATCGGAACGGCTTGCGCTGCTGCTGGCGTTCCCGCTTTCGGTCTCCGGGTGGTATTACCTCGACGGCGCGCAAACCACCCCCGCCGCGGCGGGATTTCTGCTTGCGGCTGTCGCCGCGTTCCTGCCGCTGTCGCGGTTCATTCGCGCGGCGCCCGGCTATTCCGCCCCCGCCGAAAAGCTCGCCGACGACAAAAAGCTGGCGCGGTGCGCCGCGGCGTTCTCCTCGCTTTCGAACGCGTTTTACAACGTTTCGGATTCTACCCGTCGCGAAGGCGCGGAGGCGCTGAACAGGCGGATCTGCGCCGTTGCGGAAGAGCAGTGCGAGCACTGCGCGGAGCGTGAACGCTGTGTTTCGGGCGCAAGCGGGCTTACAAACTTTTTCACCTCCGAGATGCGCCGCAGCGGCGTTGTGACGTATTCGCGCATACCGGGGCACCTGACAGCCGCCTGCCCGAACGCGGCGGCGATGGCGCGCGGCGTGAACGGGCTGCGCGCACAGCGGCGCAAAAACGGCGAGGCGGGGCTTAAACGTATGGCGGACGAGTATTCCGCGGTGGCGGAGATACTTGCCGAGGCGGGCAGGAAGAACGAGGATTCGCAGTACGAGGACCGCGCGGCGGCGAAGGCGGTAAAGCGCGAGCTGGAAAGCATGCGCGTGAAGTGCGACGGCGTGCGCGTTACCGGGACGCGCCTGCGCGAAGTCACCGTTTACGGCGTTGCGCCGGACCGGATAAGCGCCGCGCCGAAAGAGATAGCCCGCGCGCTGGAAAAGCATACCGGCACGCGTATGTCGGAGCCGAGATTCGTCCTGCACGACGACTACACGCTTATGACCTCCTCCACCCTGCCCCGCGTGCGGCTGGACTGCGCGAAGTTCAGCGAGGCGAAAAGCGGCGAGCCGGTCTGCGGCGACACGATAAGCGTTTTCGAAAGCGACGACAGGAAGTTCTATTGCCTGCTTTCGGACGGGATGGGCAGCGGGCGCGACGCGGCGCTTACCAGCAAGCTGGCGGCGCTGATGCTGGAAAAGCTTATTTCCGTAGGGGCGGAAAAGGAAAGCGCGCTGCGGATAATGAACAAGGCGATAGCCGAAAAGCGGGGCGAGGCGTTCGCCACCGTGGACCTTCTGGAAATAGACCGCGTGCTTTGCACCGCTACGCTTATAAAAGCCGGGGCGGCGCCCACGCTGGTGATACGCGGCGGCAGGGCGGCGACTCTGGAATCCCGCACGCCGCCGGTGGGGATAATGCGCGGCGTGATAGCCGAAAAGAAGAGCTTCCGCGTGGAAAGCGGCGATATGATAGTGATGATGAGCGACGGAGTACAGCAGACCGGAAGCGCCCCGGTACTGCCGGAGACCGGGCTTCCGCCGATGCCCTCCGCGCACGCGCTCGCTTCGGGGATGCTGCGCGAGGCGAGGAACCGCGGCGAGGCGGCGGACGATATGAGCGTGTGCGTGATAAGGGTGGTATAGCTTCGCAGACCTGCGCGGACGCGGCGCCGCCGCGCTTCTAAAACGGGGCGTTGACATTATTCGCAAAAAGTGGTATAATATTTAACAGCCACGCGGGGGCAAGCCGTCGATCCGGCAAATAAACGCCCGCGCGGCGCGGGAAAATGGATCATTTTGATTTCGACAGATACCGCTATTTCGATTACAAACACAATATCGAGGGCTACTCCGGGCAGGATTTCGACGGCGCGCCGAAAACCTGGTATATGCTGTTCGGCGTATTTTCCGTGCCGCTTTTTGCGTTTCTGCTGCGAAAGGTATCCAAAGAACGCATAACGCTGGTGCTTAAATGGCTGTGCCTTTTCCTGGTTTTGTGGGACGTTTCCAAAATAAGCTGGGAATCCTGGTGGGACATAAACACCGGGCGCGGGTTCAACGCCGGGGGCATACTCCCCTTCGACACCTGCTCGCTCTGCACTTTTATACTTCCCGCGGCGATGTTCGGCAAAGGGAAAATAAAAGAATCCGCGCTCGCGTGGGTGACCGTGGTGGGATTTATCGGCGGGTTCGCAAGCTTCGTGCAGTTGAACGCGCTGAAGTGGTACCCGGTTTTGACCTTCGGCGCGAACTATTCGATGCTTTACCACTACATAATGGTCTTCGTTTCGGTGTGGATAGTCTTTTCCGGCTATCTGCGGCTCCGCCCGAAGCACATACTTTACGCGTTCGCCGTGCACGCGGCATGCTCCGCCGTGGTGATAACGCTGGATTACGTTTTCAAATGGGATTATATGCTTTACCGCACCGCGGGCGGCGTTCCGCTGATCGGCGACCTGCACGACAAGCTCGCCGAAAAGGGGCTGGGCTTCCTTACCACCGGCGTGATGCTGCTTATCTACTTCGCGCTCATAGCGCTTATCGCGCTTGCGTTCATGCTTATACAGCGCCTTATGCTTAAAGGCAGGGAAACAAAACCGGCGGCGTAACAAAGCGCCGTACCGCGCCGGGAAACGCGTTTCCGCGGCGGCAATAAAAAAGATCCCCGGAGGGAAGAGCAAATAAAGCTTCCCTCCGGGTTTTGTCTTTTTTGCGCTTCGGCCTGTTCAGGACCGCGATCCGCGAAAACACTTTATGCCGAGTAAGTACGCTGCGACGCAGACGGCCGCGTAAACGCCGTAAACAACCGCCGCTTTTGCAAACGGCGCGTCCAGGAACAGAGCGGGCAGAGCCCCGAAGGAGGCGACGCCGGAAACCGAAAACGGCTTTATCTCCGCCAAACCGATCTTTTCGGAGAGGAACGACAGAAACACGAAAGCGGCGCCGAACGCGAACGACGGGAAAAACCTTTTTGCGGCGAGCGAAACGCCCGCGGCGAAAAGCACGAACAGCATAGAGGCACAGAACCTTGCCGCAAGCGCGGCGGCGCAGTACCAAAAGACTGATATCCCGCGCGAAGCGCCGAACTGCGAAAGTGATTGAAGCGGATATGAAAGCCCCGGCAGATGATAAGCGCTTGTGAATACGACCGCGTCCGCGGCGGTATTCAAAGCAAAAACGACCGCCGCGAAAACCAGGCAGGCAAGCGTTTCCGACAGCGCAAGCTTTCTGCCGCCCGAAGCCGTTGCCGCCGTTACGCCGTACGCGCCGCATTCGCGGTCCCAGCAAAAAAAGGACGTAACGGCAAGCAGCGCCGCAAAGAAGAAAACATAATCGAAATCGGCGCCGAACGCCTTGTTCCAGCCGGTGTCGTAAATCAGCACGGCGCCTTCGGTCCCGACGCAGCGCAGCGCGTTCTCCCGTACATGCGAAATCGCGGGATATTTATACGAAGCGAGGATAACGTTCCGCCTCATCGCCGCGTATTCCTCTTGCGGGAGCGTTACGGGTATGCTTTTTAAAGACATATCGTTGAATCGCTTCTGCTCCGAGTATTCCTTTTCGATTTCTTCAAGCTTTTCGTTCGTGACCGTCCCCGCGTAAACGCCGGAATAAAATTTGTAATACGTATCGACCGGATCGTTCGTTTGGGTATAAACGAAAAGACTTGCGACGATACGGACGGCGAGCGCCGCGGCAATGATCAGTACGCCGTGCTTTTTAATAAAAAGCTTTTTCAGTTCGGCGCCGAACAGCGTATTCGGGAAAAAAGTCTTTGCAATGACTTTTTTCGTTTTGCGGATATGCGCCGCCCCTGCCGCGCGTGGCAATAAAACGTACGCCGCGGTGAATACGAGAAACAGCACGGCAATAAGCGAGATCCAAACAAAGCATTTTGGAACGGGGTTCCCGAAAACGTTCGCCGCACTGTATTTGCCGAACGCCGAGGCGGGCGACATAAGCAGGTTCATCACGCCGGAGCCGGAAAACGCGGTGTCCGCGCCGATCAACGCCCCGCAGACGGCCGCCGACGCCGCAAACGAGCCCGTAAACCGATAAGCCGCCAGAGCCGCGGAGGCTACGAAAAACGCGCACAACGTCCGCGCCGCAAAGACGAAAAACAGCATTTGAAGAATGCTGCAGTCAAACGGTGCGATAATAAACGTCTCCAGTGCGTGTATGCTTGTAAACGGCGACGAAAAACCGGAATCGATAAAGATCACGGCCAGCGGCACGGCGGTAAACAGAACGTTGGCGCAGAGCACCGCGACGGCGGAGACGCCGGCTTTTGCGAACAAAGTCCCGCGTCTGCCCAAAGCGGAGGCGTTTATCACCCGGTCGGCCCCGAATTGCCTGTCGAGCGAAGCAAACCGTGCGCAGGCGATTGCGGCGAAGACGAGCATAAAAATCCCGATAAAACCGCAGTTGAAAAACAGATCCCATCCGTGAACGTATTCATATTTCAGCTCGACCGAACCGAGTTCCGTATAGATCCGCAAAGATTCGCTTTGAGCGCGGTAAACGTATGAATCCGGCGACAGCCCGACGTAATCGTATTCTTTTAAATTCTGCTTCGCGTTGTTTACGAGCGTGCTAAGATACGAACGGAACCTGTTCCCGTATTCGTTCGCCTCCCGCGCAAGACGGAATGCGGCGACCTCCGCCGCAGCCGCCGCGGCATCCCCCGCGGAAGCGGCCGCGGATTCCTTGCCGTAAACAAGCTGATAATTGCGCGCCGAAAGCTCCTGCTCGCGCGATTCAAACTCTTCGTAATTATTTTCGTAAAGATTAAAAGCTTCTTCCGCGGCGGCGGCGTCAACACGCGTTTCCGAGCGCAGATTGAAAACAACAAAGCCCGCTTCAACGGCAAGCATAAACGCCAGCAGGCAGACAAGCGCCCGGTCTTTTATGAGTTTTTTTAATTCAAACCCGAATATCCTCATGCCGGATCACCGTTTTGCGCTTTCTCCCTCCCGAAGATGTATAAATAAACGTCCTCGAGCGACGGGGAAGCTGCCGTGCAATCCGGAAACGGCTTTTCGTCTGCGACGATACGGTATTCGGTGCCTTCGCCGGTACCGCGGCGACTTACCACGGCGCAGTCTTCCGGCAACCCGTTTTCCGGCTCTTCTGAAAAGACGCAGGTCCACACTTTGCCGCCGGCAATCCCCGCGACCTCCGCGGTCCCGCCGCTTGCGGCGATCCTGCCGTTTTTAAGCATTATACATTCGCGTGCGATATTTTCCACGTCGGAAACCACGTGCGTGGCGTAAATAACGGTTTTGCCGGAGGCGTACTGCGAAACGAAGTTTTTTACCGCTATCCGCTGACGCGGATCGAGCCCCGCCGTGGGCTCGTCCAGAACGATTATTTCCGGGTCGCCCAAAAACGCCTGCGCAAGCAGCAGCCGCTGCTTCATGCCGCCGGAAAGCGTTTTCGCCTTGCTGCCGCGCACGTCGTAAAGCTCGAAAACCGAAAGCAGCTCTTTTATCTGCCCGGCGGCAAAGCCGCGCTCGACCTTTTTCAGCACGGCGATATAGGCAAGATACTCCTCGCAGGTGAAATTGGGATATATCCCGGAAAACTGCGGAGCATACCCTATTTTTTCGCGGTAAGACGCGCCCGAACGCGTGATCTCGGCGCTGTTGAACAGCACGGAACCGGAAGTTCGTTTTATGCTGTCGGTAATAAGGTTCATAAGCGTGGTTTTTCCGCTTCCGTTGGGTCCCAGAAGGGCGTATATCCCATCGCGAAAAGTATAATTAAAGCCGCACAGCGCCTTTGTCGCGCCGTAATGCTTAGTAAGGTCTTTTATTTCAAGCATGATTCCTCCACGTTCCGAAATTCACACGCAAAAGCTCTCCGGTGGCCGCATCGATAATTGCGTATTCGGTTCTTCCGCTGATATACGGAACGCCGTATTCGTCGATATCCGCATATACGCCGTCAACGCAGAGAACGAACCTTTCGCCGGATTTGGGCCCGCCGGCGACGTCGAAATTCTGAAACCCGAACGACTTTATCTGTTCGCAGTCGAAAAACTTCGCCTTATTGTTGAAATCGACCAGCGCCTTCACCTCGCCGTTTTCATAAGAAGCCGAATACAGCACGAGATCGTTGTAATACCCGCCAGTCTCGATACGCCCTTCGGCGGTAAGACGCGATTCGTGCTTTTCGCCCGTAAACAGATAGAAGATATCGTAATCGTCAAGTGAAAGCAGCGTCTGATGCATGTCCGGCAGCAGCTTTTCTTCACCGTAAACCGTTGTCAGTACGGTAACAGTCCCGCTCGGATCGGATCCGTTTTTTTCGGTGCGGATATTCCGCTTATCGTTGCCGTAAATGAACTTTAAGGCGTCGTGTTCGCTGCCGACGACTTTCAGATCGCGGTCATATAATACGAAATATGTCCGCCGGTCGCCGTTCGCGTCGATCTCGATATCCGGGCTGAACAACGTGTTTTTTTGTTTTTGCAGGTTTATCGCACCGTTCTTTAGCTCTTTCAGCAAAACGGTTTTACCGTCGCGCCGGGCGTAATACCTGTTTATGAATTCTTCGCCGTTTCCGTCGGGAACGCCGCCCTCCGGCGAGCCCGGCTTTGTTATCTCGATCTCGTTGAATATCACGTCACCGCCGTCAAGCGCGATAAGGCACTGATTCTTGTTCGAAAAAGGCATTCTGCGAATTTCCTTTGATTCCGCGCTGCCCGCGTCATACAGCATTATAACGTTTTCCCATGAAGACATTTCGGCTTCGGCGCCGAATTCGATTCCGCGGATCCGCATATACGCCACGGTTTTTCTGTCCTCACTCACAGAAAACCCGCGCACGCCGTATGCCGGGCACTCGAAGCTGTTGTGCAGACACGCCGGGACGTCGCAAAGCGGAGAAGCGTCGCCGGTCGTCGGGTTGACTCTGCATATAACGTCAAATTTGCCGTTGCTCACTGAAATATATAAGTAGTCGATCCGCAGATCCGTGTCTCTTCCAGAGCCGCAGGCACACAGAAAAATCATTAATAAAGCAAGCGCCGCGGTCTTAACTCGCCTGTGCATATAAACTCTCCTTCCCGATGACGCAAAACGTCTCTGTTTTTGGGGCGGATGATGCGAAAACACTCGCGCTTTTTACCGAAGGATCAAAGAGTGAATATTGAACTAAACTCCCGATCCGCTTTCGGCCATTTGGAAATTGTTCCTATAAACATGTTTGCCGTACCATGTGGGCGCTAATGAATTCTCATACATTAAGTAATAAGCGTCTACCCTTGAACCGGGAGCGTAATAAAACTGTATATACTCGTTAGTATCGGAAAAACAAATATGGCATTCGGCGTCGTCTGTTATACTGAACACATTGGTCATTCTATAAACTTTGCCACACTGATACGTATAATACTCGCCGCAGAGATCCCAGTATGCGCAAAAATTTGCAGATGTGAGCAACTGTGCGTCTTGAGGTAAACTCACTTCATTCTCCAAATACCCATAATAATTCCCGATTGTCGAAGAATCGCGAAGCAGGGAACATTCACCCATATAAAACGCTCCGTGCCCTAAAATATGAATTGTATCCAAATAACTGGTAAACTCATAAGCTGTTGCTAAATACGCTTCGATTTCCGTTGCTGTTTTGGCTCGCGCTCCAAAGGGGAAAGATACCAAAAGGCACAAGCAAAGGATATACGCGAAAGCTCTTTTTCCGTAAATCTTCATAAGTCCTCCTTTGTTAATCAATAAGCGTTTGTCTTTCCGCACGGTGTTTTCGCATCGGTCCGTTTATATTATAGCACGCTTTATTATTCAAGTCAATAAAAACAGGAAAACGGGCTGTTCAAAACGCAGGTTCTGAACAGCCCGTCAGGTCTTATTTTATTTGCGGATCATTTCTCGAAGGTCTCGCGCAGCTCCTGAACGTCTGATTCGAGAACGCCCTGGATCGACTGATAAGCCGAGGTGATGTCGCTGCTGCGGTCTCTTGCAAGGTTGTAGAACGTCTCTTTTATCTTGCCGAAGTTGAAGCATTCGCCCATATCGTAGACGATGTTGCTGAATATGATGTCCAGCATTTCCTCGGATTCGTTATCGCGCGCGTCGCGCTGATAAAGGATAACGTCGTAGTACGCGTGGGTGACGTAGTTCTTCGCCCAGGCGGAGTAAGCGTCGATCATATAAGCCGAGAATTCCGGATCCTTCGCGGAGATCGGGATGGCTATGCCCGCGGTCTCGCCGGTGCCGCTGTAGCTGACGTATTCGGTCTGCGTGTCGTCCATAAGCGGATGCGGCAGGATGCCGAAGGTGATATCCGACTGCTTGCGCAGCTTGGTGGTGGCGGAGAAATAGGACGGTCTGAACAGAGCGTGGCCTTCCGAGAATATCTTAAGGGACAATACCCAGACGTCCGCCGAGAACGCCGGATCCTGCGCGAAGACAAGCCAGTTGTCGCCTTCCTCGAGCGTTTTAAGCACTTTCTGCGCTATACCGAGAGAACGTTCGGTAGAGCCGAATTTGAGCATCGGCATATCGTTTTCGTCCTTATCGACAACCTTTTCGCCGGAGGCGCCGAACATTACCATCGCGTCGCCGTAGCTGGTAAGCATACCGTAGGTGTTCTGGAACGGATCTTCGTTGGTAACGCTGGCGACCTGCTTGCCGAGGTCGATCATCTTATCGAAGGTCCACTTCTTTTCGCGGACGAGATCGTAAAGATTGGGCAGGTGATAATCGTTCTGCATCTCTTTATTAAAGAGTATGGACGGGGCGTTGACCTTGGAAAGTATGGTGAGGTCGCCGGTGGTGAAGTACACCGCGTTGCCTATGGAGAACGCTTCGGTGGCGTTCTTGTCGTACCAGGGGGCGTTCACGTCGAAATCCTTTATCTTGGTAAGGTCGTAAAGGTTTTCTTCGGAAGCGAATCTGGAAAGCGCCGTCATATTGGGCATTATCGCGTCGTAATCGCCGGCGCTCGCGTCGAGGTCCTGCTGGATATCCTCGTTAATGGTGGCGCTCTTAACGACGTTGAGTTCGATCTTGTAGATCTCTTCAACCTTGTTGTTCCTGTCGTTTACCGCGGTGTTGAGTATGTCGCCGTAAAGGGTGCCGTCGGTGGTGAAGTCGTCGGACTGATAGGTGCCGGTGCCGCCTTTGACGATTATCGTAAAGGTCTTGCCGGACATATCCTTGACCGGCTGCTTCGGTACCCAGTTGCCGGCGGAGTCTTTCCACTGGGCGTTGGGATCCGTCTTGCTGGTTTCCGCCTGTGAAACGTCGGACGCCGCCTGGGAGCCCTCGTCCGTCTTGCCGCATGCGGCGAGAACCGAAAGCGCCATTACGAACACGAGCAGAAGCGCAAAAAATTTCTTCATTGTGTAACCTCCGTAAAAATTTGGTTTTCGGGATATATTTTTTATATATTACCACACTTTTTTCAGAATTTCAACCTTTAATTTCAATCGCGGGTGATTTTTTCGAAGGTCAGCGGGCAGGCGAGCGCGAGCGCTTGCGGCGATACTGCGACCTGCCGCCCTATCTTCCCCGCCGAAACGACGATCTTTTCCAGCGCGAGCGCCGAGGAATCGACCACCGTCGGGAACTGCTTTTTCATCCCCACGGGGGAACAGCCGCCGTGAACGTATCCGGTAAGCGGAAGGAGCTGCGCCTGCTTTATCATCGCCACCGTCTTTTCGCCCACGGCGCGCGCCGCCTTTTTCAGGTCCAGCTCGCTGTCCGCGGGGACCACGAAAACGTAGTTTTTCTTCGATCCCGCGACGGTCACCAGGGTTTTGAACACCGAAGCGCGCGGGAACCCGAGTTTTTCGGCTATCTCTATTCCGCTTAAAGCGTCCTTCGCCTCGTAACAGAACGGCTCGTATTCCGCGCCCGCCGCCTCCAGCAGGCGCATCGCGTTGGTGCGTTCGTCACGCTTCACCGTTTCCACCGCCTTTTTTGCGTTTTTTAAGCTTTTTCACCGCGAAGAAAACGCACGCCGCCCCGGCAAGGAGCGCAAGCGCGCCGATCGCGGCGTAAACCGCGGTCCGCAGGCCGCCTCTGTTCGCCCCGGTGATCCCGTTTTCCGGCAGCGCGCGGCTTGCGGGCTCGGAGCTTTCGGAAGAAGCGGCTTCCCCGCCCGCGACAGTCACGGTTATCTCGCTCCGCAGTATTTCTTTTCCGCCGCAGAGCACGGCGTATTCAAAGCCGTCCGTCCCGGCGAACTTTCTGTCGGGGGTATAGGAAAAGGTCTTTTCCGATTCGTTGAACAGAACGTAGCCGTTTGCGGGATTGCGGGTGGTTTTGAAAGTGAAGCTCCAGTCGCCTGAAACGCCCGCGTCGCCGGTTATCCTTTCGCGCGCGGCGGCGGAAAATTCCGTTTGCGTTTCGTGTACGCCGTAGTTTTCCGGGTATTCGAGCGTTCCTTTTATGAACTTATAGGTAAGATCGTAAAACCTGCGCTTCGCCGCGTCGGAGCTTACGCAGCAATCGTAGAACACGCCCGGTCCCGCGCCGTTGTAATAGGCGTGCACGGTGCCGGTCATCAATCCGCTTTGCGCGGCGGAAACGAGATACTGCTCGTAGAGCGCGCCCAGTTTTTCCGGTTCCCAGCGCACGCCGTCCGCGATCTCCATTTCCATACCCAGCCCGAACCGCTTCGCCGTTTCGGCGAAATCGAGCATCGCGCCCTCCGGATCGTCCTGCAGCGTTTCGTTGAAAGAGAGGTTCGGCTGCATAAGCGCCGCGTCGAGCCCGAGCTCGCGGTATCTGTCGATCCCCTCTCCGTGCAGGTAGGGTATCATAACGCAGGTCTTGCCGTATGAACGCATTATTTCCGCGGCGTCGGCGGCGTAGCGTTCCTCGTATTCGAAGCGGGAGCAGGTGAGGCCTTCGCTGTTGCAGAAAAAGCCCTTGAACGCGAGGTTTTCGTACCCCGCCCCGTCCCAGCGGCGGATACATTCCTTTATGAACCATTCGGTAACGGCAAGGCAGTCGCCGTAACCGTTTATTCCCTCCGGCTGTCCGTCGCCGTCGATATCCCCGAACGCCGGGGTGCCGGTCTTGGGGTAAGGGACGGTGAGATAGACGGATATTTTTCGGTCACCGAACCCGAGCGCCCGGTTCAGCTCGCCCGCCGCGCGGTCCAGCGCGCCGAGGTTGTATTCCTTTGAAAAACAGCTGTCCAGCAGCGTTTCCCAGTCGGACATAACGGTTTTTCCGCCCGCAATGGTAAGCGAGCCGCCGGAAGGGCATTTGCCCTGCAGGGTAAGGAACATCACCGAATCGAACATCGTGTCGGTTATCTTCCCGCCCTTTTCGCGGTAGCCGATATAGGCGAGGAACTGCTCCTCCGTGTTGTTCACAAGCTTTTCGTCCTCCGGCGAATATCCGGCGTGGAACAGCACTATATCGTGGTCGCCTCCCAGCCCTTCGCGCGGGAAGAAGGCGTTTTCGTTCTTTACGATATCGGCGAATTCTGTCGGCGGCGCGGGGATATCCTCCCTGTCGCCGAATATTTCCATCTCGTCGATAAAGGTGTTCACCGTAACGTCGAAATGCAGCGCGACGAAGCGCGCCGCGACCGGCTCGAGCGAAAGCTCGTATACCGCGATCTCGGTCTTATCGCCGCGATCCGGCGCGAAAGGCGGCTCCCCGCCGGAGACCGTCTTCGCGGGGGAAAAATCTTTTCCGTTCTGCGAAACGAAAACGCTTATCCGGCGCGGGCTGGTAACTCCGGCGGCGCGGTTGTGCAGGAAGCGGGCGCGGACGCGCGTCACGCGGGAATTTTCGCCCAGGTCGACGGTGAGCGTGCGCCCCACGGCGCGGTAGAACTTGTTCCACTCCGGCGCGCCGTAATCCGCTTTGCCGTACACGCCGTCGGTGAGCTTTTCCGGCGCGAAGCGGTCGAGCTCGTTATAGCTGCGCCCGTTCGCCGCGTCGCTCGAAACGGAAACGGTCTTTCCGCGCGCAAGGTTGCTTTCCTCCGCCGCGAACGCGCGCGGGGCGGCGAAAGGCAGGAGCAGCAGCGCAGAAACGGCGGCGAGCAGGCGGTTTATTATTCTTTTTGTTCCAAACATCGTTATTCACGCTCCGGGATACTGTGTTCGTTTCAATTATACCCCGCGCGGGGCGCGGTGTCAACGAAGATTTGCAATTTGCTATTGCAAAAACGGCTTTTATGTTGTATAATGATTTTAGCATACTAACACAACAATGTATTAAAAACCGAAAGCGAGTGTGAAAACCGTGAACACTCCCGCCGAAAACCGCGAAAACCTGCTGCGCGGTCTTAAACAAACCGTAAAAGTTTACGAAAGCATAGAAGAAAAGCACCGCACCGAATGGTTCAACAGCCCCGAAAGCGCGGGTATGCTGACCGACGGCGTTTACGCCGGAACCGCCGAATGCCATGACCCGGCATTTTTCCGCTTTACCGGGGGCGAGGCGCGCGCTTTATGCTACGATCTCGGCGAAGTCTGCGCGGCGGCTGGGGTTCGACCTCGGCTGTTATCAGCCGAACTACGCCTTTAACAAGACAGTCCCGGACGCGCGTCTTTTCGAAGCGGCGCGCACCGCGAAGCTTATGGGGATGTGCATAGAGCTTGAAATGGGCGGCGCGGAGGACTGGAACGTCGAAAGAATGAAGAAATACTACGCCGCCGGAGCGATGACCGGGTATATGAAGGACGCGGCGCATATGTATTATCAGGGCAGTATGCCGGGGTATTTCTTTAAGGCGTACGAATCGAAGGAGCCCTATCTGCACTCGGTTTACAACGACACATACAGATTTATAAAAGGAACTTTCGGCGCCGACGAGGTCGTTTTCGGCGGCGAAAACAAGGAGGACGAAAAAAATGCTTGACAAAATAAGGGACGAAAAGACCGATAAGCTGGCGGAAGCCATTGCAAGTCTGCGGAACGTGGAGGAGGCGTACCGTTTTCTGGGCGACATCTGCACGATAAGCGAGATAACCGAAATGAGCAAGCGCCTGCAGGCGGCGGAGATGCTGCGCGACGGCAACACCTACAATGACATCGCGCACAGCACCCGCCTTTCCACCGCCACGATCACCCGCGTGAACCGCGCGCTGCGCTACGGCAACGACGGCTACACCATGGTGCTGGACAGGATAAGCAAATGAGCTTTTCGCTTCCGGCTTCGTTTTACGACGGCGTGAACGGCGGCGCCTACGCGCCTTACGCCGATTATCTGGCGAACGAATGCTTCCCGAAGGCGGCGATCCCGGTGCGCGAGGTGCTCGACCTCGGCTGCGGGACCGGGGCGATCTGCGCTCTGCTTGCGAAGCGCGGATACGATATGACCGGGCTCGACAGCTCTTTGGAAATGCTTTCCGCCGCCTACGAAAGAAACGCCGGGCTGAATACGCTGCTGCTTGCGCAGGATATGCGCGAATTCGAGCTTTACGGCACCGTTCAGGCGGTGTATTCCTCGTTCGACTGCCTTAACTACATCCTTACCGCGCGTGACCTTAAAAAGGTCTTCGCGCTGGTGCGCAACTACCTCGAGCCGGGCGGGATATTCGCCTTCGACGTGAACACGCTTTACCGCTATAAAGAGGTGTTCGACGGCAGGTCTTACGTTTACGAATCGGGCGGCGACCTGCTGATATGGCGCAGCGCGGCTTCGAAAACCGGCTCCGTGTGCGAATTCACGCTGGACTTTTTCACACGCGGGAAGGACGGGAGCTACGAGCGCGGGACCGAAACGCAGAAGCAGCGCTTTCATTCCGAAAAGACCCTGCGCGCCGCCGCGGAAGGGTTCGAGCTTCTGGAAAAGTCCGGCGGCAAGGGATTTGACGGCTGCGCCGCAAACGAAAAGGATTATTACGTATTCAGGAGAATCCGAAAATGAAAATTTCCAAAATACTCGCCGAAAAAGAAATAACCGTTTCCTGCGAACTGTTCCCGCCCAAGGAGGGTTCCGCGCTGGAGCAGAGCCGCGAGATCGCGGCGGCTACGGCGAAGCTGCGCCCGGATTTTATAAGCGTTACCTACGGCGCGGCGGGTTCCACGGCGGGATATACCGCCGAGCTCGCGGAGGAAAGCGAAAGGCACGGCGTCCCCGCGCTGGCGCACCTGACCTGCGTTTCGTCGGACGAAGATTCGCTTAACGGCTACCTTTCGCTTTTGCGAAAATACGGCATAGAAAATCTGCTCGCGCTGCGCGGCGATATGCCGCAGGGCAGGGAGCCGAAGAGAGTTTTCCGCTATGCGAGCGACCTTATAGCCGCAATAAAAGCGCGCGGCGATTTCTGCGTGGGCGGCGCTTGCTACCCGGAATGCCACCCGGAATCGGCTTCCGTCGCGGCGGATATCGAGGCGCTGCGGATAAAAGCCGGAAGCGGCTGCGATTTCTTCACCACGCAGATGTTTTTCGACAACGAGATAATGTATTCCTTCCTTTCGAAGCTGCGCAAGGCAGGGATAAACACCCCGGTGATCGCCGGGATAATGCCCATTACTTCGGTAAAGCAGATCGAACGCACCGTTAAGCTTTCCGGCACGGTGCTGCCGCGCAGGTTTTTGGAAATGGCGAACCGCTTCTGCGGCGACGCGGCGGCGATGAAGCAGGCGGGCATAGCGTTTGCGACGGAGCAGATAATAGACCTTATCGCCAACGGCGTGAACAACATACACATCTACACGATGAATCGCCCGGATATCGCGGGGGAGATAATGGGGAACATTTCGGAGATACGCAAATGAACGTTTTTGAAGTATTCGGCGGCAGAGCCGTGCTGTTCGACGGCGCGATGGGGACCATGCTCCAAAGCGCCGGACTGCAAAGCGGCGAGATGCCGGAAGCGCTTAACTACCGCGCGCCGGAAGCCGTGCGCGGGGTACACGAGGCGTATATCGCCGCCGGGGCGGATATTTTAACGACCAACAGCTTCGGCGCGAACGGGATAAAAATGCGCGGAAGCGGCATGGACGCCGCGGAAACGGTACGCCGCGCGGTACGCATCGCGCGGGAAGCGGCGCAAAACGCCGGGAGAAAAATACTTGTCGCCGCGGACATAGGCCCCACCGGAAAGCTTATGGCGCCGTTCGGGGATATGAGCTTTGAGGAAGCGTATGAGGCCTACGCCGCGCCTGCGAAAGCCGCGGGCGAGGCGGGCGCCGATCTTGTGCTTATAGAAACGATGAGCGACCTTTACGAATGCAAGGCGGCGGTGCTCGCGGTCAAAGAAAACTGCGCGCTGCCCGTGGCGGTGTCGGTAACCTTTGATTCCGCGAACAGAATGCTTCTGGGCGCCGACGCGGAATGCGCCGCGGTATATCTTAACGGCTTGGGAGCCGACGCCGTGGGCGTGAACTGCGGGCAGGGGCCGGACGGGATGGAGGAAGCCGCGCGGCTGCTGTGCAGGTATTCCGAAGCCCCGGTCTTTGTGAACGCGAACGCCGGGATGCCGATGCTTCTGGGCGGGAAGACCTTTTACAGCGAAACGCCGGAAAAGTTCGCCCGGTTCGCGGAAAAACTTTTGGAAATGGGCGCGAGCGCCTTCGGCGGCTGCTGCGGCACCTCACCGGAGCACATAAAGGCGATGAAAGACGCCGTGCGCGGAAAAACCCCCGCGCGGCGCGAGGTATGCTCCGCCGCGGCGTGCTGCACCGGCACGCGGGTGTTCCGCTTTGAAAAAGGCGTTACGGCGCTTATCGGCGAGCGGCTGAACCCCACCGGAAAGCCCGCGCTGAAAGAAGCGCTGCGCAAGCGCGATTTCGCTTATGCGGTGGCGGAGGCGGCTGACCAGCGCGAAGCCGGCGTGGATATACTCGACGTGAACGCCGGACTGCCGGATATCGACGAAAAAGAAACGCTTTGCGGGCTTGTGAAGTCGATCCAGGCGGAAGTGGATATCCCGCTGCAGATAGATTCCGCGGACCCGGAGGCTTTGGCGGCGGCGGCGCGGATATACAACGGCGTGCCGGTGATAAATTCGGTGAACGGCAAGGAAGAGAATATGGCGGCGGTGTTCCCGACGGCGAAAAAATACGGCGCGCCGACGGTGGCTCTGCTGCTTGACGAAAACGGCATTTCCGATTCGCCCGCGGGCAGACTGGAAGTCGCGGATAAAATGATTGCCCGCGCAAAGGAATACGGCATAGAAAAAGAGCGCCTGCTGTTCGACGCGCTGACGATGACCGTGGCGACCGACGAAAAGAGCGGCGACAAAACTCTGGAATGTATAGAAAAGCTCGCGCAAAGGGGGCTTTTGACCGTCTCCGGCGTTTCGAACATATCGTTCGGGATGCCCGGACGCACCGCGATAAACGCCGCGTTCCTCGAATCGGCGCGGTCGCGCGGGCTGTCGGCGGCGATAATCAACCCCGCATCCGAAACCGCAAAGCTTATAATAAAAAAAGAGTACCGTTCACCCGTCCCGTTCGTTTACGACGCGGGCGCGGCGCCGGAGGAGCGCGGGCAAACAAAGCGCCCGACGCTTTACGAAGCGGTGTTCCGCGGGATATCCGGAGCCGCGCGGGAATGCGCCCGGCGGGAGCTGGAAAGCGGCAAAAAACCGCTGGAGGTGATCGACGGGATAATCGTCCCCGCGCTGAACGAGCTTGGCGCCGGATACGAGCGCAAGGAGCTTTTCCTGCCCCGTCTGCTGGGCGGCGCGGAGGCGGCGAAGGCGGCTTTCGCGGTGCTGAATTCCGCAATGGGCGAAAGCGGCGGCGGCAACGGAGTAAAAGTTGTGATGGCGACGGTGCAGGGCGATATACACGATATAGGGAAGAACATCGTGGTAAGTCTGCTGGCGAACTACGGCTTTACCGTGATCGACCTCGGCAAGGACGTGCCGCCGCAAAAGGTGCTTGATTCCGCGCGTGAAAGCGGCGCGCGGATAGTGGGCCTGAGTGCGCTTATGACTACCACCGTCCCCGCTATGGCGGAAACGGTGCGGCTGCTGCACGCCGAACTGCCGGGGATTAAAGTAATGGTCGGCGGCGCGGTGCTCACGCGGGAATACGCCGAAGCGATGGGCGCGGATTTTTACGGCGAGGACGCGATGGCATCGGTAAAATACGCCTCCGGCTTCGTAAAGAAATAACCGTATAACATAAATCGTTGCAATAAAAAACGGCTCGGTTGAGCCGTTTTTTTGTTGCGCTACCTGCGCGTGTATTCGAAATCCGGTTTTTTGCCCGACAGCGCGAGGTCGATTATATGCGCGGCGCGGGATTCCGGCTCGTCGGTGAAGAACAGCGTTATAAGCCCCACGCCGGAGGATTTAAGGCGGTCCTTTTTATCCAGCCGCCAGGCGGGAAGCGAATTATAGACCGTGTTCGTATGGTTCGCTCCGGCGAACACCGGGAAGCGCGCCCCCATCCTGTCGGTAAGCGCCGCGGAGCAGACGGGGGAGTTTACTTCGCTCCCCTGCCCGCGCGGGCAGGGTTTCAGGTTGGCGATTATGCAGGCGCGGGTGTGCATAAGCGGCGTGCGCCCGTAGCCGATATATTCCAGCGCGGCGGGGCAGCCCTTCGGGAAGGCGCCGTCCGTCTCCGGCGAAAGCATTATCGAAGAAAGCGGACAGCCCGCGTAGAACGCCAGAGTTTGGCGGTTCGTAACGTTCAAAGTATAGTCCCCGTGCAGGAAAAACGCTTTTTCGGCAAGCGAAAACTGCCACATAGAGGTCACCGTTAACTGTTTAACGCCGTTTCGCTTCGCCGCAGCGAGCTGTTTTTCGGTCTCCTCCGTTTCCGCGCGGAAGACGCTGCGCGGCATTACGGCGCTTATTTTGCCCGCGTACGGCGCAAGCCGTTTGTCCGCGGCGAATCGCAGCGGAACGTCGATGCGGGCGGCGGAGGGAGCGTATTTCGCAAGCAGCCGTTCGGAGGGAAGCGCGCAATCGAAACGCAGGACGAACCCGAACTGCCCCCGCGCGGGGAGCACGAGCTTTTCCTCCCGCACGGGCGGGCGGAAAGGCGGTATCGCGGGCGCGGCGGCGGGCTTGCGCGGCGGATACGCGGCGGCGCGGGCGAACGCGGAAGAACGCGTTGTCTGTTTATCCGATTCGCTGCGGAACCCGAACATCGTTTTATTTATCTTCGAATCGAAATACCCCTGCGTGAACCCCCCGCGTGAGAAGACGTTCGCAAGCTGTTCCAGTTCTTCGGGCACGGCGTTGCGGTTTTCGTCGATAAGGCGGCGATATACCGAGGTGACGGCGTAAACGTAGTCGGGCGACTTCATCCTGCCCTCTAACTTTATCGAGGTGACGCCGCATTCCGCGATATCCGTTATACGCCCCGCGAGGCAGAGGTCCTTTAACGAAAGCGGGTAGCCGTTCCCGCCCTTATAGGGCAGACGGCAGGGCTGGGCGCATTCGCCGCGGTTGCCGCTTCTGCCGCCGATGACCGAGCTCATAAGGCAGCCGCCGCTTTCGCAGACGCAAAGCGCCCCGTGAGCGAATATCTCGGTCTCCGTCCCCATCCCGGAGCATTCTTTTATATCCCGCGCGGGCAGCTCGCGCGCGAGTACGGCGCGGGTAAACCCGAGCTTTTGCAGAAAAGCTATATCCCCGGGGGAATGGACGCGCATCTGCGTGCTGGCGTGCAGGGCGAGCGCGGGGAACTCACGCCTTATCGCGGCGGCAAGCCCGATATCCTGCACTATAAGCGCGTCCGGGCGCACCTCGCGATCCAGGAAGCGCACGTATTCCAGCGCGGAGGCGAATTCCCTGTCGGAAAGCAGCGTGTTCACCGTGATATGCAGGCGCACGTTTTGCGCGCGGCAGAGCGAGCCCGCTTCTTTTAACGCTTCGGGCGTGAAGTTGGCGGCGTTCATACGCGCGTTAAACGCGTGACCGCCCAAATAGACCTCGTCCGCGCCGGCTTCGAGCGCGGCGCGCAGCGCTTCCGGCGAACCGGCGGGAGATAACAGATAAAGAGCCATTATTTATCCAGACTTTCGAACATATCCGCAAGTCTTCTTGCCGCCTGCGCCATTTTCTTAACGCCGCCCTTTATATCGTCCGGCGAGTATTTGCGCAGGTAGCTTGCGGATTCAAGCGTGAAGTACCCGGTGTAGTTTATATCGTGCAGTGCCTTGACCACCGGTTCGAAATCTATGTCCATCGAAAACGGGATCTGGTGCTTGTCGCCGCGGCGGTCGTTATCGTGTATATGCAGCGCTTTAAGCCGTTTTCCGCCAAGAGCGCGCGCCATATCCGCCGCCGAAACGCCGAACCAGTGCATCATCTCCGCGTGGCCGATATCGAGGCAGGCGACAAGATAAGGATCGTTCACCGCGTCGATATGCGCCGTGAAGTTCGCCGGGTCGGAGCAGGCGGCGGGGGCGGTGTGCCCCGCGGCTTCGTCCCAGTTATACATATTCTCGCAGGCGATCTTAACGCCCAGCTTTTTCGCCGTGGGCAGGAATTCTTTGAAATATTCCGCGTTCTCCTCGGGCGTTTTGTTGTTGTGCGGGTGGATAACGCATATCCCGCCTCCGGCGGCGGCGGTGCATTCGAGCGCGCGGTGCGCCTTCTGCGCGATCTGCGGGACAAATACCGGATAGGGCGAATGCGACTGGTTGCAGACGATGCCGTTCTCCCTGCCGATGCGCCCCAGCTTTTCGGCGTATTCCAGATACCCGTCGCCGTTAAGCGGATGCTCCGGCGGAGCGTATTCGCCGGTGCTCCAGTTGTATCCCGCCATAACGTGCATCGAAAAATCCCAGGCGTCGAAGCCCGCGTCCGCGACGATGCGCACGGCGTCCTCCATCCCGACGAACTGCGAAATGGAGTTTATTTCGGTGGAGATCTTCATAATTACCTCAAAATGGGGGAAGAAAACGTCCCTCCCCCGTAAGTTTTATTCAATACTGTCTGCCCCAGACCACCATATGCTTCGCGGGCTTGCCGCAGCAGACGCAGACGTCGCCGATATGCTCCTCCTCGAAGGGGATGCAGCGCGATTTCACGCCGCCGGTATCGTCCTTTATCTTGTCCTCGCAGGCGCTGTCGCCGCACCACATCGCTTTTATGAAGCCGCTTTTTTCTTCGGCCGTTTTAAGGAATTCCTCGTAGTTGTGCGCGACCGACGTGCGGTTTTTAAGGTTTTCCGCGGCGCGGGCGTAAAGCTCGTCGTGGACCTTGGCAAGCGCTTCGGCGACCGCGTTTTCCAGCCCGTCGAGCGAGACGAACGATTTCTCACGCGTGACGCGGGAAACGAGCACGCAGGAATTGTTCTCGATATCTCTCGGGCCGATCTCCAGACGCAGCGGCACGCCCTTCATCTCGTACTGCGAGAATTTCCAGCCGGTGCTGTTCTCGCTGTCGTCCAGCTTTACGCGGAACTTCGCCGAAAGGGCTTCCGCAAGCTCGCGCGCTTTTTCCAGAACGCCCTCCTTGTGCTGGGCGACCGGGATTATCGCAAGCTGTACCGGCGCGACGGCGGGCGGGAGCACCAGGCCGTTGTCGTCGCCGTGAGCCATTATAATGGCGCCGATCATACGGGTGGAAACCCCCCACGAGGTCTGGTGCGGGTGTTTTATGTTGTTCTCGCGGTCGGTAAAGGTTATGTCGAACGCTTTTGCAAAACCGTCGCCGAAATAGTGCGTGGTGCCGCCCTGCAGCGCGAATCCGTTGTGCATCATCGGTTCGACTGTGTAGGTCTCCACCGCGCCGGCGAATTTTTCCTTTTCGGTCTTTCTGCCCCGCACGACGGGTATCGCCAGCGTTTTTTCGTAGAAATCGGAATAGACGTCCAGCATACGCAGCGTTTCCGCGCGCGCCTCTTCCTCCGTCTCGTGCATCGTGTGCCCCTCCTGCCACAGGAATTCGGAGGTGCGCAGGAACGGGCGCGTGGTCTTTTCCCACCGCACGACGTTGCACCACTGGTTATAAAGCTTCGGCAGATCGCGGTAGGAATGGATTATATTCCTGTAATGCTCGCAGAAAAGAGTTTCGGAAGTCGGGCGGACGCAAAGCTTTTCGCTTAACTGGTTCTGCCCGCCGATGGTCACCCACGCGCATTCGGGGGCGAAGCCCTCCACGTGGTCCTTTTCGCGCTGGAGCAGCGATTCCGGGATGAACATGGGCATATAAACGTTTTCGTGCCCGAGCTTTTTGAACTCCGCGTCGAGTATGCGCTGGATATTTTCCCAGATGGCGTATCCGTAGGGGCGGATGATCATACACCCCTTAACGCCGGAATAATCCACCAGCTCCGCCTTTTTAACGATGTCGGTGTACCACTGGGCGAAATCGACCTCCATGGAGGTGATATCCTCGACAAATTTTTTGTCTGCCACTTTTTTCAGTCCTTTCGGTCAAAAAATTACTTTCTTTTTGCTGTGAGGTGTTGCATTATCATAAAATATCATTATAATATAGATTAGCACCTTGAACGGTAGTATAACAGATTCAAAGCGAATTGTCAATCGCAGAGTCGTTTTTTACGGAGGCAACATGAAACATATTTCCAGAATCAAAACAATTATCGCGGTCCTGCTCGCGCTGATGACGGCGCTCGCCGTGTTCGGCGCCGCCGTTTTTGCCGAAGGCGAGGACGAAAGCTCGCAGCCCGCGGGCGACGAAAGCTCGGCTGCCGTCGAGGATTCCTCCGGAACGGGGGACGACAGCTCCGAAGGCGGCGATACGTCCGAAGATTCGTCGTCGGGCGGAGAAGGATCCGGCGCCGATGATTCCGAGGACGGTTCCTCCGAAGACCCGGTCGACCCGGATTCCTACCGCATAACCTTTGTGGTCAACGGCAACGCCGGGAGCGCGCTGTGCTATTTCGCCGGGTCGGATACCCCCGCGACGGAATACGTCGGCACCGAAGCCACCGTTTCGGTGCGTGTGGTCGCGGCGGAGCATTACGAGCTGGATTCGGTAGTCTGCGTGGTGCCGATGCAGGTGACCGATAAGACCGAAAGCAGCTTTGAGCTGACTCCGAACAAAAAAGACAACATAACCGTTTCCGCCTCTACCACCCGCAAGTCGGAGCCGGTATCTCTTACCATAGATTCCTTCGGCGCCGACTCGGTCACCGTTAGATCCGGCGACGGCGAGGAGGAAACCTATTCCGCACCGCTTTCGATAATGGCGGGAACGCAGGTAACGGTGAGATTCGACATAGGCGGCACCGAATTCGATCCGGAAAAAGCCGGATTCACGGTGAACGGAGCGAACGTTCCCCTGCTCTCCAACGAATACACCTTCACCATAGAGACGAACACCGGGATAATCTTCTCCTACGATATGGTCCACGTCACCTTTAAGCTCCGCGGCCCCGCGACGGTCACGGCGACCGGGTACAAGAGCATAAAGAACCCCGGCGCGGGCGAATATACCGACGGGATCGACTGCCGTTCGGAATCGACTCTTAAATTCACGGTCAACCCCTCGCTCAACTACAAGCTCGATTCGGTGACAGTCGGCGGCAAGGCGATAACGGCGCAGGGCGGAGTATACAGCGCGGAAATAACCGAAAACGTTACGATAGAGATAAAAGTTTCCGCCGCGGGCACGACGCCCGTCGTGAAAGAAGAATTCAGCGTCCGCGTGAACGTCGGCTCCAACGGCAAGCTCGCGGTGGGCACTCAGACGATCGGCGGCGGCAACGGCACGCTGATCAAAGCCGCGGACGGCGACGAGCTCAGCTTTACCGTTACGCCGGACGACGGATACGTTGTCGACTACTTCCGTGTAGGCGGCGAGAACAAAGAGCTTGCGAACAACAAATACAAATTCAAGGTGACCGCCGACACGCAGGTGATAGTGACCTTCAAGCCCGAAAACGACACTCCCGCCGCGGACGGCATTTCGGTCAAGGACATAGACTGGGACGAGGAACAGATAGTCGTCGACGTGTCTGTTCAGCACACCGTTTTGCGCGAGGTGTTCGAAAAGATCGCCTCCGAGACCAAAGGCAAGGCGGTGGAGTTCCGCGGGATACACGGCAGCGTGATAATCCCCACCGGAGTACCCTTCGACGGCGGCGCTTCCTCCGCGAATATGGAGATCACCCGCGTAAACAGCGGCGAGACCTACAACACCGTGGGCGGTCTGCTTAAACTCGGCAAGCCCGACGCGATACCGTTCGCGATGTATTCTTTCGATTTCGGGCTCGGGATGCCGGAGGGCTCCACCGTGTTCTTAAAGACCGGCGCGCTGTTCGCCGGGGAAAGCGTACAGTTAAAGCTTTACGACAGCGCGAACGTGGAACTCTACGACAAAGAAGGCGCGGCGAGCTCCTTTAAGGGCGCGTCGGACGGCACCGTCGGCCCGCTTCCCTACGGGAACGAAGGCGCATACGTGCTTGTTAAAGAGACCGGCGAAGCGCCCGAGATCGCGCTGGATTCCGGAGAAGGCGGCGACCTTATCGCGTCGCCCTACAACAACGTGCAGAAGACCGGGGACGATTACACCTTCTACGTGAACGCCCACGAGGGCTACACCATATCCTCGCTGCGCGTGGACGGCGTGGAGATCGGCGAAGCCGCCGGGAAGACGACTTTCCAGTATTCCTTTAAGGTGACCTCGCAGAAGCACACCGTGAACGCTTCGTTCGCCGCGGCGAAATCCAACGAAAACGACTCCGGCGGAAGCGGAAAGACCGGCCCGGTGCTGGCGATAATATTCGTGGCTCTCGCGGGGGCTGCGGCGCTGTTTATAGTTAAATGGCGCCAGGAGAAATATTGATGAACGGTAAGATCCTCCCCGCCCTGCGCGGATTTGTGTCGCGCCGCAAAAAAGAAATAATATACGCCGTTTCGGCGATAGTTATACTCGGGCTGATACTCGCCGCCGTCGCGGCGGTATCCGGCAGTAAAAAGACTTCGCGCTGGGAAGATTGCCCGCTTACCGAAGGGATCCCCGAATTCCCCGCGAAAGCGCGCTCGTTCACCGAAAGCGGCGGTTCCTGCGCGGCTTATTACGAAGGCGTGACCGGGGAACAGATCGACGGATACGCGGACCTTCTTAAAGAAAAATGCGGCGCGGAATTCACCGCGGGCGCCTTCCCGCGGGAAGCGGAGATCGGCGGGCGCATCGTCATACTGTATTATAACGCGACGGAAAAGAATTTTTCGGTAACCATTACCGGGAACGGAGCATATTCGAACGATGAAAATCAGAAACTCGATCAAAGCGGTGATAATTGACAACACAAAGCTGCTCACCGTTAAAATGAAAGGCGAGGACGGCAAGGAATACTATACTCTGCCGGGCGGCAAGCAGAAGCCGGACGAGCTTATGCTGGAGGCGCTCAAACGCGAGGTGGGCGAGGAGACCGGACTTGAAGTGGAGCCGAAGAGCATACTGTTTATCGGCGAATCTTTTAAGGAAGAGACTCACCGCATAGAATTCATGTTCATCTGCACCGTAAAGGGCGAGCTGGACAAAAAAGAACTCCACTACGACGAAGACCAGATCGGCACGCAGTGGCTCTCCATCGACAACATACTTCACGAGGAGCTTTACCCAGTGGCGATGCGCAACATAATAAAGCAATACTTCCTGGGCAAGAACAACGAGATATATCTCGGCAAAATGGATTGACGGAGGAGCCCCTATGGGAGAGCGCGTTTTTGTTAAAAAGGGCTTCAACGCCGACGCGGTGAACGAATTTATCGCGGCGTGCGCGGCGGACGGGATAAATCTGCGCGCGATGCAGATATACAAACACGGCGAACCCGCCGTTAAGGTCTGTATGGCGCCCTACCGCTTCGATATGCCGATGCACCTCTACTCGCTTTCGAAATCCTTCACCTCCGCCGCGGTCGGCGTCTGCTGCGATATGGGGCTGCTTACGCCCGATACCGTCGTCAGCGAGCTTATGCCGGAGCGTATGCCGGAGGAAATGAGCGAAGCCGCGCGCGGGATACGACTGCGCGACCTGCTTTCGATGCAGAGCGGGCACGAAGAATGCAAGCTTTATAAAATGCGCTGGGCGGACGACGCGGTGAAGGCGTTTTTCGAACAGCCGCTTACCTGCGGACCGGGAACGAAGTTCGCCTACAATACCGGCGCGACCTGCGTCTGCGCCGCCTGCGTCGAAAAGGCGACGGGGATGAAGCCGGTCGATTTCCTTTACGAAAAGTTGTTTTCCAAGCTCGGCATAAAAAAGCCGCGCTGGCGTGAAACGGGCGACGGAAGCTGTCTCGGCGGCACCGGGCTTTATCTTTCGAGCGACGATATCACGAAGTTCGGGCTTATGCTGGCGAACGGCGGGGTTTGGAACGGCGAAAGGATATTAAGCGAGGAATACATCCGTCTCGCCACATCCAAGCATTCGCAGGACGTGAACAACGGCTCGCCGGACTGGGTGGCGGGCTACGGCTTCCAGTTCTGGCTGAACTCCCGCGGGGGGTTCCGCGGAGACGGCGCTTTCGGTCAGCTCCTGCTCGTATTCCCGGAGCGCGGGACAGTTATGTCATATATGGGCGAGGTCGGCAATATGGCCGCCGAGATGCTGCACATCTATTCCCTGCTGGACAAGCTCGAATCGGGCGACGGCGACGCGGCGGCGCTTGAAAAGACCGCGGAGACGTTTTATCTCCCCGCGAAGAGCGAACCGTTCGGCGGCGACGTTTTATATGAAGTCGGCGAAAACGGCATCGGACTGCAAAAGATACGCCTTTACGGCGAAAACCTGCTGCACTGCGTGCTTTATACCGATTACGGCGTGCACGAGTTCGTCTGCGGCGGCGGCGATTACATACTTAATCACCTCGTCCTGCGCAATCTCAACCCGAATATCGGCTTTTTAGACCCGGACACCGGTTCGCTGGAGCGTGTGAGCGTGTTCGCCGCGTACGAAAAGAGCGAAAACGGGTGGCTGATAACTCTGCGCCACGCCGACACCTGCCACGTTCAGCGCTGGTATTTCGGCGGCGGAAAGCTGCGGATAAAAGTTTTTGTCGGCGACCTGCCGGAGCGCGAATTCACGCTTGCCGAAATAAAAGAAGAACAGTAAATAAAAGGGGCTTTCCGGAGCCCCTTTATTAAAGGAGAAAAATATGGAAAACCGAGTTTTCGCAAGGGCGGACGTGAACACACGCGCCGTGGAAGAAATGCTGGATACCTTCAACGCGATAAAGACGGCGCCGCGCGCGTTAAAGATACTTAAAGGCGGCGAACCGGTGCTTTCGCTTTCCTTCGCTCCGTACAGCGCCGCGGAACCGATGTACCTCTATTCCCTCTCGAAACCCTACGCCTCGATCGCCTGCGGCATCTGCATCGACGAAGGACTGCTTTCGCCCGATACGAAGATGTGCGAGCTGTTCGCCGACAAAATGCCACCCACGCTTACCGAAGGGCTTAAAAAGCTTACGCTTGCCGACCTGCTTACAATGCGCTGCGGGCACGGCAGATGCGCTTTGGAGGACGTGCGCTGGGCGGACGACGCGTTGAAGACCTTTTTCGCCTTCCCGATGCAGTTCGAGCCGGGCACGACTTTCGTTTACAGCACGGCGGCGACCTGCGTCGCCGCGGCGGCGGCGGAGCGGGTGACCGGGCGCAAGCTTACAGATCTGCTGGAAGAAAAGCTGTTTTCCGTGCTCGGCGTGAAAACGCCGGAATGGCGCTCCGCGCGGGACGGGACCTGCCTCGGCGGCACCGGTCTGCTGGTGGATATAGAGACCGAGACGCGGTTTTTGCAGATGCTTCTGCAAAAGGGAGTTTACAACGGCAAGCGCGTGGTGAGCGAGGAATATCTGCGCCTTGCGACAAGCCGCATAACCGAAACGTATAAAGACCACCCTTCGAAGGACTGGAGCAGCGGCTACGGCTTCCAGTTCTGGCAGAACGGGCGCGGCGGCTTCCGCGGCGACGGCGCATACGGGCAGATCGGGTTCGTGCTGCCCGAAGAGGACACCGTGCTCGCCTTCTACGGCGAATCGACGGACGCGGTGGCGGAGTTCAACGCGGTGAACAAAATGCTGGACGGATTATATGCCCCCGGCGAACACGACGTTTGCGCGCTGGAGCGCCGCTGCGCGGAGCTTTACGCCCCGGAAAAGCGCGAGCCCGCGCCGGAAGCGGAAGCGGAGTTCGGATTCGAGCCGAACGGGCTGGATATACGCGGCGGCAAGCTGGCGGTGCGCGGCGGACGGGCGTGCGTAACGCTTTACACCGACGTCGGGACGCGCGCGTTCGTATGCGGCGAAGGCGAGTTCATCCGCAGCAGTACGAGTCTGCGCGGGTTCGATTCCACGCAGGTGCCGTCGGATCCCAAACTGAATTCCGAAATGCCTTTCGAGGTCTACGGCGCATATACTTACGAAAACGGCAAATATACGCTCACCCTGCGCAAGGCGGACACCTGCCACACTCAATACTGGACTTTCGACCTCGCCGAAGGCGTGCTGAACGTCGCCACCCGGCTCGGCAATCTCTGCGTAAAGGAATTCCGGTTCAAAAAATAAACGCGAAAAACGAAAAAGAACGGTTTTACAGCCGTTCTTTTTGATTCGTTTTTATGGCGCCTTATTTCGTTTTGCTCTCTACGTACCTGCACACGTCGCCGACGGTATCGAACTTGACGAACTCGGTGAAACGGAAGCCGAAAGAATCCTCGATCTCCATCGCCATCATCATCATCGCGAGCGAATCGAACCCGAGGTCGTCCGCGAGCTTCGTTTTCTCCGTCACGCCGGACATATCCGTATCCGGAAGCACCTTGGCGAGTATTTCTTTTAATTTGTCAAGCATTTTTGTTCTCTCCAATCGTTTTTATATAGCAGCGGCGGCGCTTGTGTTGGCGCGAATCGAAAAACTTCCACTGCGACATAACGGCGGTGTTGCCTTCCAGGTTAAGGTTCGTTTCGCATTTGCGCACGGTCCCCTCCGAAAGCATATCCAGCAGTTTATCCAGAATAACGGCGTTTATGCCCGCGTTCTGATATTCCGGGCGCACGGCGACCAGACCGAGGTCGATCACCTCCGGCGATTTAACGGTTTTAAGCAGCTTTACAAGCGCCGCGGGTGTCAAACGCCCGCCGCTTTTGCGCACCGCCTGGCCGATGCCGGGGAAGCACAGCCCCAAAGCTATGACGCGCTCGTTTTCGTCGCAGACGAAGACGAGATATTTTTTGTTCACGATAAGCATAAAGGAAGAGATCAGCTCGTCCTGCATCTCGCGCGTGAGGGGAACGGTGCCGTAGAGCTTGCCGTAGCATTCCTCGATGCAGTCGAAGAATCCGTCGCGGTATTTTGCGATATACTGCCGTTTGGACATATTGTTGTCGGCGATGTGCAGCTTGTTCAGCTCCAGCGCGCGCTCCGCCACGCGTTTAAGCATGGGGTTGCGCTCCTTGGGGTATTTAAGCTCGAACTCAAGCCAGTCCACGTCCTTGCGGAAGCCGCATTTTTCCATTAACGAAACGTAGTATTCGTAATTGTACTGCTCCTCGAAGGTGGTGTCCTCCTCGAACCCTTCCACCAGCATCCCTTCCCTGTCGAGGTCGGAAAAGCCGAGCGGGCCGCAGATCTCCAGCATTCCCTTGGAAGCGCCCCACCGTTCCGCGGCTTCGAACAGCTTTTTCGCGACCTCTTCGTCGTCTATGCTGTCGAAGCGGGAAAAGCGCATCTGCAGGCAATCGTGCTTCAAGTTGTGCTGATGCTGTATTATCGCGTGGATCCTGCCGGCGGTCTTGCCGTCCTTTTCGGCGATAAAGAACGCCGATCCCGCGCTTTCGGAATTGCCGCCGGACCTTAGAAGTTTCTTTTCGTCACCGTAGAGCGCCGGGATGTACCAGACGCAGTCTTTATACAAACGAAGCGGGAATTCGATGAATTCTTTTATATCCTTTGCGCTTGAAACCTCCCTGACGCTTATCATCCTTAATCCTCCAACGGTTCGTCTTCCCTGCGAAGGAAGGCAACGCCGTAGCCGGCGAGCCACGGACCGTTGTGGCATCCGCTGACCGGGGACATTATAACGGCTTCGTGGTTGGTCTGTATGCCGTATTTCGGCTCGATCTCCTTAAGCGTTTCGAGCAGCGAGGGGCCGGTGAAAACGTGCCAGAGCAGGTAATCCTTCGGGTCCCTGCCGGCAAGCGCTTCTTTAAGCAGCTCGCAGGTGCGGGCAAGCGCCTTCTTCTGCGTGCGCACGCTTTCCAGCGCGACTATCTCGCCCTCCTTGGAAAAATGCACCACCGGGCAGATGTTCAGCATCTGTCCCATAAACGCCTTTCCGCCCTTCAGGCGGCCGTTATAGATAAGGTAATCCAGCTTGCCGTCCACGCCGATGAATATCTGGCGCTTTTTCATCCATTCGATCTCTTTTATTATCTGATCGCCGCTCATTCCGGCGTCGGCGAACTCGCGCGCCTTTATCGCCAAAAATCCCTCGCCGAAGCAGGTCGTCTTGGTATCGACGCAGCGGATCTTTATCCTGTCCTCGTATTCCTTCGCGGTGAGGCAGATGAGGTTATACGTCCCGCCGAGCGCCTGCGACAGCGTGAAAACTATGATCTCGTCGTACCCTTCGTTTATCGCGTTCTCGAAAACGGCTTTTATATCCGCCACGTCGGGAAGCGCGGTGGAGGGCAGGTGGTTTTTCGGGTCCTCGATCGTTTCAAGGCGTTTGTAAAACGCGACGGGGTCGAGGTCGAGCCCCTCTTTGTATTCCTTTCCCTCGAAAAGCACGTGTATGCGGATTATATCTATACCCAGCCCGTGGTAACGCTCCGGCGCGTATTCGATACATCCGGTGGAGGTGCAGGCGATCCTGATCTTTGACATTTTCATATTCCCCTTTTATTCAAAAATTATATCTTGTTTTTTTCGGCGTCGAACACCGCTTTGTGAGCCGCCATATTCAGAAGCATTCCGCACACGCTCACAACCGCTTTCGCATCGGCGCTGCCGCGCGCCTTTATAACCGGCTTCGGCGAGCCGAGTACTATGCCGCCGCCCAAAGAGCCGATGTCGTATATTCCCATAAGATGCTCGCCCAGCGCGGCGATATCGCGGCTTTTGGCGCGGCGGGCGTAGACCATTATGTCGGTCATTATGCGCATCGCGGTGCCTTCGGTGACTTTCAAAACCTGGTTGCCCGCGAATCCGTCGCACACAAGCACGTCGCACACGCCGGAAAGCGCGTTGTTTCCTTCGACGTTGCCGATAAAACCAAGCGTTTCGTCCGCGGCGAGCAGCGGATGCGTTTCCTTAACGAGCTTGTTGCCCTTTGTGGGCTCCGCGCCGTTTGAAAGCAGGCCGACGCGCGGCGATGCGATGCCGTACATATCGCGCATGAGCTGTGTGCCGAGCCGCGCGAAGTGGTGCAGCATCTGCGGGTTGCAGTCCACAGTCGCGCCGGTATCCACCAGGCAGGTGAACTTTCCGTTCTGCGCGGGGAGCACCGCCGCCAGCGCGGGCCGCACGCGCGTTTCGCCGGGCAGGTATCTTATCACGCCGGAAAGCAGCACCGCGGTGTTGCCGCAGGTGATCATCCCGAATATATCGCCGCGCTTAGCAAGCGTTTCCATCGAGACCAGCATCGAAGAATCGGTCTTTTTGAAAAGCGCCTGCGCGGGATCGTCGTAATTCGTGATCTCAGTCGCCGCTTCGATTATTTCGAACCGGTCTTCCGGCATACCGTTTTCTTTTGCCGCAGATCCGATAACGCCGCGGTCCCCCGCCAGCGCGAGCTTAAGCTCCGGGAAGCGTTCCAGAGCGAGCGCCGCGCCTTTTACAAGCTCTTCCGCGCCTTTGTCGCCGCCGCGGGTATCCAGAATTATCTTTACTTCCGACATATCTTACTCCAATGCTACGTAATAATCGTATATTTCCTGGCCGCTTTCGTAAACGACCGTTTCCAAATCGGGATAAAGCTCGTTGATCCTTGCGGTAAGCTCCGCGCGCTGTTCCGCGCTCGTATCCGCCCCCGCGAACAGCGTGATTATCTCGCACATATCGGTATCGGCGTTTTCCAGCATCGCAAGCACCGCTTCGTTCGCGGTCTGCGCGGAAGCGGCGATGCCGCCGTCGCCTATCGCTATGTATTCGCCGTTTTTGACCTTCGCGCCGTTTATCTCCGCGTCGCGCACCGCCCTTGTCACCTGATATCCCTCCACGCTCGCGGCGGCGTTGCGCGCGCTTGTTATAAGCGCTTCGATATCGGTTATTCCGGGCGTTAAAACGGAAAGCGCGCCGAAGCCCTGCATAAAGCTGCGGCTTTCGACCACGTGTACGCGCGCCCCTTCGTAGATCTTCGCCGCCTGTTCCGCGGCGAGTATTATGTTCTTGTGGTTGGGCAGCACGATAATATCCTCCGCCGCGCACTGCCCGAAGGCGCGCACGAAATCCTGCGTGGAGGGGTTGGAGGTCTGCCCGCCGGAAACGATGGCGTCGGCGCCCATCTCGCGGAACAGCGCCGCCATTCCTTCGCCGGAAGCGACTGCGACGACGGCGTATTTTTTGCCGTTGTCCGGTTTCTTCGCGGGCTTTATGCGCTCGGAATGCCCCAACGACATATTCTCGATCTTTACGGTGAGGAATTCGCCGTATTTCTGCGCGCATTCCAAGATCTTCCCGGGGGTAAAAGTATGCACGTGGATCTTTATTATATCGCCCGTTTTATAGGCGACTATGCTTTCGCCGCCGAGCGCGGTGAGCTGTTCGGTGACCGTGCCGACCTCGAAAGAATCCGGGTCGGTCTTCGCGGTGGTGAGCCGCAGCATAAACTCGGTGCAGTAGCCGAACTCCAGCACGCTGTCCCGCGTGAAAAGGTCGATATCCACAGCCGCCTGCCGTTTTTCCTGCGAGCCGGGAAGCACGAAATCCGTTTCCTTGCCGCAGAGCGCTTCGAACATACCCTCCGCTATGTAAAGATACCCCGCCGCGCCGGAATCGACCACGCCGGCTTCCGCAAGCACGGGCAGCAGGTCCTTCGTCCGCGCGAGCGAAGCGCGAGCTTCGGCGATATGCGATTCCAGAAACTCTTCCACCGTGGCGCCGTTCGCCGCTTTGGAAGCGGCTGTTTCGGTGCTTTCGCGGAAGACGGTGAGTATAGTCCCCTCCGTGGGATTCTGCACCGCGGCGTACGCCTTCGAAACGCCGTTCCTGTACGCCTCGGCAAGCTCCGCCGCGGTCGCCTTTTCGCAATTCGCGAGCTTTTCGTTTATCCCCGCGAAAATCTGCGAAAGAATAACGCCGGAGTTTCCCCGCGCTGAAAGCAGCGCCCCGCGGGTGAAGCGGGCGGACGCTTCGGATATGCTTTCCGGAACGCCTTCGCGCCCCGCCTCCGCAAGCCCGCCTTCCATGGTGCGCGCCATGTTCGTTCCGGTGTCGCCGTCCGATACCGGGAAAACGTTCATCGCGTTGATCTCTTCGGCGTGTTCTTCGAGTAACGCGGCGCCGTTAAGCAGCATCCGCGCGTATGTTCTTCCGTCAACAGCCAACGTGCTCATAGAAGCAATTTCTCCGATTAATGATAATAATGTAGAATAATACGAAATAATAATATATTCCGTTTATTAATTATATGTTAATTATTCGCGCGCGATTCCGCCAGGCGGGCTCGCAGCAGCAGATATCTTTCGTATTTTTCCGCCTTGGCGAAATGCTCCCCGCGCGATTGGAGCGTGCGGTCCGAATAATCCACGCTCCCCGCCGGGAACTGCTCGCTCGTAAGGTCGAATTCCGCGCCGGAAACGACGTTGAAGCAATGGCAGTTCCCGTCGCCGAGCGGGACTCCCCACACCTCGCCGCCGAAAATATCCTGCGCGAGGAACGCGGTGACCGAGCATTGGCCCAAAGCGGGGTTTTCTTTGCTCCACCCGCCGCGCATCCGCGGCGCGCAGGTCTCCGCGCACCAGCATTTTTTAAGGTCGTTATACAGCTTTTTGACCTCTTCGGGCGCGGTCTCGCATCCGTAGAACATAATTCTTCCTTTCAAAACAAAAAAGAGCGCGGCGCGGGAATATCCCAAACGGTATTCGCTCCTTTAGGCGTTTTATTCTTTATCCTGCGGTTTTTTCGCGCCGCAGTTCGGGCAGAATTTACCCGTGTTTCCCAAGGCGCCGCATTCCGGGCACCACCAGCCCGCCGTGATCACTGAAGCGGGGGCAAAGGCGCCCGCCTGTTCGCACGGATATATCTTCTGATGAAAGTCTGCGGGCTTGCCGAGCCGGTCGAACAGCGCGCGCATATTTTTTGCGAACTCGTTCGCCGCTTCGCCGCGGAAGTTTGCGGCTTCGCCTCCGTCGCTCACGAACGAAACGGTTATGCCGCTTTCGTCGTCGCCCGGGGCGAAAACATACCGTTCCGAAGCCAGCGCCGCGTTTTCGTTCGCTCGGGCGGCAAGCGCGTGTATCTGCTCGCCCGCGGGCGCGTCCGGGCGGAAGTCCCACACGCTGTTGACGGTCCCGTTGTCGTAATCGACGGTGAACCCGTCGACGGGCAGAGCGCCGCCGCGCAGGAATTCGGTAAACCCCTTTTCCCCGCGGACGACTTCCTTCACCGAGAAAAACCTTATGCCGGTTTCAAAGATCTTCATATCATTCCCCCGAATTTCCGGCCTCCTCCGTTTTCGCGGCGGAAGCGGAGCTTTTCTTCGCGCGTTCCTTTTCGAAACGGAAAAGCAGCCGGGAATCGAGATCGTATTTCGTATAGAGCGTTTTTATTATGAAGAACGCGACCAGCGCGAACGCGGTGCCGAGCAGGGCTCCCGCTATGACGTCGCTGGGATAATGCACGATAAGATATATGCGCGAGACCGCCACGCACAAAGCGAGCGCCAGCGCCGCAGCGCCCCATTTTTTGCGCCAGCAGAAGATCGAGACCGCCGCTTCGAACGAGGCGAGCGTATGCCCCGACGGGAACGACCAGTCGCTTAATTTTTTAACTATTGGGAACGCACTGAACTGCGCCAGCTCATAGGGCCTGTGCCGCGCGACGACGTTTTTTATGATCCCGTTGCCGATCGCGAACCCGAGCAGCATCGCTATCGCCATGGTGAACCCTATCTTGCGCGTTTTGGGGAACGCCATGCAGACCACGCAGACGGCGATCCAGAATATGCCGCCTTCGCCGAACATCGTAAGTATCTTCATTATAACGTCCAACACGGGATTATGTACGTTATCGACGAAAAACTGCAGTATCGCAACGTCGATATTTATTATGCCGTTTATCAATCCTTCCATTACGTCTTGAACACCCACTTCTTTTGGATTTTATAGCTTACGAAGAATATCGCCGTCTTCACCACTGTGATGAGCAGGAAGTAAACGAACCCTTCCGTGCCGCCGACGAGCGCCTGGATGCCCGTCGTGCAAAGCCAGGTGACCGCCGCCTGCGAAGCCCACAGCGCCGCGTATCTGCCGAACGAGCCGGTGCTTTGCTTTTCTTCGAAAACGAAATTCCTGTTTATGAAATAATTGAGCAGCGCCGAGACTATGCGCGAGGGCAGGAAGGCGGCGAGCTCCAGCACGGCGAGCGACGAGATCGCGCTTTTCAGAACCCCGTGCAGCACGGTCTGCATAACGTTTTCCACCAGAGTGCAGAACACCGAGCTGGCGGCGTATTTTATAACGCGTTCGAAAAGGCGGTAGTAGATACGCGCCGAATCGCGCACCGGGCGGAAATGCGAAGCGGCGTTCTTGTCGATATAGACCGTTTCGATCTTCACTTCCGTAAACGGCATTTTTTTATCGCGGAAGGTGAGCAGCATATTGTTTTCGTACTCGTACCTTTCGCCCGCGGTCGCAATAAGATTTTCGTAATACTTCGCCGGGAACGCCCGCAGCCCCGTCTGCGTATCGGTGACCTCCACTCCGAAAAAGCGCTTGAACACCTTTTGGGTTATGCGGTTGCCCTTTAAGCTGCGCTCCGGGATGCCGGGCTGCGTGAAATCGCGCGCGCCGAGCACGCATTCGCCGGTTTTGATCATTTCGTCCACGCAGGCGCGGATATCCTTTGCGAGGTGCTGCCCGTCGCTGTCGGCGGTGACGGCTCCGACTGAATCCGGGCGGTTTTCGGCGATATACCGGAACGCCGTTTTAAGCGCGGCGCCCTTGCCGCGGTTGACCTCGTGCCGGAGCAGCGTTACTTCCGGCAGCGCGGCGACGGAGCCGAATACCTCCGCGTGGTCCGGGCCGCTGCCGTCGTTCACCACCACAACGTCCGAAAAACCCGCGTCGATAACGCCCTTGACCGTGGTCAAAAGGTTTTCGTCGGGTTCATAGGAGGGTATTATTACGGTTATTCCGCTGTATTCTTGCATAGCTCGCCTTATTATCCGGTTTTATTTTACTATGAACGCGCAGGGCAGCTTCCAGGTCGTCTGACTGAAATAAAACGTCGTGCTCGTCTGCAGATATTCGCCGTTATAGAACATACAGGTGGAGCTGCCGCCGTCGAGGTTGGCGGCGTTCACCGCGCCGTATTTAAGCATTATATCTATAAGGTCCGCCGCGGAGGCGCCGGCGTGGCTGCTGGTGCCGCGCCCGTCGGTAACGAGCAGGAGCATAGCGCCGTCGGCACGCTGGCCTATGGCGGTGCGCGGGTTAAGACCGCTGCCGCGGCCCTCGAGGTCGCGCGGTTCGCCGTTGATTATAAGCTGAACGAAGTGGTTCACTTCCACGTTCATCTGGTCCTGGAAGCAGACGGCGTCGCGGATGCCGCGCTCTTTTATCATCGCTTCGCATTCCTTCTGGCTCATCTTCGAAACGTCGACTATCTGCAGGATGTTTTTGTCCGTGATGCCGATAAGCACCAGGGCGCCCCATTCCTGCGGGTAGTTGCGAAGTATCTTGCCGTTGGACACCACCACGCCGTAGGGGTGGCCGCCGGAGTTGCCGTTCTGGTTGTAAAGCCCGCCGTTTATGCAGCCGATCGCGCCGAACCGCGGCGCGAAATCGCCCAGCGGGATGCCGTAGGTCGGCCAGTTGCCGTTTTCGTCCGCAAGCGTCGCCACGCTCACGCGCGAAGGATCTTTGACTATCATCAAAGTGGCTTTGTAGGTCAACCCGGAGATCTCGACTATCTCTATATCCTTTTCGTCGTCTATGCCGACGTCGTCCACCTTGCCGCCTTCGCCGCCGTGAACGTGTATAAGCCCTTCGTCGACCTCGACGTCCATTTTCTTCATCTGGTTGCCGCGGATGACTTCGTTTATCTCATCCTCGGAAAGCGAAAGCCGCGCGAGGAACTTCATTTGCCCGGTCTCGAGCACGGTGGAGATGAAGGAGGTGCGGGCGTAGCTCGACGTGCGGACTATTATCTGCATCGTGATGAGCAGAGTTATCACCACGAGGATCGCGAAAGTCGCGATGAATCCCAACACCTTGCCCGCGGTGATCAGTATTTTCTGCCATACAGGTCTGTTATTTTTCGCGCTCATTCCTCGTTCTTAACTCCTTTCGCGTCGTACTGCGCGGCGACGATCCATTTGGCGTCGTCCGTTCCGTTATCCGGAGTGGGATCGTATTTTATGAAATATACGAACAGGTCGGTGATATCGTGTATCGTTTCGCCGGTCCTGTGCAGATACATCGTTTTGTCGACGTAGGCGCGCACGGAAAAGCAGGTGTCGGAATACCGGACGAAATCGCTTAAACGCTTTTCGACTATCTTCGGGGTGTTGTGGTCGCTGGTAAACGTGCGGTCGATGCTGTGCAGCCACGCTTCCGCGTTGTTGTAATACCGCGAGCCCTTGACGTAATACTGCGAGATCGCTTTGAAGGTCTGGTCGTTGGTCATATAAAGACTCCAGTCCACGGCGAACTTCAGCGGATCGATCTCCGCGGAAATCTCCGCCGGGATATCCGGAACGCCGCACTGACCGGTGAACTTGAAGCGGTAGCCGTATTTTACCGTGCGCTCCTCGTCGGTCCCGAGGTTGTTGGTGAGCGTGACGGTCTTATCGTTTTCGTCGAAAGAGGAGACGTTATAGGTCACGATATCGCGCAGCTTGACGCCCGGATCGTAAAGCTGCAGCTCGACGTTGTCCGGATGCTCCGCGTGGGGATAAAGGTCTTTCGAATAAACGTGTTCGCCGGCTTTAAGCACGAAATTGTCCGGCAGCTCCAGAGTGTGGCTCTTTACCGGAACGGTTGCGCCGTCGAACGTGAATTCCGCGCCGAACGGATCGTAAAGCTTGACGTCGGGTTTAGTCATACTTCTGACTTCGTAATGGCGGGACGCCTTTTCCGCGGCTTCGCCCTCCGCCGGCTCGCCGTTCACCTTAACGGTTATATCCTCCGGCAGGGTGATGGAATAGCTGTAGACATCCGGCACGACGACGCCTTCGACCGTGGAATAGCCGACCGCGGTGCCGTCCGCGCGGGAGTATTCGATGCGCACTTCCGCGGGCAGGTTCTTCAAAACGTAAAGCGGAACGCCGTCCACCTCTTTTTCGGGCGCTTCGAACACCTCGCGCCCGTTGACGGTGCAGCGCACCTCGTTGGGGATAAAGACCGAAAGTTCCTTGCCGCCGCCGAGCGGTATGGGAGTAACGGAGACTACCTCCCAATCCGCCGTGCTGAAGAAGAACAGCTTCGTGCGTTCGTTTTTGCCGGAGACGAGCGCCCTGGCAAAGGGTTTGCCGTTCACGGTGAGGTAATACATACGCTCCAGCCCCGCGGCGGCGCCGGTGTCGACCTTGTAGCCGATCTCGCCGGAAGCGACGAGAGCGTTGAATTCGCGGACGTATTCCGCTTCGCTCTTGCCGTAATACGGGGTGTAGACCGAGGAGATGTTAAGATAATCCTCCGCCCTGCCGTTCTCGATGCAGGACTGAAGCTTTACTATCTCCTCCTCGACGCGGCGTTCCGGCTGCTCGCGGTCGTATTCCCGCACCACCGCCGCGCAGTAAATAAGAAATACCACGCACAGCAGGGTTATCACGCCGGTGAAAATTATATAGGCGAGCATCGTCTTGGAAAGCTTTTTGCGCGTTTTGCCGCCTTTTGCGTTTATCGACATTAAAAAGTACCTCCGGATATGCTGACGTTCCGTTTTTTGCGCCCCTTTTTTCGCCTCACGACGACATAATTCGGGACAGTAACATATATATTATACATATTTATTTGTTAAAAGCAACTGTTTTTGAAAATTTGTGATTTTTTTCGCGGATTTTCTCCTTTTTCACCCTTTTCCAAACGCTTTGCCGTACTCTTTACCAAATCCTTCCCCAAAAGGAAGAAAACGCCCCGAGAGGCGTTTTCTTCCGGTCATTCCATTCGCCGCAGGCGGAATTCATTCGGCGCGAAGCGACGGAATTCATTCGACGAAGTCGGAATTCATTTGCCGTTAGGCGGTTTTCATTCGGCGCTTGCGCCGGTTCGTTTTTTCCGTGGGTCCCCCGCGGAAAAAACACCGCCCTGCGAGCAAAGCGAGCCGCGTGCCGAGGGGAGACGGACGTTCCCCCGTGAGAACGTCCGGCGGCGATAGAGCACGCGCTATCCCCCGAAAGCGTTTACGCTTTTGGGGTAAAACCCGCCCGAATACACGGTTTTCGGGCGAACGCGTAGCGTCTATGGGGGGTCCCCGCCGAACACGGTTCGGCGGGGCTATTATTTCCCTTCCGCCCCCGGGATGACGTAGGTCTTGAGATAGTGGCGTTTGATCATCGCGTATTCGCTCGCGTCGATCTTGCCGTTCTTGTTTATATCAAGACGCATAAACTGTTCCGCGGAAAGCGTATAGGTCTTTAAGTACGCGCGTTTTGCCATAGCGTAGTCCGCCGCGTCGATCTTGCCGTTGCCGTTCACGTCGCCGGGGACGTAGGAAAGCTGTTTGGGCTTCGAATCGTAGACGGCGGTGTAGGTAACGTCTTCTTCCGCGGTGGCGGAGACTTCTTTATCCCATCCCTTGAAGGTATAGGTGTATTTATCGTCTTCCGCGCGGACGGGATCGGCGGGTACGGTTATCCTTTCGCCCTTGGCGTATTCCTTTTCGGAGATCACGGTGCCGTCGTGATCGACGAACCTGACCTTGCACACGCGGTTGTCGTCCGGGACGGTATCGCGGATGCCCACGGCGAGTATGCCCGTCGTTTCGGCTTTGATCATACCGCTGCTGACGACGGCGTCGAGCTCGGTCGCGTTCTTTTCGCCGTCGAAGGAGAACAGCGCGGCGTTGGAGGCGTGTACGCCTTCGGACATAGGCAGCAGCACCGCCATGCCCTCGGAGGGAGTGAACCGCGCGCCGTTTTTAAGGAAGTAGACTTCGTAAACGTCGGTTATAACGGCGCCTTCCGCCGAATATCCGGTCTTGTCGATCCTGTTGACGACAAGCTTTACTTCATCGCCGTATTCGGAGCGGAGTATCTGCCCGAGCACGCCTTCGGATTCGAGCTGCGCGATGTAAACGCGTTCCGCGTTGAGAAGCGGTTCGTTGTATCTGCCGATCTCGATTTTGTTCCAGCCGTCCTCGTCGCCGATGTAGCGGACGGTTTTGAGCCCGGTAGCGGCGAACGCCGATTCGCTTATCTCGATGACGCTTTCGGGGATGGTGACCTCCTCGAGATCGCCGCACCACCTGAACGCGGAGTATGCTATCGCGGTAACGGTGGCGGGGATGCGGACCGAGCGAATGTCGCTTTGGGCGAAGCAGTACATATCTATGAAACCGGTCTCCGGCAGAGCGATATCGGGAATACCGCTGCACATGAACGCGCCTTCGCCGATCTCGGTGTTCGGATTTTCGAATTTTACCTCGGTAAGACGGCTGCAATAGGCGAACGCCTCATTGCCGACTCTTGTGATATGCTTCGGTACGGTCAAGGTCGCGAGCCCGGAGCCCTCGAAGAATCCGTTCGGGATCGTTTCGATACCGGTGCCGAACGTGCAGGATTCAAGATCCTTGCAGTACGCCAGCACCGAAGGCCCGACCCATTCGACCGAATCGGGAATGACGAGTTCGGTAAGTTTGGTGCTTCTGAACGCGCCGCCGCCCAGGGATTCGAGCTTTTCGGGAAGCTTTATCGAGGCGAGCGGCGTCGACGCGAAAGCGCCGTCTTCGAGCCCCACGAGTCCTTCGGGAAGCGTTATGCTCTTTATATTCGTGCCTCTGAACGCGTCGGAATCGATGAATCTGATATTTTCGGAAAGCTCGAAGTGTTCAAGCGAAGTGCAGTGCGCGAACAGCCCCGCGGGGACGTAATCGTACTTTTCGTCGATCTCGGCTTCCGTAATGGAGGTACAGTAGGAGAACACGCCGTAGCCGACGTTTTCGACAAACGGCAGTTTGACCGATTTGAGCGAAGTGCAGCCGTAGAACGCGCCGCCGCCTATGGTCTTGAGTTGAGTCGGGAACTCCACGCTTTCGAGCGCGGTGCAGCCCATAAACTCCATATAGACCAGCTCGGTAACGCCTTCGGAAATGACTATGCGGGTGATGCCGGTGTTCTCGCGGAACGCGCCGTTTATGCTCGTTACCGTGTCGGGCATCACGTATTCGCCGGTCTTGTCGCTGTCGACGAACAAGATCTCGGTCATATCGCCGTTATAGGTGACGCCGTCCTGCTTAACGAAGTTTTCGTTGCCGTCCTCAAATACGATGGTAACGTTTTCGTAGTAATAACAACGCATCGCGTCGATATTCTTTACGTTCTTCGGAACGGTATAGACGTTGCCCTTGCCGAGCGGATACGCTATCAAAGTATCCATTTCCGTGTTGTAAAGGATGCCGTTGTCGTCGCGGTAGTATTTGTTGTCTTTCGAAACGGTTATAGTAGCCAGCTTGGGAAGCGGTCCGAACATATCGACGAACAGCCACTCCGCGCCGGAGCCGATAACTATCTCGGTCACGTTGTATCTGCCGAGGAACGGCGAATTGCCAAAACTGACGACGCAGTCGGGAACGATTATCTTCTTGGTGGCGCTGTTGAAACCGAGCCCGGAGACAGCGGTGACGGGATAGCCGTCGAGGGTTTCGGGTATAACGAGTTCCTCGTCGGAAAGCGCGCAGCCGGTAATGGTGATCTCGCCGTTCTGCCGCATAAAGGTATATCCGTCCGCGTCGCCGTATATCGGCTTTTCCAGCACTTTAACTTTATATGCGGTCTCTTTCCCGAGGAAGGAAAGCGTCGCCTCGTAGGTTTTGCCGACGCCCCAGACGTTGTACGGATCCTGATCCGTGTAAACGTTCGGGGAATACGACACTCCGAGGTATGTGAACGTTTCGTAAAAGTCGAACTGCTGTGTTGTGCCGTCGGTAAATCCTACGTAGATCACCGGCGGGGTTATGCTCCAATCGGGGAAATAGGTGTATTCCAACCAGTTGCCGTGATCGTCGTAATAACATGAAGTCTGTTGGTCTCTTTCGTCGACCGACATCGCGGGGCATTCGAGCCATTCGACAGGCGAAGGAACTATGCTTACGGTCAACGTCGTCGTGGCGCCCAGCAGCATGGCGCTGATCTCGTAACTGCCGCCAAGCGTCCAGGGCTCCGCGTTCTGTCTGTCTTCATCAAAATTTATAATATACCATACGTCGCCGTATTTTATCATGCCGTTTCCGGTTTCCGCGACAGTGCCGTCCTTGAACGTTACGGTCGCTTTAACGGCGTTATTCGGAATGTGGTAACGGAAGAAGGGTACATAGTCGTGGATGTTATCGTCATACCGCAATGTCTTCTCGCCGATGGCGTTCTCGATGAGCGAGATCGGCTCGATAACGATGCTTTCGACCGGGGATTCGAGGATGGTGATCGGAACGCGCCCCTCGGCGCCCATGAATTTCACCGTTATGTAATAGGTCCCGCCGGGCACCCACGGCTCGTAGTACTGATCGGGCTCCTCATATTCCAGATAGTAGGTTTTGCCGTTGTAGGTATAACCGCCTTCGATCTCGGCGGAGGTGCCGTCGTTGAAGTTGGCGGTCACGGATATTGTAGGCGTGTAATATCTGAAGAATGCGACGTATTCACCGGTATCTTCGTCCAGGCGATCTGACCATTGGCCGTTGGTGTTGACCATTATTTCGATCGTTTCGGCGGTGATGCTTTCGATCGGAGTCTTGATGATCGTAACGGTGAACGAAGTCTTGAAGCCCATGAATTCGGCGGTCCCCGTATAAGTTCCGCCGGGCACCCACGGTTCGCAGCTCTGATCCGGGTATTCGTATCTCAGATCATACCAGTCGCCTTCGGAGTATTCATAAGCGTTGTATTCGACTTCGGCAGTCCTGCCGTCATTGAAGGTGACTGTCGCTTTTACGTTCGGGGTGCTGTAATAGAAGTACTCCACTTCGCCGCCCGCTTCCTCGTCCCAGCGCGTCGTCCAGTAGCCGCTGCCGTTCTCGACGAGCGTGATCGGATCGATAACGATGCTTTCGACCGGGGATCCGACGACCGTGGCGGTCGTCTCGGTGGTAACTCCCATAAACTCGACTTCTATGGGGTATGCTCCGCCGAGCACCCAGGGTTCGGTATCCTGCGAAGCATAGGAGTAGGAGACGCTGTAATCATTTCCGAGATATTCGTAAGTCCCCTTTACGTCCTCTTTGCTGCCGTCCTTGAAAACGACGTGGACGACGAACGTGCTGAGATAATATTCAAAATAAGGAATTTCTTCTCCGGTTTCCGGGTCGTAGCGGTAGCGCCAATCGCCGCGCGCGTGCTCGAAGACCTCGATCGGGTCGACCGATATGCTTTCCACCGGAGATTCGACCACGTGCATTACGAAAGAGGTATCGATCCCCGCGACCATAACGGGCACAACGTGATCGCCCGGGGCGAGCGGATCGCCGCCGTACGTCTGCCCGTCGGCGACGAAAATACCATATTCGGACCTCTTGCCGTTCAGACTTTCGGCGTAGAAGCTGTAACGGCGCTGATACTTTTTCGATCCCGTGTAGTTGGTGAAACTGCGGCACATGGTCGCTTCCGAAGAACCGTCCTCGTATTCCAGAGTAAACGTAAGATAGTAATCGTACGTGTTGTTATCAAGAACGTAAACGTCGGAAACGGAAATGCTCTTGAACGGAGCGCTTACTATGTTAACGTTGAAAGTAAACTCAACGTCGCCGATACTGCCTTCGACTTCGTACGTGCCGCCGGGCTCCATATGAGTCGTGTACTGGTCGAAGTAATATTCCAAATTGTATGAGACGCCTTCGTAATAGAACCAACTTTCGTCCGTCTCTACCGTGTTACCGTCGTTGAAGGTGACTGTGAAGACCGGACTGTAATAATAATAGAAGAATTCTTCGCCATCGTATCCGGCTTCAAAGCGGCCGTCTTTATAGGCGATCAGGTTAACGTCCTCCGCGGTTACGGAAACGACCGGGAATTCGGTGATCTCGACCTTGAACGAGCCGCGGTAGCCGCCCACGCCGATCTCGACGTCGTAAGACCAGCCCTCCTCCCAGTGCGTGAAGTACTGGAAGTCTTCAAATTTTATAATATAGTAATCGACGCCTTCGTAACGGAAGTAATTGCCGTCTCCGTCCACGCTGCCGCCGTCCTTGAAATAAACGGTGAATCCGGGCACTTCGTATTCATAGCGGAAATACTCCGCGCCGTCGTCGTCGGTGGTGAAATAGCCGCTTGTATTGACCGGTATCGCACACTCTTCGAAGACGATGCTTTCGATAGGAGATTCATCAACGGTTACAGATATCTCCGCGGGGAGGCCGCATATCGTGGCTTCGTACTTATACGTGTTTCCCGCCGAAAGGGGATTCTTGTTCTGGTCTAAGTTATAATCCAGATAATAAGTTTTCCCGCCGTATTCCACCTTGTTGACGCCGGTGATGCTGCTGCCGTCATTAAGATGGACGGTAACGTTGAAATCGTATAAATTGTACTTAAAGTACCGTTCCGACTTTCCGGTTTCGTCGTCCCACCGGGAGGTCCAGTATCCTTCGACCTCGGGTATAAGGACGATCGGTTCGATCTCGGCGGAGACGAACGGCGATTCGATTATCTCCACGTCGTATTCCACGGTATAGCCGATTATCGTAACGCTCGCTTTGTAGGTGTTCCCGGCAGTCCACAAATGTTCTTCGTCCTGCGGCGAAATCTTCTTGTAGTAGCCGTAATATTCCCGCCCGTTGTATTCGACGCAATTGTCTTTGAATACCGCGGAAGTGCCGTTCTTGAAATACACTACGGCTTCCTTGGGATCGTATTCGTTGTAGTAATAATAATCTATCCTTTGGTCGTCGACGTAATAATAGTCTTCATAACCGCAGGTGTGCTCGATTATCTTAACGGGTTCGAGCTCGATCCGTTCTACAGGCGTGTCGATTATCGTTACCTCGAGATCGGCCGTGAAGCCCATAAGGTTCGCCTTTGCGGTATATGTGTTCCCGACGGTCCATTCGGCTTTCACCTGGTCGTCGGTGATATGCGGCCAATACCACTTGCCGTTATAATAACGATTGTCCTGATCCAGCACCGTGCCGTCTTTGAGCACTGCGGTCCATCGAACATAGCGTTCGTAATCATATGCGTTTATGCTGACCCAGGAAGCGACATCGTAATCGTAAATATTTTTGTCGTACCGCCCGTCTCCCTCTATTATCTCCAGCGGCTCCACGGTGAACGATTCGACGGGGCATTCGAGTATTTCCACGTCGTAATCGAACTCGAAGCCCTCGAAATCGCAGTGTACGGTATGTATACCCGCCTTCCACGGGTCGTCCTTCTTCTGGTCGTCGGTGTATTTCAGCTCGTATATCTCGCCGCGGATCTCGTAATCGTTACCGTATTTTGTGCCGTTTTCGTCGGCGACGACGTGCATAGCTCCGCCGAAATAATCTGCGGTTATTTCGGTTCCGTCTTTAAGCATCACTCTTATAGAGTTATCGAAGTAATTATAATAATCGCCGTGCCACAAAATCCCGTACACGCCGTGCTCGTCTTCGCCCCAGTGCGCGCCCGGAATATAGCGTTCGCCTTCGTAAAGCGGTTCGTTCAGCTCGGATCTGATTATCTCGACGCTTTCGATATCCTCGGCTTTTATCCTGCCGCCGCGTTCCAGAGAAACGCGGTTGCCGCTGCCGTAAAGCTCGTTGAAATCGGCGTCCGTGCCCTTGACTTCTTCGACGTAAACGTCCAGATCGTAATTGTATTGCGACCAGCAAACGAGCTCGAATTCAAATTCAAGATCGCCGTCCTGCGTCGCGGCTTCGGTTTCGTCTACGGTCATATAATTGACGCATATTTTGCCCCAGCTCGTATTGGAAAGATTCTCCCACGAGTCGCCGGGGGTTTTTACCGCGATGTCGTAAATACTGTTACTCTGATAAAGATAGTTTTCGTCAAAACAGAAATCAAACTCCACGGAGGTGAGCTCCGTCCCGGGCTTGATGTCCTTGACGACGGCGTGCACCTTAAAAGGTTCGCCGTAGAAATACGGACCGTCGACCGAGAGTTCGACGTTAAAATCCAACTCCTCCGGTTCGACGGGTTCGGGCTCATCCGGTTCCGCCGCGGCGATCATCGCGCCGAAGCAGGAAAACAGCATGAGTGCCGATAAGAATAACGCAAGAAATCTTTTCATATGGTTCCTCCGTCTGCCGCCGCGCGTATCCGCGCGGGCGTATTATAATACTTGTTGATTTTAACATATAATATCCGGTTTTGCAATAGCTTTTTGCACGTTTCGGCGATTTTTTCCGGCTTCCCGTTCCGAATCCGCGCGTTCCTTTTGTTCGTTTTCGCCGCTTCGCGTCCCGTTTTTTTAAAAAAACCGTTGACAAACCGCGGCAAAAGTGATATGCTCTTTAAGTCAATTTGCAAAACATTCGCAAATTTACCGACGTGAGAGGACAAAAATATGCTTGAAGATACAAAAAACGGAACGCCGCTTATCGAATGCCGCGGGCTCGCCGTGGGCTACGACGGAAAGCCGGCGGCGAGCGGGCTTTCGTTTGACGTTGAGCCCGGCGATTATCTTTGCATCGTGGGCGAGAACGGAAGCGGCAAAAGCACCCTTATGCGCACGCTCCTGGGGCTTATCCCGCCCGTAAGCGGCGAAATAAAGCGCGCGCCCGGAGCCGGGATAGGGTATCTGCCGCAGCAGACCGAAGCTCAGCGCGATTTCCCCGCCTCGGTGTGGGAGATAGTGCTTTCCGGCTGCCTTAACAACGGCAAAAGGTTCCGCCCGTTCTACACCCGCGTTCAGAAGCAGATCGCGCGGGACACGATGGCGCAGATGGGGATAACCGGGCTTAAAAAACGCTGTTACCGTGAGCTTTCGGGCGGGCAGCAGCAGCGCGTTCTTCTGGCGCGCGCGCTTTGCGCCGCCGAAAAGGCGCTCCTTCTGGACGAACCGGTCTCCGGGCTCGACCCGAAGGTCACGGAGGATATGTATAAGCTCATCAACCACCTAAACCGCGACGACGGGCTTACGATAATAATGATATCGCACGACATAAGCGCGGTGGAACGCGCCGGGAAGGTCCTGCACGTGGGCAAAACCTCGTTTTTCGGCACGCGGGAGGAATATCTGCGAAGCCCGGCGGCGCGCGGCTTTATGAAGGAGGCGGAAGCGGAATGAACGGCGTTTTCGAAAAGCTTGCCGAATATTTGAGCTACGACTTCGTGCAATACGCCGTTATCGTCGGCGTGCTGGCGGCGCTGTGCTCCTCGCTGCTCGGCGTTACGCTGGTGCTGAAGCGGTTTTCGTTTATCGGCGACGGACTTTCGCACGTGGCGTTCGGCGCGATGGCTGTCGCGGCGGTGATCGGGCTTACGAACGAAACGCCGGTGGTGCTGGCGGTCACGGTGGGCAGCGCGATACTTCTGCTGCGAACCGGGCAGCACACCCGCATACGCGGCGACGCGGCTATCGCGATGATATCCGTCGGCGCGCTGGCGCTCGGGTATCTGCTTATGAACATTTTCTCCAAGTCGCCCAATCTTTCCGGCGACGTCTGCTCGACGCTGTTCGGCTCGACCTCGATCCTTACGCTGAGTATGGCGGACGTCTGGCTGTGCGCGGGGCTTTCCGCCGCGGTGATAATAGTTTTCGTGCTGTTCTACAACCGCATTTTCGCCGTTACGTTCGACGAGGATTTCGCCCGCGCGACCGGCACGAAAGCCGGGCTATACAACCTTATGATCGCCGTGATCGTCGCCGTGATAATCGTGCTGGCGATGAACCTTGTCGGCTCGCTGCTGATATCCGCGCTGGTCATATTCCCCGCCCTTTCGGCGATGCGCGTCTACAAAAGCTTTCTTTCGGTGACCGTCTGCTCGGCGGTGCTTTCGGTCTCCTGCGCGGTCATAGGCATCGCAGTCTCGCTCGTGGCGGACACGCCGGTGGGCTCCACCATCGTCGCGGCGGATATGGTCGCGTTCGGTATATTCTGCCTGGCGGGCAAAATTAAAAGCCGCGCGTGAACGCGGCGTAAAAAACGAAAAACGGCTCCGCGGAGCCGTTTTCTTTTATTTTGCGCTGTTTATTCGCCGTCTCGCGGCGCTTCCCGCGGGGGCGCTTTCCGGTGGGAACGGATGCCCGACCACAGCAGTATCATTATCTGCCCGGGCACGCCGATGAGGAATATCTGCCACGCGGAATAATCGCCGACGGTGAGATAGACGGAGGCGAGGGCGCTCCACATAAGCACCGAGATAAGCGGAAAATTGAACCAGCCCCTGCCCCACAGCGAGTTGAACACGATGCAGATCACCGCGCAGACCGGGACGGTGTAGACGAACGCCAGCCACAGCCGCGGCAGTTCGGTGAAAATGTTAAGCGCGACGAAACACGCGGTCGCGATGAAAACCGCGAGCATACAGGCAAGCCCCGTTACGATAAGGCGGTTGCGCCGCCGCTGCTGCGGGAAGCTTATTCCCGTTTCGCGCTCCCCGTGAGTGGAGGCGAGCAGATAATCCACGCTCACGCCGAAAAGGTCCGCGATGCGCTTTAAGGTTATCACGTCGGGTATCGATTCGCCGCGTTCCCATTTGCTCACCGCTTTGTCGGAATAGTTCAGCCGTTCCGCCAGCTCCGCCTGGGTAAGCGGAAACGACTTGCGCAGTTCGGTAATATTGTTTGCGATAACGCGCTTGTAATCGGTCTCGCGGTCCGTATCCGCCATTTTCATACCTCCCGTCTTTTCGCGGCGCGCCGCTTTCTTTACCGCTATTATAACACGTTCTTTTTCAAAAATCAAGCCCGAAAACGCTTATTTCAAGCCGTTTTCTACCGCCGGTAGAGTGGCTCGGCGCGAATTCCACACGCGCGGAACCGCGCGTAGCGCGTGCAAACGCGGGTGTAGGTGGATTTTTACGGCGCGGCAGGGTATTATAAATACGCAAGGCAGCCGTGCGCGGCGGAAAAAGAACGGAGGGGCGTTTATGAAGCTGAAGATCTACGGCGATTCGATACTTAAAGGCGTGATGTATAACGACGAGCTGAAGCGTTATAAGCTTTTCGGCTATCGCTTCGACGAGCTCGCCGGGCGCGGCGTGGAAGTGGAAAACAACTGCAAAATGGGCGCCACCGTGAGCGAGGGCATTGAAATAATGAAATACTCGCTGGGCGAAGACCTGCGCGGCGCGTCCGTGGTAATGGAGTTCGGCGGGAACGACTGCAATTTCGACTGGGCTTCCGTCGCCGATTCGCCGGAAAAAGAGCATCTGCCCGCCACGCCGAAGGAAGAGTTCGCGGAAAAATACTATTCCGCGGTAAAGCTCGCCGAAAGCCGCGGGGCGCGCGTCGCGATATGCACGCTGGTCCCGATCGAATCGAAACGGTTTATGAACTGGATCTCACGCGGGTTGAACAAAGCCGGGATACTGCGTTTTCTGCACGGCGACGTGTACGAGATAAGCCGCTGGCAGGAAAGCTACAGCCGCCTTGCCGAGGAAGTCGCGCGGGCGTCCGGCTGCCCGATGCTGGACCTGCGCTCGCCGTTCGAGCATACTCCCGGCGGCATCGGCGGGCTTATCTGCGCCGACGGTATGCACCCCAACGCGGAAGGTTACGAAAAGCTTTCACGCGTGTTTCAGCGCGACGTGGTAGCGGGGATGCTTTGATATATAGCGATATCCGCCCGCGAACGGGCGTTTCGGCACGCGAACGTGCGCAAAAGCGCAAAAAAACAAGCGCGCGAAAACGCGCGTACGGCAGCCGTGCGTCGCTTCAGCAGCGCCGCGTGCAAGGCAACGATTTTTTCTCCTCTCCTATATCAGACCCGCGGGACTGCTCCCCGGGCCGGCGCCGCCCGACCGATACGGGCGGCGTTTTTTGTTTCTTCGTCTTTGCGAAGCGCCGTTACTTCTTATCGCCGAATTTCCGGACGTGGGCTTTGATCGCCTCGAAAGTCGCGTCGCTGAGATAATGCTCGATACGGCAGGCGTCCTCCGCCGCGGTATCGGCGTCGACTCCGAGGTCGATGAAAAGCCGTGTCAGCAGCGTGTGGCGCTCGTAGATGCGCCGCGCCTTCGATTCGCCCTCCGCGGTGAGCTTTATCGAACCGTCGCCGTCCGTTGAAGCCAGGCCGTTCTTTTTGAGCAGCCCTAACGCGCGGCTCACGGAGGGCTTGGAAAAGCCCATATAAGCGCCAACGTCGACCGCCCGCACCGCCGCGCCCCCCAGCGAGAGCACGTATATCGTTTCGAGGTACATTTCCCCGGATTCACGCATGGCCATTTTTAACCCTCCCTGCATTTCGTTCTTTTTCATTATACCGCATTACGCCGCGTTTTTCAATACAAAACCGAAAAATCCGGAATTTTTGATTATTTTTTCGCAAAACCTGTTGACAAGTTAGTCCTCGCTAACTATAATGGTACGCGGTTAGTCAGCGCTAACTCGTTTTCCGGCGCCGAGGCGGCGCCAGCACGCCCGTACCGCGGGCGAAGAAAAGGGAGGAATAAGAATGATGCCGCTTTGTTTGGCGGAGCACGGTCAGCCGCTTATAATAAAAAAGATAGGCGGGAGCCCGGACGTGAAACAGCACCTTGAAACGCTGGGGTTCAACGTCGGCACCGCGGTGGAGATCGTGAGCTCGCTCGGCGGGAACCTTATAGTTAAGGTAAAGGAAAGCCGGGTGGCGGTCAGCGAAGAGCTTGCAAGACGAATTATGATTTGATTCAATAAATAAGGAGGAAAAACGCATTGAAGACTTTAAGGGACGTGAAGATAGGCGAGACCGCCACGGTGGTCCGGCTGCACGGCGAGGGCGCCGTTAAGCGCCGCATAATGGATATGGGTATAACCCGGCACACCCCGGTCTACGTCCGCAAGGTGGCTCCGCTGGGCGACCCGATCGAAGTGACCGTGCGGAACTACGAGCTTTCGATCCGCAAGGCGGACGCGGAAATGATCGAAGTCGAATGATCTTATTTTTTCAGGCGGCGGTTAGCGTTTGCTAACGTGTCAAAGCCCATACGGGCAGAAAGGAAATTCAATTATGGACAACATACGCATAGCCCTTGCGGGCAACCCCAACAGCGGCAAGACTACGCTGTTCAACGCGTTGACCGGGTCCAATCAGTTTGTCGGAAACTGGCCGGGCGTCACGGTCGAAAAAAAGGAAGGAAAATTAAAAAAGCACGACGGCGTGGTAGTGACCGACCTGCCCGGCATCTATTCTCTGTCGCCGTACACGCTCGAGGAGGTAGTCGCGAGGAACTACCTGATCGGCGAACGCCCGGACGCGATATTAAACATCGTCGACGGCACGAACCTCGAAAGAAACCTCTATCTGACGACTCAGCTCACCGAGCTCGGGATCCCGGTGGTAGTCGCGATAAATATGATGGACGTCGTGAAAAAAGAGGGCGACCGGATAAACGTCGCGGAGCTTTCGCGGCAGATCGGCTGCAAGGTGGTGGAGATATCGGCGCTTAAGGGCACCGGAGTCGCGGAAGCCGCCGAAGCCGCGATAGAAGCGGCAAATAACGGCAAGACCATCCCGCTGCACACCTTCTCCGGTCCGGTGGAACACGCGCTGGCGCATATCGAGGAAGCCGTGGTGCACGATCTGCCGGAGGAGCAGCAGCGCTGGTACGCGATAAAGATATTCGAGCGCGACGAAAAGGTGCTGGAAACGCTTGACCTCAAGCCGGACGTGCTGGCGCATATCGAAGACGATATAAAAGCCGCGGAGACCGAGCTCGACGACGACGCGGAAAGCATTATCACGAACGAAAGATATATCTATATCGCCGAAGTGATAAAATCCTGCTATAAGAAAAAAGAGACCAAGCTTACCAAAAGCGACAAGATAGACAGAATAGTGACCAACCGCTGGTTGGGGCTTCCGATATTCGCCGCGGTGATGTTCCTCGTCTATTACATTTCCATGGTGACAGTCGGATCGTTCGCCACCGACTGGGCGAACGACGGCCTGTTCGGCGACAGCGGATATCATCTGTTCGGCATAGGAAGCTCCGCCTACGAAGAGGAGGCGGGAGAATTCGAAGACGCCGGCAACGCCGCCAAAGCATACCTCAACTACGCCGCCGGAGAAGGAAAGACCGTGGATTCGATAGAGCTCGGCGACGACGGAAAGGTAACGGTGAGCTACGTTTTCGAAGAAGCGGACGAGTTCGCGAGCGCGGAGGAATTCAAGAACAAATTAAAGAGCATGAGCGGCCTTGAGCCCGATTTCGGCGAAGACGAGCATATGGAGCTTGCGGAGGCGGCGGAGTTCTTCGGAACGCTTTACAACTACCGCGAATACGCCCCCGACAAGGAAGCTGCCGTGAACACGGTAAAAGCGTATTTTGCCGCCGAGGACGGCGCCCGCGAGGTCAGCACCGTAGAGCTTGACGGCGAAACGGTGCGCGTTTCCTACGCCGCGGTCGAAGAATACGAAAGCGTCGAGGCGTTTGCCGCCGCTTTGAACGGGATACGGCTGGAAGACGGCGACAAATACGCGGAGATAGAGACCGAGGACGACGAAACGCTTGAAGTCGGCACTCTTAACGTATATTACGACGAGATCCCGGAGGACGACGAGGACGCCTGCGGGATGTCCCTGAAGGGCGCCGTTGAATATTTCTCGGACGAAAAGCATTTCGCGGAGCCCGATCCCGCCGATCACGGCGTGTGGGTGCCCAGCATCCCCGCGCTGATCGACAAAGCGCTGCTTGACGACGAAGGCAACGCGAGAGTCCCGGAATGGCTTTACGGTTTGATACAGAACGGCATAGTGGCGGGCGTGGGCGCCGTGCTCGGATTCGTGCCGCAGATGCTGGTGCTGTTCCTGCTGCTCGCCTTCCTGGAGGGCTGCGGATATATGGCGCGCATAGCGTTCGTGCTCGACCGTATTTTCAGAAGGTTCGGGCTTTCGGGAAAATCGTTCATACCGATGCTGGTCGGCTCCGGATGCGGCATACCGGGCATAATGGCATCCCGCACGATAGAAAACGAGCGCGACCGCCGTATGACGATAATGACTACCACCTTTATCCCCTGCGGCGCAAAGCTGCCGTTTATCGCGATGATCGCCGGCGCGATCTTCGGAAAATCGCCCTGGATAGCCGTTTCGGCGTACTTCATCGGTATGGCGGCGATAATCGTTTCCGGCGTTATGCTTAAAAAGACGAAGCGCTTCGCCGGGGACCCCGCCCCCTTCGTAATGGAGCTTCCCGCATACCACCTGCCCACAGTCGGCAACGTTCTGCACTCGATGTGGGAGCGCGGCTGGTCCTTCATAAAGAAAGCGGGCACCATAATCCTCCTTTCCACGATATTCGTATGGTTCACCTCGTTCTACGGATGGTATCACGGCGTGTTCTCGATGCTCGGTGAAAACGAGATGGAATTTTCGATACTCGGCAAGATCGGTTCCGCCTTCGCCTGGCTGTTCGCGCCCTTGGGCTGGGGCGGCTGGAAAGCAGCCGTCGCTTCGGTGACAGGGCTTGTCGCGAAGGAAAACATCGTGGGTACGATGGGCATTCTTTACGGCGACTGGGCGGGCATCTCCGCCGCGTTCGCCACGAAGGTCGCCGGCTTCTCGTTCCTCGTGTTCAACCTGCTCTGCGCGCCCTGCTTCGCGGCGATGGGCGCTATCAAGCGCGAGATGAACAACGCGCGCTGGACCTGGTTCGCGATAGGTTACGAATGCGGCTTCGCATACGCCGTCGCGCTTATGATAAACCAGTTCGGCAACCTCTTCACGGGGAATCTTTCGTCCGGCGCGGGCACCGCGGTGAACGTGGTATCGCTTATTGCGGCGTTCGTGCTGCTCGGGTTCGCGGTTTATATGCTGTTCTTCAAGAAATACAAAGAATCGACAAAGCTCACCCGCGAAGTAAAAGTGTAAGGAGCCGGGTATTATGTTCGAATGGATCGCGGATAACGCCGTGACTCTGATCGCGGCGGCGGCGGTGCTGATCTGCGCCGGGCTCGCGGTGTTCTCCCTGGTAAAAAGCAAAAAACGCCGCGGCGGCTGTTCCTCCTGCACGGGGGACTGCGCGGCCTGCGGTATGTGCTGCTCCGGCGGCAGAAAAAAGGACCGATAGTCCGCAACCGGTACGGGAACAGGCGCTAAGGACCTTCGTGTTGGTCCGCCTGTTCCCGGTTTTTATAAAAAAGAAAGGTGCAATATGTCTGTTGTAGTATTCGATAACGTTTCAAAAATATACACGAGCGGCGACCACGTGCTGCGCGCGCTCGACAAAGTGAGCTTCGCGCTCGACGAGGGGAAGTTCGTGGTCATTCTCGGCCCCTCCGGCGCGGGCAAATCCACGCTTTTGAACCTGCTCGGCGGTCTGGACAGCCCAAGCGAGGGGACGATAACCGTTTCCGGCGCGGATATTTCCCGGCTCGGCGACGACGAGCTTGCCGATTACCGCGCTTCGAAGGTCGGGTTCGTGTTCCAGTTCTATAACCTTATCCCCACGCTTACCGTTTACGAAAACGTAAAGCTGGTTTCGGAGATATCCGAAAACGCGTTCGACGCGAAGGATATGATCGCCAGGGTGGGGCTTTCGGACCACCTTAACAACTTCCCATCGGAGCTTTCCGGCGGCGAGCAGCAGCGTATAGCCATCGCCCGCGCGCTGTGCAAGAACCCGCAGATACTGCTTTGCGACGAACCGACCGGCTCGCCGACGAGCTCGGGATAAAATACGGCGTTTCCGCCGTCTATACCGAAAAAAGCTCGGACGAGATACCGCCGTCCGCGCTGATCTCCGGAAAGCAGGACAAACGGCAGCTTATGGACAGTTTCGGCAGCTTCGTCGCGATAATGGACGGGATGGTGCTGATACTCGTCGCCGCCGCGGTAATACTCGGGATCGTGGTGCTTTACAACCTCGGCGTGATGAGCTACGTCGAACGCTCGCGGGAGCTGGCGACTCTTAAAGTTCTGGGCTTCAGAAGCGGAAAGATAGGGCGGCTGCTGATCTCGCAGAACGTATGGCTCACCGTGATAGGAGTGGTCCTCGGGCTTCCGGCGGGGATCGGGGTGCTGCACTGGCTTCTCGCGGCGCTGGCTTCGGAATACGAATTAAAGCTTATGCTCGGACCTTTAACCTACTCGGTCTCGGTGCTGCTCACCTTCGGCGTTTCGCTGCTCGTTGGCTGGATGGTATCGCGGAAGAACAAAAAAATAAATATGGTGGAAGCATTGAAGGATGCGGAATGAGAGGACGGAATGAATAAATACACCGTGAAGATCGAAGGGATGTCGTGCGGGATGTGCGAAGCGCATATCTGCGACACGGTAAGAAAAACGCTCCCCGGCGCAAAGAAGGTCGCCGCTTCGAGGAAAAAAGGCGAAGCGTGCTTCGTTTGCGAAGGGGAGGCGGATATGGCGGCGCTCGAAAAGGCGGTCGCCGGGGCGGGATATACCTTTGTTTCCGCCTCGTCGGAGCCGTATCGCAGGCGCGGGCTTTTCGGGTAATAAGCGCTTTTTCAACGGTCCCGCGGAAGCGGGGCCTTTCCTTTTTATAAAGAAACTATATATAAAAAACATATAGACAAAACGCGCGGGAAGTGATATACTTTATTCGAAACGGAGGGAACGCGAATGTTTTGGAACGGACGCGGCAAAAAAATAGAATCTTTTGAAACCGTCGTGCTCGGTATCACCGGGATGCGGCAGAGCAGCGTTTACGAGATAAAGCAAAACGGCGGCGAAGCGGAAATAACCGAATACCTGCGCGTCTGCCGCGAAGGCGGAGGGACCGAGCTCGTCCCGAAAAAGACGGCGAAGCGCAGCGCCGAAGAAGTGGTTGAAGCGCTGAACGGCTTCCGTTTGCCGGAATGGAACGGCTTTCACGGCGCGCACCCGCGCGGGGTAAAGGACGGCACGATGTTCGAGCTTCGCGCGGAAGTGAACGGCGGCGAGCGCATTTTTGCCGAAGGTTCGCAGAACTTCCCGAAGCATTACCGCGAGCTTTGCGACTGGTTCTATACGGTCCTTCACGAAAACAAAGAGTGATTTTTTCGCGGTTCCCCGAACGGCAGGCGGAGCTTTGTGCCCGCGCCGGAAAAACAAACGGGAAACCGCTTAAAGAAATATGCTCCCCCGTTATACCGGAGGAGCACTGCGCGAAAACAGTTGACGCGGGCGTTTGACTTATTCAGACAAGTTCGCTTAAACGCTTGTTATAAAGGAACCCGCGCGTGAGCTTGTCGTATTCGTTCCAGAACGCCAGCGTTTTGCATTTGCCTGCGCGCGGGCATTCCGGCGCGCCCTTGGCAAGGCAGGCGACGGCGGAAATGGTGCCCTCCGCGAGCTCGATTATCTCGCCGACGGAATAATCCTCCGGCGCGCGGCAGAGAATATAGCCGCCGCTTCTTCCCCCGCTGCCCTTTATAAGCCCGGCGCGGACGAAATCCTTAACGATGGCTTCAAGGTATTTTTTGGATATTTCCTGCCGTTCGGCAATGCTTTTGAGCGAGACCGGCCCCTTCCCCGCGTGTTCCGCGAGGTCGACCATAACGCGAAGCGCGTAGCGCCCTTTTGTGGAGATCATTCTTATTCACCCCGGATACCCGTCTTTTCGCACAGTATATCACAGGGTGAATAATTTTTCAAGCGTCTTTGCTCAAAAAATGTATTTTTCGCCTATTGACATAATAGGCGTTTAGTGATATAATACCGCCATACCACGGGGGGTGAGACATATATGTTTATTTACGCGGACAACGCGGCTACCACGAAAATGAGCCGGACGGCGATAGAAGCGATGCTGCCGTTTCTGGACGGATACTACGGCAACCCCTCCAGTCTTTACGCCGCGGGGCAGAAGGCGAAGGAGGCGCTTGAATCGGCGCGCGCGGATATCGCCCGATGTATCGGCGCCGACCCGCGGGAGATAATTTTTACCTCCGGCGGCTCGGAAAGCGACAACCAGGCGGTCCTTTCTGCCGCGTTCGCGGGGGCGGGCAAAGGCAAAAAGCACATTGTTTCCGACACGATAGAGCACCACGCGGTCCTGCACACGCTTAAAAAGCTGGAGCGCGAGGGGTTTGAAATAACGCTTGTCCCGGTGGGCGAAAACGGTATAGTCCGCGCGGAGGACATCAAAGCCGCGATAAGGGACGACACCTGCCTTGTTACGGTGATGTACGCGAACAACGAGATAGGCACGATACAGCCGGTAAAAGAGATCGGCGCCGTCTGCCGCGAGCGCGGAGTGGTCTTCCACACCGACGCGGTGCAGGCGGTGGGGCATATCCCCGTCGACGTGAACGCCGACAATATAGACCTGCTTTCCGCGTCCGCGCACAAGTTCCGCGGTCCGAAAGGCGTGGGGTTCCTTTACGCAAGGCGCGGCGTGCGGCTGTATAACCTTATCGAAGGCGGCGCGCAGGAGCGCGGAAAACGCGCCGGGACCGAAAACGTGGCGGGGATCGCCGCGATGAGCGCCGCGCTTAAAGAGGCGGTCGGGAATATGGAAGCGAATTCGAAAAAGCTTTGTTCCCTGCGCGACCGGCTTATAAAAGGGCTTTCGGAAATACCGCATTCCGCGCTGAACGGCGACGCAAACCGGCGGCTGCCCTCCAACGTGAACTTCTGCTTCGAGGGGATAGAGGGCGAATCGCTTTTGCTCCTGCTGGACGACAAAGGCATATGCGCCTCGTCCGGCTCCGCCTGCACCTCCGGCTCGCTCGACCCGAGCCACGTTCTGCTGGCGATAGGCAGGGTGCACGACGTGGCGCACGGCTCGCTGCGGCTTACGCCGGGCGAGGACGCGACGGAAGCGGAGATAGATTATATTATCGATTCGGTAAAAGAGGTCGTGGAACGGCTGCGCGGATTTTCGCCGGTATGGCGCGACCTTGTCGCCGGAAAAAAGGAATTTATACTGTGAGGGACAGAATATGGCTTTATACAGCGAAAAAGTTATGGACCATTTCCGCAATCCGCGCAACGTCGGCGTTATAGAGAACGCGGACGGCGTGGGCGAAGTCGGCAACGCGAAATGCGGAGATATTATGAAAATGTACCTTAAGATCGACGGCGGCGTTATAACCGACGTGAAGTTCGAAACCTTCGGCTGCGCGAGCGCCGTGGCATCCAGCTCGATGGCTACGGAGCTTATCAAAGGTCAGCCGGTGGAGGAAGCGATGCGGCTTACCAACAAAGCCGTGGCGGAGGCGCTGGACGGACTGCCCGATTACAAAATGCACTGTTCGGTGCTCGCCGAGGAAGCTATAAAGAACGCGCTGGACGATTACTATGCCAAACATCCCGAACTAAAGAAGGAGTAAGAAAAATGAGTTACAGATTCGAAACGCTTCAGCTCCACGCGGGGCAGGAACAGCCGGATCCGGCGACGGACGCGCGCGCGGTTCCGATCTACCAGACCACAAGCTACGTTTTTAAGAATTCCGCCAACGCCGCCGCGCGGTTCGAGCTGAAAGAGCCGGGCAATATCTACGGACGGCTTACAAACTCCACGCAGGAGGCGTTTGAAAAGCGCATAGCCGCGCTCGAAGGCGGAGTCGCCGCGCTTGCCGTGGCTTCCGGCGCCGCGGCGGTGACCTATACCGTTCAGGCGCTTGCGAAAGCGGGCGAGCATATAGTGGCGCAGAACACCATCTACGGCGGCAGCTACAATCTGCTCGCGCATACCCTGCCGGAATACGGCGTGGAAACGACTTTTGTCGATATACACGACCACGGCGCCGTTAAAGCGGCGCTCCGCCCGAACACCAAGGCGATATTCATAGAAACGCTCGGCAACCCGAACAGCGACATACCGGATATCGACGCGATAGCGGAGATAGCACATTCGCACGGGATCCCGCTGGTGATCGACAACACCTTCGGCACGCCCTATCTTATCCGCCCGATAGAGCACGGCGCGGACGTGGTGGTTCATTCCGCCACGAAGTTCCTGGGCGGGCACGGCACCACTCTGGGCGGCGTGATAGTCGATTCCGGCAGATTCAACTGGGACGCGAAGAGGTTCCCGAACATAGCGGCTCCGAACGAAAGCTACCACGGCGTTTCGTTCGTGCAGGCGGCGGGTCCGGCGGCGTTCGTAACGTATATCCGCGCGATACTCCTGCGCGACACCGGCGCGGCGATCTCGCCCTTCAACGCCTTCCTGCTGCTGCAGGGCGTGGAAACGCTTTCGCTGCGCGTCGAACGCCACGCGGAGAACACGAAAAAGGTGGTGGAGTTCCTTGCGAACCACCCGCAGGTGGAGCGTGTGAACCATCCCTCGCTTCCCGGTCACCCGCAGCACGCGCTTTACGAAAAATACTTCCCGCACGGCGGCGGCTCGATATTCACCTTCGACATAAAGGGCGGCAGAGAGGAAGCCTGGAAGTTTATCGACGCCTTGAAGATATTCTCGCTTCTGGCAAACGTGGCGGACGTAAAATCGCTGGTCATACACCCGGCGACGACCACGCACGCGCAGCTTACCGAAGAGGAGCTTAACGCGCAGAACATCCATCAGAACACCATTCGTCTTTCGATCGGCACCGAGCATATCGACGATATTATCGCCGACCTTGAAGCCGGACTCGCCGCGGCGGGCAAATGAGGAGGAATCGATATGTCAAAGATTTATAAGGGAACGCTGGGACTTATCGGCAACACGCCGCTGGTCGAAACAGTGAATATTGAAAAAGAGCTCGGTCTGAAAGCGAAGATCGCGGTAAAACTGGAATATTTCAATCCGGCGGGCAGCGTGAAGGACCGCATCGCGATGGCGATGATACTCGACGCGGAGGAAAAGGGGCTGCTTAAAGAGGGCTCCGTGATAATCGAGCCGACCTCCGGCAACACCGGGATAGGGCTGGCTTCCATCGCCGCCGCGAAGGGCTACCGCTGCATACTCACCATGCCCGAAACGATGAGCGTGGAGCGCAGGAACATATTAAAAGCGTACGGCGCGGAAATAGTGCTTACCGAGGGCGCGAAGGGCATGAAGGGCGCTATCGCCAAGGCGGAGGAACTGGCGAAGGAGATCCCCGGCGGATTTATCCCCGGGCAGTTCGTGAACCCCGCCAACCCGGCGATACACCAAGCTACCACCGGGCCGGAGATCTGGCGCGATACCGACGGCGGCGTGGATATATTCATCGCCGGAGTCGGCACCGGCGGCACGGTGACCGGAACGGGCAGATTTCTTAAATCGCAGAAGAGCGATATAACGATCGTCGCGGTGGAGCCGGATTCCTCGCCCGTGCTTTCGGAGGGCAGAAGCGGCCCGCACAAGATACAGGGCATCGGCGCCGGATTCGTGCCGGAGGTGCTGGACACGTCGGTCTGCGACGAGATCTTCCGCGTGACGAACGAAGAGGCATTCGCCGCCGCGAAGCTGCTTGCGCGCAAGGAAGGCGTTTCGGTGGGCATTTCCTCCGGCGCGGCGCTGCACGCGGCGATAGAAACGGCGAAGAAACCCGAAAACGCGGGCAAGCTGATAGTCGCGCTGCTGCCCGACAGCGGCGACAGATACTATTCCACCCCGCTGTTCACCGAATGATACGCAATCACCGTATTCCCCCCGGGAAACAAATCCCGGGGGCTTTTTGTAAAAAGCGTGCCGGACGCGATATTGACATTACGGCGCGCACGGGTTATAATAATTGCAAATAAGAAAACGCAAGGAGAAAAAATGAAAAAGACACTTTACATCGTGATCGCGGCCCTTCTTCTGTTCGCCGTGATCTTCACGGCGGCGGGCTGTACCGTCGTAATAGTCGGCAACGAATCCGGCGCGCAGGCGGACTCCAAAGCCGCAAGCGAAGCGGACGCGTCCGGATCCGAAGTAAATCCCGCCGTTTCGAGCGACGTATCGGATTCGCAGTCCGGCACGGAAGGATCGGAGACCGAATCTTCCGTTGCGGAAGAATCTTCCGAACCCGAAAAACCTTCGGCCCCGGAAGCCTTCACCGACGAAGACGCCTACTACGCTTATCTGGACGCGGCGTATAAAACGAACGCGTTCGACGATATCCACATATTCAGTATAAGCGCTCAGGATATGTCGATAACCATACCTGCGGTGTCCGCTGACCCCACCCGCAACAACGTCGTTACAACGACCGATGCGATCTACTGCGGCCGCCACAGCGATACCGTGCTCTTCGAAATGCACGAAACGCAGAACTATTCGGCGACCGACGTTTACGGCGATGAAAACAACTTCTATGTAAAGCAGGGCGTTTCGGATTACGTTACCATATCCAGGACCGATCCGCGGGCAGCAAGCATACAGTCGCTCATATCGGAGGAAAACACCACTATCAGGCTGCTTCCCCAGGAGGCGTTCCGCAACTCTTCGATGAAGACCGAAAACGGGATCACCGAAATAACGATAAAGCCCGCCGCGGACATATTGCAGGAATCGTTCACTTCTATGTTCGATCAGTACAACACCGTGTTCGCTTCCTTAGGCGCGAAAGACGTTAACGTCGAGATCTCCTCCGCCGAATATACGTTTGTGATTTCAAAAGACGGCTATATTACAAACGTGAACAGCAACATGGATATGAAAATGACCATGACCATATATTCATACAGCTCAGAGGCGACAGTCAACGCTGACGTCAAAATGGAAATCGTCGACCCGGGCAAGTCCTACACCATCGAATTCCCCGACGTTTGAAGAAAACCGGCAAAAGAAATACGAAAAGCACGGCGCGCAGCCGTGCTTTCAGAGTGCAGACAAAGCGGCGCTTTACGCACAAGCAAAATAAGAATGAAGAAGGAAAAGGTTCTTTCGGATTGCAAGTCCGGAACAATCTTTTTCTTTTGTAAAAGCCAAATCACATTGAAAATGCTCGTGCTTTAACG
>JAFSNK010000037.1 GCA_017447445.1 Clostridia bacterium | reverse complement strand
TTACTTCGCGCGACGAACTTATTACGGCAATAGAGCAATATCTCAGCTTTTACAACAACAAACGCTACCAGCATAGGTTGAAATGTATGACGCCGATGGAGGACCATCGCGCCGCCGCGTGAAATATTCCACCCTGCTGCGCAGCAGGGTGGACTTTTCACCAAATTCTTTTCGTTTTTTTCACTGTCTACTTGACAGGGGGCGCTTCACGGAAGGGCGTTTTTTTCATTAGTTTTTTTGTTCGGCGCGAAGCGACGGAATTCATTCGACGCTTGCGTCGGTTCGTTTTTTCCGTGGGTCCCCCGCGGAAAAAACACCCTAAGACGAGCTGTGCGAGTCCGCGCATCGAGGGGAGGAGGAAACGCGCAGCGTTTTCGACGGCGATGGAATGCGCGCAACCGGGTGAAAACAAGGTTTTCACCCGAAAGCGAAGCGCCCTTCATTCGCCGCTTTGCGGCGGTTTTTTCACATATTCATTTTTTTACTTGACAAACGGCGGTGTTTTGTTATATAATACACTTTGCCGCATTTTGCCACGGGAATGCGAAGCATAACAATAAAAACAGACCGGGAGGTGCAAACCAGCATGCTTAGGACCTATCAGCCCAAAAAGAGGCACAGAAAAGCGGAACACGGATTCCGTAAGAGAATGGCTACCGCCAACGGCAGAAAAGTGCTTAAAAGAAGGCGCGCCAAGGGCAGAGTAAGACTCACCTATTAAGATTCGGAAAGGCGTTTATGAACGCGACCAAAAAGATTATATCGTTAAAGGAAAACCACCTGTTCGCCAAAGCGTACCGCAAGGGCAGGTGTTATTCCGGCAGAAACGTCGCGGTGTACGTTCTTGAAAACCGCGGCGGGGAACAGACTCTTTTGGGTATAACCGTTTCAAAAAGCCGGGGCGGAGCAGTGGCGCGCAACCGTGCAAAGCGCGTCATCCGCGAGGCATACCGTACTTTTCATCCTTTTATAAAAAAAGGCAGCATAATAGTTATCGTCGCCAGGCAGCCCTGCGTGGAAGCTCACGTCGCCGTGGTCACGAGCGAGCTGGGAGATTTATTGGAAAAGGCGAACCTGCTGTTATGAAAAGTAATATCCCTTTATTTCGAAGGGCGTTTATCGCGCCCGTAAGGTTTTATCAGAAACACATCTCTCCGTATAAGCAGCGCTGCTGCCGTTTTTACCCCACCTGCTCCGCCTACGCCGCGGAGGCGATAGAAAAACGGGGCGTTTTCGTGGGGACGGCGCTCGCCTTATGGCGCGTCCTGCGCTGCAACCCTTTTTGCAAGGGCGGCTACGATCCGGTGCCGGAGAGCAGAAAAAGCCGTTTGCACGGCGGCGAAAACAAGCAGGAGAACATTGAATGAGTTTTTTGGAAATTATCTACACCCCGTTCTCGTACCTGATGAAGGGCTGTCTTTGGCTCGCGGGGAAGAACTACGTATTCGCGCTGTTTTTCTTTGCGCTCGCGATACAGATAATCTTCATCCCCGTCTACATTAAACAGCAGAAAGCCCAGATCAGCAGCGCGAAGGTACGCCCCATGGAAATGGCGATACGCGAAAAATACAAGGGCAGGACCGACCGCGTTACCATGCAGAAGATGAATATGGAGATACAGGAGATGTATCAGAAAAGCGGGCACAGCCAGTTCGCCGGATGCCTGCCCATGCTCATCACGCTCCCGCTGATACTCATCCTTTACGCGATAGTGCGTCAGCCCATCAGCTACGCAAGCAGCTTAAAGAGCCGCGACGCGGACTTTTTAAGCAACTATTCCCGCGTCGGCGTGGAATTCTACCAGGCCGAAAAAGAAGCGCTTATCAAAGAATCCTATGAGACCGCGGACGATTACAACAAAGCCGTGAAGAAGCTGCAGACTCTGCAGGCGTATCTCGGCGGCAAAGCCAAGACCGAGACGGTAGAGGAAGACGGCAAGAAGGTCGAAAAAGAAGTGAAGACCGAATCCGGCGTCGCGGTGATCGAGTTCAAGGAAGCCGGCTCGAACGGCGAGCTTTATCTTGCCAACCTTATCACGGACGGCAGGAGCGCGGTACAGAAGAATATCGACGCGGGCCATCTCCCCGCGGACTTTATGGCGAAGTACGATGAAGCCGGGCTCGAACAGTATGCCGACGACCTCCCCAACTTCCACATTTTCGGGCTGAACATACTCAACGCCTCCGATTTCGGCGAAAACGCGTGGCTTTTGTTCGTCCCGGTGCTGGTCTTTTTAACGCAGTTCTTTGCGATAAAGCTCAACCGCAAGCTCGTGCCCGCGGTCCCCGGACCGAACGGGAAGCCCGTCGGCGGCGGCTTGTTTATGGAAGTCGGTATGCCGCTGCTCAGCGGATTCTTCGCCTACCAGTGGCCCGCCGCAATGGGTATTTACTGGATCTGGAGGACCTTGCTGGATATGGTCAAAACGGTGGTGTTCGCCAAAGCGATGCCGATCCCGAAGGTCACCCAGGAGCAGATCGACGCCGCGAAGAAAGAGCTTAAGGGCAGCGTTTCCTCCAAGAAGAAGAAGAGGATAACCATCGAGGTCGACGAGGACGACGATTCCTACGACGAACTGGTGGTCAAGCGCCAGGGAGACGGCTCCTCCGACGGAGACGCGGTGAACCGCAAGCCCAGGCGCGTCGAAATGCTTTCGCTTGACGACGACGAGGAGCTTCCGCCCGCCAAGCGGAACGACGAACCCGCCGAGCCCAAAGAGGGCGACGACGGAAAGACAGAAAACTGAAAGGCAGAATAAAAATGTTAAAAACCCTTACTGTCACGGAAAAGACCGTTGCCGCGGCGGTGACAAAGGCGTGCGCCGAGCTGGGCGTTTCGGAATCCGAGGTGGATTACACCGTTCTGGAGGAACCGAAGCGCGGCATACTCGGCATCGGCGCCTGCGACGCGAAGGTCGAAGTGACGTTGAAAGAGACACCCGCCACCCGCGCGGTGGCGTTTATCGAGGACCTTGTGAAGAATATGGAGCTTGAAGCCGAAGTAAAGGTCACCGAAAAAGAAGAAGACGGCGTTTCCATAGCCGTCAACGGCGAATCGCTGGGGCTGCTTATCGGCCGCCGCGGCGACGTGCTGGACGCCGTTCAGTACCTCGCCACCATCGCGGCGAACGTCGGGCGCAAGGATTATTACCGTGTGAACGTCGATATTCGCGGCTACCGCGAAAAACGCGCGGAGACGCTGCGCGGCGTGGCAAGGCGTATGGCGGAAAAGGTGCTTAAATACAAAAAGAGCTTTGCTCTGGAGCCGATGAGCGCCTACGAACGCCGCATAATCCACGCGGAATGCCAGCAGATCGAAGGCGTTACCACCCGTTCGGTCGGCGACGGCGCGGAGAGAAAGGTTATAATCTCTCCCGAGAAAAAATAGCCGGCTAATGAAGGACGCTTCGCTTTCGGGGACCCCATATAACCCCAAAAATGCAAGCATTTTCGGGGACCCCATATAACCCCAAAAGCGTAAACGCTTTCGGGGACCCCTGGCGGTGTTTTTTCCGCG
>JAFSNK010000004.1 GCA_017447445.1 Clostridia bacterium | reverse complement strand
TGGCGGAGAAGGAGGGATTTGAACCCTCGCGCCAGTTGCCCGACCTACACCCTTAGCAGGGGCGCCTCTTCACCACTTGAGTACTTCTCCGAATAAGGTGAAAATAAAGAAATCTATATTTGATTCTCCGCTATGGGCGAGTGGCGGAGAGAGTGGGATTCGAACCCACGTGGGCTTACGCCCAAACGGTTTTCAAGACCGCCTCGTTATGACCGCTTCGATATCTCTCCGAATTCAGTCAGCAAAATATAACATACCATAAATCGCGGCGATTGTCAAGAGCAAAAACGCAAATTACACGCATATCGGCGCGAACTTTTGCAAACAATAGACGCGGAGGTGTGAATAATGGAGGATACCGACAGCGTAAAGCTTTTGCGCGAATGCGATTCCGGCGTGAAAATGGGAGTTTCGGCGATAAACGACGTGCTGTGCAGCGTGACTTCAAAACGGTTCAGGCAGTGTCTTACCGATTGCCGCAACCAGCACGAGATACTGCAGGAGGAGATAGCAAGATCGCTTGCCGCGCATTGCGGCGAAACGAAGGATCCCCCTTCCGTGGTGCGCGGGATGTCGCTTTTGAAAACCAACGTGAAGCTTGCGGTGAACGATTCCGACGCGACAGTCGCCGACCTTATGACGGACGGCTGCAATATGGGCGTGAAATCGCTGCACCGCTACCTTAACCAGTATTCCAAGGCGGACGCGGAGGCGAAGGGGATCGCGACGCGGCTGATAGGGCTGGAGGACAATCTGGCGAAGGATATTCGCGTTTATTTGTAATATTGACAAGCGGCGGCGGGCGTGATATACTCTTTTTATAAACACAAAACGGAGCGAAACGATGAAAAAACGTTATGTTTTGACCGGCTGCCTTGCCGCCGCGGGCGTGCTTTCCGGCGGGGCGGCGGCTGTCTGGTATGCACTGGATCCGAACGCGGCCGCGGCCGTTATGTTTGCTGTCGGCGTTTTTTGCGTTACAGCGGCGGCGGCGCTTTTGATTTTTGAAAACAAGAAGAAAAAAGCCAATCTTGCCGGAGTGGCGGCGTACATAGAAGAAGCTGACAGGCGCGAAGCGGAGGAAAAAGCCCGCGAAGCGGAAAAAGAAGCCGCGCGCACGGAAGCGGAAAAAGCCGCGGAGCGCGCGGAGGATGAACCGCCGCTTTTATTGCACGAAGCGGTTTTCGACTCCTGCGCGCAGGCGGAATGCGAAGCTTTCCCCCGCCCGAAAAAGCGCGCGCCGCGCGACGCGCGTGAAAGCGAGCCGTTCTTCGTACCGAACCGCAAAGCGGAGCGCCCGGCGATGCTCGGCACCGCGGCGAACGCCGCCTCCCGCCCCTTCGATATCCCGCTGGACGAAAGCTTTTCGCAGATGCTCCTGCGCAAGATAGACGAAAAGGGGCTGACCGACGCGCAGTGCTACAAGCGCGCGGGGATCGACCGCAAGCTGTTTTCCAAGATACGCGGCGACGCGCTCTATAAGCCCAGCAAGCCGACTGCGGTGGCTTTTGCCGTGGCTTTGGAAATGGACGAAAAGGACGCGCGCGAGCTGCTTTCCAAAGCGGGGTTTTCGCTTTCGCACAGCAGCAGATTCGATATAATTGTGGAATACTACATAACCAAAGGGATATACGACAGGTTCGTTATTAACGAAGCGCTTTACGAATACGACCAACCGTTGATCTGAAAATGTCGCCCGCGAAGCGACCTTTTTGCCTTTTTTGCGTGTTATAATCCGGCTGTAAGGTGAAGAACCGAACAGCCGAATTTTATTTTGAAAAGGAGAACGCAAAAATGAAAAAGAAGATCGCAGAAGAGGTAACGACCAACGAGACCACCGAAATGGTGTTCATTCTCGACAGAAGCGGCTCGATGTCCGGGCTGGAAAGCGACACGATAGGCGGGTTCAACGCGATGATCGGGAAGCAGAAGAAGCAGCCGGGCAAGGCGTACGTCACCACCGTGCTGTTCGACACGGAGATAAAGACTATCCACGACAGGATGCCTTTGGAGGACGTTCCGGAAATGACCGACAAAGAATACTTCGTGGGCGGCTGCACCGCGCTTCTCGACGCGATAGGGACCACGGTGGCGCACATCGATTCCATCCACAAATACGCCCGCAAGGAGGACGTTCCCGCGCACACAGTGTTCGCCATTACCACCGACGGTATGGAAAACGCCAGCCGCGAGTACGAGCTTGAAGCCGTGAAGAAGCTTATCGAAAAGCACAAGGCGCAGGGCTGGGAGTTCCTTTTTATCGGCGCGAACATCGACGCGGTGGAAACGGCGGGCAGGTTCGGCATCGACGCCGACAGAGCCGTGAACTACAAAGCGGACAAGAAGGGCACCAAGGTGGTTTACGCCGCGATGTGCGAAGCGGTCGGCAGCGTGCGGCTTGGCAAAAAGCTGAAAGCGTCCTGGAGCGACGAGATCGCAAGGGACTGCGAGGAAAGATCGTAGAACCCCAAAAAAACTGCGTTTTTTCGGGGACCCCGGACTTTTTACCCCAAGAAACTTTGCTTTTTCGGGGGGAAAAAGAGAACCGCGCCGTAACAAAACGGCGCGGCTTTCTTTTTATGCTGCGGTTTTTACTTTTGATCTATTTTCGGGAGGTTTGCGCGGAATTTTGCAAGCTCTTCGTCGGTGGGGATGTAATCCGACATTTCGCCGTTGTGGAACTTCTCGTAGGCGACAAGGTCGAAATACCCCGTCCCGGTAAGCCCGAAGAGGATAGTCTTCTCTTCCCCGGTCTGCTTGCATTTAAGCGCTTCGTCGATGGCGACGCGGATCGCGTGGGAGCTTTCCGGCGCGGGAAGGATGCCCTCCACGCGGGCGAACTGCTCCGCCGCCTCGAAAACGTCCGTCTGCGCGACGGAACGGGCTTTCATGAATCCGTCGTCGTAAAGCTGCGAAAGGATGCTGCTCATGCCGTGGTAGCGAAGCCCGCCCGCGTGGTTCGCGGAGGGGATGAAATCGCTGCCGAGCGTATACATCTTCGCCAGCGGGCAGACCATTCCGGTGTCGCAGAAATCGTATGCGTAGACGCCGCGCGTTAAGCTGGGACAGGAGGCGGGTTCGACGGCGATGAATTCATAATCCCGTTCGCCGCGCAGCTTTTCGCCCATAAACGGCGCGATAAGCCCGCCGAGGTTGGAGCCGCCGCCCGCGCAGCCGATTATCATATCCGGCTTTATTCCGTATTTGTCACACGCCGCCTTCGCTTCCAGACCTATGACCGACTGGTGCAGCAGCACCTGATTGAGCACGCTGCCCAATACGTAGCGGTAGCCGGGAGTGCCGACGGCGACTTCCACCGCTTCGGAAATGGCACAGCCGAGCGACCCGGTGGTGCCGGGGTGAAGCTCGTTTATCCGCCTGCCGACGTTGGTTTCCATCGAAGGCGAAGGAGTCACGGACGCGCCGTAGGTGCGCATGACCTCGCGGCGGAAGGGTTTTTGCTCGTAGGAGCATTTTACCATAAACACCTTGCAGTCGAGCTCGAAATAACTGCACGCCATAGAAAGCGCGGTCCCCCACTGACCGGCGCCGGTCTCGGTGGTAACGCCTTTAAGCCCCTGCTTTTTGGCGTAGTACGCCTGCGCTATCGCCGAATTGAGCTTGTGGCTTCCGGAGGTGTTGTTGCCCTCGAACTTATAATATATCTTAGCGGGGGTCTGCAGCTTTTTTTCCAGGCAATAGGCGCGGACCAACGGCGAAGGGCGGTACATTTTGTAGAAATCGCGTATTTCCTTGGGTATTTCTATGAACGCGTCGGTATCGTTCAGCTCCTGCTCCACCAGCTCGCGACAGAAGACCTGCTCCAGCTCCTCCGCTTTCATTTTTTCGTGCGTGGCGGGATTCAGCAGGGGCGCGGGTTTGTTTTTCATGTCGGCGCGAAGGTTATACCACGCTTCCGGCATCTCGGATTCGTTAAGATAGATCTTGTAGGGGATGTTTTCGTGTGCCATTTCTTTTTTTGCTCCTTTTCTTTTTTTGTTTTTCGGGACAAAAAAACCTGTCCCGTGCCGATTTGCCGGGACAGGTCGGATCCTTTATGACCTGCGGTGCCACCCTGCTTGGCGCTTGCGCGCCCACTTACGCATACGTAAATATGCACGGCGTTTTTAACGGAGCGCCGGCTCCGGCTCGCATACTCGCCCGCGTATGGGGGACGCGGGGTTTCCTTTCGCCCTCGGAAGTCCATTCGGTCATATTCCGCCTGCCGCGTTCACAGCAACGGCGGCTCTCTGGGAGGCGGTGGATACAACTTACTTACTCTTCCTCAACGGTTTAAGGCATTTTATCACATCATCATAATAAAGTCAAGAGGTTTTTAACATTTTTTCGGAATGTTTTTTTACTTATTTCGATAATGGCTTACTTTTTTATTACCTGCGCACAAAAAAGGCCCCCGCGTGAAGCGAAAGCCTTTTTGTTATGCTTTGTTATTAAGACAACTTATGCGTTGATCTCGATAACGACGCCCGAACCGACGGTTCTGCCGCCTTCACGAATAGCGAAGCGGAGACCTTTTTCGATAGCGATCGGGGTGATGAGTTCGACCTTCATATCGACGTTGTCGCCGGGACGGCACATTTCAACGCCTTCGGGAAGGCTGATAACGCCGGTAACGTCGGTAGTTCTGAAGTAGAACTGAGGACGGTAGCCCGGGAAGAACGGTTTATGACGGCCGCCTTCTTTTTCGGTAAGAACGTAGACCTGGCCCACGAACTTGGTGTGCGGATGGATGGAACCCGGTTTAGCAAGGACCTGACCGCGTTCGATCTCGTCCTTCTTAACGCCGCGGAGGAGGCAGCCGATGTTGTCGCCCGCTTCCGCGAAGTCGAGGAGCTTACGGAACATTTCGATACCGGTGACGACGGTCTTGGAAGATTCGTCCTTAAGGCCGACGATCTCGACTTCATCGGACATCTTGACAACGCCTCTCTCAACACGACCGGTAGCGACGGTGCCGCGGCCCGAGATGGAGAACACGTCTTCAACAGGCATAAGGAAGGGCAGGTCGTCATTACGTGCGGGAGTCGGGATATACTCGTCGACGGCTTTCATAAGCTCGTGGATGGAATCGTAAACGGGATCGTTGGGGTCTTTGGATTCGGAGAGAAGAGCTTCTCTTGCGGAGCCCTTGATTATCGGAATATCGTCGCCCGGGAAGTCGTACTCGGAAAGAAGTTCGCGAACTTCCATTTCGACGATCTCGAGAAGTTCGGGGTCGTCGACGAGGTCGGTCTTGTTAAGATAAACGACCATTGCGGGAACGCCGACCTGACGGGCAAGCAGGATGTGCTCGCGGGTCTGCTGCATCGGGCCGTCGGTAGCGGCAACGACGAGGATAGCGCCGTCCATCTGAGCTGCGCCGGTGATCATGTT
>JAFSNK010000036.1 GCA_017447445.1 Clostridia bacterium | reverse complement strand
TGTTCTCGGTTTCGTACTCAACGTGACGGGTGTTGATTGTGATACCTCTTGCCTTTTCCTCGGGTGCGTTATCGATCTGGTCGTAAGCGAGGAATTCGATCTTCGGGTTAGAGAGAGCAAGAGTCTTGGTAATAGCGGCGGTAAGAGTAGTCTTGCCGTGGTCAACGTGGCCTATGGTGCCTATGTTGACGTGGGGCTTAGTTCTTTCAAATTTTGCTTTTGCCATTGAAAAAATCCTCCGTTTTGTCTTTCAGCAGTTATTTTTTGTTAATTCTTATTATACTTAATTTTTCGCCTATGTCAAGGCATTTTTGTTTTTTTTATTTATTGCCGCTCACGATACTTTCGAGTATCGATTTGGGCACCACCTCGTAGTGGCTCGGCTCCATAACGTACTGACCTCTGCCCTGTGTTTTGGAACGGAGATCCGTCGCATAGCCGAACATCTGCGAAAGCGGAACGAAAGCGGTGATCTGGTGACCGCCGGAAAGCGTTTCCATACCGTTTATGGTGCCGCGGCGGGAGTTGAGATCGCCTATAACGTCGCCGAGGTAATCCTCCGGCACGGTAACGACGACCTTCATTATCGGTTCGGTGAGTATCGGGCCCGCCTTCCTCATCGCGTTCTTGAACGCCATTGAACCGGCTATTTTGAACGCCATTTCGGAAGAGTCCACCTCGTGGAAAGAGCCGCCCGTGAGCGTGACCTTCACGTCCACGACGTTGTATCCCGCGACCACGCCGGAAAGCATGGCGCCTTTGATACCCGCGTCGACCGCCGGAATGAATTCCTTCGGAACGTCACCGCCGGTGACGGCGTTGACGAATTCATACCCCTTGCCCGGATTGGGCTCGATGGTGATGATAACGTGGCCGTACTGGCCTTTGCCGCCGGACTGGCGCGCGTATTTGCAGTTTTCCTCGGCGGTTTGGGTGATCGTTTCGCGGTAGGAGACCTGGGGTTTGCCGACGTTCGCTTCGACCTTGAATTCGCGCAGCAGTCTGTCGACGATTATTTCAAGATGAAGCTCGCCCATTCCGGCGATTATCGTCTGCCCCGTCTCTTCGTCGGTATACGCCTTGAAAGTCGGATCCTCTTCCGCAAGCTTGGAAAGCGCTATCCCCATTTTTTCCTGGCCGGCTTTGGTCTTCGGTTCTATCGCAACGCGGATGACCGGTTCCGGGAACTCCATCGATTCAAGCACGACGGGGGCGTTTTCGGCGCAGAGAGTATCGCCCGTGGTGGTGTTTTTAACGCCCACGACGGCGGCTATCTCGCCCGCGCGGACTTCTTCGACGTCCTCGCGGTGGTTGGCGTGCATAAGCACGATCCTGCCTATACGCTCGCGCGTTTGCTTGGTGGAGTTATATACCATGGCTCCGGTTTTCAGAATGCCGGAATAAACGCGGATGAAGCACAGTCTGCCGACGAACGGGTCCGTGGCGATCTTGAACGCAAGCGCCGAGAACGGCTCTTCGTCCGAGGTGCGCCTTGTGACTTCGTTGCCCTTCTGATCGACCCCCTTAACGTCGGGGATGTCGAGCGGCGACGGGAGATAATCCACTATCGCGTCGAGCAGCTTCTGCACGCCCTTGTTCTTATAAGACGTGCCGCAGGTCACCGGGACCATCTTGCCGGAGATAGTCGCCGCACGAATGGCGGCTTTCACTCCTTCGACCGGAAGTTCTTCGCCTTCGAGGAACTTTTCCAGAAGCGCGTCGTCGAATTCGGCGGCGTGCTCGATAAGCTCCTGATGGTATGTCTTGGCTTTTTCAAGCATATCCGCGGGGATATCGCGTTCTTCGATCTTCTCACCGAGATCGTCGAGATAATAATATGCTTTCATCCCGACGAGGTCGATAATGCCGACAAAATCCGCTTCGGCGCCTATGGGGAGCTGGATCGGAACGGCGTTTGCCTTGAGCCGGTCTTTTATCATGTCCACCACGCGGTAGAAATTCGCACCGGTGATATCCATTTTATTGACGTAGCACATACGCGGCACGCCGTATTTATCCGCCTGCCTCCAAACCGTTTCGGACTGGGGCTCGACACCGCCTTTGGCACACAAAACCGTAACGGAGCCGTCCAGCACCCGCAGCGAACGTTCGACTTCAACGGTGAAGTCGACGTGGCCCGGGGTGTCGATGATGTTTATACGGTGGTTCTTCCAGAAGCAGGTGGTGGCGGCGGAAGTAATGGTTATCCCGCGTTCCTGTTCCTGCTCCATCCAGTCCATCGTGGCGGAGCCGTCGTGTGTTTCGCCTATTTTGTGCGTTTTGTGCGTGTAGAAAAGTATTCTTTCTGTTGTCGTCGTCTTGCCCGCGTCTATATGAGCCATTATGCCGATGTTGCGCGTAAGCTCAAGCGGAGTCTGTCTTGACATATAAATCTCCTTGATTTAAAACGCTGGTAGCGAAGATCACCACTTGTAATGCGCGAATGCCTTGTTGGCTTCCGCCATTTTGTGCGTGTCTTCTTTTTTCTTGACCGCGCCGCCGACGCCGTTAACGGCATCGAGTATTTCAGCGGCCAGGCGTTCGCTCATTTTCTTATCGCTCCTTGCTCTCGCATAGGTGATAAGCCAGCGCAGACCCAAAGTCTGGCGTCTGTCGGCGCGAACGTCCATAGGAACCTGATAGTTGGAGCCGCCTCTGCGGACCGCTTTGACTTCCAGCGAAGGCATAATGTTATCCAACGCTTTCTTGAACTGGTCGAGCGCGTTTTCGCCTGTCTTGGATTCGATCATAGCGAAAGCGTCGTACACGATCCTCTGCGCGGTGCTCTTCTTGCCGTCGTACATAATGTTGTTGATCAGCTTGGTAACGAGCTGAGAATTGTACATCGGGTCCGGAAGAACTTCTCTCTTGAAACCATGTTCTCTTCTGGGCACTTAACTTCCCTCCTTCATTAATTTTGCGCGACGCAGCGGCCTTTGGCCGCGTTCCGCCGCCGAATGAGATCACAGGTACTCGAAAAACATTTCCCGTAAGTGCCGATATATAACAGTTTTTCTTATCAGCACGAGAAAAACGGAATGTTCGTCCTGCAAAACCGAAAGATCAACCCTTCGGTCTCTTTGCGCCGTATTTGGAACGGCCCTGATTCCTGTTGGCAACGCCCTGAGTATCGAGCTTGCCGCGGATGATGTGGTAACGCACACCCGGGAGGTCCCTGACCCTGCCGCCTCTTATAAGAACGACGGAGTGTTCCTGAAGGTTGTGGCCTATACCCGGAATGTAGGCAGTGACTTCGAAGCCGTTGGTAAGTCTGACTCTCGCGATCTTTCTCTGCGCGGAGTTCGGCTTTTTCGGCGTCTTTATCGCGACCTTGGTGCAAACGCCGCGTTTCTGCGGGCTGGCGAGATCGATAGCCACGTTTTTAATGGTGTTCGTCCCTCTCTGCAGCGCCGGTGCTTTGGACTTGTAGGTCTTGTCCTGTCTGCCGTGTTTTACCAGTTGGTTGAATGTAGGCATTATTCTCCTCCTTTCCTCGAAAATAAAGCTTTTTTGCCTTTGCCGCGGAATATCCGCAACATTACAATTATACCCGTTTGCGGGTTTATTGTCAATAGTGTTTTTCGCTCATTTTCGGCTTGAACAGCCGTTTTTTTAGGAAATTTCGACTATTCCGTGCAGGTCAGCACCGCCGTGGGGACGTCCACGCCCGCCATCGCTGCCAATTCCGCCGCGGAACGCGAACAGTCGGTTTCGACGTTCGGGTGCGACTTCAACTCCGCAAGCACGGCGGAACGGAACCTTATATCGGCGTCGTGCGCCAGATATACCTTTTTTGCTTTTCCGCGGCGGACGAGCTTTGCGAACTGGTTATAGCCCGCGACGCGGCGCCGCGCGGAGCGATCTTCGATCATTGCCTGAACCTTTCGTGTGCCCCGCCCCGCCGCGTTTTCCGCGGCGGAGCAAGGTATAATGGGCTTATTCGGCTTCGAAAACGCCTTCGGTGGGTTCTTCGTCGCCGGTGTCAATCTCGACGTTGCGATATATTCCCATACCGGTGCCGGCGGGGATGAGCTTGCCGATTATGACGTTTTCTTTAAGTCCGAGCAGCGGGTCTTTCTTGCCCTTGATGGCGGCTTCGGAAAGCACCTTGGTGGTTTCCTGGAAGGACGCGGCGGACAGGAAGGAATCGGTGGAAAGCGACGCCTTTGTGATGCCCAGGAGCTGGCTGGTGCCGACGGCGGGCAGCTTCGGAGTCTCCTCCGGATGCTCGGCGTTGTATTTTTCGATCTCCTCGTTGGCGGACTGGAAATCCGCAACGTCGGCAAGCGAGCCGACGAGCAGGTCGGTATCGCCGCAGTCGTCGATCTTTATCTTGCGCGTCATCTGCCTTGCGATGACTTCGATGTGCTTATCGGCGATCTCGACCGCCTGCAGACGGTAGACGCGCTGTATCTCTTTGATGATATACTCGTAAACGGCGTCGAGCCCTTTGATGCGCAGGATGTCGGAGGGCGCCTCGGTGCCGTCGGTGAGCTTCTGGCACTTCACGACGTTTGCGCCGTCTTCCACCGCTATCTTTGTGAGCAGCGGCACGGAAACCGATTTTTCGGCGCCGGTTTCGCTGTCCCGCACGACGAGCTGTTTGGTCTTTTTGCTTTCCTCAACGCGGAACACGCCGTCGTATTCGGCGAGCACGGCGGTCTTCTTGGGCTTGCGCGCTTCGAAGATCTCCTCGACTCGCGGAAGACCCTGCGTGATATCGCCGCCGGCGACGCCGCCGCTGTGGAAGGTACGCATCGTGAGCTGCGTGCCGGGTTCGCCTATCGACTGGGCCGCGATTATACCCACGGCTTCGCCGATATTGACGGGCTTTCCGCTTGTCATATCCGCGCCGTAGCAGTGCTTGCAGACGCCGTGTTTAGCGCGGCAGTTAATAAGCGAACGGATGTGGACCTTCTTGATGCCCGCGTTGATTATTTTGGATATATGATCCTCGGTGATCATCTCGTTGTCGCCGACAATGACTTCGCCGGTGGCGGGATCGACTATCTCGCCGATGGTGAATCTGCCGCGGAGACGGTCCTCGAACGGCTCGATGACCTCTTCCTTTCCGCCCGGCAGAACGTCGACTATCTTGCTTACCCAAAGCCCTTCGCGGTCGCCGCAGTCGTCCTCGCGGATGATAACGTCCTGAGAAACGTCGACAAGACGGCGGGTAAGGTAGCCGGAGTCCGCGGTACGCAGCGCGGTATCGGCAAGGCCTTTACGCGCGCCTCTGGCGGCGGTGAAGTATTCCAGGATCTTCATGCCTTCGCGGAAGTTCGCTTTGATAGGCATTTCGATCGTTTTACCGGTGGCGCTCGCCATAAGTCCGCGCATACCGGCAAGCTGTCTGATCTGCTTTATTGAGCCGCGGGCGCCCGAGACAGCCATCATGTTTATGGGGTTGTATTTATCGAGGTTGCGCTGCAGCGCGGTGGCGACGTCCCTGGTGCATTGCTCCCAGACGGCGACGACGCGCTGGCTGCGTTCGTCCTCGGAAAGATAACCTTTGCGGTAGAACTCGGTGATTATATCCACCTGGTGGTCGGCGGCTTCGAGCAGGCCCTCCTTTTCGGGCGGGATAGTCATATCGTAGACCGATATGGTTATGGAGCCCTTGGTGGAATACTTGAAGCCCTGCGCCTTCATCTGGTCGAGCACCTCGCAGGTTACGGCGGCGCCGTGGATGCGTATGCAGCGGTCGACGATGGTGGCGAGTTCGGAGTTGGTGGTGACGAAATCTATTTCGAGCTTGAAATCGTTTTCGGGCTTGCTTCTGTCGACAAAGCCGAGGTCCTGCGGGATCGGGGCGTTGAAGATGAGCCGTCCGAGCGTGGTTTCGGTCATACCGGTGCGCAGGACGCCGTCGATCTCCTTCGTCACGCGGACGTGTATCTTCGCGTGGAGGCCGAGTTCGCCGTTTTCGTACGCCATAACGGCTTCGTCCATACTTTCGAAGTATTTGCCTTCGCCGGGTTCGCCCGCTTTATCGAGAGTGAGGTAGAACGAGCCGAGCACCATATCCTGGGAAGGAACGGTAACGGCGCGCCCGTTCACGGGCTTGAGCAGGTTGTTGGGCGAGAGCATAAGGAACCTTGCTTCCGCCTGAGCTTCCGCGGAAAGCGGAACGTGGACAGGCATCTGGTCGCCGTCGAAGTCGGCGTTGAACGCCGGGCAAGCCAGCGGATGAAGCTTTATCGCCCTGCCTTCGACGAGTATCGGTTCGAACGCCTGGATGGAAAGACGGTGCAGCGTGGGCGCGCGGTTGAGCAGAACGGGATGTTCCTTTATGACCACGTCGAGCGCGTCCCAGACCTCAGGGTTCGCGCGTTCGACACGCTTCTTCGCGTCTTTGATATTGCTTGATTTTCCGGTGGAAACGAGCTGCTTCATAACGAACGGCTTGAACAGTTCGAGCGCCATTTCCTTCGGCAGACCGCACTGATAGATCTTCAGCTCCGGACCGACGACTATGACCGAACGGCCGGAATAGTCGACGCGTTTGCCGAGCAGGTTCTGCCTGAAACGGCCCTGCTTGCCGCGCAGCATTTCGGAAAGGGATTTGAGCGGGCGGTTGTTCGGACCGGTGACCGGTCTGCCGCGCTTGCCGTTGTCGAACAGAGCGTCGACGGCTTCCTGCAGCATCCTCTTTTCGTTGCGGATGATTATATCCGGCGCCTGGAGCTCCATAAGCTTCATAAGGCGGTTGTTGCGGTTGATGACGCGCCTGTAAAGATCGTTTATATCCGAGGTGGCGAACCTGCCGCCGTCGAGCTGGACCATCGGCCTGATCTCGGGCGGGATAACGGGGAGCGCTTCGAGTATCATCCATTCGGGACGGTTGCCGGAGAGGCGGAACGCCTCCACGACCTCAAGACGCTTGATATCCCTTGTCTTGCGCTGGCCCTGAGCCGTGAGAAGCTCTTTTTTGAGCCGTTCGGCTTCGGCTTCCAGGTTGATCTCGGCAAGCAGCTTCTTTATCGCTTCCGCGCCCATACCGGCTTCGAAATCGTCCTCGTACTTTTCGCGGTATTCGCGGTACTGAGTTTCGGAAAGAAGCTGATATTTCGCAAGCGGAGTTTCGCCCGGGTCGATAACGATATACTGGGCGAAATAAAGCACCTTTTCAAGCGCCTTGGGCGAAAGGTTGAGCAGCAGCCCCATCCTGGAGGGGATGGAACGGAAATACCAGATATGCGAAACGGGAGCGGCGAGTTCGACGTGCCCCATTCTTTCGCGGCGCACGCGCGAAGTGGTTATTTCGACGCCGCATTTTTCGCAGATCTTGCCCTTGTAGCGGGCTCCTCTTTTATACTTGCCGCAATGGCATTCCCAGTCCTTCGTCGGGCCGAAGATGCGTTCGCAGAACAAGCCGTCGCGTTCAGGCTTGAGCGTGCGGTAGTTTATGGTCTCCGGCTTTTTGACTTCGCCGTAGGACCACGATCTTATCATTTCCGGAGAAGCAAGACCAATTTTTATGGATTCAAATTCAATGTTGTTTTCCATTTATCGCATCTCCTTTCAGTCGTTGTAATTGTCGTCGTCGTTTTCGTGCTCGTCATAGACGTAGGTCTCTTCCTCGTCGTCATCGCCGGAATCGCCGTCGGGGATCGGGTAATCATCTTCGTCCGATTCGCCCTCCACAACGCCGTGTTCGTCGTCGTACATAACGTCTTCGGGATGTTCGAGCACGCTCTTGCCGAGTTCTTCCTCGCTGAACTTGCGTTCATCGGGACCTTCTTCGTCGGAGTAATCCTTAAGCGGGATCTCCTTGTCGTCCTTATCGAGCACGCGCACGTCGAGTGCGAGCGACTGCAGTTCTTTCGCAAGCACCTTGAAGGAAGCGGGCACGCCGGGAGTCGGGATGTTCTGACCTTTGACTATCGCTTCATACGCCTTTACCCTGCCCTTGATATCGTCGGACTTGACGGTGAGTATCTCCTGCAGAGTGTAGGCGGCGCCGTAAGCTTCCAGCGCCCAGACTTCCATTTCGCCGAAGCGCTGGCCGCCGAACTGCGCCTTGCCTCCCAGCGGCTGCTGAGTGACGAGGGAGTACGGGCCGGTGGAACGGGCGTGGATCTTATCGTCGACGAGGTGATGCAGTTTAAGGAAGTACATATAACCGACGGTAACGGGGTTGTCGAAGGGCAGGCCGGTGCGTCCGTCATAGAGCACGGTCTTGCCGTCGACGACCTTAACGAGGTTCTGCGCGCGAAGCGCGTCGAACTCTTCGCGGTTGGCGGAGATCCATTCGGAGGCGAGTTTTTCGATATGCTTTTCGCCGGTCTCTTCGTCGGTCACTTCTTTATAAAGCGCCTTGCCTTCCACGATCTCGTCGTCGCGCAGGTCGCGGTAGATGTTCGCTTTGGAAAGACATTCTTCTATATCCTTTTCGTTCGCGCCGTCGAATACCGGAGTCATTACCTTCCAGCCGAGCGCTTTTGCGGCGCGCCCGAGGTGGACTTCAAGGACCTGACCGATATTCATACGGGAAGGAACGCCCAGCGGGTTAAGGACTATGTCGAGCGGAGTGCCGTCCGGCAGGAAGGGCATATCCTCGCTGGGAAGTATGCGGGAAATAACGCCTTTGTTGCCGTGGCGGCCCGCCATCTTATCGCCGACGGAGATCTTTCTCTTCTGGGCGATATATACTCTGGCGACCTTGATGACGCCGGGGCCGAGCACGTCGCAATCGTCGCGGCTGAAGACCTGAACGTCGACGACTATGCCGGATTCGCCGTGCGGCAGCTTGAGCGAGGTATCGCGCACCTCGCGCGCTTTTTCGCCGAATATGGCGCGCAGCAGGCGCTCCTCGGCGGTAAGCTCGGTTTCGCCCTTCGGGGTGACCTTGCCGACGAGTATATCGCCGGAATGGACTTCCGCGCCGATGCGGACGATACCGTCGGCGTCGAGATCCTTAAGCGCGTCTTCGCCGACGTTGGGCAGTTCGCGAGTGATCTCTTCCGGGCCGAGCTTGGTGTCGCGGGATTCGCAATAGTATTCTTCTATATGGATGGAAGTGTAAACGTCGTCGCGGACGAGGCGTTCGTTAAGCAGGACCGCGTCCTCGTAGTTATAGCCCTCCCAGGTCATAAATCCGATAAGCACGTTCTTGCCGAGCGAGATCTCGCCGTGATCGGTGGCGGGGCCGTCGGCTATAACGTCGCCCTGCTTTACACGCTCGCCCTTTTCGACTATCGGGCGCTGGTTCACGCAGGTGCCCTGGTTGCTGCGTTTGAATTTTATAAGATTGTATACGTCGGTCTGACCGTTGTCCGTGCGGACGACGACGCAATCCGACGTGACGCTTTCAACGATACCGTCGTTGCGGCAGATAACGAGCACGCCGCTGTCGTAAGCCGCCTTGTATTCCATACCGGTGGCGATTATCGGGGCTTCGTTCACCATAAGCGGGACCGCCTGCTTCTGCATGTTGGAGCCCATGAGCGCACGGGTGTTGTCGTCGTTTTCAAGGAACGGGATCATAGCGGTGGCGACCGAAACGACCATCTTCGGCGAAACGTCCATAAGGTCGATCTTCGCCGCCTCGAATTCGAGTATCTCGTCCCTGTGGCGGGCGACGACCTTGCGGTTGAGGAAGTGACCGTCCTCGCTGATCGGCTCGTTCGCCGTGGCGACGACGTATTCATCCTCCGCGTCGGCGGTGAGATAAACGGTGTCTTTGGTTACTATGCCGTTGCGGACGATGCGGTAGGGCGCCTCGATAAACCCGAACTTGTTCACGCGCGCGTAAGTCGCGAGCGAGGTGATAAGACCGATGTTCGGGCCTTCAGGCGTTTCTATCGGGCACATACGGCCGTAATGCGTATAGTGCACGTCGCGCACTTCAAAGCTTGCCCTGTCGCGCGAGAGACCGCCGGGACCGAGCGCGGAAAGACGGCGCTTGTGAGTGATCTCGGAAAGCGGGTTCGCCTGATCCATAAACTGCGAAAGCGGGCTGGACCCGAAGAAATCGCGGATCGCGGAGACGATTGGGCGTATGTTTATAAGCGACTGCGGGGTTATCGCGTCGATATCCTGCGTAGTCATTTTTTCCTTAACTATCTTATCCATCCTGGAGAAGCCGATGCGAAGCTGGTTGAGCAGCAGCTCGCCAACGGAGCGCAGACGGCGGTTTCCGAGGTGGTCGATATCGTCGGTAGTGCCGACGAAGTGGGTAAGACAGATCATATAGTTCACCGAAGCCATTATATCGTCGACGGTGATGTGTTTGGGCACAAGCTCGTCGCGGGCTTTATTCAGCTCGCGTATGAACTCTTCCCTGTCGCTCATGCCGACCTCGCCTATAATGCGCATCAGCGGATCGATGGCGACGTATTCGTCGAAGCCGAGTTCGTCGGCGGAGATGCCGGTAACTGCGGAAGCGTCCACCATCTTGTTGGAGAACACCTTTACTTCGACTTCATTTTCGTCTTCCTCGCAGGTAAGGTATACTTCGTATATACCCGCCTTTTCGATATTGTCGGCTTCCGAGCGGGAAAGCTTTCTGCCCGCCTCATAGATAACTTCGCCGGTGACGGGGCTGACCGCGTCCCGCGCGAGGGTGTGCCCGGCAATACGTTTGCCCAGAGCGAGCTTTTTGTTGAACTTATATCTGCCGACGGGCGAGATATCGTATCTCTTATCGTCGAAGAACAGATTGCTTATAAGTATCTGCGCGCTTTCGACAATGGGAGGATCGCCCGGGCGGAGCTTGCGGTAGATCTCCTTAAGCGCCTCGTCAACCGGGTTTGTCATACCGCCGGACTGGATGATCCTGTCGACCTCCTGAAGGATGGTGTCCTTTTCGAAGGTGGCTTTGAGCAGCGGCTCGTCGCCGAATTTTTCCAGAATGGATTCGTTGCTGCCGAGCCCGAACGCGCGCAGAAGCACGGTGATCGGGATCTTGCGGTTTTTATCTATGCGGACGTAAAACACGTCGGAGTTATCGGATTCGTACTCCAGCCACGCGCCCCTGCTGGGTATAACGGTGGCGGCAAAAAGATGTTTGCCGGATTTATCGTCGATCGGCTCGTAATAGATACCGGGCGAACGGACGATCTGCGAAACGACGACGCGTTCCGCACCGTTGATAATAAACGTGCCGCTGTCCGTCATAAGCGGGAAATCGCCCATATAGATCTCCTGCTCTTTGACTTCGTTGGTCGTTTTGTTGGTAAGTCTTACGGTGACTTTGAAGGGGGTGGCGTAGTTCAGATCGCGGGCTTTGCATTCCTCGATACTGTACTTAGGCGCTTCGTCGAGCGAATAGCCGATGAACTCGATAAGAAGCTGACCGGAATAATCCGCCATAGGCGAGATATCCCTTAAAACGTCGCCGATATCGCGTTCTACAAAGTCCTTGAATGACTTCTTTTGTACCTCGATAAGATTGGGGATCTCGAGAACCTCGTTGTTCTTGGAAAAAGACATGCGCATTGTCTTTCCGAGGAGCCGTTCTTTCACCATTTCAACCAATCACTCCATTTCATTTGATCCGCCTTTTTCGGCGGTATATCCACGGTGTTGTGTGTCCGGCGCGAAACAAAACGGAACGCCTGCGCCACGCTGTGCAAAAACAGACGGCATAGATTCCGCATTGTAATGCAGTTTATAATAATATCACGATTTCGGGCGAATGTCAAGCACTTTTATACTTTTTTTGGCAATTTTTTTGTTTGCGTTTTTTGTCTTCGAAAAGTGCCCCTACGCATTGACACGGACGCCCCTCGGTGATACAATATATAGGAAATAAGGAAAAGAGGCGGCGCTATGGCAAAATCTGCGAATCAAAAGAAAAAACTTATGGTGCTCCGCGGGATACTGCTGGAAAAAACCGACAGCGGGCACGGCATATCCATGAGCGAGCTGATAAGGTCGCTTGCCGCGCACGGTATAAAAGCGGAGCGCAAAAGCGTTTACGACGACCTGAACGCCCTGCGCGAGCTCGGCGTGGACGTTAAAACGAAGCGCGGGCGCGGCGTGAGCTATTACGTCGGCGAGCGCGAATTCTCCTCCGCGGAGCTTAAACTGCTGGCGGACGCGGCGGGTTCTTCGAAGTTCATACCTTTGGAAAAGAGCCGCGAGCTGAACGAAAAGCTGGCTTCGCTGGCGGGCGTGAACGAGCGCAGGTCGTTAAAGCGCGATTTCTATGTGAGCAGCCGCGGCAGCGGACGGAACGACGACATATTCAAAAACATAGACGTTATATTCGACAGCATAAACGACGACCGCGACATGGAGTTCCGGTATTTCGGTTGGGACGCGCGCAAAAACAAAAAATACCATCGCGGCGGGAGGACGTACCGCGTAAGCCCGTGGTCGCTCATATGGGACGACAGCAACTATTACCTTGCCGGATACGATCACGAATCGAAAGAGATGCGCCACTTCCGCGTCGACAAGATGGAAAACGCCGCTTCCCTGCCGGAAAGCAAGCGGACCGGCCGGGACAAGTTTGAAAAATACGACGTCGCGAGCGCCTGCGCCGGAGCGATGTTCGGTATGTTCGGCGGCAAGCCGGAGCGCGTGACGCTGCGCTGCGACGAAGCCCTGGCGAACGTGATGATCGACCGCTTCGGGCAGTCCACCGTAATACTGAACGACGGCGACACCTTCAGCATACACGTAAACGTCGTCCCCGGCGAAACCTTCTACGGCTGGGTAGCCGGGTTCGGCGGCAGAGTGCGCGTGCTCGCGCCGGAGCAGGTCGCGGCGGAGTATTCCGCCCTGCTTAAAAAGGCGGACGCCGCGCAGCGCGGTCCCGAAGCCGCCGGGAACTGAATATCCGTGCAAAAACCCCTCCGCCCGGAGCGCGTGTTCCGAACGGAGGGGTTTTTATTTGTTTTCAGACCAGTCTGCCGTCGCAAAGGCGAAGCAGTCTGTCGGCACGTTCGCCCAGAGCAGGGTCGTGAGTGACGATTATCACGCAGTAGCCCTCTTCGCGGGCGAGCCCGGCGAGCAGAGAAAACACCGTTTCGCCGTTGGCGGTATCCAGGTTCCCGGTGGGTTCGTCGGCAAGCAGCAGCTTGGTGTTCATACCCAGCGCCCGTGCGATGGCGACCCGCTGCTGTTCGCCGCCGGACAGCATCGAAGGGAATCTGTCCAGCGCGGAAAGCGGCAGCTGCACCCTGCCGATGAGCTCGGCGGCGGAACGTTTCGCGTCGCGCGGTTTGACTCCGCGCAGCTCCTGCGGGTACATAATGTTCTCCGCGACAGTAAGCAGCGGGAACAGCCGGAAATTCTGGTATATAACCGCCGCCTTTTCCCTTCTGTAGCGTTCCAGATCGGTATCGGCGGTAGACACGCCGTCCATTATTACCTCGCCGGACGTGGGGATATCCAGCCCCGCCATAAGCGAAAGCAGGGTGCTTTTTCCGCTTCCGGAGCTGCCCATTATCGCGTATAGCATCCCGGAATCGAACGAGCAGGTCACGCCGCGCACCGCTTCGACCGACTGGTATTTGGTTTTATAGGTGTAATGAACGTCTTTGAGTTCCAGCAGAGCCATCGTTATACCTCTCAATCTCTTTCGGATAAAAGATCCATAAGCTTCATACGCCCGATAACGAGCACCGAAACGGCGCAGCCCGCCATATAGCACAGCAGGAATATACCGACCCGCGCAAGCGCCGCGCCGTCCGCGGAGATGAACGCCAGTGCGGCCAATCCCGCCGCGCAGCCGGCCAGCGCAAGCAGCGCCTGCTCCGTGAAGAAGGACATGAAGACGCGCGTCCGTTTGGCGCCGAATCCGCGCATATACGCGAACTCCTGCTTCCTGCCGTTTATCATAAGCCACGACACGATGAATCCGAGCACCGCGACGAGCGCGAATACCAGCGGATAGACCGCTTTGCCGAAAGCCATACTCTTTTCCAGGGTTTCGATCCGGGCGAGGAAATCGGAATCGTACAGCACCAGTGCGAGCCGTTTGGATCTGACGTTGTTCGGCCAACTGTATTCCTCCCGCAGGAACTCGCCGCGCACCGATTCGAGCTGCGCAGCCGATTCCAGGGTGAAACGGCAGACCGAAAAGTATTTTTGCGTTCTTTCCAGGACCAGGATCTTTCCGTATTCGGTCTCGACCCACACCTGCTTTTCGTCCTCCGGTTCGCTGCCGCTTCCGGTATCCTTTATCTCCCGAGGATCGGCATAGGCGTACAACGGCACGTAGATATTGTTTTTCAGCCCGGTCTGGCGGTAGGTGCCGATTATGTGCAGCGCGGTCGCGACCTCCATGCCGTCGTATTTAATATATACCTCGTGATCGTCGCCGAACGCAAGCCCGTGCGACTCGGCGTAGGAATCCGCAACGAGCGCCGGGTATCCCTCCGGATCGCGGAACGGATCCGAATTCTTGCCGCTGGCGGCGAACACGGATTCGTCGTATCCCTCCGCCCAGGTGACTACCGGAGGATTGTAAAAGAATTCCTTTGCGGCGAAAAGCGAATTCAGCGCGACCACGTCCGGTTGTTTGCCGATCCACGCCTCGCGCAGCTCCATACCGAACTGACTTGAGGAAAACGAAGGCATTTCATCCGGGAGCCAGTAATCGTATCCCTTTGAAACGCAGACGTTCGTTATCCCGCCTATCGCGGAAATCGCGCGCACCTCGCTGTCCGATATCGAAATCCCGGACGTGAGTCTGCCGTTCAGCGAAGTAACGCTGCCGCTTATGGTGGTGTTTTCGAACGCGCGCTCCCTCTCTTTTTCCCAGTTTGAGGTGATGGAGGAAAGCACGATTATTATTACGGTCATCGCGGCGGCGACTACCGGTACCGCGAAGGTACGCAGACCCCCGCGCATTGCCGAAACGGCGGCGAACCGCGCCGCGCCCTTGCCGAACACGGTGGTTTTGCCCGCCGGGATGCGAACACCGGTCTTGCCGCGTTTATTGTGAGAGCCGCGCACCGCGTAGGCGAGGAAGACCGCGCTGAATAACACGGCGAGCAGCACCGTCGCCAGCGCGATCGCCACTCCCGGCAGGACCGAGCTTTCGACGTGGAGCAGCCGCGTCTGCTTGACCGCGCCGATGGAAAGATCGCTGTAGGGCGGAGCGGCGACGTAATCCGCCTCCGCTTTTTTGCGCACGAGCATAACGAGGCGCGGGATCAGAAGCGTTCCCGCCGCGGCGCCCGCCGCCGAAGCGAACGCGGAAACGAACACGGTGCCGGAAAGCATCCAGCCCGCGATCTTGCGTTTGGGCGTGCCGAGCGCGTGCAGAATACCCACGGTTTCGCCCTGCCTGCCGATGAACAGATAGGAGAACAGCAGAATGACAGCCAAAGCCCCGGCCGCCGACGCGAGCATCGCCGCGAACGCGGTGTTTTCGATAGCGCGGAAGGGTTTTATGGCGCTTTCGTAGCCCTGATCGAACAGAGTCGCGCGGACGTGTTCGGGCAGCAACGCCTGCAGCTTTTCAAAAGCTTCGCGCCCTTTGGAGTTATCAAGCAGGAAGGCGCCGAGATCGTAGCCGTAGAACTTGTATTCCGCGTCGTCGCGGGCGATCCATACAGTGCCGGAATAATCCGGCGAGGAGGTGGTTATGCCCACCACCTTATAAGTTTCCGGCTCGCCGATGCCTGTCATATCATCGCGGGAGGAATCGCTCCCGTCGATCTTGCGCAGATCGATTTCCGAGCCGAGCTCCAACTCCATCGCCGAGGCGATGTCGTAGCTCACCACGCAGGCGCCGGACTCGCCGGGCTGCGTGAACCGCCCGCGCAGGATCGATATATGCCCTTGATGGAACGGGTACAGATCCCGAACGCTGTCGCTCTGTATAAGCTCGACATGGGCGTTGACCGCCTTGTATTTAAGAGCGTGCGCGCTGAATATCTCTTTGACCTCCGCGTCGTCTTCGCCGTTGGCTTCCGCGTACGGAAGCGCGTCGGTATCGCCGAAATCGGACACGTAAAAGGTCTTTATTCCGGAGCTGCCGTCGCCGAATCTGCCGTGGATGTAATACGCCTTTCCGTCCTCCATTTTAAGTCTGCGGGCAGAGTCGAAGATCTGCAATACCATACCGCCGGATTTCTCGTAGCCATACATAACGTCGCAGATCGCCTTGTAGGCGAAGTCTTCTTTTTCTCTGCGCTTATAGCCGCTGTGAGTCGATACCTCGCTCGTTTCCGAAAAACTCAGGATACTGTCGTAATGGCAATACACCGGGAGGCCGGCGGGATTATCCACCGCGTTGTAACCCGCCGTCTTGTATACGGGATGCATGGTGTATAAATTGCTTATGATAATGCTGTCGATCGCGGGCAGATCGGAATACTTCAAACTTTCGGAGGTATTTATATCGATGTATTCTCCGGTTCCTTTGTAATAAAACTCCGCGTCGCCGAACATCGAGATCCACGACATATATTTGAAATAATGATCGTAGGTGCGTACTTCGCCGTTCATCTTAACGGTGACCGAGCTGAACCATTCCTCGCCGGCGTTTTCTATGCTGTAGTTGAAAACTATGTATTCCTCGTCCTGCGGCTCGCCTTCTATTTCGGTTTCGATATTGCGAGAAAAGCGTTCCATAAGGAAAAACGCTTTTATAACGCCGTAATCCAGATATATCGAGTTGCCATTCTTGTTTTCGAAGCCGTCCAGCGAAGCGTAAACGCTTTTCTGAGGGTGCCATTCCTCAACTCCGTCTATCGCGAGGGCGGAGGAGATATCAAGATCCGCAAGCGCTTTGCGTGCGCCGGGATCGCCGACTGTCTGGTCGGGATAATCGTCGCCGAGGTATTCCAGCATCGCGACGGTGCGGAACGAGGAATCGCTTGCGTCGACGGCGCCGGAGCAATATATCTTTACGCCCACGCTTAGGGTTAGCATCGCGGTGAGCAGCGCTATAAGCGCGGTGAACAGAAAAGTCCTGCCCCGCGCGCGCATATTCGATTTCAAAGCGTTTCGTAATATCATCATTTCAAACGCCGCTCCGGTAAAATAATCTATAACGGCACGACCGCACGGTTACGTTTCGCGTCGCGCCGCGTTCCGCCGTTCAAGCGGAATATACTTTCTTTATATATACTTTGAAAAGTCTGAAACCGGACAAAAAACTAAAAAAACCGCGTATCATTCGCCTGTAACAAGCTCCCCGAAGTATTCAGGGCGGCGGAAATCCGGCGATTCAGTATTATATCCTCATTATAATTATAAACCTGTTTTCTTAAAAAAACCTTTAGAAATATAATAATATAATGAAAACTCGATTTCATAAGAAAACGCCCGCGCGGCGGTTTTCTTGCGTTGAGTGAAGAGTGAAAAGTGAAAAGTGAAGAGTGAAGAGTTTTGGTAGAAAACGCCCCGAGGGGCGTTTTCTTCCGATAATATATAAATCAAAATCCGTTTTTTCCGTGGGTCCCCCGCGGAAAAAACT
>JAFSNK010000035.1 GCA_017447445.1 Clostridia bacterium | reverse complement strand
TCGTCAACGTTCCCACCGAGGAAGAAATGGAAGCTCTGCGTAAAGAGCGCAAACAAACCGCCTGATAATCAGGCAAAACGGCAGGAGAATTCCTTCCCCTGCCGGATACATACAATTTTGTCCTTATCGACAATAACTCATATATTACTGTCTTATAAGATTCAGCGCCCGCTTCGCGACCGTGATCTCGCATTCGGTCGTTTCTTCGCCCTTTTCGCCGTCAAGCGTCCAGCCGTGCGGCTTTTCGAACCGGAACACGAACCTTTCGCCCTTGCGGACGGTGAAGTTGCGGTTGTTTATATCGGAACGCACGATCCCGTTCATAAGCGAGGTGCCGTCGATTATATTCTTCGGCGCGGCGGCGAGTATAAGCTCGAACCTGCCGTCGTCGAACTCCACCATATCCTTCGGAAGCTTAAAAACGCCTCCCGCGCGAAGCGAATTCGAAACCGATCCGTAAATGAACTCGCCGTCGATAACTCCGTCCGGCGTTTCCACCGTATAGCGCGATATATGCGCCGGGGAAATGGTGGTTATGCCCTTCATAATATAGGCGCTGTGCCCCAAAGCGTTCTTCATCTGCTGCGAGGTGGCGTAGGATGCTTCCGTAAACATACCCGTCGCGGCGATATATATAAAGTATCTGTCGCCGAACCTGCCCACGTCGATGGGCTTCGCCTCGCCCTGTGCGATGTTCTCGCACGCGGTCTTTATGTTTGCGGAAAGCCCCAGCGAGTTGCCGAAATCGTTCGTCGAGCCGAGAGGGATATATCCCACCGGGAGGTCGATGCCATTTTTTATCATCCCGTTCGCGGCATGGTTAAGCGTGCCGTCGCCGCCGATTATGACTATCCTGTCGTGGCGCGGCGCCTCGCTCACGAGCTGCTCCGCGATCCCGTCGCCCGGGCGGGTGGGCAGCACCGTGGTGGAATACCCGTGCCTGTCGAATATCTCGATCATCTCAAAAACCTTTTGCTTCGCCTTGCCTTTCCCCGCGACGGGGTTCAGCAGCACGAGCAGGCGATCATTTTCCATTCGCTAATTCTCCTCCTTTGAATATCCCTTTTTCGGTAACTATCCCGGTAATAAGCTCCGCCGGCGTAACGTCGAAAGCCGGGTTGTATACCTTCGCGCCCGGATGCGTCATCATCCGCCTGTAGTGCATCGTCGTTACCTCCTCCGGCGCGCGCTGCTCTATGATTATCGATCCCCCGTCCGGGCATTCGAGGTCTATCGTGGAAAACGGCGCGCACACGTAGAACGGGACTCCGAAATGATTTGCGTTCACCGCGACCGAAAGCGTGCCGATCTTGTTCGCCGCATCGCCGTTCGCCGCCACTCTGTCCGCGCCGACGAACACCGCGTCTATTTCGCCCTTCGCCATAAGCGAAGCCGCCATATTGTCGCATATCAGCGTAACGTCCACGCCGTTTTCGGCAAGCTCCCAGGCGGTAAGCCGCGCCCCCTGCAAAAGCGGGCGCGTCTCGTCGGCAAACACGCGCGGATTTTTGCCCTGCTCCTGCGCGAGATATATCGGAGCCAGCGCGGTGCCGTAGCGGACCGCCGCCAAAGCTCCGGCGTTGCAGTGCGTAAGCAGGCGCGCGCCGGGCTTTATCAGCTTCGCGCCGTGCTCGCCTATCGCGCGGCAGGTGGCTATATCCTCGTTGTATATTGCTTCCGCTTCGGCTTTCAGCGCCGCTTTCATCGCCGGAACGCCGCCGTTTTCCGCGCTTTTTGCGGCTTTCAGCATTCGTTTTACCGCCCAGGCGAGGTTCACCGCCGTGGGGCGGGAGGAAACCAGATATTCGCCGTCTTCTTCCAAAGCGCGCAGAAACCGCTTCGCGTCCGTTTCCGTACCGCGCGTTTCGTATGCGTAAAAACCTATCGCGGCGCCTACTCCTATCGCGGGCGCTCCGCGTATGGCAAGCCGCTTTATCTCGCCGTAAAGCTGCCGCAGATCGCAGCATTCGCAAACGCGTTTTTCGTTCGGGAGCAGAGTCTGATCGATATACATCAGTTTATCGTTTTTCAAGTCCGGCCAAACCGTATCCGTCATAACAACCTCACAGTTTACAGTGATATTTTATTCTATCACAAAAAATAAAATATTGCAATATTTTTTATTATATGATATAATAAGACAAATCATAAAAGGGAAGTGTGTTTTTATGCCCGGACTCGTATTCGGCAAACCCAGCAGATCAAAACAGCGCGTGCTCGTTTCAAATATGTCCTCGGTCTCCGCGTTCGCAAAACACCGCGCGGAAGCGGACGGATTCGTTTACCTCGATATATCGGGCGAACCGTTCGCGATAGGCGGTATCGCCCACCCGAACGAAAACGGCGGCGAGTTCTACCGGCTCGACCCGGCTCGGCGCGGGGAATATTCGCCCGATAACCGCTTTTTCGCGGAAAACACCCCGGGCGCAAGCGTGCGCTTTATTACCAACGCGGACCGCGTGTCGCTTCGCATAAAACTGCGCGCCGGCTGCTTCGGGATGCACCATTTCTGCGACAGGGGCGTTTACGGCGTGGACGCGTACGTCGGCACCGGGACCGACCGGCGCTACGTCGGCGGACAGATGCAGACTTTCGCCGATAATCACGACGTTAACACCGGCGTGCTCAACCTCCCGCAGGGGGCGAAGGAAGTTATGATCGACCTGCCGCTTTACGCCGGCATATCCGGAATGGAGATCGGATTCCCCAAAGGGACGCGCGTCGGAAAGCCGACTGAACGCACGGTAAAGCCCGTTGCGTTCTACGGCTCCTCCATAACCCAGGGCGGCTGCGTTTCCCGCCCGGGCAGCGCTTATACGAACATTATCTGCCGCGCGCTGGACGCGGATTGCCGCAACTTCGGCTTTTCCGGCAGCGCCATGGGCGAACTCGTCGTTGCGGATTACATTGCGCACTGCGAGCTTTCCTGCTTCGTAATGGACTACGATTACAACGCGCCGTCGGTGGAGCATCTTGAAAAAACGCACGAGCCGTTCTTTAAGTATATCCGCGGGATACAGCCGGACCTGCCCGTGGTGTTCGTAACGCACCCTTATTACGCGGAACCGACCGAAACCGACCTCGCTCGCGTCGCTGTGGTGAAAAAGACCTATGAAAACGCGCTCGCCGCGGGGGATAAAAACGTCGCTTTCGTCGACAGCGCGTCGTTCTTCACAAAGGAAATGCGCGACCTTTACGCCGTCGATTACCTCCACCCGAACGATCTCGGACAAATGGATATGGCGCAGAAGATCTTCCCGTCCGTAAAAAAACTGATAGGGAAATGATAAAACGTAAAAAGAGCCCGCAAGGGCTCTTTTTTATTATATTCCAGTTATATTACAGGCGGTGTAAAAGGCAGATCGTATTCTATCCTTTCGGGAAGTATTTATACTCATATTCCGTTTTCGACATGGTCGCGCCCAAAGCGCTTCTGGCAGTTTCTTTCAGAATATTGCCGACGTCATCATAGATGTATTCGGTAACTACGGTGTCGCCGTTCACAACCGAAGTTTTTTTCAGGACCTCTCCGTTTTCGGAATACTCATACGCGTATTCCTCGGTGGATGTGCTGCCGTTAGATTCTCTGACGATCTTTACGGTGTTTCCGTTATCGTCGTATTCATAAGAGATCGTTAGACTTTCGCTTGTAATGATCAGCGGCTTGCCGTCCTTGTCATACGTTGCTTCCTGCCGTGGGATTTTTTCGCCATCAGCGACTAAGGTGCAGCTGCCGTCTTCGTTATAGGTATATACGATTTCATACAAAACCGCGCCGTTCTGAATGAATCGCGCTCTTGTATGCTTGCCGTTGGCGTCATACTCGTTTTCCTGATATGATTCGGGTTCTTCCAGAGTGTATCCTTTAACACAGTTGTTGTTTTCGTCGTATTCGTTTATTGTCGTATGTTCCTGATTCGCGGATTTATAATGGTCAGAAATCTTGTTGCCGTTTTCATCATACGTGTATTCGTTTACTATCGTGTTATTGCCCGACTTGACTTCCTGCTTTATCAGAAGTCCGGACAGGTCGTAATCATAAACGGTGGTCTGAATAATCCCGTTATTCGAATAAGTTTTTTTGTAAAGCAGATAATACCCGTCCCCCGTAGATTCTTGCGACGATTCTTCAGGTTCGGAAGTGATCTCCGCAACGCTCGCCTCGCTTTCGCCCGAAGCGGATAAGGACTGTGTTTCCGTACCGCTTTCGGCGTTGTTACTGCCGCAGGCGGCAAGTACCAGTGCTGAAATCACTAAAGTCAGAATGCAAATCGCTCTTTTCATCTCAATCCACCTCATATTTCAGGATCATTCCGCTGTCGTCGCTCCCTTTGCGCGCCAGCGCAATATATAAATCGTTCCCGTCGGCGGCAAGACTTATCGCCGGCGCGTCGCCGCGGTATTCGGCGATCTTTTCAAAACCGTCGCCGTCGTTCAATTCATAAACAACGCTTTCAAAACCGTCGCCGTCCATGCGCGCCGCCAACACGAATAATCTGCCGCCGTCGGCGTATGCGTCGGTCACTCCGTAATCTTCATCCGGCAAGGGCAGATATTCGACGTTTGTTCCGTCCGCGGTGCGATACAGCATGCCAATGGGGAAGTAGACGTATTTACCGAATGCTAAATCTGTTTGGAGATACTGCGTGCCGCTGAAATGGTCAAAGTTTGCAAAACCGTCCCAATGAACGTTGAACACAAACTTTTCGCCATCCCATTTATAAATATCCTGCTCGCGTATTGCAAACAGTTCGTTTCCCGCGGCAAACAGGTCATAGCACCGCTCGTTTGAATAATTTGCGGAATCATACTTCGGTGCGCTGCCGTCCTCATAAACAAATGCAAGCGTTTCCGCTGTCCCGTCAGCGCGTATCACGACCGCGCAATCCTCGTTCCCCGCTGTACCTATGCCAAAAAACAAATCGTCGCCGTGTTTTTCGATGTCAAACACATGCACTCCGCCGGGAATATCCCTGTGTTTCTTCCATTCACCGTCGGAATACGTGTAATAATTACCGCGCGACCAGTCCTCCTGCGCGTCTATCCCTGTGCAATAAAGTGCGCCGTCTGCAACGTTGAATCGCAAAACAGCTTCTTCCGGAAGCACGCTTCCGTTTATCCACTTTTCTTCCGTCAGGTCGTATCTTTTCATCGTTATCGGGCCTGAGTTTTCGTTCCATTCGCCATAACAGATGTGCAGCGCGCCGTCGAAAACTATCATATCGGCGGGGAAACGCGCTATTGAAGACTTCGAAGTTGTGTTTTTAAGCGGATTGCCGATTTCTGCCCAGACTCCCGCTCCGGTTGATGCATCGGGAGTTTGCGGTTCCGAGTCGGACGAAACGATTTCCGACTGCACGTCCGGAGTGCCGGTACAACCGCAGCAATATACCGCGAAAACAGCAGTTATCATTACCGCCATCAGCTTTAAACGCAACGGTTTTCCTCCTTTATATCTCTTAATAATCTTTATAATCATTATGCTTTTTCAGCAGAGTGTCAACAGAAAAACGAAAGAACAATCTCGAAATAACGCAGGTTTTGCCAGTCAATCTTGATCGCTCCTTTCGGTATGTACGATCATATTATATCATTTTTCGGAGGGATGTCAACAGCAAAACCGCAAAAAAAGGAGACCGGCTGCCGCCGGTCCCCGTGATCGCAGGGGGCTATTTGAGTTTTTCAAGCGCTTTCGCTTTCGCTTCCTTCACGCGGGCGATCTCGGCTTCCTCGGTGAACCCCCATTCGTCCCGCAAAAGACCGAGTATGCGGTCGTAGGTCTCCGCGGCTTTTCCGTAATCGCCGGTTATCCTGTAGATGTCGGCTATGCCGTAAAGCTCGTCTGTAAAGCGCGGGCGCCGGTCCTCGTGCTCGAACGAGCGCTCGTAGTACCCGATCGCCTTTGCGTAATCGCACTTCGAAGCGCTGTACTGCGCCGCCTCGAACAGCGCCGCGCTGTCTTCGGGGTTATCCGCGACAAGTTTTTCCATTATCGCGTCCGCCGCCGCTTCGTCGAACCGCGCCAGCGCGATATGCGCCCGGTAGACTTCGTTTATGACCGGCCTCGTGTCTTTAAGCGCGCAAAGCTTTTTCAGATATTCCTCCGCCTCGTCCGCGCGCCTGTCGGCAATAAGGTTGTCCAGCAGGTAATAAAGGCAAAGCCGGCTTTCCGGGTTTTCTTTCACCAGACCGCGATAAAACTCCACCGCCCCGGAGTGGTTGGAAATATTCCAGTCCCACGCGGCGTGCCCCGCCGCCTTTTGCAGTATCCACTGGCAGCACTTTTCGTCCGGCGACGCCTTCACCGCTTCTTCGGCGAATCTGCGCGCCTTGTTCGCGTAGGACTCCATGCGGTGCCAGTAGAGGAAGGCGATAAGCCCGGTCGCGCGCTTTTTGTGCTTTTTGTCGCCAAGCTGCGTTTTAAGGAATTCCTCGTACTCCATAAAAACGTCCTGCGGCAGCTCGTCCTCCATATCCATGCGTGATTCTATGCGGTTCAGCCGCTGTTCGGCGGTGAGGTCGAAAATGTCGTCGATGCTCACGCCGAATATCTCCGCCAGCAGCGGCAGCGCGGTGATGTCCGGCATCGCCGCCGCGGTTTCCCATTTGGAGACCGACTGCGCGCCGATCCCGAGCTTTTCGGCAAGCTGTTCCTGCGTGAGCCCGGCTTTGAACCGAAGCTGCCTTATCTTTTTTCCGAGTTCCATAACGATTCTCCTTTTCGTACCCGTTTGCGGGCGTTTTTTGTTTTGCAGACACATTATAACCCGCTTTTACGCCGGATTCAATAACGCGGTTTTACAGTCGGCTCGCCTGTTGGTGGGATCCGGCGGGGAAGCATACAAAAATACTGCACCGTCAGCGCGGATATGTCAAGCGCCCGAATACAAAAGAGGCCGCGTGTGCGACCTCTTTTGTATTGCGGAAAGCAAACTTATTTGATGGTAACTTTGCCGCCGACTTCTTCGATGGCCTTCTTGAGTTCTTCGGCTTCTTCCTTGGAAACGCCGGTCTTGATCGCCTTGGGGGCGCCGACAACGATTTCTTTCGCTTCGCCGAGTCCGAGACCGGTGATTTCCTTCACGGCCTTTATGACCTTCAGCTTGGCGGCTTCGTCGTAGGAGGTGAGTTCTACGTCGAATTCGGTCTTTTCTTCTTCTGCGGGAGCAGCGGCGGCGCCGGGAGCGGCGGCGACAGCTACGGGAGCAGCGGAAACGCCGTATTTTTCTTCAAGAGCTTTAACGAGATCCTTGAGTTCAAGGATGGTAAGACCGTCGATAAGGTCGAGTATCTGGGTGATTTTTTCCATTGTTTTGATTCCTCCGTTATGTTAGTGTTGTTTTTTTGTAATGGATTATTCCGCCGCGGGCGCTTCTTCAGCGGGAGCGGCTGCTTCTTCTGCGGGTGCCGCGGCTGCTTCAGCCGGAGCGCCTTCTTCCTGCTTGTCGATGATCGCCTGGATAGCGTATGCGAAGCCGTAAAGACCGGACTGCAGCGAGCCCATAAGTCTGCCGATAAGGACTTCCTTGGTAGGAGTGGAAGCTAATTCCTTAACGCCTTCCGCATCCAGAAGTTCGCCGTCAACAAAGCCGGCCTTGATAACAAAGTTTTCGTGATCCTTTGCGTAATTGGCAAGTATCCTTGCCGCGGCAACGGGATCTTCGGCGCTGGTGGCGAGAGCCGTCATGCCGGAAAGCTGTTCTTTAAGCGCTTCGAAACCGATAAGATCGCACGCCTTGGAAGTAAGGGTGTTCTTCACTACCGCGTATTCAACGCCCGCTTTGCGCAGCTCCGCGCGAAGAGCGGTGTCGTCGGAAACGGTGATGCCCTGATAATTCACGAGCACGCCGCTGGCGGCATTCTTCATCTTGTCGGCAAGATCGCTAACAAACTGCTTCTTTTGTTCAAGAATGGTTGCGTTTGCCAAATTCTACACCTCCGTATTATTTTTGTGCGCTTCAAGCGAAAAGAAAAGCTCCTTCGCGTACACTGCAAAGGAGCATAAAGACACAGTTTATCTGCATTTTTTATCTCTCCTCGGCAGGCGGGAAGTGTTCCCTTTACGCTTTACGCACCTACTGTCTTTGGAATTGACAAGTTAATATAGCACACTTTTTTGCGTTTGTCAATAGGTTTTTCTCAATATTTTTCAAAAATCAAAAGGACCGTCTGAAACACACGGTTCCGTACGGTCCTTTTCTGTTGGTTTTATAAACCGACCGATCCGATCAGTCGCCGATCTTGGCGGCGTTGACTTTAAGACCGGGGCCCATGGTGGAAGCGACCACGCAGGACTTGATATACTGGCCTTTCGCGGCGGCGGGTTTTGCCTTTATAATGGCGCCGAGCAGGGTATTGAAGTTTTCCATAAGCTTTTCGGTGCCGAAGCTTACCTTGCCGATCGGGCAGTGTATGATGTTGGTCTTGTCGAGACGGTATTCAATCTTACCGGCTTTGGCTTCCGAAACCGCTTTCGCGACGTCGGGAGTAACGGTGCCGGCTTTGGGGTTAGGCATCAAGCCCTTCGGGCCGAGTACCTTACCCAAGCGGCCCACGAGGCCCATCATGTCCGGGGAAGCGATGACAACGTCGAATTCGAACCAGTTTTCTTTCTGGATCTTTTCGATGTATTCTTCCGCGCCGACGTAATCCGCGCCGGCTTCTTCCGCGGCTTTGACCTTGTCGCCCTTGGTTATAACGAGCGTGCGTATCGTCTTGCCCGTGCCGTTGGGAAGCACGACCGCGCCGCGGACCTGCTGGTCGGCGTGGCGGGAGTCGACGCCCAGGCGGACGTGAACTTCAACGGTTTCGTCGAATTTGGCTTTGGAAAGCTGGCAGACGAGACCGAGCGCTTCGTTGCTGTCGTAAAGTTTTGCTTTGTCTATGGCAGCGGCTGCCGCCTTGTAATTCTTTCCTCTTTTCATCGTAAGACCTCCTTAATCATCGACGACGACGCCCATGCTGCGGGCGGTGCCGGCGACCATGCTCATTGCGGCTTCAACGCTCGCGGCGTTCAAGTCGGGCATTTTGAGTTCGGCGATCTTGCGGACCTGTTCCTTCGAGATGTGAGCCACCTTGTTGGACTGGGGCACGCCGGAACCCTTTTCGATGCCGCAGGCCTTCTTTATAAGAACGGCTGCGGGCGGAGTCTTGGTGATGAAGCTGAACGTCCTGTCCGCGTAAACGGTGATAACGACGGGGATTATAAGCCCGATATCGTTTTTGGTACGTTCGTTGAATTCCTTGGTGAACATCGGGATGGCGACGCCGTACTGACCGAGGGCGGGGCCTATCGGTGGCTGGGGCGTTGCTTTACCCGCGGGGATCTGAAGCTTGATATAGCCAACTACTTTTTTTGCCATTTTTATTGACACCTCCATGTGGTAATAAGATTTCGGGCGCTGTGGCCCTCCCACTGATTTAAGTGCGCGTGTTCCGCGCTTTTTGCCTTACGACGGCAGGCAAATCCGTTTTCAGGCGGTAAATGACCTTTGCGTTATTCGTCCAAAGGCCGGACCTGATCGCTGTTGAGCTCCACTTTGGTCTCTCTGCCGAAGAGGGAAGCGGATACCTTTACCTTCGTAAGGTCTTCCGATATTTCCTCTACCAGACCTATAAAACCGGAAAGCGGGCCGTCGACTATCCTCACGCTGTCGCCGACGGCGAACTTGATCTCTATCGTCCTCACTTCGACGCCCATACGCTCGACCTCTTCTTCGGTAAGCGGAACGGGGCGCGATCCGGGGCCGACGAAACCGGTGACGCCGGTGGTGTTGCGGATGATGTGCCAGGTCTCGTCGTTCATGACCATTTTGACCAGAACGTAACTCGGGAACAATTTTCTTTCGATTTCCTTTTCGCCCTTGTCGTTCTTTTCTATGACTTTTTCGACAGGGATGTTTACCGCGAGTATCAGCTTTTCGAGCCCGCGGTTCTCCACGATCTTTTCGATGTTCGCGGCAACCTTGTTTTCATAGCCCGTATAGGTATGGATGACATACCAAAGCGGTGTGCTCTCCTGTGGTAAACTCATAACAGACCGTTCCTTTTAGAATAACTGCGCGAGCAGCTTTATCCCCTGCGTAAAGAGGAAGTCCAGAACGCCTATCGCGACAGCGAGCCCGATTATGAATACGAGCACTATGCCGGTGGCTTTCGCCGTTTCCTTCGGGGAATACCAGGATATCTTCGATATCTCGCTCTTGTAATCGCGGAAGAATTTCGCGATCTTCTGCCCGAGCTTTGTCTTCGTGCGGGAAAGTATCACCGCGACGCCGATAAGTATGATGATCACGAAAAGGGTGATCCATCTGGGCAGATGCCGCACGAAACTGGACGAACTTCCGCCGCCCGACTCCTGCTGTTCCGCTTCGCTTTCAGTCGCCGCGGGTGCGCTTTCCGCTGCCGGTTCGGCGGCGGAACCTTCGACCGCGGTATCCTCCTGCGATACTTCGCCCGTGGTGAGCACCTCGGATTCGGCGGCGGATCCGGCCTTCGTTTCGGGTTCGGAAGCGTCCTCCGCAAAAGCGGCGAACGAAAGCGCGAACACCAGCGCGATCGCGGCAAGAACGGGAAGCAGTTTCAAAAGATATTTTTTCACTACCGCGTCCTCCTTACTTGCTTTCCTTGTGAAGGGTATGCTTGCGGCAGAATCTGCAATACTTGTTCATTTCAAGACGATCCGGAGTATTGCTCTTGTTTTTTGCCGTGTCATAGTTCCTCTGTTTGCATTCGCTGCATACGAGAGTTACCTTAACCCGTTTTTCTTTCATTTTTTCGGCACCTCCATATTTTGTTACCTCCCTCTGAATCGGCGGGGTTTCGCGCCGGCGCGCGGCGGAAATCGAAAACCGGGCGCACAACAAAAAAGCCCTCGCACAACAGAGGTACGGACATTATAACCCGAACCTCGTTGAATGTCAAGGACTTTTTTCAAAAAAATGCTTATATTTCGGAATTTTTTATTATTTTTAACCTTTTTATGATCAATGCAGCGCGTCCGCGAGCGAATTGTCGGTGTTGAAGGTGTCCAGATTGTAAAGATACAGCACGTCGGTGATCCCGTAGCGGCTCAGCAGGGGAGAAGCGTCCTCGTAATAATAGCGCGGGTCGACAAGCACTATCTCCGAAAAATGCGGCAGCAGGAACTGCACGAAGCAGTTCGCGTAGGAATCCTTGAATATCAGAAGCCGCCTGCCGCTGTCCGAGGAGGTGGTTATCCGCACCAGCGGGTAGTTCCCGCCGAGAAACAGCGCGTATTTGTCCTTCGTCGCCAGCGCGGACTTTTCGTATATCGTCCCGGAGGGCTCTTTTCCGCTTTCCGGAATATCCACGCGGCACATTATCCCCTCCGGCGAGCATACGCTCACCGTGTCGCAGATCCCGTGCGCGCCGCTTTTGGAAGCGAGCGTGCCTTCGAAAGACGCGCTCACGTCGTATGCCGAATACCTCACGTCCGAAACGTCCAGCCCCATCGCTTCCGCGGCCTTCGAAAAGGCGTAGAAGGCGCCGAGCGTGGTCCAGTGATGGTCGGTGCGGTAGTAGATATATTCGTTCTTGCGGGCAAGCAGAGCGTCCGTAACGTCTATCGTCTTCACATCGCTCAGATTCTGCGCTATCTCCGCCAACTGCGCCTTCTGGTCCGGCGCGGAGGCGTTCGCGGGGAGCTTGTCCGAAAGGACGCAGAAAGAATTGGGCGCTATAAGCGCGTAATGCGAAATATCGTTGTGCTCCCAGGCGAAAAGGTCCATCGCGTTAAGATTGCGCGCGAGCGAAGCGCTTTTCTGCGCGGACGGTTTAAGGAACAGATATCCGTCGCTCCCGAACCACACCCCGCCGTTTTCCTTCGCGCCGAGCAGCTTTTTCTCCTCCGTGCGGAGCGATATAAGACTGTCGCGCAGGGGGATCCTGTCCGCGGCGAAGGATTCGAACGCGTCGCCGAACCCGCCGCCGGAAATCGATTCCCACGTCAGCTTAGGCGCGGGCGAAAGCATCCTGTTCTCGCTTTCCGAAAAGCTCTTTTTGGGGAGTATTATCCAAAGCGCGTCGAACACCGCGATAAAGCAGGCGAGCGCCACCGCGGTGAAAAGGAACGCCTTTCCGTTTTTGCCGTTGTTTCCGTTCATATCCGTACCTCCTTAAAACGCCGCGTAAAGGAACGAGGTGTAAGTGGAATTCGCCATTTCGGCGACGCACAGAGCGAACAGCGCCGTACAGCAAACCGCGCTTATCACGCCGGAGCCCGCGCGCGTGCGCTCCTCCAACAGCGCGAATGCTTTTTTAACTGCGCCCGTCGCACCTATCGCGGCTATAACAAGCAATATCCCCGCGCCGCGCAGGGCGTAGACCGAACCCGCGCTCGCCGCAGAGCCGCAGCCGAAGCCGAACATATTGCCGATATGCGCGAACGCCGATCCGATATCCGGCGAGAAGAATAACACCCAGCCGAACACCGCCGCGAGGAAGACGAGGAAGACGTTGACCGCCTTCGGCGTTTTTTCAAGCACCGAAGCGAACACGAATTTTTCAAGCACGAGCAAAACGAAATAGTAAAGCCCCCAAACGAGGAAGGTGAAGTTCGCGCCGTGCCATATCCCCGTGAGCAGCCATACCGCGAAGAGGTTGAATACCGTGCGCGCGTTCCCCTTGCGGCTCCCGCCCAGAGGGATGTATACGTATTCCTTGAACCACGCGCCCAGAGTGATATGCCAGCGCCGCCAGAACTGCGTAACGCTAGGCGAAAGATAGGGGTATTCGAAGTTTTCCGGCAAGCGGAAGCCCAGAACGCCGCTTATCCCTATCGCCATATCCGAATATCCGCTGAAGTCGTAGTAAAGTATGAAAGCGTAGCACAGCGCCGCGGTCCAGGCGCCGAGCAGAGTCTTTTCGCCGCCGCTTTGCAGCATATTGAAATAAACGGTGAGCCCGTCGGCGATCAGCAGTTTTTTCGCCAGGCCGACTGCAAACCGGCGCGCGCCGCGCTCCAGAAGGTTTCTCGTGGTGCGGGGGCGTTCGATCTGCTCCGCGATATCCGCGTATTTGACTATCGGCCCGGAAACGAGCTTGCCGAAGAAGCAGACGTATATCGCCAGGTCGATAAAGTTCACGGCGGCGGGCGCCTTGCCGGAGCGCACGTCGCAGAGATAGGATATCGCCGAGAATGTGAAGAAGGATATCCCCATCGGCGCGAAGCCGACCGCGAAATTCTTGCCGAACAGCGACGCGGCGGGGGAAACGTATTTGAACAGCGCCAGAAGCGCGATATCGCACAATATACCGCTTACGAACGCAAACGTCCCCCAAGCGGTCTTTTTGCCCTTTTTGTCAATAAGCAGCCCGGTGAAATAATTGAACACGGTGCTCGCCGCGATAACGGCAAGCCCTTTCAATCCGCCCCAGGCGATGAAAACGACGCTCGCGGCAAGCAAAAGATACCTGCGGCAGTATTTCGGAAGAACGAAATACAGCAGCACGCACACCGGAAGGAAGATAAAGACGAACGCTGTCTGATAAAAGCTCATAACGTCCCTCCTTACAGCGCCGCGCGGAACGCCTTCACGGCTTCCGTTTCGTTCCCGCTGACGACGAACAGCAGAAAGTTCCCCGCAAGCTCCGTCGCCGCGTGGTTGGTAAGCAGCTCGTACTGTTCTACGCCGTATCCGTCGAAGCTGGTCTTCTGCGCTTCTATGCGGTTCTCCACCGCTTCGATAAGCTTTGCGGTGTCGGTCCCTTCGGCGAATTTCACCACAAGTATCTCCTCCGCGCCCATATTAGTGGCGGGATAAAGCAGGTAACACCCCTCGTAATCGTCGGCTTCGAGCCCGTAAAGGCGCTTTATCATCAGCCGGTCGCCCGGCTGCATTTCGTTCGTATCCACCGCGGCGCAGACGGCTTCGAACACGTCCTTCGCGTCGGCGGAACTGGTTTTCGCCGATCTGGAGCCGGAAACCGTAAGCAGCACCGCCGCGATAACGGCGAGCCAGCGTATCGCTTCAAAAACGGTCTTTTTCACTTTATTTCATCCTTTATAACAGAGATCAGCATATTCCTCGCCCAAAGCGGATAGAAAAGCTGGTTTATATGTACTCCGTCCGGCTGCCAGCAGTCCATATGCTCCGCGGCGGTAAGGTCGTTGTCGCAGTATATGATCCCCATTTCGGCGGCGCGGGCGCGCACCTCGGCGTTGAACCCGGGTATCCGCCTCCACGACGGAGATTTCTGGTAGGCTTCCTCGGTGGCGGGAAGTATGGAGCTGAATATTATGCGCGTTTCGGGAAGTAATGCGTGCAGGTCGGCGCAGATCGCCGCCAGCTCGTCCGCGTACTGAGTTCCGTCCTTCCAGAACCCGATGCCCGCGTCGTTCAGTCCGTAGCAGAGGAACACGTTTTTCGGGTTTATCGACTTTAATTCGTCGAAATGCTCGCGTATGTTGCGTATCGTGTCGCCGCCGTAGGCGATGGTGCGCGTGCCGGGCAGGAACTTGAAAACGAAGAACCCGCAAGCGCGCGAATCGCCCATAATTATACTGTCGTCAAAGCAGGTCCACACGTTCGTTTTGCCGCTTGCGATCCCGTCGTACCTGTCCTTCACCGGTTGCCATTTCTCCGCGTCCTGCGCGACAAGAGTTTTCAGTCGCGATTCTATATACGCCGTCTCCGCGGCGGCTTCCGCGCGCAGCGTATCCAGATCGGCTTTTTTATTGTCGTCCTCGCTCTGCGCGGGCTTGCTCTCCTCCGGTTGCTTGCTCTCCTCCGGTTGCTTGCTTTCTTCCGGTTGCTTGCTGACTTCCGGTTGTTTGCTTTCCTCGGGCTGTTTGCTCTCCTCCGGCTGCTTGCTTGCTTCGGACTCGCTTGTTTCCGAAGTTCCGCCCCGGCCGTCGAGCATATAATCGTCCTCCAGCGCGGCAACGGCCTTTTCCTCCTCGTACCGCAGCGCCGCCGCGACGAGATTGCGTCCCCAGATCGGGTAGAAAAGCTGGTTGACGTGAACGCCGTCCGGCTGCCAGGTGTCCATATGCTCCGCGGCGATGGTATCGTTGTCGGCGTAGACAAGGTCGTGCTCGCCGCAGATAGCTTTGACTTTCGCGCAGAAATCGGGGATGCGCCTCCAGGACGGCGATTTTGCCACCGCTTCCTCCGTGGCGGGGAGTATGGAGCTGAACACTATCACCGTACCGGGAAGCAGTTCGTGCAGCTCGTCGGCGATCTCCATCACCTCGGCGGCGTAGGAATCGCCTTCCTTCCAGAACCCGATGCCCGCGTCGTTCAGCCCGTAGCAGAGGTACAGATATTTCGGTTTCAGCTCTTTAAGGTCGTTGAAATGCTCTTTTATATTCCGTATCGTGTCGCCTCCGGCGGCAAGCACCTGCGCGTGCGGCAGGAATTTGAAGTAATAAAACCCCACGGCGCGCGAATCGCCCATTATAACGCTGTCGCCGAAGCAGGTCCAAATATCCTTTTCGCCGCTTTCTATCTCCGCTATGCGCTTTTCGTAATCGGCGCGCAGCTCGTCCTGCCTGCGCTTGATCTCCGCCAGGCGTTCCTCGCGCTCCATTTCCTCCAGCCGCTTGCGCTCCTCTTCCTTGCGGCGTTCCTCCTGCTCGCGGTCGCGCTCCGAAACGTATCTGTCGAGCTCGTGCGGGTCGTTCTTTCCGGCTTCCTCCAGGTAGGAAACGCCCGCCGACGTGTCGCCGTCCGAAGGTTTGTTTTTGTTTGCGACAAGCACCAGCGATATCAGTATCGCGCCGGTAAGCGCCAGCCCGAGCGCAAGCTCCGCTATCCGACGCGTATTTATCTTTTTCGACATATAAGCCGTATTCCTCCAATATATAGTTTTATAATCGGCTTATTATACCATATATATTCGCCGAAATCAACAGAAACGGCAAAAAAAGCCGCGCGAAACGGCTTTTTTGCGTATTTATCGTATTTATCTGTTTTTGGAATAAAGCATCCTCGTCGCGTTTATCACAGCGAGCACGGTAACGCCCACGTCGCCGAACACCGCCCACCACATATCCGTTAACCCGAGCGCGCCGGTGACCATTATCGCAAGCTTCACCGCAAGCGAGAAGACTATGTTTTCGCGCACGATTCGCATCGTTTTGCGGGATATCTCTATCGCCTTCGCGATCTTCGAAACGCTGTCGTCCATAAGCACCACGTCGGCGGTGTCTATCGCGGCGTCGCTGCCGGAGATCCCCATCGCGACTCCTACGTCGGCGGTCGCAAGCGCCGGAGCGTCGTTTATGCCGTCCCCGGCGAACAAGGTCGCGCCTTTGCCGGTCTCCCGCTTTATCGCTTCCGCCGCCTTCGCCTTGTCGGCGGGAAGCAGGGAATGGAGCGCTTCTTTTATCCCGAGCGCGTCAGCAGTCTTTTCGGCGACGTCCTTTCCGTCCCCGGTAAGCATGACCACGCGTTCGACTCCAAGCGCGTAAAGCGATCTCACCGCTTCCGCGGAATCGGGCTTGATCTCGTCGGAAATAACAATATGACCGCAGTAAACGCCGTCTACCGAAACGTGCACCACGGTGCCCGCGCTGTCGCGGCATTCCTCGCAATCGGCGTTGTCCCGCCCGACAAGCCGGCTGTTCCCGGCAAGCACGCGCCGCCCGTCGATGGTCGCTTCGATGCCCATTCCCGCCATTTCTTTGACTTCCGAGATGCGGCTCGCGTCGATATGCCCGCCGTGCGCCCGGATTATCGATCCGGCAATAGGATGGTTGGAATAGGATTCCGCGCAGGCGGCGATATCCAGCAGATCGGCGGCGGAGACGCCGTTCGGATGCACCGCGGAGACCGAAAAGCTGCCTTTCGTAAGCGTGCCGGTCTTGTCGAATATCGCGGTTTTCGTCTTTTCAAGCGCTTCCATACAGTTCGCGCCTTTAATAAGTATCCCCTTGCGCGAGGCGGCGCCGATCCCGCTGAAGAAGGAAAGCGGCACCGAGATAACGAGCGCGCAGGGGCAGGATACCACAAGGAATATAAGCGCGCGTTTCAGCCACACGGCGAACTCCGCGCCGCAAAGGGCGGGAATCGCCGCCAGCAGCACGGCGGAGACCACCACGGCGGGGGTATATATCTTCGCAAAGCGCCGCACTATGCTTTCGGTGCGCGCCTTGTTCTGTTCGGCGTGCTCGGCAAGCTCCAGTATCTTCGCCACCGTGCTTTCGCCGTACGCGCCGGAGGTCTTTATCTTTATAACGGAGGTGAGGTTCACGCTGCCGCTTAAAACGTTTTCGCCGCAAAGCGCGTCCTGCGGGAGCGATTCTCCGGTAAGCGCCGCCTTGTTAAGCGTGGTATTCCCCTCGATTATCTCGCCGTCCAGCGGGATGCGCTCGCCGGGCAGAACGATTATCGTTTCGCCCGCCGCGACTTCCTCCGGGGGAACGGTGATTTCCTCGCCGTTGCGCAGTACGCGCGCCGAATCGGGTTTAAGCTCCATAAGCGCGTGTATCGAATCGCGGCTTTTGTCCAACGCTATGTCCTGCAAAAGCTCGCCGATCTGGTAAAACAGCATAACGGCGACGGCTTCCGGGTATTCGCCCAAAGCGAACGCGCCGACGGTCGCGATGAACATAAGGAAGCGTTCGTCCAGCAGCTCAAGCTTCGCAATACCTTTTATCGCGTCCCACACCACGTCGTAACCGACGACGAGATAGGGGATAAGAAACAGCGGCAGGAGCAGATACACCGCTTCGACGTTCAAAATTCCGGTGACCGCCCACACCGCGGCAAGCAGCAAAGCGCCCGCCGCGCAGCGGATCAGATTCACACGCTGCTCTTTTTCCATTTCCTTAAAGAATCTCATTCGCGTTCGCCTTCTTCCGTAAGATGTTCGAATCCCTGCCCGATTATCGAGCGGACGTGGTCGTCGGAAAGGAAATACACGTTCATTTTTCCTTCGCGCCGGCTTGCGATAAGCTTTGCGTCCTTAAGTATCTTAAGCTGGTGCGAAACGGCGGACTGCTCCATTCCCAGAAGCTCGGTCATATCCAACACGCAAAGTTCCGATTCGAACAGAAGATAAAGTATCTTTATCCGCGTCGTGTCGCCGAATATCTTAAAAAGGTCTCCCAGATCGCACAAAAGCTCGTCCTTCGGCATATTCTCCCGCGCAAGCTTTATCGCTTCGGCGTGGTCGTGGCGTTTTTCCATAATGAACCTCCATACATATGAATCATTGTTCATATGATATACCGTTCATTCGTGCTTGTCAAGGGGTTTTTGAAAAAAAGCGGGGAAGAGAAGCGTTTTTTTGCAAAAAAAGACCGGACTGCCGTCCGGTCGGGGGGAAAAGAGCTATTCTTTTATTTCTTTAAGCGTTATTTTCGGTTCGAAGGCGTATTCGGTAAGCGCGGTGATGTGCTCGTCGTCGATCTTCGAAAGCACGCTCCCCGCGAGCTGATTGTATTCCGCCATCGTGCGCATAAGCTGAGGCACCACCTTCGCGTAGGAAACGCCGGGCGTTTCGGTCATCAGCAGGCGCGTTTCGGAACCGAAAAGGAATTTGTATACGCGCTTGTATGGCGTTTCCGGGAATTCGCATTTCAGCGTGAACACCGGTATGCCGTCCTCGGTCTCGGAAAAGCTCCCGCGCGAATTCACGTAAAACGGCTCCCCGCAAAAGCGCGCCACGGTCGTCCCGGCGGCGTTTTCCGGCGCGGGTATCTCGAAAACGTCCTCCGCTTCGCGGAAGATAACGTAAAGCACGCCGCTTCTGTCCTCGAACCCGATCTCCTTAAGCCCTTTCACGTAATTGTTCTGCACCATCTGCATAAACATCGGCTCGAACCCGGCGGAAGCCGCGGTCGCTCCGGCGGCGCGGAACCTTCTCCCCGCGAGCAGGCGCAGACACCCGGCATATTCCGGCGCCTTCGCCCCGGTGGTCCATATCTTTTCGGGCGGATATCCCTCTTTAAGCTCGCGCTTGAGCCGTTCCGTCGCCTTCGCGCCTTTTCTGTCCGGCGGAAGCGTATCGGGGAAGCTCTTGTTCATATGCTTCGCGGTTATCTTAAAGAACGCGTTCTGCTGATAATTGTCGCCGTTGGAGCAGTTCGCCGCGATGATCACGCCGCTGTCGCGGTAGCAAAGCAGGTTCTGCCCAAGCATCCCGTTCATCAAAAAGCTGTTCACCGTGCGCCCGCACCAGAACTGGAACCCGTAATTGTAATCGCCGCAGCTCTTCGGCGCGATCGCCTGCGCGGAGGTCGCTTTCGCAATATATTCCTCCGAAATTATCCGTTTGCCGTTCCATACGCCGCCGTTGTATACGAGAACGCCGAGCTTCGCCGCGTCCTCCGGCAGTATATAAAGTCCCCAGCCGCCCTTGGCGTTGCCCGCCGGGCAGGTCTCCCAGTAATAATCGGTTATCCCGAGCTCGCCGAACACCGTTTCGTCGAGGTATTCGGTAAACGGCTTGCCCGCCTTTTCTTTTACAACCGCGGCGAGCATATAGGTGTTCAGACTGTTGTAGAAAAAGGTCTTTCCCGGGTCCCCCACGAACGAGGACCGCATAAACCCCTTTATCCAGTCGGTGCTGACCGCCGCTTCCAGCTCGTTGAACTCCACCGCCGCGGTCATGGTAAGCAGATGCCGCACGGTAACGTTTTTAAGGCGCATCAAAGACATCGCGCCCGCCTTCTGCGGAAATATATCCGCGAGCTTTTCGTCAAGATCCAGCATCCCGTCGGTATAAAGTTTGCCTATTGCGAGCGAAACGATGCTTTTGCATTCCGAAAACGTGCTTTTGTGCAGCGAAAGCGAATCGTCGCCCGCCGCGGCTTCGAAGAACACCCGGTCGCCGCGCAGCAGCATTATCGTCTGCAGCCCGACCGAAGGATCCTTCGCCAGAGCGCGAACGTATTCGCACACCGCTTCGCTGCTTATCCCGCATTCCTCGGGCGTGGCGCGCTTAAAATACTTTGCTTCCGACAAAGCGAATTCCGGCTTCTGCGGCGCGAACGGGATGAGAGCTTTGGTGGGCTTAGTCGCGTCGAGCATATTGAATATCAGGCCTATCGCCTTTCCTGCGGCGCCGATGTTCATGTTCCGCCTCCATAATAATAATTATAATTACAGCTTGATTATACACCGTTTTTGAAACAAATACAACAGATTTGCAAAAAATAGATTTGCTATTGCAAAGACGGAAATAATGTGATAAAATACCAAGGATAAAATTTTTTTTTAAAAGGTAAGTTATGTGCGGATTCGTAGGTTTCAGCTCCAAAAACAACATATCCGGCGAGATACTCGATCAAATGCTCGCGCGGATCGTCCACCGCGGCCCGGATTCGTCCGGCAGGTATCTGGACGATAACATCGCGCTCGGCTTCCGCCGTTTGAGCATTATCGACCTCGAACACGGAAGCCAGCCGCTTTACAACGAAAGCGGGGACCTCGTTCTGCTGTTCAACGGCGAGATATACAATTTCCGCGCTTTAAGGGAAGAGCTGCTCGCCGCCGGGCATGTTTTCACCACCGACACCGATTCGGAGGTAGTGCTTCACGGTTACGAGGAATGGGGCGGGGAAATGCTTCCGCGCCTTCGCGGGATGTTCGCCTTCGTCATCTGGAACAAAGGCGAAAAAACGCTGTTCGCCGCGCGAGACAGATTCGGCATAAAACCGTTCTATTACGCCGAGCACAACGGAACTTTTATGTTCGGCAGCGAAATAAAAAGCTTCCTCCCGCACCCGGATTTCCACCGCGAGCTCAACGTGACCGCCCTGGAAAACTACCTTTCGTTCCAATACGCCCCCGGCGCGGAGACGATATTCAAAGGCGTCTACCGCCTGATGCCCGCGCACTGCTTCAAATACAGCCGCGGCGACGGCAAACTGGAAATAACCCGCTGGTGGCAGCCGGAGTTCGAACCGGTCTCCGGCAAGGGGCTGAAGGGCTGGGCGGACGAGATATCCGGCGTGTTCGCCGATTCGGTCAACGCGCATATGGTAAGCGACGTCGAAGTCGGCTCCTTCCTGTCCGGCGGCGTGGATTCGGCGTATGCCGCCGCGGTCTCCGGCGTGCCGAAGACCTTTACCGTGGGGTTCGATATCGACGGTACCGACAGATATAACGAAATAGGCAAGGCGGCGAATATCGCAAAGTTTATAGGGACTTCGAACTATCCGCGCCTTATCACTCCGGGCGAATTCTGGCGCGCCGTCCCGCTGGTGCAGTACCATATGGACGAGCCGATGGCTGATTCCTCCGCGATAGCGCTGTTCTTCCTCTGCCGCCACGCCGCGAAGCAGGTAAAGGTCGTGCTTTCCGGCGAAGGTTCGGACGAGCTTTTCGGCGGCTACAACGTATATAAAGAACCGCAGTTCTTCAAGCTGTACAGCAAACTGCCCCGCGGCTTCCGCGCGGGTATGGCGAAGCTGGTCAAAAAACTGCATATCAGACGCGGGCTCAACTTCTTCGTGCGGCGCGGAAGGGATATCGAGCAGCGCTTTATCGGCAACGCGAACATATTCACAAAAGAGGAGCGCGAATCGCTGCTGCGCGTGCGCGGAGAGGGGAAGGAGCCGAGCGAGCTCTGCCGCCCCGTATACGAACACGCCGCTGGAAAAGACGACGTTACCAAAATGCAGTACGTCGACCTCAACTTCTGGCTTCCCGGCGATATTCTGCTCAAAGCCGATAAAATGAGTATGGCGAGCTCGCTGGAGCTTCGCGTGCCGTTCCTGGATAAAGAAGTTATGTTGACCGCTTCGAAGATACCCACGAAATACCGCACGTCGTCGCGCAAATCGAAGATCGCGCTGCGCGCCGCCGCAAAGCGCGTGCTCCCGCCGGAAGACGCGGAGCGCCGCAAACTCGGCTTCCCGGTGCCGATAAGAGTCTGGCTGAAGCAGGACGAATACTACGGCAAAGTGCGCGAAGCGTTCACCTCCGAGGCGGCGGAAAAGCTGTTCGACACCGAAAAGCTCGTCGCCCTGCTGGACGAGCACCGCAGGGGCGCCGCCGATAATTCCCGCAAGATATGGACTCTTTACACCTTCCTTGTGTGGTACGGCGTGTATTTCGGCAGCGCGGACCCGGCGCGGACCGAGATGCCGCAGGAACCTTAAAAAAACATACAAACGAAAAAACGCTTTTGCCGTTCGCTGTATAGTTCGGCAAAAGCGTCTTTATTTTGCGTTATTTCGACTTGTCAAGCAATTTTTTTCGCATAAAATGTATCGCCGTGACGCACCCCGCGGTAAGCGCCAGCCAGATCGCCGCAGCGGCGATAAAGCTGTAAAGCACGCTGTCGATATACCTTATAGCGAACCTGTAAAAATGCTCCGGCGTAAGGTTGAGCCCCTTGTATTTGCCCGAGATCAGCAGGACCAGCGGCGCCACGAGCGACATCAGCGCCGTCCCGCCCAAAGCATAGGCGATAAAGCGCATTCCTCGGTGCGGATGGCGGTACATTTTAATAATGACCGCGCCGATTATTACCGACGCCCCGGCGAGCACGATGAACGCTATAAGCGCTATTTTAAGGTACTTCGCGCGGTACTTCGAAACGATCCCGAGCCCCGGGAGCTTCGTATACTGCGCGTATTCGCTGTTCACTTCCTCGATATAAGCGCGAATCGTCTCTTTCTTGTCGGCGACCAGCGTTACGTCGTGGCTGTCCAGAAACTCCGAAACGTTGATATACAGACGGTTGTCCGCGTCCTCGTTGTCCGGAACGTATTCCTTGCCGCTGAACGCGGCGGAAATATACCCGTTCACGTCGCGCTTCACGTTTTCAAGCTCGAACACGCCTTTCACCACCGAAATGTCGATCCCCGTCGGCATGGTGATATCCTCCGCGGCGGCGACCACCGTGTTAAGAACGCCTTCGTAGTATTCGTCCCCGAGCGTGTTTATTATGTGACGCTCCGACAGCGCGTTCATAAATGCGACCGCGCAGACAGTCGCCAGCAGCAGGAACAGCGAAAGTACGAAGGAAAGCAGATAGGCAACGACCTTGCGGTATCTGGAATCCGCGATCTTAAGCGGCTTTCCGGCTCTTTTTTCTTCGTTTTCAGCCATTCCTACCTCCATTTAACGTCCAGCCCGCTTATCTTTTCGCAATATACCACGAACCTGTCGGGCACGGCTACGACCGCGTCGAAGGGATAGCAGGTATACATCACGAGCGTTTCTTTTTCGGTAAGCAGCATATCGTTGAACTCGATTTCAAGATCCGCCGCCTTCGCGACTTCGGCTTTTACGATGCGGTATTCGTAGGTCTCGTAGTTCGTGTCGAACTTAATAACGTCGCCGACCTCCGCGTTTTTAAGCGGATTGAAAAACGAAATGTTGTGCGCGCTCAGTATTATCGTCCTGCCGAATCCGGGAGGGAAGGTGTATTTCGATTGCCCGGCGCCCATACGAAGTATCGCTCCGGTGTCGCCCCAGTAGACGGGCGCGTTCAGCCCGAGCTTCTCGCAGGAAACGTTGCCGTACTGTTCGCCGGATTCCGGGAAATGCACCGCGTTCATCGGGATGTATTTCAGCTCCGTTCCGCTTTGCTCCGTGCCGGATACGTCGTCTTTCGAAACGGTATCGGCGTATTTCGGCGCGTCCGGATCGTATATTTTTTTAAGCTCGCCGTTAAAGTTCGGCGCTTCGTCCGCGATCACCAGCGAGGCGTATGCGGACGCGAGGTTTATCATAGGCGCAAACGCCACCCGCAGCACCAGATAACCCAATATACCAAAAATTACCGGCACAATAAAATATGCCGGTAATTTCAGAGCTTTTAAGCTTTTCATTAATAAGCGATGTTATTTGACGAGCAGTCTCTTCTTCGCGATAACGGCAGCGCTGAGAGCGAGTACCGAAACGAGCGCGACGACGGCAACGATGGTGGCGGTCATATCGACGCCGGTCTTCTTAACGATGTTCGCGCCGTTGACTTCATCACCGGGGGTGACGGTGTAGCCGATCTCGTCGAATGCCTTCTCGGCGATCTGGACCATTTCGTTGTACTTGGCGGAAGCTTTAACTTCTCTGCCGCTGTGGAGGTCCTCCGCCTTGATTATGGCGAAGATTTCGTCCATAGCTTTCTCAAGCTTGGCAAGCTCTGCGTCGGTGAAGTCGTCTTTGGCGAGCTGCTGTTCCGCCTGGGTGATGTAAACGGCGGGAGGAGTAACTACGGTGCCGTCTTCAAGGGTGACGCCGGCTTTGAATTTGTCGAGAAGCTTCTGTTCGTTGGCGGAAATGCCGGCGGCGGAAACCGCAATGGCGAGGACCGCAACAAGAACGATAGCTGAAATAACAGCGATAAGAGTTTTTTTCATGATGTTCTCCTTTGCTTTTGCCCGGCAAATGCCGGAATGATGATATTATTGATAATCTTATTATATACGCACGAAATCAATTTGTCAAGTGTAAACTTTACTATTTTTGAACCTTTTTTGTCAAAAATACCTATTTCAAAAATAACTGTTTTGTGCAAAACGCACTTAAACCGGGAAAAATATGTAAACCGCGGAAAAAATTTACTCGCGCCGCGCGCTTTTCCCCGCCCGCGCGGACGCTATACGATGTATATCTCCACCGGTATGCCGCGCCGCTTCGCATAGGAGATCGTGAATTCGGTCCCGGTGGATTCGCCGTCCCAAACCGCGATCAGCATATCCGAGTTTTCAACGATAAGCTTGTCGCGTATCAGCGGCGCGCTTTTGCCGTAAAGCTCGTAATCGGGGTATATTATCATTTTCCTTATCCCGCGCCGGTCGGCGATCCTCTCCGCGAGCGTATCCACCCCCGCGGCTCCGCCGGAAACTATAAGCGTGGCGTCGGGCGGTATAAGACGGTCGATCTCCGCGTTGGTAATGGAGCGCGAACCGACAACTGCTACTTTCATCCGAAAACATCCTTGCTACATATTATTTAATATTATAAAGGCGCTTTCGCCGTTTGTCAACCGGAAAAGAAAGACAGAATGCAAAATTATTTCCGATAACCGTTGATTTTATCTGTGCGTTTTGTTATACTGTACTGCAGAATAAGAAAAGGGAAGAACGGACGATGAAATATATAGTTATGCTCGGCGACGGGATGGCGGACCACCCGGTCCCCGCGCTGGGCGGCAAAACTCCGCTGCAGTGCGCCTTCAAACCGAATATGGATTATATCGCTTCGCACGGGGAAGTCGGTCTGGTGAACACCGTTCCCGAAGGGATGGTGCCGGAAAGCGACACCGCGAACCTTTCGGTGATGGGCTACGACCCGCGCGTTTATTCCAAAGGGCGTTCTCCGCTCGAAGCGGCGAGTATGGGTATTAAAATGCGCGACGACGAGACGGCTATCCGCGCGAACCTCGTCACGCTCGGCGGAAAAGGGGAATACGCCGGCCTCGTTATGGTCGACCATTCCTCCGGCGAGATCTCAACCGAAGAAGCGCGCGTGCTTATCGAAGCGCTGCAGGAAAAGTTCGGGAACGAATACCGCGCGTTCCATACCGGCGTAAGCTACCGCCACTGCCTTATTTGGCGCGATTGCCCGGAGTTCACCGATTTCTCCCGCCCGCACGACATAATCGGAAAACGCATAGGCGAATATCTGCCCTACGGCGAAAACGGCGCGGTATTCCTGCGGCTTATGAGCGAATCTTACGAGTTTTTGAGCGAACATCCGCTTAACAAAAAGCGCGTATCCGAAGGCAAACGCCCGGCGAACTCGCTTTGGCTGTGGAGCCCCGGGAAAAAGCCCTCGCTGCCGTCGTTTTACGAACGCACCGGGCTGAAAGCGTCCGTCGTCTGCGCCGTCGACCTCATAAAAGGCATCGGCTTCTGCGCGGGGATGAACGTTCCGAAGGTCCCGGGCGCCACCGGAGCGCTGAACACCGATTACGCCGCAAAGCGCGACGCGGCTCTCGCGGAGCTGGAAAACGGCGCCGACCTGGTGTATATACACGTCGAGGCGCCGGACGAATGCGGTCACCAGGGCAACCCCGCCGACAAGATCAAATCGATCGAAAACATAGATAAATACATCCTCGGCGGCCTAACGGAAACGCTCCGCGCCCGCGGCGAACGTTTTCGCATACTGCTTATGCCGGACCACCCGACTCCCGTCGAGGTCCGCACCCACACCCGCGAAGCGGTCCCTTACGCGATCTACGATTCCGGCGCCGAAAAGCGCTCCGGGGCGGATACCTACGACGAATTCTCGGTAAGGACAGGCGGCGTCGTGCTGCCGGAAGGCGGCGACGTTATGGACCGCCTCATAAAGGTCAAGTAATATGAAACCCTTTGAATCGTTCGGAAAACTGAATAAAAACGATTACGCCGCGTTCGTGCGGTTCGGTATGCTGAAAGGCAAATACCACCGCGTGTACGCTCTGCTCGCCGCGCTCGCGCTCACCGCGGGCGTTATCGCGCTCGCGCTGGTCGGCGTTGCCCGAAAAAACAAAGAAGCGCTCATCTGCGCGGGGATACTGCTGCTCTGCGCCGGGATGCTCGCTTATATGATAAAGACCACCGTAAGGAACGTAATGGCGAAAAACGAAAAGGCGGCGCGCGGGACGCAGCACGTCCTTTTCGGGAAAAACGGCTTTGTTTTCGAGCTGCTGTACGACAAGGGATCGGACAGCGAATATACCGACGTGCTGTACGAAGAGCTCGAACGCGTGTACGAAACGAAAGGACACTTCATTATATATATAGACAAACGCACCGCGATAATCGTGCCGAAGCGGAATCTGCGCGTAAGCCCCGGCTCCGCGCGGGAGTTCCTTCAGAAGTTCATACCGGACAAGTTCGTTATCTGCGTCTGACAGTCTTCTATCAAACGCGTTATATCCAAGTCGCGGGGGGCGCCGATAAGGCGCTTTTTTGCGGCGGAAAGCACCTTTTTCACGTATTCGGCGTATTCCGGTCCGCGCGGGCGTACCCGCCCCAGGAACAGGTCGGAATAAGTGTAGGCGGTGTTTTTCCCGGTATAGCGCGCGGTAATGACCGCGTAGGGCTTCTTCGCCTCGCAGACAAAGCGTTCCCCGGTTATTTCGTACCCGTTTTCGTAAAGAAACCGCCGCAGGTCGTCCTGCGCGGTCATCGGCTGCAGCACGAGCAGGCATTTTTTCGCCGCCTCGCTCCGTGCGAGTATGTCCGCCGTAAGCTCGCCGCCCATACCGCATATCGCGGCGGCGTCGACCGGCTCGCCGTCTATCGCCGAGAATCCGTCCGAAAGCGCGAATTCGATTTGAACGCCGGCTTTCCGCGCGTATTCCCGCCCTTTTTCAAGCGGCTTTTCGTTTATATCCGCGGCTATAACGCGCTTCGCGATCCCTTCCCGCGCTGCCGCGCAGGCGAGATGAGCGTGGTCGCTGCCCACGTCCGCAAAAAGCGCATAAGGCGCGTTTTCTTTAAGTATATCCAGCACGGCGCCGAGCCGTTTTCCCAATGCTCCCATATGTAACCTCCCGTCCGCGCCCCGCGGCGCGCGCCGCGGGTACGGTTTATACGGACAGCTTGTTTTCTATCGCCCGGAACGCTTTTTTCGCCTTCCAGGCAAGCGCCTTGGCGGGTCCGCATTTTTCGTAAACCGCCTTCCCGGCAAGGAATCCCGCCGCGAACCCCGCTGCCGCCGAAACCGCGCAGCACATCATGCAGTTCGCCGCGAGAAAGCTTTTTATCATTTTCAAAACATTCACCCCGCGGTTATTATCTGCAGGCGGAACGTATATATACTAACATATTTTTACCCGGATTGCAACTTTTGGCGATGTTTTTTCAGATTATTAAAAAAACTGTTGACAAATCGGGATCGCAAATGTATAATGAACAGTGCGCTTTTACGCGAATATGAATCATTACGGCAATAAAAGGTGTGTCGGCAGGGATGCTTGATCTTAAAAAATTAATCGAAGGATCCGCCGATTCCGCGGAGTTCGACGTCACCGTCGACGCGGGCGACGTTTCCGCCGACGTGGTCTCCGGCGCCGCCAGGGCGTACGGAAAAGTTACGAACCATTCCGGCCTGCTTTTGCTGGAGGGGACTCTGGAACCGGATCTGCGCGCGGTATGCGGCAGGTGCGGAAACGTTTTCGAATACGCCGTTCCGGTCCCGCTTCGCGCAAAAATAACCGATAAAGTCGCCGATTCCGCCGACGAGGACGAATTCGTTCTGATGTCCGACTGCGCGGTGGATATCGAAGAGCTTATCCGCACCACGTTGGTGTTGGAACTGCCCACGCGCTTCCTTTGCCGCGAGGACTGCAAAGGGCTTTGCCCCAAATGCGGCGCCGACCTTAACGAAGGCGAATGCGGCTGCGATCACAGCGAGCGCGACCACAGGTGGGACAAGCTGCTCGATTACTTTGATAAAAAATAATAAGATATCATAAATAAGGAGGAACCTGACGATGGCTGTACCGAAGAGAAAGGTATCCAAAGCAAGAAGAGATAAGAGAAGGTCTTCCGTGTGGAAGCTCGAGCTCCCCGGAATGACCAAATGCCCCAAGTGCGGTGAGTACGTGCTCTCTCACCGTGTTTGCAAGAACTGCGGAAGCTACGGCGGAAAAGTAGTTCTTCAGGTCAAGGAAAAAGAGGACTGAATCACCGCCCCGCGCATCTCACGGGGCTGCCTCACAAACACAGCGTGTTGCTTGGCGGCAGTCAACAACACGCTTTTTGTCTTTATTCGGGAGATCGATTAAAAGGAGGGATAAAAGCGAATGGTCGGTATTTCCGGCGTGGAAAAGGGCTCGCCCGCGGAACGCGCGGGCATACTCGCTGGGGACGTGCTCGTCTCGGTGAACGGAAACGGCATAACCGACGTACTCGACTACCGTTTTTATCTCTGCGAGCCGAGGATAGAGCTTAAGCTTTTAAGGAACGGCGAAGAGTATACCGCGACCATAAAAAAGCCGCGGTACGGCGATATAGGGCTCGAGTTCCCGACTTATCTTATGGACGAAAAGAAGCGCTGCCGCAACAACTGCGTGTTCTGCTTCATCGACCAGAACCCGAAAGGCATGCGCGAGACGGTATATTTCAAGGACGACGACGAACGACTTTCCTTCCTGCAGGGGAACTACGTTACTCTTACCAACCTGCGCGAAAGCGACGTCGACCGCATAATAAAAATGCGTATCTCGCCGATAAATATATCGGTGCACACCACGAACCCCGAACTGCGCTGTATGATGATGCGCAACCGATTCGCGGGGGATTGCCTGGCGTATATAAAAAAGCTGGACGACGCGGGCATCGCGATAAACGCGCAGCTCGTGCTCTGCCGCGGGATAAACGACGGCGCGGAGCTCGAACGCTCGCTTTCCGACCTTTCTGCGCTCGCCAATCTGGAAAGCGTCGCCATGGTACCCTGCGGGCTTACCGGCCACCGCGAAGGGCTTTATCCGCTGCGTCCCTTCGACGCCGCTTCCGCTTCCGCGGTGCTCGATATCGCGAACAAATACGGCGAAAAGAATCTCGCCTCACGCGGAGCGCGGTTAATATACGCCTCGGACGAATTCTTCCTGCTCTCCGGCAGGGATATCCCGGAAAACGATTACTACGAGGGCTATCCCCAGCTTGAAAACGGCGTGGGTATGATCCGCAGCGACTGCGACGAATTTTGCGAACGTCTTGAAAACGCGGAAAACAGGGTGTATAATAGGGAAGTGAGCATCGCCACGGGCGAGGCGGCGTTCGGATTCATCTCCTCGCTCGCCGCGAAAGCAAGCGAAAAATTCCCCGGGCTCAAAGTGCGCGTCTACGCGGTAAGGAACGATTTCTTCGGCGGCGGCGTTACGGTAAGCGGACTCGTCACCGGGGGCGATATAATAAAACAGCTTAAAGGCAAGCCGCTCGGCGAAACGCTGCTAATACCCGAAAATATGCTGCGCGCCGAAGGCGACCTGTTCCTTGACGGCGTTTCGCTCGCGCAGGTCTCCGGTTCACTCGGGGTGGAAATAACCGTTACCCCGCGCGGCGGATACGCGCTCTGCGAAGCGCTCATAAACGATCGAAAGGGCTGAAAATGGCAAAAAGCACAGTCGCCGTCGTCGGCAGACCGAACGTCGGCAAAAGTACGTTTTTCAATAAAATAGCGGGCGAGCGCATCTCCATAGTGGAGGACACTCCCGGCGTCACGCGCGACAGGATATACTGCGACGTCGAATGGAACGGCAGGCAGATGCTGTTCATCGATACCGGCGGCATAGAGCCGGATACCGATACCCCCATACTCAAACAGATGTGCGATCAGGCGATGATAGCCGTCGGAGCCGCCGACGTCATAGTTTTTATGACCGAGCTGCCCGCCGGAGTCACCGCCGCCGACCGCGAGATCGCCTCGATGCTCAAAAAAAGCCGCAAGCCGGTCGTCGTCGCCGTGAACAAGGTCGATTCCACCGGCGAAACTCCCGCCGGGTTCTACGAGTTTTACGAGCTCGGGTTCGAAGAAGTCGTCCCCGTTTCCTCGCTGCACGGCACCGGGACCGGCGATATTCTCGACGCGGTCGCCGCGCATCTGCCGGAAGCGGAGAGGGAGCAGGGCGGCGACGGCGCGATAAGAGTCGCCGTGATAGGCAAGCCGAACGCCGGAAAAAGCTCCATAGTCAACCGCATAGCGGGGGAGGAACGGGTGATCGTTTCCGACGTTCCCGGCACCACGCGCGACGCGGTGGATACGCTTATAGAAAACAAATACGGCAAATATATATTCGTCGATACCGCCGGCATCCGCCGCAGCGCGAAGATCGAAGACAGGGTGGAAAGATTTTCCGTCGTCCGCGCCAACGCGGCGGTGGAGAAAGCGGACGTCTGCCTCGTTATGGTCGACGCCGCGCAGGGGATCACCGCGCAGGACGAACGCATCGCCGGGCTCGCGCATAACGCCGGCAAAGCGAGCGTGATAGTCATAAACAAATGGGATACCATAGAAAAAGACGATTCCACCGTTAAGAAGTTCAAAAAGGATATCGAAGTCGCGCTCACCTATATGCGCTACGCCCCCAACGCCTTCGTTTCGGCGCTCACCGGGCAGCGCGTGGAAAAGCTTTACGGGATGATAAACCTCGTTTACGAAAACTCGCGCCGCCGCGTAACGACGGGGCTTTTGAACGATTTCCTCGCCGAGACAACGGCGCGCGTGCAGCCGCCGACGGACAAGGGGCGCAGACTGAAGATCTATTATATGACGCAGACCGGGATACAGCCGCCCACGTTCGTGCTGTTCTGCAACGACGCGGAGCTGTTCCACTTCTCCTATCAGAGGTATATCGAAAACTGCCTGCGCGAAGCTTTCGATTTTTCGGGAACGCCCATACGTCTCGTCATAAAACAGAAGGGCGAACAGCCGAAAGGAGAGTTTTGATTTGAACTACCTTTATAATATCGTCCCCGGGATGTTCGGGCTTATGGTCCGCTGGGCTGAATCGCAGACGGATAAGACCGCTTATTACGTGATATTCATTTCCGCGCTGGTGCTTACCGCCGCCGCGGGATACCTGCTCGGCTCGCTCAATTCCGCCATAATCGTTTCAAAAACGCTTTTCCGCAAGGATATCCGGCAGTTCGGCAGCGGAAACGCCGGGCTCACGAATATGTTCCGCGTCTACGGCAAAAAAGGCGCGCTGCTCACCCTGCTCGGCGACGTGCTCAAGCAGGTCGTTTCGGTCTTCCTCGGCATAATCATCGCGGGGCAGACCGGCGCGTACATCGCGGGGCTGTTCTGTATGATCGGGCATATTTTCCCGGTCTACTACGGCTTCAAGGGCGGCAAGGGCGTGCTCACCGCGGCGACTATGATCTTAATAATCGACCCGGTCATATTCCTCGTGCTCATCGTGGTGTTCGCGGTGGTGCTGCTGTTCACCCAGTACGTTTCGCTCGCTTCCATTATCGCGGCGATAACCTATCCCGCGGCGGTCTTCTATGCCGCGCGGATACGCACCGGGAACTCTCCCAGCATCTATTCGATGCTGTTCGCGCTGTTCGTCGGGCTCATCGTTATCTTTATGCACCGTTCGAACATATTCCGCATCTTCAACAACGAGGAATCCAAGTTCAGCTTCCGCAGCAAGCCGCAGGCGCAGGATATTCTCGACGCCGAGGACAGGGAAAACGACAAAGCGAACGAATACGTGCCCGAGATACGCAAAAAGAAGAAGGTAAGGAAGGGAAAATACTCCTCCCGCAAGAAATAATACCCGCTGAAAACGCAACGAAAAACGGCTCGCCTCGCGCAAGCCGTTTTTCGGTATTCTATTCAGCACAGCTCCTTTCGTAATTTCTCCAGCGCGGCGCTTTCCCGGCGGGAAACGGTCACCTGCGAAATGCCGAGCACCTTTCCCGTCTGCGCCTGAGTAAGGTTTTTGTAATATCTCAGCGCGATTATCCGCTTTTCTTCTTCGTTCAGACAGCCCATCGCCTGCTCCAGCGCAAGCCGTTCGTCGGTCTCCGGCGTGAAGTCGGCGCCTATCCTTTCTTCCACCGTAAGCTCGCCCAGAGTGTCGAAAAGCGATATCGGCGCGGAGGCGGCGCCTATCGATTCCGCCGTTTCCTCCCGCGTGAGACCGCAGATTTCCGCAAGCTCCGAAACCGTCGGCTCGCGCCCGTTTTCCGCGGTGAACCTTTCGGTCTCCGCCATCACCAGCCCGCTTCTTCTTTTAAGCTCGCGTCCCACCTTAACGCTGCCGTCGTCCCGCAGGAAGCGGCGTATCTCGCCGATTATCAGCGGCACCGCGTAGGTCGAAAACCGCGTTCCGCGCTCCGGTTCGAACCTGCGCACGGCTTTAAGCATACCGATGCTGCCGATCTGGCAGAGGTCATCGAATTCCGCGCCGCGGTTAAGAAAACGCTTTGCCGCCGCCCGCACCAGCCCGGCGTTCTCACGCATAAGCTCGTCAAGCGCGCTTTCGTCGCCCGCCTTCGCCCGCGCGATCTTTTCCGCGTTGCCGGAAAACGAATCGTTCATATCGCGCGGATAAGCGTTACGACGGTGCCTTTCCCGGGACGCGAGCTCACCTTTACTCTGTCGCAAAGGTTTTGCATCACCGCGAACCCCATCCCGCTTCTCTCGCCGTCCGGGTCGGTCGTATACAGCGGCTGCATCGCCTTCTGCACGTCCTCTATCCCCACGCCCTTGTCGCGTATCTTAACCGTAAGCCGCCGCTTCGCGTCGAGCGAGCAGTATATGTAGACCGTGCACTTTGCCCGGTCTTTTCTGTCGCGGTAGGCGTGTACTATGCAGTTCGTCACCGCTTCGCTCACCGCGGTCTTCACGTCGGCGATCACGCTCACGGCGGGGTCCGCCTGCGCCGCGAAGGAGGCGACTATGCTCCGCGCAAAGCGCTCGTTCACACTCTTCGCCGGGAACTCCGCCTTAAAAACGTTCTTTTCGGTCTGTTTTCTCATACTTTCACCCCTTTTTCTATTTTCAGAAATTTGTCCATTCCCGCTATCTGCAGGATCTTTTCCGCCTCCGCGGAAGGATTTACTATAAACAGCTCGCTGCCCACCGCGCCGCATTTGCGCATCCTGCCCATAACCAGCCCGAGTCCTGAAGAATCGCAGAACGTCACGCCGGAAAGGTCCATACCGAACCGCGGCGGCTGTTCGTTTTCGATCATCCCGTCGAGCCATTCCCGCGCGACTCCGGCGGAATGGTGGTCGATCTCCCCGGTTATCCGGGCGACTACTTCGCGCCCGTTCTTTGTTTCGGTTATCTCCATTTTCACCAGTCCTTTCGGGAACATTATAAACCTCGCCCTGCGCGGATTTTGTCATACCGTGCGGGCAAAATAAAAAATACCGCGGGTTTGCCCGCGGTATCAAAGCTTATTCTGTTCATTCTAACCGTTCATCGGATCCTGATACGGAAAATATAGGTTGCTTATGAACTCGTCGGCGAAGAACTGCGAATCGGCAAGCTCCGTGACCTCCGTTTTCTGCGCGATGCTGACCGAACGTTCAAAACACGCTTCGTCCAGCACAAGCATTTCCGCGCCGTCGCAGGCGCAAACCGAAGCTTTGTCCGCAACTCCGGCAAACTGTTCGGGCAGCATGCCGATCCTTATCGCGGCTCCGATATCGATCCCCGCACCGAAGCTGCCCGCCGGGACGTATCGCCCGATCTGCCACGCCTCCGTTCCGGCGTTGTGCAAAAGAGTGCGGATGCCGGAAATAACGGCTGATTTTGCAAGCTGAAGCTCGGCTATATCCTGCGGCAGAAGCTTTAATCCGCCGAAATCGGGGAAACGCTTCAAAGGCTCTCCGCCGGGCGCAATGAATCCGTTTTTCAGAAGCTGCGCCGCCGCGCTTATAAGTCCGCTTCCGCAAAACCCTTCCGGTTCCGCGCCGCTGACTGTTTTAATAAACCGGGTACTGCCGTTTTGTATCACAACGTCGCAGATCGCTCCGCCGACAGCCGGCATGCCGCAGCTTATATGCGCCCCCTCGAAAGCCGGCCCCGCCGCCGAAGCGCAGGCGGTGAACTTTTCGCCGTCGAACAGCACCGTTTCGTTGTTCGTGCCGATATCCGTAAGCACAGCGGGCAGACCGCCTATATCCGCGGCAAGCACGGATGCGGTAACGTCGCCGCCGATATAAGCGCCCGCGCAGCGCATATAATACCTGTTCCCGATCCATTCGCCGAAAAGACTTTCCGGCGTGAACGGGTGGTTTGCAAGTCCGCGTGCGTCCAGTCCTGCGGCGATATGCAGCATCGCCGTGTTCCCGGTAACAATGCGGAACTCGGGCTCGGCGTCCCATTCCGAAAAAGTCTTTTCCACCGCGCCGTTTATAAGCGCGGTCAGCTCGCCCTGCCTGCCGTTAATGCAGGCGTCCAGCCGCGAAACGACGTCCGCGCCGAACCGCGCCTGCGGATTCGGGAACGCGGTTTTCTTTAACGTTTTTCCGGAGGGCAGGGAAATAAGCTTTATAACTACCGTCGTGGTGCCTATATCCACGGCGGCGGCGAAGCATTTTTTGCTTCCGGTCAAAGGCGCGATCCTTTTCATCCGCGCGCCGGCGGAAGCGGGGACGAACACACGCCGGGAGCCGACCCAGACCGTGCAGTCGCCGTTTATCACCGCACTGCAGGCAAGCCGCCGCATACCGCGTACTGCCGAATCGCCCAGAGCCTCGAGCTCACGCGCGGAGGGGGCGCTCAATCCGCCTCTTGCGGTAACCGCGCATCCGCCGCATGTTCCTTTTCCTCCGCAGGGCAGAAAAACCGGAACGCCGGCCAGCGCTGCGGCTTCCGCTATCGTCGTGCCCTCCGGACACGCCGCTTCGTAATATTCGGTTCCGCAAATGAATACCGCCTTAGGCACGTCTGTCCCTCCTCCGTTTTTATAAATAATAACACAAAATCACGCGGAATGCAAGAAAAAACCTTCCCGCACGGGGAAGGTTCTTTCTTATGCTGCGAAAATCACTTTATCTCAAGCCGTCTGGTCTTGGGAACTATCTCCTCTTTCTTCGGCATCGTAAGCTTCAGCACGCCGTTTTCGTATTCCGCTTCGATCTTATCGGTCTGCACGCCGGAGATATCGAAGCTGCGCGAGAACGAGCCGTAGCTGCGTTCGCTGCGGATCACGCTGCCCTTCTTGTCCTTTTCGGTGTTTTCGTACTTTCTTTCGGCGGAGATGGTAAGGTAGTTGTTGTCGATATCGATGTTGATATCTTCCTTCTTGAACCCCGGAAGCTCCGCTTCAAGGATATACTCCTTTTCGTTTTCGGTGATATCGGTCTTGAAATCGGCGACCGCGTTCCTGCCGAAGAAGCTGCGCTCAAGCTCGTCAATGTCCCTGAAAGGACTGTAAGCCGCCGCGCTGTGGTTCCTGCGTACGAAAGGTGTAAGTTCAAACATAATAAATACCTCCTTCACGAACGGCGCTTATTCGTTTTCCTTCGGGCGCCGCCCGCCTTCTTTTTTCTTACGCGCATAGTGTATACCGTAATTGTGAACGGAATGTGAACAAATTGTGAACAAATTGTAAACATTTAGCAATATAATCGAAAGAGTGCTAATTATTTAAAAAAATATCGCCCCACGAACAAACACAGCACCGCACAGAGTGCCGGGAAACGCGGCAAATTGTGCCGAGATACGCCGCGAATCGGCAGAATACGACGTCGAGTGCCAAGCGCCGTTCGCCGGGGCGAAAAACTGCTGTTGACAAATCCGCCGCGCGATGATATAATGTGAACGGTAAGTAAAAATACTGTAAATATATATAAATTTAAGGAGCCGAAACCATGAGTTCCGCCGATAAAGCTTTTATTGCGACCTGTAAGGATATACTCGAAAACGGAAGCTGGGTGCGCGACGAGCGCGTGCGCCCGCACTGGGAGGACGGCGAACCCGCCTATACCAAAAAGAAGTTCGGCGTGGTGAACCGCTACGACCTTTCCAAGGAATTTCCGATGATGACTCTGCGCCGCGTCCCCTTCGTTTCCTGCGTGGACGAGATACTGTGGATCTGGCAGAAAAAATCCAATAACGTGCACGATCTGAACAGCCATATCTGGGATTCCTGGGCGGACGAAAACGGAAGCATAGGGAAGGCGTACGGTTATCAGATGGGCGTGAAGCATAAATATAAAGAAGGCGAGTTCGATATGGTCGACCGCGTGCTTTACGACTTAAAGAACAACCCCTGCTCCCGCCGGATAATGACGAACCTTTATAACTTCGCCGACCTGCACGAAATGGCGCTTTACCCCTGCGCCTACAGTATGACCTTCAACGTGGTGGACGGGAAACTGTGCGCCATACTCAACCAGCGCTCGCAGGATATGCTCGCCGCGAACGCCTGGAACGTCGCGCAGTACGCCGCGCTGGTAATGATGTTCGCGCAGGTGTCGGGGCTGAAACCCGGCGAGTTCGTCCACGTCATCGCCGACGCGCATATTTACGACAGGCATATCCCAATAGTGGAAGAGCTTATTAAGCGCGAATCCTACCCGGCGCCGAAGGTCACGCTCGATCCCTCTGTTACGAACTTCTACGATTTCACCCGCTACAGCTTTAAGGTGGAGGATTACGTTTACGGGCCCCCGGTGGAAAAATTCCCCGTCGCGATTTAAGATATCCCAAAGCTTTGCGAGGTAAAAAAAGATAATGAAACTGATAGTCGCAGTCGACAACGAGTGGGGAATAGGCAATAAAGGAGATCTGCTTGCGCGGGTGCGCGGCGACCTGCTTCATTTCCGCGACGTTACCGCGGGCAAAACCGTCGTGCTCGGCTCCAACACGCTTGCCACCTTCCCCGGGGGAAAGGTGCTGAAAAACCGCGTGAATATCGTATTGCACCCCAGCGAAAGCTATTCGCCGGAGGGCGCTTTGGTCGCGCATTCCATCCCGGAACTGCTGGATATGCTTAAAAGTTACGATACGAACGACGTTTTCGCCATAGGCGGCGCCAGCGTCTACCGCCAGCTTCTGCCCTATTGCGATACGGCGTACGTCACCAAGTTCAGAAAAAGCTACGAAAAGGACGTCTGGTTCGAAAACCTGGACGAATCCCCGGAATGGGAGCTTTGCGAGGAAAGCGGAGTTATGCACAGCGACCCGGAAAAGGATACCGACCCCGCGCTGGATTACGTTTTCTGCGTCTACCGCCGCGTCGCTCCCGCCGTTACCGTGCGCGAGGCGAATCCGGAGGACGTTCCCGCCATCTACCGCCTGCTCACCGTGATTGCGGACGTTCACCGCGCTATAAGGCCGGACCTTATGCTGGATAAGAAAAGCAAATACACCCCGGAGGAGGTCCGCGCCCATATCGGCGACGGCACGAATTTTATCTTCGTCGCGGAACGCGAAGGCGAAGTTTGCGGCCATATAATGTGCGTTATCCTGCGGGACGCGCCTAAAACTCTTTATATCGACGACCTCTGCGTCGACCCGGCGGCGCGCCGCAAAGGCGTCGCCCGCAAGCTAATGCGCCGCGCGGAAGCGTTCGGCAAAGAAAACGGCTGCTCTTATCTGCTGCTTTCAGTCTGGAGCGGCAACGGCGAAGCCGAAAGGTTCTACGCGGATTACGGAATGACCGAAAGGTCCAGGAATCTGGAGAAAAGGATTTGACATGAATATTATACAGTTTCTCATCCCCAAAAGCGCCACCGTCTATCTCACGGAGGACTCCACGGTCCGCAACGGGCTGGAGAAAATGGCGTTCCACGGCTACCGCGCGATCCCGGTCATAACCTCACGCGGGAAGTACGCCGGGACCGTTACGGAGGGCGATTTTCTGCGCTGCGTGATCGGCCACGGGGCGGACCTGCGCGAGCTGGAGCAGATAAAAATAAAGGATATCATCGACAGGGAATTCAACCCGGAGCAGCGTATCGACGTCCCCATGCGCGATCTTTTCGCCCGGGTGACGGAGCAGAATTTCGTCCCCGTGGTGGACGACAGGGGCAGCTTTATCGGCATAGTTACGCGCCGCAAGGTGATGCGCCACCTGTGCGCCGTCTGCTTCGAGCCGGATCCCGAACCCGCAAAATAGCCGCGTGCAGCCGCGCGCAAAAGCCGAAAAGATTTTTTTGGGGGAAATTGCAAATTTTTCTTGACATTCGCTTTGCGTTGTGGTATTATACAAAAAGCCCGAATCGATGATTATGTCAACGAACCGGGTTTATGAACCAGTCTTCATAAAAAAATATATTTTTTCAAAGAGTACTCACAATGAAGAAAACCAACAAGAAGGGCTTTACCCTTGCCGAACTGCTGATCGTCGTTGCGATCATCGCCGTTCTCGTAGCTATCGCTATTCCGATATTCTCCAGCCAGCTCGAGAAATCCCGTGAATCTGCTGATGCTGCTAACCTTCGTGCCGCTTATGCTATGGGCGCTGCCGAATCCCTTACTCAGGACGGCATCGCTGTTACCGTAGGCCCCGTTAACCTTAAGCAGTCCGGCACTTTCGAGAAGATCGATAGCACCACCAAAATCGGCAACTTCCAGCTCGGCGGTGTTACGTTGACCGGCGCTGTTTACGTACACGTTTCTGAAACCGGTTCCGTTACCATTGACGCTACCAAGGGTTCCGATCACTTCATTAACTTCATGGGCGCATCGGGCAACTAATTTAAGCTGATTAATAATACTTCGACGGTATAATGTCGGAGTGGCATTAAGAATTGACCTCCGTCTATCATAGATGGGGGTCAATTCTCTTCTGTCGAAAAAGGAGTACGCAATGCAAAAGCAAAGAATAGGGTTGAATACAGATATATGCGGCTATTGTCACAAGTTCGCAGAAGCGCTACCGGAAAAAGTACCCGAGTACCTTTCTGCAATTTGCGCAGGCCTGTTTATTGTTACGCCCTTTTTTATCGGCGCTTTTTGCATGATTCTTAAAAACGCGGATTTTTTGGTTTATGGGTATCCGTTTGCCATTGAACATATTGTCTGGCCTATCGCCGCGGTTTTAGGCGTTGTTTCAATGCTGCTGTACTGTATTAAAGGGAATTCAAAATGCAAACATATCAAAACAACACTTAAAACAAATCCAGCGTTCGTCTGCTTTTTGTTTTTGAGCATTTGGATGATCGCTGCAACTTCAGTCAACGGGTGGAACGGCTGGGTACTGTCCGGCGCGGGTTTCAGACACGAAACGATATTTATGCAGTTGGGGTATTTCTGTCTGCTTTTTCCGTCCGCCGTTATTATAAAAAACGCAACTGTCAAATGGTGGATCGTCCGCGTTTTTGAATTTACGAGTTTGTTTTTGGTCATCGTTGCGTTTGTGCTTTGGAAAACTCAATTAACTTCGCAAATAATATCTTGGAAACAACAGTTTTCCGCGATTTTCAGTAATACGAATTATTACGGCTATTATCTTGCCGTTTCCGTTTCATTATCGGCGGCGGGGTTTGTGGCTGAAACGCGTATCGGTTGGAAGCTGTTATCCGCGTTTTCCGTATGCGCGAATTCGGTCGCATTGGCGTTCAATAATACAATGGGCGCTTGGGTCGCTTGCTTTGTCGCAATTGTGTTTTTGCTGATAGCGCATGCAATAATCGAGCATAAGCTCAACTGGCAAGTGGCGGTCGTGTTCTTGATTTTTGCTGTCAGTTTGTATTTGCCGGGACATATACAAGGACATTTTGAAAATAACATCGTTCAATTGGGTAATGATATCATAAAAATCGCCGAAAACGCCGAAGGCGCCAAAAGCGCCGGGTCCGGTCGTTGGCAATTGTGGACGACGGCAGGTAAAATGATCATTTCTCATCCTCTTTTCGGTATAGGATTTGAGGGTATAGACGTTAATGATCTTAAAGAATTCGCGGGTAATTACAGAGTGCATAACGAGTATTTGCAATATGCGCTGTTCTATGGGATTCCGGCGGGACTTGCGTATTTTGCCGGATGTCTGACAGTATATTTACGCGCATTAAAGCGCAGGCATAAACTAGATCCGGTGTCTTTGGTCTGTTTGACCGGAGCGTTCGGGTATCTTGTTTCGGCGTTTTTCGGGCTGACTTTGTTCGGCACCGCACCGTTGCTGTTCATCTTCCTCGGAATGGGGTATCAGCGCGCGGAAAAGGGCGAATGACCGTGCGTTTTCAAATAATATAACCGCTTCGGCGGCGCCGCGCGGCAACGCGGACGCCGCCTTTTTGTTTTGCGCTGAAAATCGTTGACATAATGTATAGAAAGTATTGACATTTGCTTTTATTTGTGTTATACTTCAATTTACGAAATTATTTATAAATTATTTATATATATAATTATAATAAATATACCGTTCCGGCTCTGTGAGGTATCTGTATGCGTAAAAAGACCGCGGCAAAATTAAAATCGAATAAAGGCGCTTCGCTTATCGTCGCGCTGCTGCTGTTCCTCGTTTGCGCGGTGGTCGGCGCGGTGGTGCTCGCCTCCGCCACGGCTTCCGCCGGAAAGGCGAGCAAACTTGCGGAGATGGACAAAAGATATTACAAGGTCGCTTCCGCGGCGGAGCTGCTTGCCGAAAAGCTTTGCGGCAGGGAGGTAAAGATAGTCCGCACCAAGACCACCCAAAACGTCACCGAGACCGATTATACCGTAATAATCGATTCCAACGGCGAAGAGCAGGTCTCGCAGGGGGCTCCCGTTAACTCCGTTACCGAAACATACACCGCCGCCGTCGATCCCACCGATACGGAGCCGAACCTTTTCAACGGCGACTACGAGCACAGCGGATTCAGCTTTCTCACGGAGCGCGCGGTGCGGCTGATGTTCGGGAACGAGGCGCCGGATACCGCCGCCGCGATGGGATACACGTTTTCCGTCTCGGAAAGCGGCGCCGGAAAGGGGTTCACCGTTTCCCACGCCGATACGGAGCTTAACGCTTCGGTGGAATGGCACAGCGAAAGCGACGGCACGCTGGTATTCCGTGTGAGCGACGGCTCCGCAAAGGACAGCTTTGCGCTTATACTCACGCTCACGCCGTCGATAAACGTTTCGGATAACAGCGGCGTCACCGAAAACGCCTTTACCGCGGAGACGGAGGGCGGATATAAAGAGACGCGCAGGAAGACGACGGTATACACGAAAACGTCGGTTATAAAATGGTCGGTAGGCAGTATCGTAAAGGAGGTGCGCGAGCCGGATGAAAGCAATTAAAAAAGCGCTTGCGCGCATCAAGGACCGCCGCGGCGAAACCATTGCCGAAGTGCTCGTCGCGCTGCTCGTATCTTCACTTGGGATAGTCACGCTCGCCGCGATGATCAATTCCTCCGCCTCGCTCGTCCGCAAAAGCAGGGACGGTATGGCGGCATACGCGGAGGGCGAAAACGCCGTTGTGGAGCAAAGCGCCGCTTCGGGTTCCGGAACGGTCACCATAATCGGCGAAGGGAACGCCGCCATACGGCTTACCAATGGCGACGGGACCGAAATAACCGTGCAATACTACGAAAACGGCTCGAACGGGTCGGTAAGATCATACAAGGTGGCGGAATAATGGCAAAACGGATCCGGCGGAAAATAAAGAATAAATCGGGCGTCACGCTTGCCGAAACGCTCATCGCCATAGTCATCCTGCTTATGGTCGTGGCGATAGTCGCGGCGGGCGTACCCGTCGCGGTGAACGCGTACGACGAAATAGTTACCTCCGCGAACGCGCAGGTGCTGCTTTCCACCACGATGACACGTCTGCGCGACGAGCTTTGCACCGCCGCGGAGATAAAAGCCGAGGGCGGGACGATCACCTACGTAAGCTCCGCGGGGAGCAAAAGCGTGATATATCTCGGCGACGGCGGCATCTGTCTGCGCGAATACGCGGATATCACCGATTCGCCCGAATACGACCGCCTGCTCGTCACGCGCGAGGCGGCGAACAACAACCTGCGCACCTCGTTCGCCTCCTGCGAATATTCCGGCGGCGTAATAAAGTTTACTGACCTCGCGGTAAAAAAGGGCGACGAAACGATGATCGGCGCGGCGGCGTTCGAGATAAAAATACTTACCGATATTAAACGTTGACACGGTGGGACGATATGCATAACAACAAACGCAAAAACGGCTTTACCATGGCGGAGGCGCTTATGGTCGTGGCGATAATCGCGGTGCTTGCCGCGCTTATCTTCGTTGCGATATTCGCCTATCTCCGTTCCATGACAAAATTGGAATACGACGGCTGCGCGAAAGAGATTTTCATCGCGGCGCAGAACCATCTTTCGATGGCGGAAAGCCAGGGGTATCTCGGACGCGGCGATTTCGGCACGCCGGAAAAGGACGAACACGGCGACCTTACCGGGATATACTATTTCATTAAAGACGGCTCGCATTCCGACGTCGACGACGAAAACTCGGTGCTCAACCTTATGCTGCCGTTCGCCGCGGTGGACGAAACGGTGCGCGGCGGCGGATGTTATATCATCCGCTATCACAAGGATTCCGGCACCGTGCTGGACGTCTTCTACTGGCAGGAAAACGGCAGGTACGATCATATTTATGCCGACGATTACGCTTCCTTTATGGAAAAACGCGCCGACAAGGACGAGTTAAAGACGTATACGGGCGATAAATCTGTTATCGGCTACTACGGCGGCGCGGACGCTTCCGGGCTTACCCGCGGCGCGGAGCTTAAAACGCCCCTTATCTCCGTGAGCAACGCGGACAAGTTGATCGTTACGGTTACGGACACCAACTCCGCGAACGACAAGGCGCGCATAAAGCTTATAATTACCGGAGTCACAAGCAAAAGCCGGCGCGAGATCCCGCTTTCAAGCAGCTCCGCGACCGAATTCTATTCGAATTCCGACGTTTACAGGAATTCCGACGACAATTACGTTTTCACCCTCACGCTCGACGATATCACCCAAAGCGGAAAGCACTTTTCGGAGCTGCTCGGTCCGAACGGGTTCATCCCCGGCGAGGATATAACCGTTCAGGCGGTCTCTTACAACAACAGCGAGCTCACGAACGTCGCGTACAGCACGAAGCAGACGACGAACAGTCTGTTCGCCTATAACGATTCGGACAAAGCTTCCGCGCATATTTCGAATATCCGCCATCTGGAAAATCTCGACAGGACCGTTTCCGAACTCAACGTTTCGAATACGGAGCTTAAACACAACCGGTCCGACGGCAGCGTGAAGGCGCTCCAGACCACCGATATTTCCTGGTCCGGCTGGGAGGACAGAAGCGTTTACGACCGTTCCGGTCCGCTTACCGATAAAAAATACTACCCGGTGAACACCGATTACGTGCTTGAATACGACGGACAGCGTCACGCGGTCTCGGCGGTCTCGGCGGACCGTCCCGGCGCCGCCTCGGGTATGTTCGGCTCGCTTACCGGCGACACGGTGAAGAACCTTAAGCTTATCGACTTCACGATTTCCGGAAGCAACGCCGGCGCTCTCGCAGGGGACGCGGACGGCGCGACGGTCACTAACGTCGTGGCTTACAACAGCACCGGCTCTGCCGCGGCGAATATCACCGCTTCGGGCAGCGCGGGCGGCCTTATCGGCAGCGCCGAACGCAGCACGGTCACCAAAAGCGCGGCGGCGCTCACAGTCGTCTCCACGGGCGACAACGCGGGCGGGCTTATCGGCTACGTCAAAGACGGCGGCGTTATCGCCTGCTTCTCCGGCGGACACACCGTAAACGGCGCGTTCAGCGCCGACGGATACAACGTCACTTCCGCCGCAAACGCGGGCGGGCTTGTCGGCGCCGCCTACGGGATGACGCTTTCCGAAAGCTATTCCACCTGCTCCGCGAAAGGCAAAAACGCGGGCGGTATCGCCGCGGTCACAAGCGGCGGCAGCATCGACAATTGCTACGCCGCGGGTAAAGTCGAGGGCAGCGAAGCCGAAGGCGCTTTCGCCGCCGTCCCCGGCGAGACCACGGTCTTCGGCGACAAGTGCCGCTATTACCAGATCGTGAACGAGCGTGATTCCGGCGCGGACGGCAAGACCTATCTGCCCGCGGCTCCGTCCGGCAGCGCAAAGGATATCGTTCCGTTCGACGCCGACAGCGCGGGATTCAACGCCTACCTCACCGCGGTCCGTATGCCCGCTTCCGCTTACGACGGCGCGCTGGTGCAGTATTACCGCGGCGGATACGCGCTTATCACCGTCGGGCAGCTCGGCGCGGACCTTGAAAGCGGCGATTTCGTCGCTTCGCATTACGGCGACTGGCCCGCACCCGAAGTAAGGATAATCAACAGATAATTTTTCAAGATCACGGCGGACCGAACGTCCGCAGAACGAACATAACTGTATTCACGCGAGGAAATGTATCCAATGACTAAACTAAGACGATTGCTTTCTGTAATATGTATTTTCTGCGTTCTCACGGCGGGCTACGGGAATATTCTCGAATTCGCCGCTTCGGCGGGGACGCGGTCCTATACTCTTTCAGCGTCGGACGGGAATACCTACCGTATCACCGTCTCTTATAACGACGCCTCCGGCATCCCGGAGAACGCCGTGCTCGGCGTGAAGGAGATAGAGAAAGAGGATACCTCGGTCTACGATGAATACGGCATCTCCGCGGAGGACCTTTCCGCCGGAAACGAAGGCGGGCTCTCCTACGGCGATTACATAAGCAAAAGCGCGAGCGTGCTCGGCGAAAACGCGAACAGCTTCGGCATCGCCCGGGTTTTCGACATAACCCTTTCCGATCCGGTCACCGGAACCGAATATCAGCCCGAACGCGGCGTGAACGTCAGTATAGAGATACTCAACAGCGACCTCGGTTCGTTCGAATACCTCCGCGTCGTCCATTTCGGCGGCGCGAACGGCGAACGCCCGGACGTTGTGGATTCCTCGTTAAACGGCGGAGCCGTTGAATTCGAAGCTTCCGGCTTCTCCGTCTACGTTCTCGTCGGCGAAGGCGGCGTGCCCGCCGCGCCGCGTTGCACCTACACGTTCTACGTTATGGGCGACGTCGGCTATAACGAATACGGCTTTACCGACGACAACGGAAACGTTTTCTTCAAGCAGACAGTCAAAAGCACCGACGAACTCGTTGTCCCGAACCTCACTTCCTACGGCGGCAAGGCGTTTGCCGGATGGTATCAGGGCAGCTATTCCGATACCGGCGATATCGTTCTGGAAAGCGAACCTTACGATTTCAAAAACGCGGTCATAACCGAGGACAGCGCAATAGACCTCTACGCGGTGTTCGCGGATTTCATATACGTTTATTTCCACGACCAGTACGACGAGGACACGGATTCATTCCCGGTCGCGATAGTCCGCCGCGTCATCCCCTCCGGAAGCGGGACCTCCGCCGACATCAGGATCAGCGACGCCGCTGCCGCCTATTCCAAGCGCGGCGGCGAGAATATGGCGTTCTTCGGCTGGTCGTTCACACAGGTCAAGACTCCCGGCGTTTACGAGGACGCCGAGCATAATTCCTACGTCATAACCCCGGACGAGAACGGCTGCATACCCGTTTCCGGGGAAACTCACCTTTACCCGATATTCAAGCAGGTCCGCAGACTGACATACTACGCCGCCGCCGCCGGCTCTGGCGCGGATTACGTCTCTCCGGCAAAATGCTTCAAGGGCGATTATATAGCTTCGCCGCTGCCCGTTACTTCAATGAAAGGCAAAGTGTTCCTCGGCTGGTACGCCGGGACCATGTCCGATGAAGTCAGCTACGGCAGCGCCATCACCGATCCCGACGGCAACCTGCTCGTCGGCGCGGACGACGGCGGCGCGTACGTTTCGGACGGTAAGCTTTATCTCCGTTCGGACGTCACGCTTTACGCGAAATGGGCGGACAATACCGAAGCCGATTACCGCGTCGCCGTTTACAGGCAGAACCCGGCGGGCAAGGCGGGGGATTATCTCTTCGTCGAAAGCGCCTCGTTCCGCGCGGCGGTGGGCGCCGAAGTTTCGGTTCCCAACGAATTCAAGGAAAGAGTCATCGCCGGATATACCTATTCCCGCTGCGACGGAGCGAAGACCGTCGATGTCGGCGGTGAGACCGTGCTCAACGTATATTACGATAAAAACGCCGACTATACTCCCGACCCCGACGCGGAATACGTGCTTACCTTCGACGATTCCGCCGACGACAGGAGCGACGATCTTCCCGTCGACGTCTCCGGGCTTAAATTCGGGGACGACTTATCCGGCAGGATACCCGCGGCTCCCAAATCGGGCAGGATCGGCTATGAATTCGATAAATGGTATCTCGATAAAGACTGCACCGTGGAATTCGATCTCGACCGGATGCCCGACTGCGACCTTACGGTCTACGCAGGATGGCAGACCGAATGGTATATCGTTACGATAGACCCGAACTACGGCGCGCTGTATGAATACGACGATTCGCACAAGCTCGTCGGCACCGGCTCCACCTGGTTCTGGTCCAGCTACGAAGGCGAACCGATCGGCGAATACACGCACACCACGCGCGATTTCGTGGAATCCAGCTCCGGCACCTGGTTCTACGTTAAACACGACCGCGCGTACAACGGCAAAGACAGATACACCTACTACTCGCAGGACATTAAAGAAGACACCGAGAACAAGACTTTCGAGTATTCTCCCGGTACGTATACCTACATCGGATGGTACGAAGTCAATCCCGACGGGACCGAAACTCTGTTCAAGTTCGGCGAACACACCACGCACTACACCACGCTGCGTCTGCACTGGAAGAAGACGGGCGTGTATTACCTCGCCTACAACGCGGGGGCGGGCGCGCTCGAAAGCGGCGCCGGTGAAACCGTTTCCGAAAACGCGTTCTGCGATTACGCAAGCATAGTCGTTTCCGAATCCGCCGCCGCGCCCGCCGGATATACCTTTGTCGGCTGGCAGGTCCGCGGGACCGGCGGGCGTCTGTTCACGCCCGGCGAGCAGTTCACTCTGCAGGCGGACGACTCAGAACACGTCAGCGGAAAGAATATAGTCTATCTCGACGCGGTATACGCCCGCGTCGGCACCGCTTCGGTCATTTACGACGCAAACGGCGGCACGGTCTCCGGCGCGGTGGACTTCGGCTATATGTTCGACAGTATGAACAACCCCGTCGCGCTTACCGGTACCTGCGACGGCGAAAACGGCACGGCGACCGTGTCCGGGCTCGTAAATAACTCCAAGATACGGCTCAGCGACGGCTCCGGCTTCGTCTGCGCGAAAGGCGGAGTCGTATATACCCTCGCGGGGTGGAGCGAAAAACCCGTCTACCGTCCCGGCGATACTTTGTATCAGCTCGGCGGCGACTGCGGCGTCGACAGAAAAGAGCCGCTGCGGCTTTACGCGGTATGGAAGGCGGAGGTGAGGTTCCATCTCGGCGTTCCCGGCGCCTCCTGGACCGAAAGCGGCTACGACTCGGCAAACGACGTATATTCCGTTCAGGTGTACTTCGGCAACACAGTCGAGGAGCCCGCCGCGATACCGGTTTCTCCGCTTGCGGATACGATGTTCTATTTCTGGACCGAAACTCCGGTCCCGGCACAGACCGAAACCAGCCCGGCATACGATTTTTCCTCCCCCGTAACGGCGGATCTCGACCTTTACGCCCGCTGGGCGGGCCCGGTGGAGGTCCCGGTCCACGCGATCGACGCTTCTTCCGCCGTGCTTTCCGAAAGGTCCGGCTGGACGGCGGACAAGCTGCTTGTCACCGCCGACCCGGTCGATCTCACAAACATCCCCGCGCCCGCCGATTACGCGTTCGCTTTTGCCGCCGCGCATAAGATGGGCACGGATATTCAGCTTATCTCCGAATCCGAAAAGATCGTTTCGGCGTATTACGATCAGTCCGAAAAGCATCTGTACGCCGAATACGCCGACGGCAGACGCTCCGCGATAGAAGAACCCTACGAAATATACTTTGTTTTCTACGAACTGAAAGAGCTTTCCGTCGTATACAAAAAAATGCTGCCCTCCGGCGCGCTGGAAGACGCAGCCGTCTCCGCGTCCGCGCCGAACAGCACGAACGGGCGAATAGGCGGCTATGACGCCGCCGCGGGGATCACCGATCCGCTCGCGTGGTACGGCAGCGCCGATACTCCTTATTACGCGTTCGCCATAGGCGCCCCCGGGGCGACTAACGCTTCCGGTATGGTGCTTATAACCTCGTCCTCGGATTCCGATTCCGACCGCCCGTACCTTACTGTCGAGAACACCTGGCGCGGCTTCCGGTTCAGGACCTCCGGCGGCGCGGACCCCATCGACTGCGGCTACGATCCGCAGTTGTACGTGATCTATTTCGAAAAACTGCCCTGCGTAGTTATGTTCTATGAATCCACGGTGGGCACCTCCGCCGTGATGAACACACCGTTCACTTACGACCTCACAGTAAAAGAAACCGTCACGACCACCACTACGGTCCGCGATCAGAAGCTCATCGCCGGGGAATGGGTGAACGACGGGGAACCCACCGTAACCACCGACACGGCGGAAAACGACGTTTTCGTTCCCTCCATGCCGGAATACACGCAATATACTCTTAAGAACGGCGAAGCGCGTTCGGCGATCCTCTTCTACAGCAAGACCGAGACCGAGACGGCGGATAATATTTCCGCCAACGTGCGCGTTTTGACAGTAGTTACCGTCGAATCCACGCAGATCGCGCGTATAGTGCAGGCGGCGAACGACGCGTTCACCACCGAAGCCGACGGCGTTGCTTCGTATGAATTCGAATATACCTCGAGCGCGCTCGGCGACGTGCGCAACGTCACCTTCACCAACACTCACAAGGCGACAGAAGTCGAAGTTCACGTCGCGCTCGTTGAGGACGACGGAGTCACCGGCGGCGTCGTACGCAGGGACGGCAGACGCAGCGCCGATCCCGCCGACTACCGCTTCTCGCTCGCGCTGGGCGAAAGCGCCGTGCTCACGGCAAAGCTTCCCGCCGCGGGAGTTTTCAACGGCGACGCTTCGATCTATGCCTTCGGCGCCGCGCTCTACGGCAACGGGGCGGATAACGCAGCCGTATCGGTAAGGGAGCTCGGCATCGTTTCGGTCTCATATCAGCAGACAAACGGCAATATATACGAGCTCGTACTTAAAGACGAAAACGGCGATACGCTCGGCGAGCTCGGAAGCGACCAGATCTACTACATCTATTATACAATGCCGAAGATACGCTACGTTCTGGAAAACGAAAGCGGCGTGCTCACCGATATCAAGGGCTGTCTGCCCGGCACGGACGGCATCATCCGCGAAAGCGACTCGCTGACGTACAGCCATTCTCCGATATCCATGAACGGCAAGACGGTGGAGCAGGACGAACGCTTCGAGATCCCGCTTTCCGGCTTGACTTTAAGCCAGAAAGGCAACGCCTTCCGTATGCCCCCGATACTCGACGAGGGCGTGTTCGAAAGGTACCTTTCCTATACCAAACTCGCGGTCGGCGCCGGAGGGATAGACGATCTTTCGCTTCTCGACGTCGCGGACGGGCTGGAACTGCGGTTCCGGGTATCAAACACCACACTGCAGTACAGCTTCGACGGGACCGTTTGGAAGGATCTGCTGCTTTCGGTTTCTCCCACCGTTTACGCGGTCTATACCGAACGCGGCTACGACCTGCAGATAGTCAAAACCGTCAACACCACCCAAAGCGGCGCGAACCGGCTGTTCACCGATAACGAATTCACGGTCACGCTGGTTTCCGACAGTATTAAGCACGTCTCCTACGCGGCGGAAGGCACCGGCGATTCCTACGTTTACGCCGTGCCCGCGTCCGGCTCCGCGCCCGGCAGGATCGAGATTACCGTGCGCGACGGCGCGCATATACGCATAAAAGGTCTTTTAAGAGGGACCTACACCGTTACCGAATCCGGCAACGAAAACTACGATCTCGCAGTGAGGGCGGGCCGGATAGTCGGCTCGACGACAAGCAATTTAACTGTTTTCGACAACAGGAGCGTAACGCTTGCGCTCGACGCGGAAACGAAGCTGGAGCTTATAAACAGCCCGAAACGGCTGTGCAAGGTAAACGACAACGGCACCGAGCGCATCTTCTACACGATGCAGAGCGCAGTCGATTACGTGAACGAATACTTCGCTCCCGATCAGACGGATATCGAAATGCTCACGGATTACCTTATGCCGTACGCGGACAGGGTGGAGATCCCGCAGGGCACCGCTATCAAGCTAAAGACCGCGGACGACGGCTTCACCGGGACGGGAGGCACGGCGCACATCACGCGCACCGCCTCGCTTTCCGGCGCGGCTATGATAGATAATAAAGGAACGCTTATCATCGACGGCGTAGTTATCGACGGTGCGGAAATAAGCGCTTCCGCCCCGCTTGTCAAAAATACCGGGAACCTTACGGTCGCCGAAGGCGCCGCGCTCATCAACGCGGTTAATATCGGCAACGGCGGCGCGATATCCGCTTCGTCCGGCAACGTCACGGTGGATTCCGGCTCGATAAGGAACAACACCGCCGCGAACGGCGGCGCGATATACTTCAGCGGCAACGGCAGGATAACCGTAAAGGGCAACGGCAGCTTTTCCGCCAACAGCGCGCTTTCCGGCAACGGCGGCGCGATCTGCGCTTCCGCGGGCTCCGTCGTGCTTTCCGAATTCTCGGAAATGCGCGGCAACACCGCGGCAAACGGCAGTGGCGGCGCGATATATATGGAAAACGGCACGGCGGAAATAAAAGACACCGCGTCGGTATCCGCCAACAGCGCGAACAAAGGCGGCGCGATCTGCGTCAACAGGGGCGCCGTAAGCACCTCCGGGTCCCCCTCATTAGTCGGCAACACCGCTTCGGGGAGCGACGGCGGCGCTATATGGATCGGCACGGGTTCGGTAAATATGGAAGGCGGCGCGGGCGAAGGCAACAAGGCGCTTTCCGGCAACGGCGGCTTCGTATATGCCGAAAACGCCACCGTGACGGTTTCGGGAACCACTTCCGTCGTCAACGCCAACAAAGCCGGATCGGGCGCCGCGATCTACGCCGGGACTGGCGCGGTCAACTTCTCGAACGGCTCCGCCGCGAACAACGAATCAACGTCCGGCGCGGGCGGCGCGATCTATGCCGGAAGCGGCGACGTAAACGTTACCGAAGCGTCGTTTACTTCCAACAGATCCGTTTCCGATAAAGGCGGCGCGGTATACGCCGCAAACGGCAACGTCTATATCTCCGGCGGCAGTATGGGCTCCAACACGGCGGGCGCCGACGGCGGCGCCGTCTACGCCGGTTCGGGCTCCGTATCCGCGGACGACAGCTCCGAATTTATAAACAACACCGCCTCCGCGGGCAAGGGCGGCGCCGTGTGCGCGCTCTCCGGTTCGGTCGATATTACAAACTCCAAATTGGAAAACAATACCGCCGGAACGGACGGCGGCGCGGTATACGCGGATAAAGGCACCGTAACGTTCACGAACGTCGCCGCGGGCGGAAGCTCCAAAGGCAACACCGCGGGGCAGAACGGCGGCGCGGTGTACGCGGGCAGCGGCAATTTAACGGTGTCCGGCGGCAGCATGCTCTCCAACTCGGCTTCGGCGGGCAGCGGCGGCGCGATCTACGCGGGCGCAGGCGTTATCTCCATATCCTCCACTGCATTCACCGAAAACAGCGCTCTTTCCGGATTCGGCGGCGCGGTATATCTCAACAGCGGCAATCTTACGCTCGCATCCGTTACCGCCAGCGGCAACCAAGCCGTAAACGGCGCGGCTGTATATAATAACGTCGGCAGGGCTACGTTAAGCTCCGGCAGTTATACAAACAATACCGCGACCTCCGGCGGCGCGGTCGGCGTCGGAAGCAAAGACGCGCGTCTTATGTTCGACGGCGGCGTTCAGGTAAAGAACAACAAACTCGGCGGTTCTACCTGCAACGTTTATCTCGACCAGGACGACGACGCGGTTATAAATATCGACAGCTTAAGCGGCAGCGCTTCGATCGGCATCTACGTTCCCGACGGTATCGTTTCCGAACGCAGCGTTCCGGGCGCGCGCTTCGCCATCTATACGAATAATTCGAACGTATCCAAAATAGTCAACGACAGATTCGCTTCGCTGTACGTTCAAAGCGATACCAATGCCAAGAAACTATACTGGGGCAACTCCGTAAAAGTAGAGGTGCGGTATCAGGAGTCTTTCGCCGAACTGCCCCCGTCCGCTTCGTATACGAGCAAATACACCAATACGAATTATTTCCCCGAATTCAACGACGGCGCGGTTTCCGAACTCGCCTCCGAGCTTTACACCAAGTACAGCGGCAGTATGAATTTAACAAGCTCCGCTGTCTACGGCTGCGCTTTCGTCGAGGGCGCGTCCGGGTACGGCGATTATATAACCAAACTTGTGTGGGACAGCGACGTTTCCGCGTGGATGACTGAAAAACGCGACGGGACGAGATCTCCGCTCGCCGGGAAAAAGATAATCATCTATTATTCCGAACCGGCTTACATAGCGATAGAGAACAATACCGATAAAGAGCTGGATATCTCCGATATCAAGGTCAACGGTCTAAGCGTTATTAACAACGCCGTGAACGCCGGATTCGGTACCGTGTTCGCCAAGAACGGCGCGATACGTTCCGCGCTCCTGCCGATCACCGCGGATGATCTTAAGCTCGCGGAGGGCGATTCGGTCAACCTGCTCATACCGGGCGGCAGGAATATGGCGTATACGCTCGACGGCTCGTTCGTAAACGGCGCCGACGGCGAAAGCATACGCTTAAGAAAGACCGGCGAATCGGAAGGCGCGGCTGCGCTCGGCGCGGGCGGCGGCTTTGCGCAGATCTCCGGCACGACTCTGAATTCCTCCAGCACGTATAAAATAATCTTCGGCGACGACAAACGCATTTGCAAGGTAGTCGACGCGTCCGGCGTCGAGCATCCTTACAGCTTGATCAGCAGCGCCATCGACGCGATCAAGAACGGGGATATCACTCTTGCAGCCGAAAAAACCGCCGTCATAGAAATGCTTACCGACTACCTGCTCCCGATAGGGGACGTGGTGTCGATACCTCAAGGATACAATATAACAATAACGACCGCCGCAAAGAGCGGGGTGACCTACAAATACTCCGGCGAAGGCGACCGCGCCATAATCAGCCGCGATTCCGACAACGGTCTTTCCATGATCAACGCCGAAAACGCCCTGGTCAGCAACGCGGTCGTAACAACGCTCACCGTTAAAAACCTTATATTCGACGGCAAGAGCGTTAAAGGAAGCAGCGACGGCGGCGGTATAGCGGCAAAATACACAAACGTTTATATCGACAACGTCGATTTCAAAAACGTTTACGCCAGCAACGGCGGCGCGCTGCTTATAATGTTCTCCGCTAAGGACAAGAACAACAAAGTGACGCTTCCCGGCACGGTGCTTGAAGTAAGAAACTCCAACTTCACCGGCTGCACTTCCACTACCACGGAGACCTCCAACCGTTTGGGCGGCGGCGCGCTCGTTACCAACGCCGAAACGATGACTCTTGAAAACTGCGTTTTCGAAAACTGCACGGCTGTCGACCAGGCGGGCGCGGTGTTCCACCGTGTGGACGGCAACTACAATTCCTGGACCAATATCAAAAACTGCGTGTTCAGGAACTGCAACGCCGACGCGGCGGGCGGTCTGGAGCTCGACTCGAAGACTATACTTGTCGAAGGCACCACTTTCGAGCATTGCTATGCAAAGAAGCGCAACGGCGGCGGATTCAACGTCTGGGCGCTTAACAGCGGCACCTCCAGCGCCGATTGCTGGGTAACGGTTATCGGCTGCACCTTCAACGACTGCCAGCTTACCGGCACGGCTTCGAACGGCGGCTACGGCGGAGGATTCCGAAGCACCTCTGTTTATACGACCGTTAAGGACTGCACGTTTTCCAACAGTTCCGCGGCTTACGGCGGCGGGTTCTCGCTGTCGAACGGCAACGCCAAAATGTGCGAAATATACGGCACCACGTTCAACAGATGCAACGCGAACAAACAGGGCGGCGGCGTTTACAGCAAAGCGCTGACGATGGTGATAGACAACTACACCTACGGCGCCGGCGAAGCTCCGGCAAGCGTATCCGCCGGGAAATATATCCGCAATGCAGAGAACAATATTATCGGCAGACAGACCGAGATCACTAATTGCTATGCCAAAAACGAAGGCGGCGGCTTGTTCTGCGAAAAAGACAACTCCAATTCTTCGCTTACCATAACCGGCGCCGTGATAACCGGAAACACTTCCAATTCAAACGGCGTAAACGGCGGCGGCGTCTACGCAAATATGATGCAAAAAGTCACGATCACAGGCGCCACCATCGAAAACAACAGCTGCAAAGGCGCCGGAGGCGGCTTGTATTGCTACGTCAAGAACACCTCCAAACCGTCGCTTAAGATCATCGATTCGTCGATATCGTTCAACGTTTCCGGCTATAACTACAACGGCAACGGCGGCGGCGTGTTCTACAACGGATCCACCGACGACGTGCGCAAGAATATGTCGCTTACGGTGAACGGGTCTTCGATAAACGGCAATACCGCCAACAACGGTTCAGGCGGCGGCGTATATACGCTTGCGAAGACTGTCGAGATCTCCGATCATACGTACACCGACGAAAGCGGTGCGGAAAAAGTTAAGCATTCGTCGGTATCCGACAATACCGCAAAGAACAACGGCGGCGGCATTTATCACGACCGCCCGATAAGCGGGTCGCAGATGACCGTAACAAACGCCAAAATAAAAGGCAACAAGGTGACCGCGTCCGGTCAGACCGGCGGCGGTATCTACACCAACGCGTGGACCGCGGCGCTTACCGGATCGAATATATCCGAAAACACCGCGGCGGGCAACGGCGGCGGCGTATGGTGCAGCGGGAAGGATTCCGTCCCCGCAAACATGATGCTCAACGTCAAGAGCTGCACCTTCAACCGCAACACCTCCGGCGGCAGCGGCGGCGGTATTTACACCAACGTAAAAACGCTCTACGTCGGCGTTTCGGAGGGCGAAAACCCCTCCGGCACGGTGATCTCCAACTGCACCGCGCAAAGCAACGGCGGCGGCATATGCCATAACTGCGAACTCACCGGCGACGCAAAAGCCGAAGCGACCTTCACAGTAGAAAGCTCCACGATGGAGAACTGCCGCGCGTCGGGATCCTCGTCTTTGGGCGGCGGCCTCTATTCAAACGTCGGCCTCGTTTCGCTGGAGAACACCGCAGTCCGCGGCAACGAATCCTCCGGCAGCGGCGGCGGTATATATCACAATTACGACGGCACGACCGAGCTTAAGCTCAACGCCTGCACCGTAACCGGAAATACCGCGTCCAATCTCGGCGGCGGCGTCGCGACAAAAGCGCATCTGCATATCTGGAACGACACGATGATCCGCGACAACCGCCTTGCTTCTTCGTCGGCGGAAAACGCCGCGGGCGTATATCTCATCAACAACCGGCAGCTCCTCGTCGGCTCCAAGGGCGCGACGGAGCCCGATTCCTCGTCCGTTACCGATAACAGCACCGCCGCGGGCGCTTCCTCCAACGTGCGGCTCTGGTGGGACAACTCCGGAGCTAAGAACAACGTAAAAAGCGTTTACGTTTGGTGCGCACTGAACGGCAGTATCCTCGTTGTCAACGCCGATAAGGTCGGAACGCAGTTCGGCTCCTCCTACGTCTCCAAACCCGCTTCCGGGTTCTCGGATAACGACGCGGTCTTCCGTGCGGACAACAGCACGCTTTACGGCATTATCGACCGTACCGACGAGGACGGCATGAAGATAATCTGGGCGGGGCCTCCCGTCGCAAGGATCACCGGCGTGGACGATCAGGGCAACGAAGTCAAGCTTTATATGAACGCCGCGCACACCGAGGAAGCGATTTTCGACAAACTCGACAACAGCGGTTCAGAAACGCCGGATAACATCAGCGCGTTCGGCGTGTTGAGAAAAACCGACCTGCAGCTTTATACTTCGGGCGGCACACTTTATACGGGTACTCATTACTGCGTAAAGATGCTTGTGGAAAACTTCGTTTCCGAAAAGAGCATCAAAGCGATCTATACAGATAAGGTGCAAAGCATCACTCTTACCACCGCCGATCCGGCTGATCCGCGCAGGGAAAGCGGGAAGTGGACGCGCGCCACTATTGCCAGGGGCAACGGCGTGGGCGACCACAGTATGCTCGACGTCAGGACCAATATCCAGGTCGAGAATATCATATTAGACGGCACAGTCGGGACCCCGAAGGGATATACCCGCATCGTCAACATCGAAGCGGAGGGCAAGACCGTTACGCTCGGGCAGAACGCGCTTCTGCAGAACGCAACGACCACCGCGAACGGCGCCGGCGTCTACGTGAACAAAGGCACTTTAAGGATCTCCGGCGGCACTATAAACAACTGCGTCGCGGGGATGAACGGCGGCGGTATATACCTTCTCGAGAACAAGCCCAACAGCATCGTGTTCACCGCGGGCACGGTTTCCAGATGTACCGCGCAGGCGGGCAACGGCGGCGGCATCTACGCCGGAAACAACTTCTATATGGAGGGCGGCTCCGTTACAAGGTGCTCTGCCGTAAGCGGCGGCGGCATCTTCATCCGCGAGAGCAAGTCCCTGCATATGTCCGGCGGCAGCGTTACGAATAACGACGCGACCGACGCCGGCGGCGGGATCGCGTTCGGAAGCAGCACCTCCGGGCTCCTGCTTTCAAAACGCGTCGTCGTTTCGGGCAACAGGTGCGCGGCAAGCACGGCTGCCGGGAATATCTGCAATGTCGAGCTGAACTACGATTCGAGCTCCGTTATAAAAACCGAAAACGGCGGCATCTACTCCGGCTCCTACATCGGCGTTTACGTTCCGGACGGCGCTCTGCTATATGACGAGCACGGCGTCGAAAAGAAACCGTTCGGCGGCTTTGCGAGCGGCGACAACGTCAATAACTTCTATTGCTTCGTCAACGACAGAAACGGTCTTAAGGGCGGCATAATAGAGAATCCCGCGCCCAATACGATCTATTGGATACAGATCTTCTCGCTTACCGTAAGCAAGACTGTCGAATCGGGAAGCAGCGTCGTTCCCGACCCGAACGAGGTGTTCTCCTTCACGGTCGTTATCACAGGCGACGCCTCCTCGCCCGGTCAGAAATCCGCGTACGAGATCGACAGCTCCACCGGCGACTACGGCGAAATGTTCTTCGAAAGCAACGGCATCGACAAGACCGTTGCGCGGTTCACCTTGAAGAACGGCGAAAGCATCACGGGTATAAACCTATCAAAAGGTCTTACCTACGAGGTAATGGAAAACCTCACGGCGGACCAGCAGAAGAAGTACGCCGCGCTTACCAACGTGTATTCCGGAACGATAGGCGAAAACAGCGGCAGGACCGACGTCGACCCGTACGTTTCCGAGGTCGCCGCAGTAAACATTCTTCCGGTCTGCAAGATCACGAAGAACGACGGAAGTCTGCTCTATCGCAAATATACCTCGGGCGGCAAGGATTATTACGTCCCGGCGGTCTATACCGATCTCACCGGGAGCGAGGGCGCCTTCGAAGCGCTGCGCGGCAAGCTCTATACCTCCGCGGGCACTAATCCCACCACTCACAGCGTGTCGGCGAACGGCGCGCAGATACAGATGCTTATCGGCGAGTATTTGCTCGGCGAAGCCGTAAGTCTGCCGCAGGCGACTACCGGAAACGTGGGTATCACGCTCACGACAGCTTCTCTCGGCGCGGATCTGTTCCCGTATCAGGGCAGCGGCGCCGCAAAGATAACGCGCTGGTTCGACGGCGGCTCGATGTTCACGCTGAGCGGTACGCTTAAACTGAACAATATAGTTCTGCAGGGCGCAAAGGAAAACCGCGCCGCGAATACCGACGGCGGACTTGTATACGTCGCTTCCGGCGGCAAGCTCACGGTTTCCGGCGGCGCGGAGCTCGTCAACTCCAAGACCTCCGAAAAGGGCGGCGCGATCTATACCGCATCGGGCGGCAGAGTCACGCTTTACGACGGAAAGATCGCCAACAACGAGTCCGATAAGGACGGCGCGGGGATCTATCTCGCGTCGGGCTCGGTGCTCGAAATGTCCGGCAACCCTTCGTTCGGCGGAAAAGGCACCGGCGCGGACGGGCGAATACTCGATACGAATATCAACAAACGCACCGACCGCTTCGTTAAGAAGAACGGCGGCAAGATGTATAACTACGCGCACCAGGATATCTTCCTGCAGGAGACCGGCGATTCTCCCGCTTCAATACTTATTACGGGCGACCTCACCTGCGGCGAAGGCACGATTTGGGTATGGGCGGAAAGCGAAAAGCATTATCTTATGATGAAGCCGTTTGCGAAGATCAACGGCGGCATAACGCTCGGCGCCGAATCCTACACGGTGTTCCGCAACGCGCAGACCGACGATCTTACTCTCTGCGGCGATTCCGGCTATCTCTCCGGCAGCACGGGAAGCGACGCTTCGTATATCTACTGGACGGGCGGCTTCAACGTCGGCTTCGATAAGATCGACGGCTTCGGCGCGAAGCTCGCAGGCGCGGAATTCACGCTGTTCGTCGACAAGACCTGCCTGAATCCCTACAGACAAAGCGGCAGAAGCGTTGTCGCGGCTTCCTCCGACGGAACCCTGCGCAGCTCCTCCGGCGCCACTCTGCCGGAAGGCGCCGTCCTGTTCGAGAACATACCCACCGGTATATACTTTATGAGAGAGACCGAGGCGCCGGACGGATACTCGCTCAGCAATCGAAGGTACCTTGTTATAGTGGGCAAGACCTACCTCGAAAACAGCGTGTTCCTCGCCGAATACGGGCTCACTCTGGCGGACGTTTCCGCACAGACCTCCGGCGGCGCGCTCGATTCCGCGGTGTTCCTGCTGGATGGCGAAAGCGGTATGGCGGCGACCTCGCCGGATATCGCAAAACGCGGCGTAATAAACGATTCTTCCGCGAAACGCATGGTGATATTCCGCAAGGTCAATATCGCCAACGAATCGCTTAAGGGCGCCGAATTCAACGTGCTCCGTGCCGATATGTCGGTCGTGGCGGAAAGCTGCGTTTCGGGCGATACGGGCGTGTTCTACATCGGCACGCTCCCGTACGGGAAGTATTATCTGCAGGAAACGCTCGCTCCCTCCGGCTATACGGCGACCTGGTTCGAAGTAAGCGTCGACGGAAGCGGCGTCCGCGCAAAGCGCATCCCGGGCGACCCGAGGAACGATTGAAAACGGAATAAAGAACCGATTGTCCCGCCGCCGTTCTTTTGCATAAACTTCTAACAGCGGAAAGCACAACGCTTTACCGCCGAAAGGAGTCAACAAACAAGGATGGCAACGATCATTACGAACCGCGCAAGCGTCAGCTATAACTACGGTACGGAGACGGCCACCGCCGTTTCCAACCTTGCGACGACAGTACTGCAGGGCGCCGTGGCGATAGAAAAGACCTCGCTTGCCGGGACTTACACGCCGGGCGATACGCTCACTTATATCATCGGCGTTACCAACTCCTGCGAAACCGGGATCGATTCGCTGGAGATCACAGACGATCTCGGCGCCTACGAGGGCGAAGAGGGAACGGTGGTCCCGCTGGATTACGCAGGCGGCGCGCTGCTTTATATCAACGGCGTTTCGCAGGGCGAGATCACGGGGACGGTCGGCGACGGCGGCGTTACCTTCACCGTTCCGCAGATCCCCGCTGGCGGAAACGCGCTCATCGTTTATAACGCTGTGGTGAACGGCGAAGCGCCCGCCGCGCAGGGCGGCACGATAACAAACACCGCCTCCGCCGTTTATTCCGGCGAAACCGTCTCCGCCTCCAGCACGGTCACGGCGGAGGAGAGCGCTCAGCTCGCGATAGTAAAAACCATGTCTCCGAACCCCGTCGTTACGGGCGGTCTGCTGACCTATGATTTCGATATCACGAATACCGGAAATATGGCGGCGGAAAACGTCGTTCTCACCGACGCCTTCGCGCCCGCGCCTTCAAACGTAACTGTTGCGGTGAACGGCACGGAGGTCGCCCCGGAGAACTACACCTACGTCGCGGGAGTGCTCACGTTCCCGGCGGGCGGAGCTTACGCGCTCACGGTACCCGCGGCTTCCTTCACACCCGGAACGCCGCGTACGCCCGGCAGGGTAAAGATAACCGTGACCGGAACGCTGAACTGAATAAAAGTAAAAAACCGGAACGGCGGCGGCGCCGTTCCGGCTTTTTTTCGCAAATATAACGCAAAAATCCCGTAAATCGTCTTGAATGTATTGAATTTGTAAAACAAATATGTATAATGTAAATGGTGTATTTTATCGGAAAGCAGAACGGGCTTATGTCGTTTGCGGTACCCGGTCTGCACCGGAAGGATGTTATTCATATGATGCAAAACAGAACACGCGCTGTAATACGGGCAATAATACTGCTGCTTTGCCTCGTTATTTTCACCGCGGCGGCGATCCCCGCCGTATCGGCGGAAAGCGGCTCAAAAAAAATACGCGTCGGGTGGCACGAACCTCCGTTTTTCATAAAGGATCAATACGGGCGCTATTCCGGCTATTCATACGATTATCAGTGCAAGCTCGCGGCGTATACCGGGTGGGAATTCGAATATGTCGAAGGAAGCTGGACGGAGCTTCTCCAGATGCTTAAGGACGGAAAGATCGACCTTATGAGCAACATCTCCTATATGGAGGAGCGCGCGGAGATGTTCCTTTACGCTTCGCTTCCGATGGGGACCGAATCGTATTACATATTCGTATCGCCCGGAAATACCGAGATTACTTCCGAAAACCTCGCTTCGCTCAACGGAAAGAAAGTCGGCGTTACAAGCGGGAGCATACAGAAATCTCTCTATGAAAAATGGGCGGCCGCGCACGGGATAAATACGCAGATAATAGAAATGAACGGCACCGACGAGGAATCCATTAAAAAGCTCGGCAAAGAATTCGACGCGTACGTTACTCTGGAGATCTACGGCGATCCGGATATCGCAACCCCGATCTCCAAGATCGGCTCTTCCGATTTCTATTTCGCGGTAAGGAAAGGCCGCCAGGATATACTTAACGAGCTCGACGCCGCGATGAACCGCATACAGGACGAGAACAAGTATTATAACCTGCAGCTCAACGAAAAATACCTGCGCAACAGCAAAACCGACCTCTATCTTAACCCCAAAGAGCTGGAATGGCTTGAACGGCACGGAAAGATACGCGTCGGGTATCAGGATAACTATCTTGCGTTCTGCGCTGCAGATCCGGACACGGGAAAGCTTACGGGCGCTCTGAAAGACTGTCTGGAATTCTTTTCCACCGCGCTGGAAAACGCAAAGCTCGATATCGAAGCGGTCTCTTTCCCGACTGCGGCAGCCGCTTTGGAGGCGATGAAGAAAGGCGATGTCGACTGTGTGTTCCCCGCGAACCTTTCGGAATACGACAGCGAAATGAACGGAGTCGTTATGACGACGCCTATAATGCGCAGCGAAATGGACGCGGTAGTGCGTGCGTCCGTGCAGAAGGAATTTATTGTAAAGGAAGACGTTACCGTCGCCGTCAACGAGGGCAACACAAACTACGATCTGTATCTCGCGGACCACTATCCGACCTGGAAAATAGCGTATTTTGTGGATACGCCCGCCGGGCTTGAAGCCGTCGCGGCGGGAGAGGCAGACTGCGTAATAATAAGCAATTACCGTTACAACAATATTTCCAAGCTCTGCGAAAAGCTCCGCCTCACAACGGTATATACCGGCGTCGATATGGAATATTACTTCGCGGTGAACAAAGGGGAGACCGAGCTTTATTCCATCCTTTCCCGCGTCATCCGCGCCACCCCCGAATCGTTCATCAACACCGCGCTCACCTACTATTCCACCGAGGACGTCAAGACCGATTTTCTGGACCTCATAAAGGATTACCTGTTTATAATCCTTACCGTCCTCACCGCCGTTATTTTAATAATCCTCGTTCTTATCCTGCGCAATCTTCGGGCGAAAAGGAAGGTCATCGAGAAACAGCATATCGTCGACGACCTGAACAAGATCGTTTTTGTCGATACTCTTACCTCCGTCCGCAACAAAGGCGCGTTCAATAACTATATCCAGGATACCCAGGATAAGCTCGACGCGGGCGAAAATGTCGAATTCGCAATAGGCGTGTTCGATTGCGACGACTTAAAAGCGATAAACGACAGATTCGGCCACGACAAGGGCGATCTGTATCTCAAATCCGCCGCGCGCCTCATCTGCAGCGTGTTCAAACACAGCCAGATTTTCAGAATAGGCGGGGATGAATTCGCCGCTGTAATGCAGGATGCGGATTTTCTTAACAGAGAAAAACTTATCGCCGAATTCAACGAAAAGCAGATCGAGGCATGCTCCGCGGCGCAATATAAATGGGAAGAGATAAGAGTCGCGCTCGGCGTTGCGGTATACGATCCTTCAATCGACCGTTCCGTTAACGAAACGGCGCGCCGCGCGGACAAGATAATGTACGAAAACAAGCGGCTCGGCAAAGCTCCGAAAGAATAAAAACGGCGTTGCCGCAGCCGCTCCGCCGCGAAACGCTTATAACGATAACGGTGTGTTCCCGTCCGACGGAAACACACCGTTTTCTTGTTTGCTTTTTATTTCGCAAGGAATTTGTTGTTCAGACGAATGAACTCCTTCGCTTCCTCGGCTTTCAGCGTGCGCGAGAGCAGCAGCGCGGAAAGGTATATAAGCTTTGCCTTGTCCTCGGCGTCTTCGGATCTTTCGTCCTGCTCCAGCGCCTTGATGACCGGGTTCGCGCGGTTGATCGTAAGGCATTCGTCGGCGGGGAAGTCGAACTGCTCCGGATTGCCGGAGGATATGCTGTACATCCGCATCATATCCGCGATCCTGCGCCCTTCCTCCGGCAGCGAAATAAGCGCCGCGGCGCCGTCCTCGCCAAGGTCCGCGAACGCCACTTTAAGCTCCTCCTTGCCGCTTGCTTTGCGGAACAGCCCGGTAAGCGCTTCGCTGTCGCCTCCGTCGGTGCCTTCGCCGAACGCGGAATCTATGCGCTTGAATTTCAGCTTGTCGTTCTTGCTTTCAAGGAACTGCGCGTAGTTGTTGTCGATAAGGTTATCGAATATCAGCACGTCCTTGCCTTTTTGACGGTACATATCCACGTAATAGCTTTGCGCCGCCGCGTCGTTCGTGTAGTAAATGTCGCCGCCCTCGTTCCCTTCGCCGAGATATTCCTTAACGGTGCAGAATCCGCCGCCGACCTTTTCGATAAGGATCGAATCGTTCACGCGCTCCGCAAACTTTTCGTCGCGCATGCAGGCGTATTCAAAATAGGGCTTCATATCGCGCCAGTTCTTCTCCAGCGCTTCGCGCTCGTTGTTGAACAGATAATTCACCCTGTCGGCGATCTTCTTCGCGATGTGCGAGGCGATCTTGCGGACGTAAACGTCGTTCTGCAGGTAACTGCGCGAAACGTTAAGCGGAAGCTCCGGGCAGTCAAGCACGCCCTTGATGTTCACCAGCCAGTCCGGGCACGCCTCTTTAATATTGTCAGCCACGAACACGGAGTTGTAAAACAGCTTTATCTCGCTTTCCGTGGAGTCGTAACCCGTTTTCCTGCGCGGTATGAACAGCACGCCCTTGAAGTTGAGCGGGTAATCCGCGACGACGTGCACCCTGAACAGCGGGTCCTGATAATCGTTGAATACCTTTTTGTAAAACTCGTTGTACTGTTCGTCGGTAACGTCCTGCGGGTTGCGCTGCCACAGCGGATCGGTGTCGTTTATAACGTTTTCCTTGCCCTCCGCGTCGGTCAGCGCGATGGGGTAGGGCATAAAGGCGCAGTAACGCTCCAGTATCGTGCGCAGCTTTACGGTGTCGAGGTAAGCCGTCTCGTCGTCTGCGACGTGCATTATAATGCGCGTGCCGTGCCCTTCGTATTCGCACGCCTCGCTGTTAAAGTTGCCCTCGCTGTCGCAGATCCAGTGCACCCCTTCGCCGCCTTTATAAGACTTCGAGAACAGTTCCACCTTTTCCGAAACAATGAACATGGAATAAAACCCCAACCCGAAGTGCCCTATAATGCCGCTCGAACCTTCGCCTTCGTAACGTGAAATGAAGTCCAGAGCGCCGGAAAGCGCGATGTTGTTAATATATTTGTCAACTTCTTCGGCGTCCATGCCTATGCCGTTATCGGTAACGGTGATGGTCTGCTCATCCTTGTTTACGGAAACCGTTACGCGGTAATCGGTTCCGTCGTCGGCCGCTTCTCCAAGCGAAACAAGACGTTTGTGCTTGGTTATTGCGTCGCAGGCGTTGGAGATCACCTCACGGACGAAAATGTCCTTTTCGGAATAAAGCCATTTTTTGATAATGGGAAACAAATGCTCGGTATCGACGGAAAGCGACCCGTTTGCCATAGTTGATCATCCTTTCGTATAAACATCTTTACACGCGACGAATCGGAGCGCTTTCGCACCCCGATCCGCGTTCGTTATTTGCAAAAAATCACTCGGCTTTTTCTTCGGCGGATTCCGCGGTATCTTCCGCGCCGTCCGCTTCTTTTTTCTCGCCGTCGTCCTCGAACGAACAGAGTATGTCGTCCTCGCAGATGTCGAGATCGTCGAAATCGTCGTCAAAGCTTTCAAGATAATCGTCGGGATCGAAATCATCTTCGGACTTGCGCTCTTTTATCTCATTATAAAGCAGCACGCCGCCGACAGCGCCGCCCGCCGCGCCTAAAACCGCAAAAGTGGCGGCAAGGGCTTTCTTCTTCTCGATGTTTATCAGCGCGAGAATGAAGAAGGTGAGTGACTGGATGCACAGTGAAATGCCCAGTATCGGTCTGAATTTTTTCATTTTGGTAACCTCCTGATGTAGTTATTTGCAGTTGAGCTTCAAGTATTCGTTTATAAAGTCGTCCAGGTCGCCGTCCATAACCGCCTGGATGTTTCCGGTCTCGCAACCGGTGCGGTTGTCTTTCACGAGCGTATAGGGCATAAACACGTAGGACCTTATCTGGCTGCCCCATTCGATGTTCATTTTCGTCCCGGTGATGTCCTCGATCTTTTCCAGGTGTTCGCGCTCTTTTATCTCCATAAGCTTGCTTTTAAGCATCCTCATGGCGGTCTCGCGGTTTTGCACCTGGCTGCGCTCGGTCTGGCACCCCACTACTATCCCGGTGGGGATGTGGGTGATCCTTATCGCGGAGTCGGTCTTGTTTATATGCTGCCCGCCCGCGCCGCTGGAACGGTGGGCTTCTATTTTAAGATCGGCTTCGTTTATCTCTATCGTCATTTCATCGTTGAACTCCGGTAAAACCTCCACGCTGGCGAACGAGGTGTGCCTTCTGCCGTTCGCGTCGAAGGGGGAAACGCGCACAAGTCTGTGCACGCCGGATTCGCTTTTAAGGTATCCGTAGGCGTTTTCGCCCTCCACCATAAACGAAACGCTCTTTATCCCGGCTTCGTCGCCGTCAAGATAATCCAGCACCTTGAACTTGAACCCGTGGCTTTCGGCATAGTGCTGATACATGCGGAACAGCATCTGCGCCCAGTCCTGCGCTTCCGTGCCGCCGGCGCCCGGGTGGATGGAAATTATGGCGTTGCTTCCGTCGTATTCGCCGGAAAGCAATATCTCTATCTTCTGGCGTTCGTATTCCTTGCGTACCTTTTCGAGGTCCGACATAACTTCATCGACAACGCTTTCGTCGTCGTCCTCTATCGCGATGTCGATAAGCGTTTCGATATCGTCGTAATCGCGCTTCAACGCCGTGTAATGCTCCAAAGTGCTCTTCTTGTGCTTGAGCTGCTTCAATATATGCTGCGATTCTTCCGGCTTGTCCCAGAATCCCGCCTCGGCGGTCTTGTTCTCAAGCTCCTCGACTTCTTTTTTAAGCCCTTCGTAACCTATCGAATCGCCCAGATCGTGTATTCCGTCTTTAAGCTCGCCCAATGAAAGCTTCGCCTGTTCAAGTTGCAGTATCAAATCCGTTTACCTCTTAAAGCGGGTTATTTTTATCCATACGTTATTATATACTTTTTTTGGGAATATGTCAAGCGATTTTGAAAAAACGTACCGCGCGAAGCGGTACGTTTAAGACCGGACCTGTAAGCCGAGTTCTGTCGTGAACAATCATCTATCTTGCGCATACGTCGCCGCATGCGTCTGTGCCACCTCCATGGGGGCTGCCGAGCAAGCATACGCCCCCGCCGCGGTGTTGCTCCGGATAGGGTTTACATGGCCGCGCCGTCTCCGGCGCGCCGGTGAGCTCTTACCTCGCCTTTCCATCCTTACCCGCAAAAAGCGGGCGGTTTATTTCTGTTGCACTGGCCCTGAAGTCGCCTTCGGCAGATGTTATCTGTTATCCTGCTCTGTGGAGCTCGGACTTTCCTCACGGCGGGGGCTTTCGCCATGCCGCCGCGCGATTGTTCGGAACGGTCTGATTCATTCTATCACAATTTTCGGGGTTTGTCAAATATTTGCTCAAATTACTTTATATATACTTGATTATTTGCGGAAAACGCTATATAATGTAATAAACGTATTCAGAATCGGAGTGTGCGTTATGCTTAAAGAATACACGGATTCATACCGCGGCAAGAAGGTCGGCTTCGTCGGGCTCGGCGTAAGCAACCTTCCCGTTATAAAACGCTTCCTCGCCTCCGGCGCGCTCTGCACCGTGCGGGACAAAAAGGACGTACGCGCAAATTACCCTTTTCTTGCCGAAAACGGAGTTGAGTTCATCTGCGGCGACGGATATCTGGACGACATAAACGAATCGCTTCTTTTTCTTTCGCCCGCCGTCCGCCCGGACCTGCCCGGTTTGGACTCCGCCCGCGTGAACGGGACGCGCGTCACAAGCGAAATGCGCGAATTCTTCCGCCTCTGCCCCTGCAGAAAGATCGCCGTTACCGGGAGCGACGGCAAGACCACCACTACCACGCTTATCGCGAAGCTGCTCGAAGCGGCGGGGAAGAAGGTCTTTTTGGGCGGCAATATCGGCGTCAATCTGTTCGATTCGCTGGATGATATCGGCAAAGACGATTACGCGGTGGTGGAGCTTTCCTCGTTCCAGCTTATGAAGATGGACGCGAGCCCGGATATTGCGGTAATAACCAATATCGCCCCAAACCACCTCGACTGGCACACCGGGATGCCGGAATACGTCGATTCAAAGTGCAATATATTCAGGTTCCAGGATAAAAACGGCGTGCTTGTGCTGAACGCGGACGACGAATACTGTCGCGGATTCGCAAAAAGCGCGAACGGCGAAGTTCGGTTCATAAGCGGTCTCGGCGCCGCAAACGCGGAAGTATACTTCGACGAAGAGGGGATAAAGCGCGGGACCGAGCTGCTCGTGCCCGACTGCGGAATAAAGATAGTCGGCAGGCACAACCGCTATAACTACTGCGAGGCGTATTCCGCCGTGCGCGATATCGTTCCCGTCGAATGCCTGCGCCGCGTCGCCGCGGAGTTCGGCGGCGTGGAACACAGGATCGAGCTCGTGCGGGAGCTGGACGGAGTGAAATACTACAATTCCTCCATAGATTCAAGCCCTTCGCGCACCAAGGCGTGCCTCGAAAGCTTCAGGGACAAAGTAATTGTTATCTCCGGCGGGTACGACAAGCACATCCCCTACGATCCGCTCGGCGCGCTTTTCTTGCGCAAGGTAAAGTTCGCTGTGCTCTGCGGCGCCACCGCGCCGAAGATAGCGCGCGCTCTTGACGAAGCGGGATTCACCGATTACGTCACTGTCGGCGACTTCGCGCTTGCCGTGCGTACCGCGCGCGAAAAAGCAAAGCGCGGCGATTCGGTGGTGCTTTCGCCCGCTTCCGCAAGCTTCGATATGTTCAAAAACTTCGCCGAGAGGGGCGAAAGATTCAAAGAGATCGTCAACGGATTCAAGGAGTAAAAATGGATAAGCTGTATGAAATAATCGAAAAACTAACGTCGGTCCCCGGCGTTTCGGGCTTCGAGCACGCGGCTTTCGCCGCCGTTCGGGAATTCCTCGCGTCGACGGAAATTTTCGACGAGATATATACCACTCCCGTCAGCAGTATCTGCGCTTTGATGCGCTGCGGAAAGAAAAACGCCCCGCTTGTGATGTGCGACGCGCATCTCGATACCGTCGGCTTTCTTGTTACCGAGATCTGCGAGGGCGGTTTCCTGCGCGTGGCTCCCGTGGGCGGCATCGCGCCGAAGATACTTCAGGCGAGCGTTGTGAATATCTACGGCAAGCGCACGATAACCGGGGTTTTCGGCTCCAAGCCGCCGCATCTGCAGGCGCCCGGCGAGGCGGAAAAAAAGACCGAGATATCCGACCTGTTTATCGACACCGGGACGTCCGTCGAAAGATTAAAAGAGATAATACGCGTCGGGACTCCCGTCGGCTTCCGCGGAAAGACCGAAAAGCTGCTCGGCACCCGCGTAGTCGGGACCTATCTGGACGACCGGCTCTGCGCCGCCGCGACGATCCGCGCGCTTATGATGCTTGATAAAAAACAGCTCGGCTGCGACGTCGCGTTCTCCTTCTCCGCAAGGGAAGAGACGGGAAACGCCGCGGCGACCGTCGCTTTCGGCTTGGAACCGGATATGGCGATAGTTTCCGACGTAACTAACGCCTTCGTACCCGGCGCGCACAAATCGCGCGAGGGTGTAAAAGTCGGGAACGGCGTGGATATCTGCTATTCGCCCATGACTTCGCGCCGGCTTACCGACCTCGCCGTGAAGACCGCAAAGGAAAACGGCGTGAAATATCAGCTTTCGGCGTCGCCGGGGCGGACCGGAACGAATACGGAAGGTATTTCCTCCGCGCGCGGAGCGATACCTTCGGTCCTGTTCTCGATCCCGCTTAAAAATATGCACACCGCGAGCGAGATCTGCGATCTTAAGGACGTATACGAGACCGCGCGTCTCATCTCGCTGTTCATAAAAGAAACGGAGGCGCGATGAATGGATATACGGCTGCTTAAAAAATACTGCGATATTCTCGGACCTTCCGGAATGGAGGACGAGGTGCGCGAAGCGATAATCGCGGATATAAAGGATTCCGGCTGCGAGTATTCGGTCGATCCCGCGGGCAACCTGCTGGTTTTCAAAAAGGGAAGGAAGCGCAGGGACAAAACCGTGCTGTTCGCGGCGCATATGGACGAAGTCGGGTTTATGGTAAAGCATATCGACGAAGACGGCTACCTTTGGTTCGGCAGCGTCGGCGGCGTCGACAGGCGCGTGGTCTCCGGCAGGCGAGTCGCGTTCTGCCGCAGCGGCGTCACCGGTGTTATCGCTTCGAAGGCGATACATATGCAGACTAACGAGGAACGCGGAAAATGCGAACCGATCACGGATATGAATATCGATATCGGCGCCGCGAACCGCGAGGAGGCGCTGCAAAGCGTGAACGTCGGCGACTGCGCGGTGTTCGCTCCGGATTTCGAACCGTTCGGTGAAGGTCTCGTCCGTTCCAAAGCGCTGGACGACAGGTTTGGCTGCGCGGTGCTCGTCGATATGATAAACGGCGATCCGGAGTACGACACTCATTTCGCCTTCAACACCTGCGAGGAAGTGGGCTGCGTCGGCGCGTCGCAAACCGTTTTTAACACCCGCCCGGACGTCGCGGTGATAATCGAATCCACCACGGCGGGCGACGTTTTGGGGACTCCGAAAACCCAATGCGCCTGCGAGGTGGGCGGCGGCGCCGTGATATCCTTTATGGACGGCGCTACGCTTTATAATAAAAAAGCCGTCGCGTACGCGGTCGAAACGGCGGAAAAGAACGGTATAAAATGGCAGTATAAGAACGTTATCGCCGGAGGCAACGAGGCGCGCAGCTATCAGCGCGGCGCGGCGGGAGCAAAGGTGATCGCGGTAAGCGCCCCCGCGAGATACATACACACGGCGTCCGACGTTCTGCATACAGGCGACATAGACGCGGTCGAACGGCTGGCGTTCGCGTTAAACGAAAGGAGCTTTGAAAATGTTTGAGCTTATAAAGAAATTTCAGTCGGAGCTTTCGGTCTCCGGCGGAGAAAACACGCTTGCAGACGTTATCGCCGGAGTGCTGGAGCCGGCAGCGGACGGTATCTCCCGCGACGCGATGGGGAACCTTACCGTTTATAAAAAGGGAAGACACGGCGGCAAAAAGGTGATGGTCGCCGCGCATATGGACGAGATCGGATTCGTCGTTACGGCGATAGAGGACAGCGGGATGGTCCGCGTCGCGAACATCGGCGGCATAAACCCGGTCGCCTCGTCCTATTCGCCCGTGCGCTTCGAAAACGGAGTCAAGGGCGTGCTCGTTGTCGAAGACGGCACGAAGCTTGAAGACATCTCCAATAAAAAGCTGCTTGTCGATATCGGGGCGGACAACGCTTCCGCAGCCAAACGCAGGGTACGCGTCGGCGATTTCTGCGCCTGCGTGCCGATGCTTTTAAGATTAAGCAAAAACCGCGTATCCTCCAAAGCGTTCGACGACCGGCTCGGCTGCGCCGTCGCCGCTTACGCCGCGCTGAACTGCAAAAAGCCCGCGTTCGATACCTATTTCGTCTTCACCGTGCAGGAGGAGCTCGGCTGCCGCGGCTCCAAGCCCGCCGCCTTTTCGGTAATGCCGGATTACGCAATCGCCATCGACGTTACGCCCGCGCCCGCCGCGGGCAATCCCAACAAGCTCACCGTAAAGCTCGGTGCGGGCGCCGCCTTAAAGGTAAAGGATTCCTCCGTTATCTGCTCCCCGATGCTGGTAGACCGGCTCGCCGAGCTCGCGGAGGAAAAGAAGATAAAATATCAGTACGAAGTCCTGACCGCGGGCGGGACCGATACTTCCTCGATGCAGATCGCTGGGACCGGCTGCCACGCCGCGTGTATCTCCATCCCGACGCGCTACGTCCATACGCCCGTCGAGACTGCGGACCTGCGCGACGTACAGGCGTGCGCGGATATTCTTACCGCGTTTATCGCAGAGGGCGTGGAAGAATGAGCATGTTCGACGAAAAACTTTTGATCGCCGCCGAGGAATGCGAAAAAGCGCTTGCTCCCCGCTTTGCGCGGATAGATAAGACCGCGTTCGCGAACACCGAAAGGGTGCTCGGGATTTTCCGCGAATTAAAGCTTTCGGACCGGCATTTCAATCCCACCTGCGGATACGGATACAACGACGAGGGCCGCGACCTTTGCGATTCCGCTTTTGCCCGCGCGTTCGGCGCCGAAAGCGGCTTTGCACGCTCGCAGCTCATTTCCGGTACGCACGCGCTCGCCACGGCGCTGTTTGCCCTCCTGCGCCCGGGCGACACGCTGCTTTCGGTAAGCGGGAAGCCCTACGACACGCTCGACGAGGTCATAGGCGTCGGCGGCGAAGCGGGAAACGGCTCGTTAAAGGATTACGGGGTATCGTATTCGGAAATACCGCTTACTCCGGACAGCCGGCTCGACCATAACGCCATAATCTCCGCGCTAGAATCGGACAAAAGCATAAAGGTCGTGTTCGTGCAGCGTTCCAAGGGCTATGCCGACAGACGCACGCTCACCGTTGCGGAGATCGACGGACTGTTCGAAACGGTACGCAAATACGAAGGCGTGTATCTCGTCGTCGACAACTGCTACGGCGAATTCTGCGAGGAACGCGAACCGAAGGGCGACCTGCTCGTCGGATCGCTTATAAAGAACGCGGGCGGCGGCATCGCGGAGACCGGGGGATACATCGTTGGTACCGCGCGCGCCGTCGAGCTCGCATCCTACCGCCTTACAGTGCCGGGGATAGGGCTTGAAGCCGGAGCTTCCATGGGCGCCACGAAGCCGATGTTGAAGGGCCTGTTCTTCGCGCCGCATATTACCGCGCAGGCGCTTAAAACCGCGCATTTCGCCGCCGCGCTGTTCGAAAAATACGGGTTCGAATGCTTCCCGGCTTCCTCGGAGCCGCGCAGCGACATAATACAGACTATCCGCCTGCACACCGCCGAAAACGTGCTTAAATTCTGCAAGGGCATACAGCTCGGCTCCCCCGTGGACAGCTTCGTCACCCCCGTGGGGTGGGCGATGCCCGGTTATTCCGACGAAGTCGTTATGGCGGCTGGCGCTTTCACTCAGGGCAGCTCCATAGAGCTTTCGGCGGACGCCCCCCTGCGCGAGCCGTATACAGTTTATCTGCAGGGCGGGCTTACGTACGAAAGCGGAAAGCTCGGTATAATGCGCGCACTTTCGGAAATGCTTAAATGACAATCACATAAGCAGCAAATAAGAAACGAGCCGGGTAACGGCTCGTTTCGCGTTATATTCGGTATAAGGTCATTGCATTATTTCGTTTACTTTTCCGTAGAATATCGCCGCGGAGACCATAAGAGCGATCTCAAGCAGATTTCCCAGGCAGGTCAGCGCGGAGAATATGCTGAACGGCGAGGTGAACAGCGAGATAAACGTGAAAATCAGCAAAAGCCCGGCGAAAACGTAAAGGATCGCGGTGAGGAACCCGGTCTTTATCGGTTCGTCGTATCCGAACAGGATCGTGTTTTTCATTTTGGTAATTATCCCGTTCGCCTTGAACGCCGCGACCAGCGCGAGCGCGCTCACGGCGATCACCGCCGCACAGACGACGATTATTATAGTTTTGCCGTGCTCGGAGATCACGTTTAGCGCGTCGGGATAATAACGTGTGAGCATATCCGTCAGCTCCGCGATCTTCGCGCGGGAAGCTTCGTCGATCCGCACGTGCTGTCCCTGAATCACCACTTCGTCCGAACCGGAGACTATCGCGTCGAAGCACTGGATTATCACGCCGCTGAACGCGATAACGAAAAGCATTGATATCATAACGATTATCAAAAGCACGATAAGCGATATCGTGCGCACTTTAAGCAACCCGAACGGAGAAGAGCGGAACCCTTTTTCGGCGCCGCTGCGAAGCAGCCAAACGCCGACCAGCGTAAGAAGCGGAAGCGCCAGCCCGATGACCGACGAAGCGACGTTCTGCGTGAGGATCATGTTCACAAAGCTCAGACCGAAGCTAACGGACATTATGACCGCGATAACGAGATAGATATTGCTTTTTATAAGCTCGCACAGCGCGTTGGCGCGCTCGTTTTGAATGTTATAATTCGGTATCTGATTCATATGCGTTCTCCTTGTTCAATACTCATTACGTTTATTATAACCCTTCGGCGGCAAAGTGTCAAGTTTCAGATGAAAAATTGTAATAAGAAGCGCGAATTGTGTTGCATTTCCGCGAACGCGGTTATATAATATATATAAACATTAAAAAAGGGCAAAATTTACAGTGCCCGCTGAAAGGCGCCTTATGGGACGGTTGAAAGCCGCGTTGACGGCAAGCGCCGCCACCGTCGATATGACTCGCGGCAGCGTTAAAAAATCAATAATATCGTTTGCGCTCCCGGTGTTTTTAAGCCAGCTTTTCCAGCAGCTTTACAACACCGCGGACACTTTCATCGTCGGGCGCGTCCACGGGACGGAGGCGCTCGCCGCCGTTAGCTCGTCCGGCACGCTCATTTTCCTGCTCGTAAGCTTCTTTATGGGCGCGGCTATGGGCGCCGGAGTCGTCATTTCGCGCTATTTCGGCGCGGGAGACGCGGAAAAGGTATCACGCGCGGTACACACGAATATGGCGTTCGGCATCTTAAGCGGCGTGGTGCTGACCGTCGTCGGCGTGGCGTTCACGCCCACGTTCCTCGTCTGGATGAAGACCGATCCGGACGTGCTCCCGCAGGCGGTCGAATACTTCCGCTATTATTTTATGGGCGGACTCGCGCTCGTGATGTATAACATATGCCGCGGCATAATGAACGCGGTGGGGGACAGCAAACGCCCGCTTTACTACCTTATTTTTTCTTCGATCCTCAACGTCGTGCTTGATATCGTGTTCCTCGCCTTTTTCCGCTGGGGAGTATGGTCCGCCGCGCTTGCCACGGTGATCGCCCAGGCGTCGAGCGTCGTGCTTTGCTGTGTGCATCTTTTCAAAAAGGGCAACATCTTCACCGTGGAGCTGCGCAAACTTCGCATACACGGCGATATGCTGCGCGAGATACTGCGCTACGGTCTGCCATCGGGCGTGCAGAACTCCGTTATAGGGCTGGCGAACGTCGTGGTGCAGTCGCAGATAAACGGATTCGGCAAATTCGCCACCGCGGCATACGGCGCCCACGCGAAGATCGAGGGCTTCGCCTTCCTGCCGATAAACAGCTTCAATATGGCGACAACGACTTTCGTCAGCCAGAACCTCGGCGCTGGCGAATACGACCGTGCGCGCAATGGCGCAAGGTTTTCGATAATCGCCGCCGTCGCCGCCGCGGAGATCATCGGGGTGCTGGTGTATCTGTTCGCTCCTCAGCTCGTCGGCGCGTTTGATTCCTCGGAGCAGGTCGTTGAGCTCGGCGTGCGGCAGGCGCACACGCTCGCGCTGTTCTACTGCCTGCTTTCCTATTCCCATTCGGTCGCCTCGGTCTGCCGCGGGGCGGGGAAGGCGTTCGTACCGATGACCGTCATGCTTTCGGTATGGTGCGTGTTCCGCATCGCCTATATCGCGTTCGTGGTGCGCTTCACCGGTGATATCGTATATATTTACTGGGCGTACCCGATAACCTGGGGCATAAGCTCGGTCATCTACTTCATTTACTATCGCCGTTCGGACTGGATACACGGGTTCGAGACCGGTTCGGTACGTTCGGTAAAGAAGCGCTGACCGCGGGATACGCGCAAGTCAACACAAAAAGCACTCTATGCACGGCGGCATAAAGTGCTTTTTCGTTTATAAAGTTACTGCGCGACGGGGACTTTCACGTCTCCCGCGATAAACAGTATGATTATCAGAAGGACCTGGATGCCCGCAAGTATAAGCAGCTTGTTGACTTCCGGCTTCTTTATGCGGATGTTGGTTATAAAGCCGATACCCAGCACCAGAAGCGCGATGCGGAAAAGCCAAACCGTGACGTTGGCGGGGATAAAGGTGGTAAGCAGGATAAGCACCGTCATAACGAAGCAGGAGACCGGGATGGGGATGCCGCGGTAATACTTCATCGTTTTGCCGGGGTTTTCGTTCGCGAGAGTGTTGAAATACGCCAGGCGTATCGCGCCGCAAGCCACGAATAAGATGTAGATGAGCACGTCGACGATGCCGTTGAACCCGAAGTTGAACGCTATGAAGCAGGGAGTAACGCCGAAGCTGATAACGTCGCAGAGACTGTCAAGCTGAACGCCGAAGAACTGCTGGCGTTCGCCGCGGTTGGGGGTAGACCGTGCGATCTTTCCGTCGAACATATCGCACACCATGGACATAAACAGCATCAATACGGCGAATTTGATGTTTTCTGGCCCGCTTGCCGCGAGGAAGCAGGACATTACCGCCGAGATAAGTCCGAAAAGAGTAACGGCGTTTGCGATTGAGTAGTAACCAATGAACATAATAGTCCCTCCGATTATTTATATCTGTCGATGTTTTTTAACTCTGTGTAAAGCTTTTTGTAACTTTCCAGCCGCGACTGCGCGACCATGCCTTCCGCGGCGGCGCGGGCAACGCCGCATTCCGTCTCTTTGGTGTGCGTGCAGTCGAGGTACCGGCACCCGCCGGTGAAGCCGGCGAATTCGCCGAACAGGTATTGCAGTTCCTTATGCCCGATCTCGCAGTAAAGCTCGGTGTCGACGGCGGTGAACCCCGGCGAATCGGCGATATAAGTCCCGTCTCCCACCGGATGCAGTTCGGTAACGCGCGTGGTGTTCTTTCCGCGGCGTATCTTTTCGGAAAGCTCGCCGGTTTCGGCGGCAAACTGCGGATACATCGCGTTCAGCAGCGAGGATTTGCCCACGCCGGAAGCGCCGCACAGCAGGCAGAACCTGCCTTTGAGCGCCTCGCGCGCGGCGGCTATCCCTTCGCCGGTGTCCGCGCTCGTAATAATGACTTTTATCGGCGTTTTTTCGTATATTCCGGCAATTTCCGCGCATCCGCCCAGGTCGGCTTTGGTAAGTATAAGCAGGCATTCCACACCGCACTTCGCGGCGATAACGCTCATAAGGTCGATATTGTAAAGATACGGCTCCGGTTCGCGCGCGGAAGCGGTCAGCACCAGCAGGTCGACGTTCGCGGCGGGAGGGCGTACAAAGCTGTTCTCGCGCGGGAGTAGCGAGGTTATGAACCCTCCTTCTATCCCGTTTTCGGAAAATTTGACTTTATCCCCGGCGAGTATCCGCCCTTCTTTTTTCCGCATCGCGGCAGCCGCGCGGCATTTCAGTACGCCTTCGGGCGTTTCCACCTCATAGATCCCGCGGCGTATCGAAAGCACTCTGCCTTCGCCGCCGGTCGACGCGCTCCTGTCAGCCATTGTTCCCGCTGCTTTCGCCGGATTTGGAAGTATCGGCTTTCGAGGTATCGGGCTTGGAAGCGTTCGATTTGCTGTTGTCGTCCGGTTCGTCGTCTTCGAAATTGATAATTATAAGGTCGCAGAACGATTTTTCGGAAATGACCGCGCCGGGCTTAAGACTCTGGAACACGATTATCCCGGTCCCGTCGTCGTCGTCCGCGTCCTCGCATCCCAACAGCCGCAGCGTATCGCCGCAGGCAAAAAGCTCCGTCGCGCCCGCGCCCGCGGAAAGCACTCTTTCACGCAGATATGAAGGCGCGGTGAAATACAGAATAAAGCTTTCTTTGTTATCGGCGGGGAAGTAAAGCTTGAACAGTTCCTTCGCTTCCTCGTAGGTGTATCCGAGCAGACTCTTCATAAGCTCGGCTTTAAGCGGCATTTCAACGGTAAGCACCACCACGGTGTCCTTTTTGCTTACCGTCCCGGGCGCGATGCTCTGTTTTACGACTCTGCCCTTGCCGCCCTCGGCTTCGACCTCTTCTATTTCCACTTTGTAAAGCGAATAAGTCTCCGCAAAGCGGCGCGCCTCGCCTTCGGTAAGCCCCACGCAGTTCGCCATTTTCGCCGTCTTCGTAAGCTCGCTAGGGCGCGAGCGAACGTAAACGGTCACGGTTTCGCCGACTTTCACCTCGGTACCTCCGACGGGCAGCGTGTCGAGGACCTGGTTGTCGAAGTAGAAATCGTTGTCCGAGGTGGGATTTTCGGTTATCTCCACCTTAAGCTCCAGATTCTTCAGCATCGCCTCCGCGTAGCTCTTCGAATACCCTTTAAGATAAGGAACGAACACCTTGGAGGACCTGTTCACCGTTACGGTGGTGAAGTGCAGCATACCGGAGCTGTCCGGGCGGCTCAGATGCCCCGCGGGCGGTTCGGTGGAGATTATCGTGTTGTTTTCAAGGTCGTCGCGATGGTCGTAGGTGATGTTGTCTATCGTGAACTTCGCGCCGTAGGTCCCGTTGCGAAGGTTAGATACGAGCTGCTGCGAGTATAACTCGCTTACGATGTTCGGGAATTCGGCTTCTTTCGTCTCTTTCGTGCCCTGGATGTTCCTGAACGCGTCGATGCCGACAGTCGCGCCCAGCGCGATCACCACAAGCAGGAACGCCATCGTAACGCCGACGATTATCGGGAACATCGAACGGCTCGCCTTTTTAGGCTTTTTGGGGCGCTTTCCGTTCTGCTTCCCGCCGTTTTTCTTTGTCCCGTTCTTCGTCGCGGCGGGGCTGGATTGCTTCTTTCCGAGCGATTCGGCGATCTCCTCGTCGCCGTAGGGCTGTATCTCGGTGGTGTCGATCATGTCTATCGATACCACGGTGCTCCTGCCGACGGGGCTTTCCTCCGCGCCGACCGAAGACATCGAGAATATAACGTCCGGGTTGCGAAGCACCCATTCTATCGCCTTCGCCATCGAATGCGCCGAGGTGAAACGGTCGCTCGGCGATTTCTCCATCGCTTTAAGGATTATCTGCGAAACGCCTATCGGGATCCCGATATCTATGTCGCGCGGGTTGACGGGTTCGTTGTTCACCTGCATCATCGCGACTTCCATCGGAGTGTCGGCGATAAAGGGAAGCGTTCCGGTGACGGCTTCATACAGCATAACGCCGACCGAATAAATATCCGAATAATAATCGGTCTCCTTGCCGCACGCCTGCTCCGGCGAAATATAATAAACCGTGCCTATTGCTTTTTCGTCGTTCTTCGCGGGGGCGTCGTTCGGAAGCTTGGCTATGCCGAAATCAGTCACCTTTATATCGCCGGAACGCATAAGTATCACGTTCTGCGGCTTTATATCGCGGTGGACGATGCCCTTGCTGTGGGCGTGCTCGAGGGCGCGCAGTATCTGCAAAATATAAATGCACGCCTCTTTCCAGCCGATAGCGCCCTTGTTGTCGAGATACTCGCGCAGGGTGATCCCGTCGAGGAACTCCATAACTATATATTTGATATCCGGATAAATCGCAACGTCGTATACGCTGACGATGTTTTTGTTGGAAAGCATCGCCACCGCCTTCGATTCGTCTATAAAGCGCGCTTCGGCGGCTTCGTCGCCGTTATACTCGTCGTTCAGTATCTTTATAGCGACGATACGGTTCATAACAAGGTCCTGCGCCTTCAGCACGCAGGCCATACCGCCCACGCCGACCAGTTCGAGTATCTTGTATCTTCCGTCGAGCACCTTTCCGACAAATCCTTCGTATTTGTTCATATCGGTTTCCTTTCGGTTGTAATAAACGTGTCCGCTTGCGCGGTTTTTCACGCGCGGTCCCGTTCCGGGGATCAGTCTTTTTCTATTATGACCGCGGTTATGTTGTCGCTCCCGCCTTCGGCGTTCGCTTCTTCTATCAGCTTGTCGACGCGCGCTTTAAGCGAAGCTCTCCTGCCGTTCGGCGCCTGCATTGTCATTATTTCCTCTATCCGCAGGTCGGTAACGTGGTTAGTAAGGCCGTCTGTGCAAAGCAGGAGCTGTTCGAATTCCTTTATAGTGTAGCAGTCGCCTTCTACCGTGCTGTTCACGCCGAGCGCGCGCAGTATTATGTTTTTGTTCGGGTGGAAAGCCGCCTCCGCCGGAGTGATCTCGCCCTTGTCGATAAGGTACTGCACGAAAGAATGGTCTTTCGAAACCTGCTTCAAGCCCGAGGCGCCGCGCTTATAAAGTCTGCTGTCGCCGATGTTTATCGCAAAACATCCTGCGTCGGTGCAGATCGCCGCGACGATGGTCGTGCCCATACCGTCCAGTTCCTCGTCGGACAGCGCCTTTTCGTACACCTCGCGGTTGGCGGCGTCCGCCGCGCTGCGCAGAAGCGCTTTTATCGCGCGCCCGTCCGCCGCGGCGGGGTCTTTTTGCGCAAAAGTCTTGCGTATAACGGAAGCAAACGCTTTTACCGCGGTACCGCTGGCGATATTGCCGCCTTTGGCGCCGCCCATACCGTCGCACACTATCGCGCAGATATATCCCTCGCGAGAGAATACAGCGTAGCTGTCCTGATTGTTCCTGCGTTTAAGACCGATATCGGTCCTGCCGTAAAACCTCATTCGCCGGCTTCCTTTCCCGCGGTGCGCGCCGCGGATCCTTTAAACGGTTCAGTTGCTTTTTTCTGCGGCGCGCAGTTGCCCGCAGCTCGCGTTAATGTCCGCGCCGAGCTTCCTGCGTACCGTTACGTTTATTTTATATTTTTCTACGGTATCTGTAAATACCTTTATCGCATTTTTTCCGCTTCTTTTAAAGTTTTTTTCTTTTATCGGGTTCACCGGGATCAGATTAAGGTGGCAAAGCATACCCGAAAGCAGCCGCCCGACCTTTTCGGCGTCCTTTTCGGAATCGTTCACGCCCTCTATAAGCGCGTATTCGAACGATATCCGCCGCCCGGTGGTATCAACGTACCTTTTGCAGGCGGCTATGACCTCGCTTATCGGGTATCTGTTCGCCACGGGCATTATCTTTTTGCGCGTCTCGTCGTCGCCCGCGTGCAGCGAAAGCGAAAGCGTGATTGGCAGGTCTTCCTTCGCAAGCATATCTATCTTTTCTACAAGTCCGCAGGTCGAAAGCGAAATATGCCGCAGACCTATATTCAAGCCCGCCTTTTCGTTCGCCAGCCGCAGGAACTTAACGGAATTATCGTAGTTGTCAAGCGGCTCGCCCATACCCATCATTACCACGTTCGAAACCTTTTCGCCCAGGTCGCGCTCCGCGCTCATTATCTGCAAAAGCATTTCGGAAGGGGCGAGCGAGCGCACCAGCCCGGCTTTGGTGCTGGCGCAGAAGGCGCATCCCATACGGCAGCCGACCTGCGTGGAGATGCAAACCGTGTTTCCGTGCTTATAGCGCATAAAAACGCTTTCCACGGTTTCGCCGTCGTACAGCTCGAAAAGATATTTCACAGTCCCGTCTACGGAGGAAACGAGCTTGCGTTTGACCGCCGCCGTGGGGATGAACGCGTTTTCCTCGAGCTTTTCGCGGAACGCGGCGGGGAGGGAAGTCATTTCCGCAAAGCTCGCCGCGCCGCGGTACAGCCATTCGAATATCTGCGTGCCGCGGTATTCCGGCTGACCGAGCGTATGCGCGAACTCCCGCAGTTCGGCGGGAGTCATTGAAAGAACGTCGGTCTTCATAAAGCTTTCTCCCTTTTTATCTCGGCGGTGTAAAACCCTTCGCCCTCCGCGCCGCAGGGGAGCGAGAGCTGCTCGCGCACAAGCGAAAACCCCGGGTTTTCGGCGATAAACCGCGCGACAGTTTCCTCGTTTTCATATCTGTTTATCGAGCAGGTGGAATATATCATCCTGCCGCCCTGTTTAAGATACTTCGCTGCGGCGTTTATTATCTCGCGCTGAGTTTTGTAAAGCCCCTCGAACGCGCGCGGGTCCTTGTATTTTATCTCCGGCTTGGAGCGCATCTCGCCGGTGCCGCTGCAGGGTACGTCGCAGATAACTCCGTCGGCTTTGCCCAAAAACCCGCTTTTTGCGTTCTTCGCGTCGTTCACGGCGGTCTCTATTATATTTATCCCCAGCTTCGCGGCGGCGTTTTTTATAAGCGGAAGCTTTTTTTCGTGCAGGTCGAAGGCGTATATTTTGCCTTCGTTCCGCATATCAATAGCCGCGCCGAGGCATTTTCCGCCGGGAGCCGCGCATACGTCGATTATCGTTTCGCCGCTTTCCGCGCCGAGCCATTCGACCGCGCGCTGTGATCCCGCGCCCTGTATGAAATACTTGCCGGAATCTATATTCTTCACAGCGCCGCGCGCCTCGCGGCAGAGCACGGTCTTTTCGCCGGCGACTTCGCCTCCGGTAAGTATAGCGACCTCCTCCGGGAGGGAAACAAGCGTGTTCACGCGCAGATAAACGTCCGCTTTTCCGAACAGCGAACCGCAGATCGCGTCAATCTTTTCGGGGTACTGCAGTTTAAGCATTTCGTAAAGCGATCTGTTCATCGACGCGGCGATATGTCCGCCCGCTTCCCCGACGGCGCGCAAACGCTGAGCTTTCGCTCGGACGGCGCTTCTCATTACCGCGTTCACGAACCCCGCTTTTCCTCTTCCGAAAAGCCCGGCGGCGATCCGAACCGTCTCGTCGCAGGCGGCGCTGTCGGGCACGCGGTCCATATAAAAGACCTGATAAAGTCCGGTAAGCAAAAGATAAAGCGTCGCCTCGTCCGTATCTTTTTTAATATACGGCGCCGCGATATATTCCAAAGTGAGCTTGCGCTCCAGCGTCCCCAGCGCGATGCTTTCTGCAAACGCCCTGTCGAGCTCGCTCAAATCCTCTTCCTTGCCCAGAAGGTTCGAATATGCGCCCTCGCAGGTGCGTCTGAACGCCTTGTAAGCGGCGAGCCGCGCTCTGTCAGACATTTACATTCGTACCGGGTTCCAACCGGTGCCCTCTTAAATAGCTCTCCGCGTCGGTAGGGCTCCTACCCTCCGGACACAGCGCTTTTATAATAACGCTTCCTTCGCCGCAGGCGATCTCTATCCCTCCGCGGTCGCAGGAAATAATCTCGCCCGGGACTCCGCTTCCGTCGGATACCTCCGCCTTGCGAACCTTTATGCGCTTGCCTCCAAGAGTGAAATAGGCGCACGGCGCGGGGGCCAGGCCGCGTATCCGGTTGCAGACCGAAACGCTGTCGGCGTTGAAGTCCAAAAGCGTGTCTTCGCCGGTGATCTTCGGCGCGTAGGTCGCTTTCTCGGGATCCTGCTTCCTGCGGGGGATACTTTTCCCCGAAGCGCAAAGCTCCATAAACCCTTTCAGCGCGTCTTTGCCGACAGCCATAAGAGCGTCGTGATAATCGCCCGCGTCCCATTCGCCGGGTATCGGTATCGCGTGTTCGGAAATGATATCTCCGGTGTCCATCCCGGCGTCCATATACATAAGCGTAACGCCGCCTACGTCGTCGCCGTTCATTATCGCGCGGTTTATCGGCGCCGCCCCGCGCAGCTTCGGCAGCAGGGAAGCGTGTACGTTCACACAGCCCATAGGCGGTATGTCAAGCACCGCCTGCGGAAGTATTTTGCCGAACGCGGTAACGATGAACATATCCGCGTTCGCGCTTTTTAACTTTTCTATAACGCTTTCGTCGCGCATCCTGTCCGGGGTTATAACTTCCGTCCCGTGGGCGAGCGCGCAGACCTTTACCGGAGAAGGGGTGAGCACGTAGCCCCTGCCTTTCGGTCTGTCCGGCTGAGTAACGACCAGCGCGACGTCCTGACCGGAGCCATACAGCGCTTCAAGCGAGGATACGGCGAATTCCGGCGTACCCATAAAAACTATTCTCATTCTTCCTCCAGCTCGTCGGGCGTGTAGGTCTCTTCCGCCTTGTCGATGTAAAGCACCCCGTCGAGATGATCCAGCTCGTGGCAGAAGCACCTTGCCAGAAGCCCGGTGCCTTCGGCGGTGTATTCCTTGCCGTTTCTGTCCAGCGCGCGCACTTTTACGTAGGCGGGACGCTTCACAAGCCCCGCGAGATCGGGCACGGAAAGGCACCCCTCTATCTCCTCCTGCTCGCCGGAAGACTCGATTATTTCGGGATTTATCATTTCGAATTTATCTTCGCCTATCTCTACAATAACTATTCTGCGCAGGACTCCGACCTGCGGCGCGGCAAGCCCGATCCCCTCCGCCTTAACGAGCGTTTCGTGCATATCGTCGAGCAGGGTGTGTATGCGCGGAGTTATCCCGTCCACCGGCCGGCTTTTTTTGCGCAGCGTTTCGTTGTCCTGCGGATTCTGTTCTTTCAGTATGTTCAAAACAGCCATATTTTCCTCCATCATATCATCACGGGATTCACGTCCAGCTCCAGACGCACCGTCTTCGGAGCCGCCGCCATACCGTCCGTAAGCGTTTTCAAAAAGAATTCGCGCGCGCGGCGGCAATCCTTGTATTTGATAATCACGCGCTGGCGGTAACGCCCCATCACTTTGTATATCCCGCTTCTGAACGGACCGAATTTTATTATCTTAACGTCCTTGTAATCCTTGTCGTATACCGAAAGCAGTATTGCGTCGAACCTCGCGGAGAAGGATTCGCATTCCTGCTCCGAAGCCGAAGAAACCCCGAATACCGCTATCGAACAGAACGGCGGGAACAGCACCGAACGGCGCAGCTTTATCTCGCTTTCGTAAAACGATTCGTAATCCTGCTTCGCGGCGGCGCGCAGTATCTCGTTGTCCGGGTTATAGGTCTGCAGTATCGCAAGCCCATCGCCGTCCTTCCTGCCCGCGCGGCCCACAAGCTGAGTCACCAGCGAAAACGTGCGCTCTCCGGCGCGGAAATCGTCCATATAAAGCGCGCTGTCGACCGAGACCGCCCCCGCGAGCTTTACGTTAGGGAAATCGAGCCCCTTAGATATCATCTGGGTGCCTATGAGCACGTCGCTTTCGCCGGAAGCGAACGATTCGATTATTCTGTCGTGCGAAAACTTGCCGCCCGTGGTATCGGAATCCATCCGCAGTATCTTAAGCTCCGGGAAACCGTTTTCCAGCTCGTCCTGAAGCTTCTGCGTCCCGAACCCGGAATAGCCGATGTGCCTGCTTCCGCATACCGGGCATTGCTCCGGTAGCGCGGAGGTATAGCCGCAGTAGTGGCAGTTGAGCCGCTTTCGCCCCTTTTCGCGCCCGTCGTAGGCGTGGTAGGTAAGCGAGACGGTGCAGTTCGGGCAGGCGAAAACGTAGCCGCATTCGCGGCAGGAAATATGTGAATTGTATCCGCGGCGGTTCACGAAAAGCAGCGATTGCTTTCCTTCGTCCTTCGCGGCGCGCAGCTCGCGCGCAAGGCGTTCGCCGATAAGCAGATCGCCCGTAAGCGCCGGATCGCCGCGCATATCTTCTATTATCACTTCGGGAAGCGCGGCGTCGCCGAATCTTCCTTTAAGCGCGAAAAGGGAATATATCCCGTTTTTTGCTTTGTAAAAACTTTCTATCGAAGGAGTGGCGGAAGCCAGCAGCATAAGCGCGTTCGACCTGCTGCATCTGAACCGCGCGACGTCCTGCGCGGAGTATTTCGGCGTAGTCTCGCTTTTATAAGTCGCCGCCTGCTCCTCGTCTATCGCGATCAGTCCGACGTTGTCGAACGGCGCGAATACCGCGCTGCGCGTGCCGATAACAACGTCCAGCTCCCCTTCGCGTATGCGGCGGTAGGTGTCGCTCCGCTCGCCCACGGAAAGCATCGAATGGATCACCGCGAGCCGTTTTCCGAACGCGGCGGCGTAGGACCTCACCGCCTGCGAGGTAAGCCCTATCTCCGGAAGCAGTATGATAACTTTTCTTCCGCTTGCTATAACGTGCTTCGCGCATTCGGTAATAACTCTTGTTTTTCCGCTTCCGGTCACTCCGAAAAGCAGCGCCGCCTTCGGTTCGCCGGAATCCGCGAGCGCGTTCAGCCCGCCGACGGCGTTCTTCTGTTCTTCGGAAAGCTTTATTTCGCCCTCCGGCGGGACGTTTTCGAAATCGTACGCCTCGCGGTAGAACGAAGTCTCGCGCTTTTCGGCGTATCCTTTTTTTATGACGGCGTTTACTATCGCGGCGGAATAACCGCCGATCTCCTCTATTTCGCGAAGAGTCGCGGCGGGGTAGTTTATTAGCAGGGAGATAAGCCCGCGCTGTTTTTCGGTAAGCCCTTCGCCGCCGGCGGCAAGCTCCGCGGCTTCCTCTTCAGGTACGGTAAGTGAAACGGTGAACAGGTTCTTTTCGTTCAGCTTTTCCGGCACGCGGGTGGTCTTTTTCAAATATCCGGCTTTGCAGAGCGAGGCAAGCAGTTTGCCGCATTCGTCGCCGTATTCGTCAAAAAGGTCCTTTTCACGCGCTTCGCCGTTCAACCGCACTGCGCGAAGCAGGATCTCCGCCGCCGGGTTAAGCTCCGCCGCCCCGTCGCCCGCCGCGGTATATACCGTTTCGGTGCCGAGATTCACCCCCGGAGGGATGACCGTGCGGAACGCGCTCCCGAACGTGCAGAAAAACCGCTCCTTCATAAAGGCGCAGGTCTGAACAAGCTCCTCCGGCACGTCGAAAGGATAGCGCATCACGCTGTCTACCGGCTTTGCTCCGGGATAGTCGCATTCGTCCGAAACGCCGACTACCACCGCGCTCACGCGCTTGTTGGCGTTACCGAACGGGACCACGGCGACAGCGCCCGTCTTTACCGAGCTTCGCAGCTCCGGCGGGATGAAATAGCTGTATTCCCGGTCGATACCGAGCGGAACGTCGATTATCCGGACGCGGGCAAACGCCTTGTCCATGCGTTAATCGAGTATCTTGTATTCGCCGTCGTAGATCTTTTTGACGGCAATGGAGACCGGCTTTTCGTTAAGCAGGGGATCGTCCTCGCTGCGGGGCTCTTTGCCGTAACGGTCGACTTCAAGGCGGTGCTTTTCTTCTCTTTCACGCTCCTCGTTGGCTTTGTCGATAATGTGGCGCGCGCCTTTGGCGGTGGCGATCACCAGCTTGTAACGGTTTACTTTTTCGTTCGTAAGCTGCTGAACGGTAGGGTAGAGCATCATAATTGAATTACCTCTTTATACAATGAATTTTTATCGAATTTTCTTTGCCGCGTCAGAGCAGCGCGGCGAGCTCCTGCGGCTCCAGCGCCGAGCAGATAACGTGGTCGCTGTCGGTAACTATCACCGATCTCGTCTTTTTCCCGCAGGAAACGTCTATCACGCGGCCCGCGTTCTTCGCGTCCTGTATCAGTCTGCGTACCGGGAGCGATTCCGGGCTTGCCACGGTAACTATCCGCGAAGCGTTAACGAAATTGCCGTATCCGACGTCTATCAATCCCATTTCAAAAACTCCTATTCAACGTTCTGTATCTGTTCGCGTATCTTTTCCACGGTGCTTTTCGCCTCTATAACGAGCTTTGCTATCTCGCCGTCGTTGGCTTTGGAACCGATGGTGTTGACCTCGCGGTTCATCTCCTGCACCAGAAAATCCAGCTTTCTGCCCACGGGCGCGTTCTCGCCGATAATGATTCTGAACTGCGAAAAATGCGAACCGAGCCGCGCGAGCTCCTCGCTTATGTCGGCTTTGTCGGCAAACACGGCGCATTCGGTAAGCAGACGGCTTTCGTCGTAATCCGCGCCCTCCAGAAGCTCTTTAATGCGCGCTTTCATTTTTTCGTTGTTTTCGGCGACCGCGGCGGGCGCGCGCCGCGCGATGCTCTCACGCATGGCTTCAAGCGCCGAAAGATGCCCCAGAAGGTCCTCCGCCAGCTTTTCGCCTTCTCTTTCGCGCATGGCGGCGAAAGAATCGAAAGCTTTTTCAAGCACCGGGAGCACGGAAGCCCATACCAGCTCCATATCCTCGTCCTCGTGCTTGAAGCAGAACGATTCGCCGCGCGCCGCAATATCCGAAACCGATACGCGCCCGCTGAGCTTCCAGCGCTTTTTTACGTCGCGAAGCTGTTTCACGTAGCGGTCGATGAACGCTTCGTCCGGGGTTATCCCGGCGTTCTCGCCCGCCGTCTTGTCTATTCCGACGTATATATCCAGTTTCCCGCGGGAGAAGCGGTTGGCGGCAAACTGCTTTATCCTTTCCTCCAGCGCGACGTAGGACCTGCCGGTCTTTACCGTCGTATCCAGATAACGGCTGTTTACGGATTTTACCTCGCACAGAACGTCGTACCCGTTTTCCGCGGCGCGGTGTCTTCCGAATCCGGTCATGCTTTTTATCATAAAACGCCTCCGTGAAACAACGTAATATCTATAATCATAATATTATAACATAAAAAAGGCGGGTTGTCAACCCGTGGAAATACGAATCCGTCTTCCCGCGCGTGTCACCGCCTTTTTCCGAAAATGTGTTTTCTTATTCTGTTGATATAAAATACCGTCGCACGTTCCAAAGCGAGATCGTATATCGCGAAAGCGACGTTCGCCGCGAGTATAAGCAGTATCGCATACCATTTCTTTTCCGTCGGGACGTTGAGTATATATATAAGGAACAGTATCGCCGCGGCGGCGCAGATATCGAACACCGCGAACCTCGCAATGTAGGAAAGCGCCTTCGGCTTTATCCTGTTCAGCGGCACTTTAAGCACAGGGTAAAAGCCGGAAAACGCCGTGAAATACACCGCCGGCTCCTTGTTCGAAAGCAATACCGCCGCAAGCACCGAAGCCGCGGCGTAAACCCCGAGCGCGTATCCCGGCCCGGTCTCCGTAAGCGCTATAAGAATAACGAAGCTCGCGATGGCGGCGCTGCTCAGATCGAGCACGGATACAGCCGAACCGACGAACAGCAGCGTTACGCAAAGCGCGGTGAATACACCCGACAGCGCGACCTTTCTCGAACCGCTCATCGCTTCAGCAGCAGGGGATCAGGTCGTGCCCGGTGCATTCGCAGCAGCAGTCCAGACAAAGCAGATCGCCGCAGCAACCGCAGCAGGAGGGACCCGACTGGTTGGTGTTCATCCCGGCGTAGGGGCTTCCCGGCGCGCCGCTGTTCATCTGCTGCTGGAAGGCGCGGTATTCGCGGTTATAAGGGTCCGCGGCGCAGGCGGCGTTCAGCTCGTCGCGCGCGTTCTGAAGCCAGCCCTTGCGGTAATAAACCAATCCCATAAGGAAATGCCATTCCGCGTTCCGCTGCGCGGCGTCCATACGCTCCAGGATCACCTGCGCTTCGTCTATCCTTCCGGCGTTTATAAGGTTGCGTACCCTTCCGAACGGCGTCGAATCGTCATAGCTCTGTTCCGCGCGGCTGCCGTAGGGGCCGTACGCCCCGTACGCGGTCCCGCCCGAGGAGCCGTAGCTTCCGGAGGAGCCGGAGGCGCGCATTTTCTGTATCGTGTCGTACGCCTCGTTTATTTCTTTCATTTTTTCGCCGGCAAGGTCGCTCAGCGGATTGTCCGCGTAATTGTCGGGGTGGTATTTCCTCGCCAGCTTGCGATAAGCTTTTTTGATCTCCTCGTCCGAAGCTGTCTCCGGCACGCCGAGTACGTCATACGGATTCTTCATCGTTCTTTTTCCTTTTTTTGTCGGTGATTCTTGAAACGGCGTCTCTCCCGCCGAGCTCGGTAATGTTGAAAATCAGTCTGTCTTCCGCGGTAAGCTCCGGTCCGCAGGCAAGCGCGTAGCAGCGCGAGAACACGTTAAGACTGTCGTACATCGTTTCGGCAATTTGCTCCCGCGCGGCGTAAACCGCTTCCGCGCCGCCGTATTTCAAAAGCAGAGGGTTGTAGTTCTCGGCCTTTTCGTCCTCCTCCGCGTCGTCGAACGCGTCGGCGATATAAATAAAGCGCCCTATATGGTAACCGCATTCACCGGTGATCTGCTTCTTTTCGCCCTCCATACCGTATTCGGCTATACCGCTCATCATATTCGCGAACCCGTCCGCCGCTTCGTCCGGGGAAGCGCATAGTTCCAGTTCCGCTTTCGCTGTGGCGGCAAGCCCTTCGCCGATTATCTCTTCCAGCCCCGGATATCCGAGCGACTTTTTCCTTATCCGTTTGAATACCGGCCTGACAAGCTTTTTGAAAAACCGCTTAATCCCTTTTTCGTCGTTTATATCGTCCAGAAGCTTGCCGTAGGTAAGCAGGCCGAACGCCGAGCAGACGAACCCGAAAGCGTCCTCCGCCTTCGCGCAGCGCTTCTTTTTGAAATGATAAGGGCAGTATTCGCGGCAGACGCTCGCGCTTTCGCCGGAAAGCGATATCCGCAGCAGAGCCAGCAGTACGAAATCGTAGTTCAAAAGCCAGCGCGTAAGATGGGATATATGCTTCCCGCCGTAGCGGCAGAGACCGCAGTAAACGGCGGAGTAATATTCATAGTCTTTAACAAGCAGCTCGCCTTTTCGCGGACGGACGTAACCGAACATATTTCACCCCACGTTGCGTTTTAACAATCTGCATTATATCACTGTTTCCGCGCAAAAACAAGAAAAATATAAAAATTGAAAAAAATTTAGCTCGAAAAAAAGAAAAACCGCGCGTTTGCGCGTATATATTATGCAGAAAAGAAAAAAATTGCGCTATTATCAATTACAAGGAGTGTATCAATGGTACTCGAAGTCAACGGCGTCTATAAGGCGCTCGGAAACCGCCCGGTCCTGCGCGACGTGGGCTTCGCCGTGCAGAGCGGCGAGATACTCGGTTTCATCGGGCCGAACGGCGCGGGCAAGACCACTGCCATAAAAGTAATACTCGGTCTTTTGCATCCCGACGCGGGCACCGTCCGCATTTTCGGCAACGATATTCAAAAAGAACCCGTTAAAGCGCTTGCCGGCGTCGGCGCTATAATCGAAAGCCCGGACCTCTACGGATATATGTCCGGCTACGATAACCTTATGCAGTTCGCGCGGATCCACGGGTTAAAGCGCGAGGACGTTCTGAAAGCCGCCGAAACCGTCGGGCTCTCCAACCGTATAAAAGACAAGGTCTCCAAATACTCGCTCGGTATGCGTCAGCGGCTCGGAGTCGCTCAGGCGATAATGCATCATCCCGGGCTGCTCGTTCTCGACGAACCCACCAACGGGCTCGATCCCGACGGAATAATCGAGCTGCGCGCCATCCTTAAACGGCTCGCCGCCGACGGGACCGCCGTTTTGGTTTCCTCGCACCTGCTTTCGGAACTGGAACATATCTGCACCTCCGTGTGCATAATCGAAAACGGCGTTATCGTTTCCCGCAGGGATCTCGGCGAAGCCGGCTCCGTCGGATCGCGGCGGCTCCCGCGGTTCGAGCTCGTTACCGACGACGCCGCCAAAGCGCTCGCCGCGCTTACCGCGGCGGGGTACGAAGCCGCCGTTTCCGGCGATAAAGTGCTTTTCGGCGCGGAGCGCGGATCCGTACCGGAAGCCGTTCGCGCGCTTATCTGCGCGGGATGCAACGTCTTCGGGCTTTCCGAAAAGAAGGAGACGATCGAGGACGCCTATCTGCAAGCCACCGCCCAGCAGGCGCAGCCCGTTTACAACGGAGGTGATTTCAGATGAAACAGTTCGGAAACATTTTCGTAAACGAGCTTATAAAGCTATGGCGCCGCACCACCGTTAAGGTATTGCTGATAATTGCCCTGGTCATCGCCGCGCTCTCTCCGCTTACCGATATCGACTTCATCTCCAACGGCGACTTTGAATTCAACGAAGTGTTCACCGAATGGACCGTGCGTGAATACGCTTCCGTCGCCGAAGCGCGCGACCGCGCAGTAAAGCTGGGTATAAGATCCGGCGAATGGCGTATGAAGCTCGTCTCCGTGATCGTTGAAAACTGCAGGATGATCGAAACCTACGAAAACAACCAGGCTTATCAGGATAAGGACACGTTGAACCAGATCAAAAACGCCCGCGAGGAAAACGAGGAGCTGTGGAAACTCATAGAAGAAAACGATTTTAAGAAATATATTGCCCAACTCCAAACCGTTTGCGAACCGCGAATAGCCGCCATCCGCGATGAATCCGTCGGCGTAAAAGAGCTTTTTAACGATACGGAAAAGAAATATTCCGAGCGCGTGAAGTCGCTGGCGAATAAGATCTCGCAGGATCTCGACGCCGCCGCCGGGCTTGCCGAAAAGGCGTTTGCCGAGGCGCTCTCCGGCAAAATGGAGGGCACCGCCGCCGACACCCGTCTTGTCGACGCGGTCTCAGGGCTTGTCTTGTACGGAAGGTCGGGAGCAGTAAACATATACGGATTCAGAGTTAACTCCGTGCGAAGTGCGTTCGACCGCGCAGAGTTAGTCTCCGGTGAATCAGACGCAGATACCGAATACCTCGAAGCCGCAGCGGAGGACGCCGCGGCGCTTCTCGAAAGTATCGCCGTCGCGGAATACGCGATAGCGAACGGCAAGGACGAAATGACGACCGCGAACGCTTCGCGCGGCTCGCTGCTTTCGCTAGTTACCGGGGCGTTCTACGGAATGCTCATCCTGTTCGGCATCTACGCCGCCGTCACCTCGGTCGCCGCCGAATTCAGCCGCAAGACGGTGAATATGCTCGTGATACGGCCGGTATCCCGCCGCAGCATCGTCGCAGCGAAATTTCTCGCCTGCCTCGCGCTGGTATACGCCGCCGCGCTGACGGGATTACTCATCGGGATGCTCACCAGCTCGCTCAAATACGGATTCGGCGATCTGTTCCAGCCGTATATCTACTGGAACGGGACCGCGGCGGCGGAGCTGCCGTTCATCCCGTGGTTCCTCTGGCGCGCGCTTATCGCATCGCTCAATATCGTCTTCTTTATCTCGCTCGCGTTCTGTCTGGCGATGCTTATACGCCACACGACCGGGTCGATTATACTTTCGTTCGTTCTCTACGCTTTCTCCTCGGCGATCGTGCTTATACGCCACTGGTTCTTCACATCGCTCACAGTCGAAGGCGCGGCGAACATCTATCCCTATCTGCCGCTGTCGTATATCGACTTCCGCACGAACGTCTTCGCCGACGTTACCATGCTTATCAACCGGGGCTCGATACAGAATATAACCGGATATATCATCGGTATGTTCTCCGATTTAAGAGGTCTCGGGCTGCTCTACGGCTCCGCGATGCTTATCGCGATGTCCGCGCTGCTGTATTTCATTTCAAGCAGATCGTTCAGGAAGAGGGATATCAAGTCATGAAATCAAGCACTTATGAATTCGAGCGCGCTTTCCTTTGCGATAAAGCGTTCCTGTCCGAGAACACGAAGGGCAGACTGAAGCAGATCGAACCCTGTCCCGTCCGCACCGAATTCCAGCGCGACCGCGACAGGATAATACATTCCAAAAGCTTCCGCCGCCTTATGCACAAAATGCAGGTGTTCCTTGCGCCGGAGGGCGACCATTACCGTACACGCCTCACGCATACACTCGAGGTGGCGCAGATCGCGCGGACTATCGCGAGGGCGCTCCGCCTTAACGAGGACCTTACCGAAGCGTGCGCGCTCGGGCACGATCTCGGGCATACTCCGTTCGGCCATTCCGGCGAACGCGCCCTCAACACGCTCCTTGAAAAATGCGGCGGATTCCGCCACAACGAACAAAGTCTGCGCGTCGTCGATCTGCTCGAAAACGGCGGTGAGGGGCTCAACCTCACCTACGAGGTGCGCGACGGCATAGTTTGCCACACCGGCGATGTTCAGGCGCAAACTCTGGAGGGCTGTATTATTAAATACGCCGACAGGATCGCCTACGTGAACCACGATATCGACGACGCATCGCGCGCCGGGCTGCTCCGCAACGATGATATACCGCATTCGATCTCCGAGGTGCTCGGCGATTCCCACGGCGAGCGCATATCCTCTCTCGTGCAGGCGGTTATACGTCACGGCTTCGAAAACGGGATAGGGCTCGACGAACCCTACGCCACCGCGTTTTCCGACCTGCGCGCCTTTATGTTCGAGAAGGTCTATTCCAACAAAACGGCGAAAAGCGAGGACGACAAGGTCTATAATATGATATCGCTTTTGTTCTCATATTTCACCTCGCATCCCGAAGAGATACCCCACGAATACGTTAAACACGCCGACAGGGACGGTCTGCACCGCGCCGCGGCGGATTACATAGCCGGTATGACGGACAGATACGCGATCGGCTGTTTCGAATCGCTCTACGTGCCGAAAGTCTGGCAATACAAATAAAGCCGAAAGACGCTGAAAGGAAAACCGCATGGCGTTTTCACGAAATTTTATCGAAGAACTCAAAAAACGGAATAATATCGAAGAAGTCGTCGGCAGGGTAGTCACGCTTAAACGCTCCGGCGCCAACCTGGCGGGGAAATGTCCGTTCCACAGCGAGCGCACGCCCTCATTCTACGTCTTCCCGGCGACAAGCAGCTATTATTGCTTTGGCTGCGGCGCCGGAGGCGACGTGGTCACCTTCGTTATGCAGACCGAAAACCTCGATTACCGCGAGGCGGTGGAGCAGCTTGCCAAGCGCGCCGGGATAAAGGTGGAGGAGACCGATACTCCGCGTTCCTCCGCGCCGGCGGTCAAGCGCGAACGGCTTTGGGAGATCAACCGCGAGGCGGGCAGGTTCTTTTACCGCGCCCTGCTCGCGCCGGAGGGTGCGAACGCGCGCGCCTACCTTATAAAACGGCAGTTCAATTCCGCTACCGTAAAGATGTTCGGCATCGGCTACGCCCCGGGCGGCTACGATTCGCCGCTGTGCGCGTTTCTTATTTCAAAGGGGTTCACCCCGCAGGAGATACTCACCGCTAATCTGGGCAGAGAATCCAAGAACGGCAGACTCTACGACGTGTTCCGCAACCGTTTGATGTTCCCGGTCGCGGACGTGAACGGCGAGATAGTCGCTTTCAGCGGAAGGCGCCTTAACGAAGAGGACGAGCGCAAATATATAAACACCTCCGAAACCCCGGTATTCAAGAAAGGCAAGGTGCTTTTTGCGCTTAATCTTGCGAAAAACAGCAAATCCGGCAGTTTTATAATGTGTGAAGGCGCTCCCGACGCCATAGCGATGCACCAGGCGGGGTTCGACAACGCGGTCGCCACGCTCGGCACGGCGATAACGCCGGAGCACGCGCGCATCATCTCCCGCTACGTGCGGACTGTCTATCTCGCGTACGATATCGACAAAGCGGGCAGGAACGCCACTCTGAAAGGCATAGATATGCTGAATCAGGTCGGAGTCGATACGAAGATCATCAATCTCGGGACCGAAACCAAGGACCCGGACGAATTCATTAAAAAGTTCGGCGCGGACGCCTTCCGCGCGAAGCTCACCGGATCCACCGGGCAGATAGATTACAGCATAGACGAAATAATATCCCGCTTCGATATCTCCGTCGCGGAGGAAAAGCTGCGCGCGGCGGGCGAGGTCACGAAATTCATCGCCTCTCTCGCGTCGCGCCCGGAACGCGAGGTATATTGCGAACGCGCCGCCGCAAAGCTCGGGCTGACGCCGGAATCGCTGCGCGCGGAGGCGGAACGCCTTGCGAAGAAGAACACCCGCAAAGCCGGCGGCGAATACGCGAAAAAGGCGCTGGACACCCAAAGCGGGTACGGCGATACCCCGAACGCGGACAAGCTGCGCTTTTCTTCCGAAGCGTCGCACGAGGAAGCGATACTCGGCATCCTGCTGGTCAGGAGCGATCTCGGTCCTGCCGCTGTCAACGAGCTGGATGAAAACGATTTCGCCACCGCGCTCAACAAAAAGATCTTCGCGCTGTTCCGCGACGATTTCGCCTCGGGCAGCGAGTTAGTGCTTTCCAAAGACGGCGTGCTTTCGCCGAAGGAGATAGGCGCGCTGGAGGGCTGCCGCGCTTCGCGGCTCGCGCTGGGGGACAATACCGAAGACGCGCTGCGGGCACAAATCAAGGCGCTCAAAGAGCTGCGCTCCCGCGCTGATTACGATAAAAAAATAGAAAACGATCCGTCAGGCGTATTGAAAGAATACCTTGAATCACTGAAAAATAAAGTCAACGATAAAAAACCGGAGGATCAAAATGGAAAAGGATCTTAAACGATTTACGCAGGAACAGTTTGACCGCGCCAAGGCGAAGGGAAGCATTTCCCCGACGGAGGTGCTGGAATCGCTCGTCGGCACCGACGCCGGCATCGAAACCGTCGAAAAGGTCTGCGAAGCGCTCGAGCGCAACGGCATAGATATCGCTCAGGCGGAAATGGACAACGTCAGCTTCGACCTTACCGACGAGGATATCGAGGTCGAGGAATACGAGGAGGTCGCCGGAGATGTCGACACACTGCTTTCCGCCGAGGGCGTTTCGGTCGACGACCCCGTAAGGATGTATCTTAAAGATATCGGCAAGGTGCCGCTGCTCTCCGCCGAAAAGGAACTGGAGCTCGCCAACCGTATGGCGCACGGCGACGTCGACGCGAAGCAGCAGCTCGTGGAGGCGAACCTCCGTCTGGTCGTCAGTATAGCAAAACGTTATGTAAACCGCGGTATGTTCTTCCTGGACCTTATACAGGAGGGCAACCTGGGGCTTATGAAGGCGGCGGAGAAGTTCGACTACGGCAAGGGATTCAAGTTTTCCACCTACGCGACCTGGTGGATAAGGCAGGCGATCACCCGCGCGATAGCCGACCAGGCGCGTACCATCAGGATACCGGTACATATGGTGGAAACGATAAACAAGGTTCTGCGCGTATCCCGCCAGCTTTTGCAGGAAATGGGGCGCGAACCTACCGACGACGAGATAGCGAAGGAAATGGATATGCCCGTCGAGAAGGTGCGCGAGATACTGAAGATCGCGCAGGAGCCGGTTTCGCTCGAAATGCCTATCGGCGAGGAGGAGGATTCGCATCTGGGCGATTTCATCGCGGACGACAACACTCCGGCGCCCGCGGACGCGGCGTCCTATCAGATGCTTCGCGAGCATCTGTTCGAAGTGCTCCACACGCTCACCCCGCGCGAGGAGGCGGTGTTAAAGCTCCGCTTCGGGCTCGAAGACGGCAGGCCCCGCACGCTGGAAGAGGTCGGCAAGGTGTTCGACATCACGCGTGAGCGCATACGCCAGATCGAAGCCAAGGCGCTGCGCAAGCTCCGCCACCCGAGCAGGTCGAAGAAACTCAAAGATTACCTTGAATAATTAAACCGAAAGGCGCTTTAGAATATGAAAGAACAACTTGAACAGATAAAACTGAAGGCGATCGCGGAGATACACGATTCGCAGTCTTCACTGGAAGAAATAAGAATAAAATACCTCGGCAAAAAGGGCCAGCTCACTGCGATACTCCGCGGTATGGGCTCGCTTTCCGCGGAGGAACGCCCGGTAATCGGCGCGATAGCGAACGCAGTGCGCGAAAAGATCGAAGAAGCGCTTGCCGAAAGGATGGCGGAGCTCAAAAAGCTCAATCTCGAAAGGACTCTTCGCGAAGAAAAGCTCGATGTAACCTACGACGGCGCCTGCTCCAGATGCGGGCATATCCACCCGATAACCCGCACGATGCAGCGTATGACGGAGATATTCATAAATATGGGATTCACCGTCGCGGAAGGCCCGGAAGTCGAAACAGTCGAGAACAATTTCGACGCGCTGAACGCCCCGGCGGACCATCCCTCGCGCGATCTGCAGGATACCTTCTACATCACCGAAAACACCCTGCTCCGCACGCAGACTTCTCCGGTGCAGATAAGGGCGATGCGCGAAATGAAGCCGCCTATCCGCATAATCTCGCCGGGCAGAGTTTACAGAAGCGACGTGGCGGACGCTTCGCATTCGCCGATGTTCCACCAGCTCGAAGGGCTCGTTATAGATAAAGGCATCACGATGGGCGACCTTAAAGGCATACTTTCGCTGTTTGCGAAGACGATGTTCGGCCCGGAAACGAAAACCCGCTTCCGCCCGCACAATTTCCCGTTCACCGAACCTTCCGCGGAAGTGGACGTTTCCTGCTTCGTCTGCGGCGGCAAGGGCTGCCGTCTCTGCAAGGGCGAGGGATGGATGGAGCTACTCGGCTCCGGTATGGTGCACCCGAACGTGCTCCGCGCCGGCGGTATCGACCCGGAGGTCTACACCGGATTCGCGTTCGGTATGGGCATCGAGCGCGCCGCGATGGTAATGTCCGGCATAGACGACCTGCGTCTGCTCTACGAAAACGACGCCCGCCTTTTAAGGCAGTTTTGATTTTGGGATAACGGAGGAATAATATAATGGATGTTTCACTTAACTGGCTGAAAGATTACGTCGATATACCCGAGGACGTTAAATCCTTCTGCGATGGGATGACGATGAGCGGCACCAAGGTCGAGGGCTGGACGCAGCTCGGCGAGGATATCGAAAACGTCGTGGTCGGCAAGATTATGTCAACCGAACCGCACCCCGATTCCGACCACCTTATTGTGTGCGCGGTCGACGTCGGAAAGCCCGAAAATCTGCAGATCGTTACCGGCGCGCAGAACGTAAAAGCCGGCGATCTCGTTCCGGTTTGCCTCGACGGCGCGAAGCTGCCGGGCGGCAAAACCATAAAGACCGGAAAACTGCGCGGCGTACTTTCGCAGGGGATGCTCTGCTCGCTCGGCGAGCTCGGATTGACGAAGCACGATTTCCCCTACGCGATAGAAGACGGAATATTCATACTGCAGGAGGATTGCCGTCCCGGCGACGATATCCGCGACGTCTGCAGACTGCGCGACACCGTCGTCGAATTCGAACTCACCTTCAACCGCCCCGACTGCCTCTCTTATATAGGCATCGCGCGTGAAGCGGCGGCTACCTTCGGCGGCAAATTGAAGATACCCGTGCATACGATAAAAGAATTCAAAGGCAAACAGGCAGGCGAATACCTTAAAGTGAACGTGCGCAACAAGGAGCTTTGCCCGGTGTATACCGCGCGCGTCGTCAATAACGTAAAAATCGGGCCTTCGCCGCTGTGGATGCGCTCCAGACTTCGCGCCGCCGGCGTAAGACCGATAAACAATATCGTCGATATTACCAACTTCGTGATGCTCGAATACGGTCAGCCGATGCACGCCTTTGATTACGAATATATCAAGAGCCGCGAAATAAACGTGAGAAACGCTTACGAAGGCGAAGAGATCGTTACCCTTGACGGCGTGACGCGCAAGCTTTCGCCGGAAATGCTCGTTATCGCCGACGGTTCGCGCGCCGTTGCGCTCGCCGGAGTTATGGGCGGCGAAAACAGCGAGATCACCGATTCCACGACCACCGTCGTGTTCGAAAGCGCCAACTTCAACCGTGAAAGCATAAGAAAGACCTCCAAAGCCGTCGGTCTCCGTACCGAAAGCTCCGCGAGGTTCGAAAAAGGTCTGCCTCCTATAACCACGCTCGAGGCGCTCGACAGGGCTTGTCAGCTCGTCGACCTGCTCGGCTGCGGCGAAGTCGCTCCCGGCATCGTTGACGTGGTGAACGCCGATATACGGGACAGAGAGATACCTTTCGACAGCAAGGCGATAAACGCTTTGCTCGGTACCGATATCTCCGATGCGGAAATGACAAACATTCTCGCTTCGGTCGATCTCGTCGTGACCGGAGACAAGCTCATCGTTCCCGCCTACCGCGGAGATATAATCAACACCGCGGATATCGCCGAGGAAGTGGTGCGTCTGTACGGCTTCGACAACGTCGAGCCCACTATGTTCAAGGGCGAGGCGGTGCTCGGCGGCAGGAAGCCCTACGAGGCGTTCCGCTACGAGGTAAACGAAGCAATGGCGGGCCTGGGCTACTGCGAAACAGTCACCTATTCGTTCGTTTCTCCGCGCTCGCTGGATAAGATCAACGTCCCCGCGGAAAGCCCGCTGCGCGATTTCATAAAGCTGGTAAACCCGTTGGGCGAGGATACCTCCGTTATGCGCACCCATCCGCTGCCGTCGATGCTGGAGGTGCTTGCGCGCAACGTGAACCGCAAGGTTTCGAACCTGCGTATGTTCGAGATAATGACCTGCTACCGCAAGGATGGCGACCTTTCCGACGAGAAGAAAACGCTTTGCTTCGCGTTCACGCCCGACTGCGGCGGGTTCTATGAGCTCAAGGCCGACGCCGAAGCCCTGTTCGGAAGACTGGATATCCTTCCGCGCGCCTACGTCGCTTTTCCGAACGATCCTTCGTTCCATCCCGGCAGATGCGCCGACGTTGTGGTGAACGGCGTCTGCATCGGCAGGATCGGCGAGATACATCCGCTTGTCTGCGAAAACTACGATCTCCCGCGCGGGGTATGCGCCGCGATGATCGAATGCGAGCGCCTGTTCGAAGCGGTAAGCGCCGAAAGGACCTACGATCCGCTGCCGGTCTATCCCGCTATGGAACGCGATATCGCGCTTATCTGCGATAAAGACCTTGAAGTGGGCGAGCTGCTTGAGGATATACGGTGTTACGGCAAAAAGATGCTCGCCGATTCCTTCGTGTTCGATATCTATCGCGGCAAGGGCGTCCCGGAGGATAAAAAGAGCGTCGCCGTGCGGCTCGTTTTCCGCCTTCCGGACAGAACTCTTACCGACGAGGAGGCGGACGGCGCCGTCGCGAAGATACTCGGACGCCTGGAGAGCGAAAAAGGTATTTCTTTGCGTTCGTGATTTATTTGATAAAAAACACTTGCAAATCCGTTTTGCTTGTTGTATAATATCAAAAATGATATTGATTCGGAAAAGGAGGACTCAAAATGCAGGACAAATCGCAGTTTGTCGATAACAAACAGAAGACTTTGATGTTCACCGTTAAGGAACAGCACAAAGAAGCCCTGCGCGCCACACTGCAGAACGTTTACGATTCGTTGGTTGAAAAGGGGTACAACCCCACCAATCAGATCGTGGGCTATATAATTTCCGAGGATCCTACCTATATCACCAACTACAACAATTCCCGCGCGATCATTTCCAAAATCGACCGCGACGAACTGCTGCGCGCGTTGGTGGAGGATTTCATCAATATCGACGGCAAAAAGAAAGGATGAATCCCGGAATGGCAGAAATTCAAACGCTGATGTATAAGGGCAAGCCCCTGGTGCGTCAGGGCAGGTTCATATTCTACGGTTTCCCCGACGACAAGTATATTCTTTTTATGAATATACTCGACGTCAAGAAGGTCGGCGAACTTGAAGTCGCCACAAAGGTGCTGGTCCAGATCCAGGATACCGACGACGATCTTTCCTTTAACGAAAAGGTCGTGAAACAGTGCGAAAAGAAGAATTTCTACGACGCATTCGAGATCGGAGTCATCTGGCTGGAGCGCGCGCTTAAAAGCAAATAATCGGCAAAGAACGCCCGGTGCTTCGGAAGCGATGCGCCGGGCTTTCTGTTTTGTAAAAATTATTA
>JAFSNK010000034.1 GCA_017447445.1 Clostridia bacterium | reverse complement strand
TGAAGCTTACGCAGCGATCCCGCTTACCGAGATCAACGCGACCGACTACCTCCGCATGTACGTCAACTGCGCTATAGAAAAAGCCACCGGCGGAGCAACCGGCAACCAGTGCCTGCTCTCTCCGGCTCTTGCGACCGACGAGATCGGCCCGCTCCACATAACCGGCGGCGGCAAGAACCAGTGGCTGGATTCCGTCGGCAACATCGGTATCAAAGTGCTTGAACCCGCCGAAACCGGCGATTACGAGATCAAGACCTTCGCAGGGTACGCATCCGGCGACGTCAACCTGTTCGTCCGCCTCGCTACCGGCGAAAAGACGCTTAACGACATAGGCAACAAGATCAACGGCAGAGAAGCTACCGATTACAACGCTTACGCCGTTATCGTAGTCAACAAGGACGGCAAGGTCGTCTACGTTGACCTTCGCGGCCCCGGCAGACCCGCCGGCGTCAAAGGCGACGTTGAAGTTCCGGAAGGCGGTTTCGTCATCGGCTTCAACCGCGACGTGACCGGCTACGAAGCAATTATCGAGCTCAAAGACGAGCAGTTCATCGCGAACGGCGTTAAGTTCGGCGACACCGTAAAACTCTACGGCGTTGACCTTGCAGAACTCGCCAACGCGACCACCACCGAGCTTACCGGCGCATCCTTCGATATATTCCCCGGCGAAGCCGCGGAACCTTTCGAAGCTGTCGTTAAAGTCAATGAAAACGCCATCCTCACCGACGGCAAGACCGGCTTTGACGGCAACTGGGGCACCGTAGGCACCGGCGACGTTCTCCTCGTTGCCAACTCCGATTGCAAGAAGGCTCCGATGGTCGTTTCGATCATTGACGAGCTCGAAGCTATCAAGAACGTTTCGTCCATCACTGTCGACCTGTACCACTGCGCGAACGTCATGATCGGCTATCCGGAAGGCAAAGCTGTCGTCTCGGTCTCTGAAGACGGCGACGCCTACACCGTAGTCGGCACCTATGACCTCGCCGCTTCGGAACTCGCACTCGGCCAGTACGGCACCGTTCAGAACAAGTTCGAGTTCGATCCCGTGGAAGCCAAGTTCGTTAAAGTCGAACTCGAAGTAGGCAGCAACTTCCTCGTTCTCGGCGGCACTCCCGCTGACGACAAGTACTTCTGGGAGTTCATCTCCATCGCGGAAGTTTCCGCTGAAACATACGACCTCCCGCTCGATTTCGAATGGGTAGAATCCTGGACCGAAGTCAAAGGTGAAAACGTTTGGGAATGGCAGCTCAACGATGCCGGCAAACACAGCTTTGACTATGCCGTTCAGCGCGACGGCGACAACTTCAGAGTAGGCGTTAAATATCACGGCGATCTGTATGCTGTCGAAAATGCCGGCGCAGCCAACGGCAACGACCTCAACGGCAAGGCGACGAACCTCCGCATCTGGATGTTCGACCCGAACAACACCGTAGGCCGTGCAAACTTCACCGCACTGTTAGACATCGGATACAACGGCACCGAATTCGTTATCGACCGTGTTGACGACTACGGCATGACCAAGGTCGGCAAGATGATCGGCGACGCCATCGTATTCGAAGGCTCCTTTGAAGCCGCTATACTCAAAGACGGCGCGGAGATCTCCGCAATTATCCCCTCCGATCTTATCAGTGCCGACGGCGGCGCGCAGTTCATACTCACGGTTTCCACTCCCGAAGCGGACGGAACCCACAACACCGCGCTGTTCAGCCACTCGATCAACAACGAAGGCAGCTATAAGGCGGCCTGGAATCCGTGGGATTCCGAACACGCCATAGTGTTCGAACCGACAACGTTCTTCTGGGGCGAACCGACCTGGGAATGGACGGACGTTACCGCAGCTACCGCTACTTTCGAAGCTACCAACCTGCCCGGCAAGACCGAAAAGGTCGACGCTGTGATCACTTCCGAAACCAAGGCAGCTACGATCTATGCGGCCGGCGCTACCATTTACACCGCAAAGGTAACCTTCAAAGATACCGAATACACCGATACCAAAGAGGAGCCCATTGAAAAACTCGCGTTCACTCCGGAAGCGCTTCCGGCAGACGCGTTCAATCTCCGCAGCTTCGGCGGCTACTTCAACGGCGACGTCAACCTGTTTGTACGTCTCGCCAGCGGAGAATACACGCTGAATGATATCGGCAACAAACTCAACAACAGAACCGCCACCGACTACAACGCTTACAAGGTATTCGTAGTCGATAAGGACGGCAATGTCGTAGAGATCTACACCAACATAGGCAGAGCCGACGTTCCTCACTCCGAGGGCGACGGACGCAAAGACCTTGTTGAAGTTCCCGAAGGCGGATTCGCAATAGGCGTTTCCGTTTACGATCAGAAAGAAGACGAAACCATTATCCTCGCGAAAGACGACGCGGCGCTCGCGATCTTCGATACCATCCAGATCGGCGACAAAGTCGAGCTCTACAACGTAGACGTTGACGCGCTCGCACTTCTCGGCGCTACCATCCGTCTTGAAGATTATCAGGCGGGCTTCACGGTTAAGAACACCATCGACGGCGTGTTCGAAGGCGATCCCATCTGGGAAGGCGCAGAATGGATCCACGTCGATGAAACCAACGGCACATGGCAGAACGTCGCCACCCGCGGCACCTTCACCTATGATTACATGCTCGTGGAAGACGACACCTACGTTTACGTAGCCGTTAAAGCAGACACCGACGCCATCACGATGACGCGTATGTGGATGCGCACCAACGCGGAAGCTCAGCTTTACACTCACTTCATAGACGTCAACACCGACGGAACGTTCCAGATGAAGAAGAACTCTTCGCTCACCGCGAACTCCGGCGTTGTTGTCGCTGACAACGGGATCGTAAGCAAGGTCGCTGCCGCCGACGGCAAATACGTCCTTGAATACAGATTCCCGAAAGAAAAAGCCGATATAACCGCAGAAGGTATCTTTGAATACCGCTTCAACGTTACCACCGGCGGCACCACCACTCTTCACAGCGCAAGCATGCTGTGGGGCAACCAGAACGGCAAGAGCACCTTCCCGTGGGCTTCCTGGACCGATTATGAACTCAGCTACGTCGGCCTCGTTCCGAAGACCAACCGCTGGAAGATCAACGAAGGCGCCAACTTTGGCCCCGGCACCATCCAGCAGCTCTTCTTCCAGGAAGACGAGTTCATAGTGAAGAACGATCAGGGCTGGCCGAACGTGGAATTCCACTATCCCGAAGCCGACAGACAGACTTACGAAATCGATAAGTACGCTCTGTACTACGACTTCACGGTAACCGGCAACAACAACATCACGTTGTTCTTCACCGATTCCACCGGCAAGGAATACAGCTTCCCGCTTGCAAACAGCGCGCTGTATCTCAACACCAACCAGTACGAGACCGGCTCCGGCGACTTCAAGGCCGGCGAATTCAAGGGCTTTGTTCCGCTCGCAGATCTCGTAAAAGCATTCAACCTCCTCAATAAAAACCAGTTCCCGGCCGGCGCTGTTGAAGACGGTACGATCACCTTCTCCGGCGTTCAGGTATGGGTAAGCGGCGCGGGCGCTGCCTGCAACCTCCGCGAACTCGCAGTTAAAGAGTACACCGCCGAAGGCCTTGAATTCGCATGGGCTGAAGAATGGAAAGAAGCCAACGGCGTTACCGCCGGCACCTGGCAGGAATCCTCCGTTCCCGGCGTTCCTCACAGCTATGAATACGCGGCCGCTTACGATGCCGAAACCGGCAACGTAAAACTCGGCGTTAAGTTCCACGGCATACTCACCGGCACTGCCGACGCCTACGGCAACGGCAAGGGTACCAACATCCGCGTTTGGATCCGTAACCCGGGCACCGGTTATACCGCTTACAACTTCTTTGCCGACGTTTCCTACAACGGCACCGAATGGCTCACCTGCATCAAGCAGAACACCAATCCGACCGGCAACTCCGGCACAGTCGTAGCCGATTACAACGCCGAATCCTATCCTTACACTCTCACCACCATGAACACCGCTCGCGGTGCGGATATCGAGATCACCTTCCCGGCTACCCTCGTTTCCGACAGCGGCGTAGTTCAGATAATATTCGCAGTCTCCAATAAGGACGCTGCGAACTACTGCCTGTACCACGGTGCGGCTGGCGGCTCGGCTGCCTGGAACCCCTGGAACGGCGATCAGAGCATCAACCTCTCCGGAGCTCCGATGCCCGAGATCTCCACTTCCAGCGGAAACCTCGCTCTTAATAAAGAGTGCACCATGGGCGGCAATTACTCCACTTCCGGCACCTACATGGGCAAGATGACCGACGGTGTATCCGCTACCGCGGGCTCCTACACCGGAGTATGGCACGCCTTCAAGATCGGCGAAGTTACCGCTGATATCAACCTCGGCGAAGTTTACGAAAACGTAAACAAAGTCAGAGTAAATATCTGGCCGGCGAACAAATCCGGTATTGTTCCTCCGAAGAGCGTTAAATTCTACGTTTCCGAAGACGGAACCAACTACACCGAAGCCGGCATGCTCGACATGAGCGACAGCAGGTTCAAGGATAATTCCGACACCGCTTACTGGTTCGAGACCGATCTTTACACTGCTTACAAAGCGCAGTACGTGAAGATGGTTGTTGACACTCAGAAAGTATATATCAACGGCGAGTTAACGGGCGCGTTCTCGTTCTTCGCGGAAGTCGAAGTATACGCTGTTGAAGCTGCTGAATACATTCAGCCGACTCACGGCTACACCTACGCTACCGATTCTCTCAACGTTATCGGCTACAAGCTCGGCAAGACTCTGGGCGAAGTCAAGGATAAGACTCACGCCTGGTGGAACCTCGCGGTGGTCGAATGGGATCTCGACGAAAAGGCATACGTTGTTAAAGAAGTCCTTATCGGCAACGGAACCGATTCCGACTTCCACGACGTTGAGATCCCGCTCTACGGCTTCGTGCTCGGCTGCCACAACACCGAAATGCCCGAAGCTGCGGCATTCATCGCAGGCCTCACGGCAGGCGATAAGCTCTACCTCTATGATATCGACGTCAACGCTATTACCGAAGTTGACGTTGCTCTCAGCGAAAACGCCATGGTCTCCAAGGATCTTATCGACGGCAAGACCGCCTATGATCCCGGCGTAAAACTGGGCGCGTACAAGATCACCAACTTTGCCAAATACGCTACCGGCAACACCATCGACATCTTTGTTCGCCAGGAAGGCAAGACAACGCTCGGCGATCTCGAAGGCAAGGATTACAACTACTTCAAGATCATCGTTGTCAACGAAGAAGGCATGGTCATCGACGTGAATGAAAAACTCGGCAGAGCTGCCGAGCCGCATTCTCCGGAAGACGGCCGCAAAGATCTCGTTGAGATCCCCGAAGGCGGATACATCATCGGCTTGCACAATGATGCGATCGCGGCCGAAAGCAGCGTTTACGCCGACCTGTTCGGCGCGGACGGCGTGAAGTGCGGCGATACCGTAACGCTTCGCAACGTAGACCTTGAAGAGCTTGCCGCTCTCGAAGCGGGCACCGCTCTTAACAAATACGCTTCCTTCGACGTTGCGAAGAAGGCGTTCACCTCCGTTACCTCCGCAAACGGCAGATGGCAGACCGTTAAAGAAACTTCGCCCGAACTTCTTACCTACAAGCTCGCGCTTGCAGACGACGAAGAATACCTCTACGTTACCGTAGTGGGCGACGGCAAGTTTGCCGACGAGATCTCCACCTTCCGCTTCTGGATCCGCTCCAGCGACGACGCGACCGTTTACACTCACTTCTATGACGTAGACATCGCGGCCGACGGAGCCGTTACCAACAAAGCAAAATACAACAAGAGCCTTACCACGAACAGCGGCGACAACATCGCCGAAAGCTCGATGGTATACGCGGCCTCCGCAATAGGCGAAACTCAGACCAAGATCACCTTCAAGGTGCTCCTCTCCGAGTTCAACGGCGCAGACGGCTTTGCATACTATGCTGCTCTTATGAAGAAGGGCGTGGATTACTCCTACTATCCCGCTCCCGAAGGAACCGGTACCGCCACGATGCCTTACCAGGCAAACGGCTGGGACATCCGCCACGAAGGTCTTTACAATAAAGATCGCATGGAACAGCCCGGCACCTATAAGCTTCGCAGCTTTGCCGGCTATGCCAACGGCGACGTAAACCTGTTCGTAAGGATCAACGACGGCGAAACCGTACTCAAGACTCTTAACGAGATCGGCAACCTCATCAACAACAGGACCACCACCGACTACAACGCCTACAAGGTGTTCACCGTTGATGCAGACGGCTTCGTTACCGGCGTTTACACCAACATCGGCCGTGCGGAAGTTCCGCACTCCGAAGGCGACGGACGCAAGGATCTTGTAGAAGTTCCCGAAGGCGGCTTTGCAATAGGCGTTTCCGTTTATGACGGCGACGTTGCGAAAGACGACGCCGCTCTCGCGATATTCGACACCCTCAAAGTCGGCGACTACGTCGAACTTTGCAACGTCGATATCGATGAAGTTGCTGAATCCCACCACGTCAACGCATACGCTTCCTTCAACGTTCAGTTCCTCGAAGCGATCCCCGAAGGCGCGTACAGCATCACCCACTTCGGTCTCTACAAAGCCGATATCTGCTCTATCCTCGTTCCGCTCGCATCCGGCGAAAAGACTGTCGGCGACATCACCAAGGTCACCATGGGTTCCAAACAGAACTTCACCTGGTGGAACGGCATAGTTGTCGGCGCGGACGGCAAGATCACCAAGGTCATCGGCATGGTCGATAAGACCAACGTCGAGATCCCCGAAGGCGGATTCATGCTTATCGCTCACGGCAGCCACCCGGCTCTTAACGCGCTCGGCACCGCGGCCGTAGGCGAGATCGCAACGCTTTACAACGTGGATCGCGCGGCGCTTGCCAACACCTGGAGATACAGACCGCTCGTAAAAGCGGCGTTCACTATCCAGGCAGACCCGAGCATCGTTCGCCCCGTTTCCTATCAGAAGAGCTACACCGTTACCGGCAACACCCGTACCGACTCCTATAAGGACGACGGCGTGAAGCTTACCGACGGTAAGTATTCCGATAACGGCGGCACCGCCGCTTCCTCCGGATTCCCCATGGCGAACAACCCCACTGTTACCGTTGACCTCGGCGAGGCTATGGACGTTGATCTGTTCAAAGTCCACTCTGCCGCCAACAGCGGCTGGGGCATCACCCTTATCACCGGCTTCACGGTAGAGATCTCTACCGACGGCACCGCCTTCACTCCCGTGGAGGCTGCCAGCACCAAGGGCGATCCCGCCGACGCAACCTGGCAGTCAACCTGGTTCACCATTCAGCTCGACAGCGCTGTCAACGCCCGTTACATTAAATTCGTACCGGTCGGCGGCAACTATCTGTGGGCTGACGAAGTCGAGGCTTGGGCTCCCGCTGAATAAGCAGGCGCACACAACCGAATAATATTACGCAAGTAATATAAAAAAGGAAAGTCCGCTTCGGCGGACTTTCTTTTTCTGCGGCAGTCGAAGATTTTCTTCAAAGCACAAGCGTTTTCAATACTGCTTAGTTAATATAAGCAGCAAGGGTTATAGGAAAAACACACATTTCGTATATCTCTTTCCTTATTTGTTTTATTCTTTTTTGCCTGCCCCGCAAATGCCTGCATTTTCGGGGCTGACCGCTCGCCATCGGGCGACAAAAAGATAAGCCCGCGGCAATGCGAGCTTATCTTGTTATTTAGTCATTCACGAATTGCGCTTATTCGGCTTCGGCTGCTTCCTTAACTTCTTCAGCCGCTTCCTTTGCTTCCTCAACGGTCTCTTTGACTTCTTCGACCGCTTCGGCGACGGGGGCAGCCGCTTCTTCGACCGCTTCCTTCGCCTCTTCAACGGTTTCCTTGGCTTCCTCAACGGTTTCTTCGGCTGTTTCCTTTACTTCTTCAACAGCTTCCGCCACGGGTGCCGCGGCTTCCTCGACGGCTTCTTTTGCTTCTTCGACTGCCGGAGCCGCCGCTTCTTCAACGGCTTCCTTTACTTCCTCCGCGGCTTCCGCTGCGGGAGCTTCGGATTCGGGTTCCTCGCCGGTGAGCAGCGCGCGGATCGAAAGACTCAGACGCCTGCGCTCGAAATCGGCGGCGGTGATCTTGACGGTGACTTTGTCGCCTACTTTAACGACGGAAGCGGGGTTCTGCACCGGCTTGTCGGAAAGCTGGCTCACGTGGATAAGTCCGTCGAGATCGGGGAATATCTCGGCAAACGCGCCGAACGGAAGTACGCTGACGACAGTCGCTTCGACAACGTCGCCGACCTTATACTTCTGCGCGAATATGTTCCAGGGATCGTTCTCGGCGGTCTTGTAGCCGAGCGAGATGCGCCTGCGCTCGCGGTCGATATCCTTTATGAATACGTTGACCGTGTCGCCTTCCTTGAACACGTCCGCGGGCTTTTTGAGCTTGCCCCACGAGATCTCGCTGATGTGAAGCATACCGTCCACCGGGCCGATGTTCACGAACGCGCCGTAGGACATAAGAGCGCGGACCTTGCCTTCGAACTTGTCGCCGACCTGCGCGGTCTCGAAGAACGCGTCCTCCGCCGCCTTTCTCGCGGCGCGGGCGGAGCTCTTAATAGAGCCGACAGCCCTCTTGCGTCCGTCGTTCACGTCGATAATCCGGAAGCTCACGGTCTGGCCCTTAAGCGGCTCCAGATCCTCGCCCTTGGGGATCCCGGTCTGCGAAGCGGGGATAAATACGCGGTTGGGGCCGTAGGGGATGATAACGCCGGCAAAACCCTTTTCGTTCTTCACGATCTCTTTTACCGTTCCGGTAAGATGCGCGTCGGATTCGGCGGCGGCTTTTATCTCGTCCCAGAATTTGTGCGCGTCGATCTTCTTCTTCGAGAGCATGACCGTGCCGTCGGAATCGCTGAACTTGCCGCACATAACTTCGATCTCGTCGCCGACCTTGAACAGATCGTTCAGATCCACGCCGGATTCGGAAGTGATCTCGTCATACGGAAGAATGCCCGTATGCTTTGTGCCGAGGTCGACCTTGATCTCGTTCGGATTGACCGCCGAAACTATACCCTTGACCCTTTCACCTGTATTTAAAGTTTTGAATGACTGGTCGAGCATCTCAGCAAAGCTGAGTTCCTCATTGGTGATGTCTGCCATCTTTTTGTAAACCTCCTGTATTATACCGCTCGGAGTCGAAGCCCCGGCGGCTATTGCCATTGTTTTCGCACGGGCTATGCGCCCGGCGTATTCATCCAGCTCCCCGGCGGACTCGATCATTATCGCGTCCCCGCACACCTCGCGCGCTATCGCGTAAAGCTTTGCGGTGTTGGAGCTGTTGCGCCCGCCTACTACGACGGTAAGATCGCACTGCGAAGCGAGTTCGTAAACCGCTTTCTGGCGGTTCTCCGTAACGCTGCAGATCGTGTCGTAAACGCGGCAGTTGGGATAGAATTTTTTAATAAGCTCGCGGCATTTCGCCCATTCCGCGCCGGAATACGTCGTCTGCGCGGTAAGGATGCAGTCGCGTTCGTCGCAAAACCCCTCCGGATGCGCGGCGATTATCTCCTCCGCGCCGGAAAACACTCTGCTTTCGCCGTTCGCCCAGCTGAGTATACCCTGCACCTCGGGGTGGTTTTTGTCCCCGACGGTGAATACCGTAACGTCCTTCCCCTGCGAGCCGACGATGCCGTGTATCTTCTTGACGTAGGGGCAGGTGGCGTCGACATATTCGACTCCGCGGCGCTCCGCTTCCTCCAGCACGTCCTTCGGCACCCCGTGCGTGCGGATGAACAGCAGCGCGTCCGGCGGCAGGTCCTTTATTTCGTCCGCGGTGATAAACGTCACCCCGCGGCGCTTAAGCGATTCGTTGAACCCGGGGTTGTGTATCAGCTCGCCGAGACAGAATATCCTTTTGCCGGATTCGTTTATGCTTTTTTCTATCATATCCACGGCGCGCTTTACGCCGAAGCAGAAGCCGCTGTATTCGGATATACGTATTTTATCGCTCATCGTTATGCTCGTTGAACAGATCGCACACCTTCCCGAACGCGTATTCCGCGATCTCGTGGGAATTCGGGCGTTCGTTTATTGCGGAATATTCGGAATAAGGGATGGGTTTTCCGACAAAAACGCGCACTTTGCGGAAGACGGAGGGCTTTCCGCGGCGGTTTTTGCCGTAGCATATCGCCACCGGAAGCAAAGACGCCTTGCTGCGCGAAGCCATCAGGCCGAGCCCCGCCATCGCCTGTTCCGGCAGCGGGCCGACGCCCGGCATACGCGTGCCCTGCGGGTAGATCGCCAGACTTTTGCCCTCGCCCAGAGCGCCGCAGGCGGTGCGAAGCGCCTGAATGTCGCTTTCTCCGCGGCGGATGGGGATCACGTTGCACGCCAACAGGAATTTGCCGAACAAACCGTGCCCGGTAAGCGATTCCTTTGCGATGAACACCAGATCGCGCTTTTTAACGGCGTTCGCGGTAAAGACCGGATCGGTGAACGAGGTGTGGTTCGAAAGCACGATGCAGATGCCCTCGCCGTCGTCGTTTTCCCTGCCGTAATAGCTCACGCGGTAAAGTATCTTTGCAAGGAAGTTCGTGACGGCGCGCGCCGCGCGGAAGGTTTTAACGCCCATTACGCCCCGACCTTCTTGTGAAAGATCTCCAGCGCCGCGTCGACCGTTTCTTTGATCCCGAGCTTGGAATTATCCAACACCACCGCGTCTTTCGCGGGGACGCAGGGAGCGATCTCCCGCGAGGAATCGTTTTTGTCGCGCCAGAGCATATCCGCCAGCACTTCCTCGTAGGTGGTCTTTTCGCCTTTTTCGACAAGCTCTTTATACCGGCGTTCCGCGCGCGCCTCCGGCGAGGCGGTTACGAATATTTTTACCTGCGCTTTGGGCAGGATCACCGTTCCGATATCGCGCCCGTCCATGACCACGTCGTTTTCCCGCGCGATCTCGCGCTGCGTTTCCAAAAGGAATTCGCGCACCTCGGGGACCTTCGAAACGTCGGACGCATAACGCGACATCTCGGGCGTGCGTATCTCGCCGCCGATCTCGCGCGTGCCGAGGAACACCTTCCCGCCGCCGTCGATAAGCCGCATGGTTATCTTCGTGTGGGAAAGCACCGAAACGGCGCCCGCCGCGTCGCCGGGTTCGAACCCGTGCTCCGCGACGAACAGCCCTACCGTGCGGTAGAGCGCGCCCGTATCTATGTAAACGAAGCCCAGCTCGCGGGCGAGATTCTTTGCCAGCGTGCTTTTTCCGGAACCGGAGGGCCCGTCCAATGCAATATTGATCCTGCGCTTAACCATATATATCACCAAAATATATTATAACTGACGAACGGCGGATTTTCAATAGTTTTTTGCAAAAATAATAGCTAATAAAGCGTTTTTTTGATTCGTATGATTATATTCTTTGACTAAAACGGCGGAAAAAAGGCGAAACCCGCCGCCCGCCGCCGCTTGTTTTTCAAAATAACTTGACACGGCGGGAATTATGTTGTATAATACTCACACTGAAAAGTATGTTTACCGCGGGCGCGCGCCCGCGGCGCACACATCCTGAAAGGAGATTTGTTAAATGAAGAAGATCGCGTTACTGCTTGCGGTGCTTATGGTCCTTTCCCTCGCCCTGCTCGCTTCCTGCGGCAAGAAGCCGGAGGAATCCAAGCCGGACGGATCGGCAGCCGAATCCCAGCCCGCCGAAGGCAGCAAGACGGAAGAATCCAAACCCGCTGAATCCCAGCCGGAGGAATCCAAACCGGAAGAATCCAAACCCGAAGAATCCAAACCCGAAGAATCCAAGCCCGAGGAATCGAAGCCCGAGGAATCCAAGCCCGAAGAATCCAAAGGCGAACAGCCCGTCCTTAACGGCGATAACGTCGCGCTCGAAAAGACCTACGTCATTTCCGGCTGCGGCGACGGCTTCTCCGACGGCACAAATACCTACCGCGCAAAGCTGACTGACGGCAAGACCTTCGATCAGCTCACTTACGGCGACACCAACAACTGGTTCGGCTTCTACAGCTCCGAAAAAGCGTCGCCCTCCGTGGTAAGCGCTCCCGGCAGCGTCGGCACCGTGGTCATCGACCTCGGCGAATCCAAACAGTTCGGAAGAGTCAGAGTTCATCTTTACGCCGCGGGCGGCTCCTCCGGAATAGGCACGCCCAAGTCCATTGAAGTCGAAGCTTCCGAAGACGGCAGCGCCTATAACGAAGTCGGCGCGGCTCAGATAGCAGAATCCGCTTCCGGCGCGATCTGGGTAGAAGTCGACGGCAGCGCGGCCGGCCGTTACGTCCGTGTGACGATCAATATGGACCCGACCTGCGTGTTCGCGTTCATCGACGAAATAGAAGTCATCGCGTAAAACCGAAATATTAAAACATCACCATAAAAAGGAGACACTACATGAAAAAAATCGCACTTCTGCTTGCGCTTCTTATGATCCTTTCCGTCGCGGTGCTCGCATCCTGCGGCAAGAAACCCGAAGAATCCAAGCCCGAAGAATCCACCGCGGAATCCAAGCCCGCCGAAACGAGCAAGGAAGAATCCAAGCCCGCTGAAACCAGCAAGGAAGAATCCAAGCCCGCCGAAGAGAGCAAGCCAGAGGAAGAATCCTCCGAGGATGAACCTTCCGAGGACGTCCCCTCCACCGCCGAACCCGATGTTTCCGGCACCAACGTTGCTCTTAACAAGAACTATACCCTTTCCGGCGACGTTGCCAGCGGATACAACGCAAAACTTACCGACGGCAAGACCTATGACTCGGAAGTTACCAACGCCACAGATCCCGACGACGGGCTCTGCTACTGGTGGGGCTTCAACAGCACCAACACCGTCGACGGTTTCGCGGTCGTTACCATCGACCTCGGCGAAGCGACCAACATTAATACCATCCGCGTGCACCACGGCGTTCTCAGCGGCTGGGCTGTTATGCCTTGGAAGAGCTTCAAATTCTCCGTCTCTACCGACGGCGCCAACTTCACCGCTGTAGCCGCTCTCCCGCAGGGCGACACCGCCGACGGCTGCTACTGGGCGGAAGCCGGTTTTGAAGCCGTCGAAGCGCGCTACGTAAAAGTAGAGCTCGAGCTCAATCCCGCGTGGGGCTTCATCAACGAGATCGAAGTCTACTCCGCTGACTGATCGACAGCGATCGTAAACAGACACAAAAAACGCGCCGGGGGGAGGTAATTTTCCTCCCGGCTCTTGTTTCGGAAGGAGAATACCGATGCGATTCATTAAAATATCCGTTTGCGCGCTGCTTCTGCTTTGTATGCTGCTTGCGGCGTGCGGCAAGACCGTCGAGCCTTCGCAAGCCAAAAGCGAAGCTTCCGCCGCGCAGTCCGAGCCCGTTTCGGAATCTTCCGCGGCGGGCGGGGAGGGATCCAAACCCGAAGAACCCCCGAAGCCGAGCCGCATAGAGCAGCTCAACGCTTTTGTCGATTTCGATTACGCGCGCTCCGGCTCCGGCGCCAACGTGGCGCACGGGATGATGTATAAATCCTCCCGCGCGACGAGCCCGGACTACCCGGACAACAACGCGAAAATGCTGCTTACCAACGGCGCTTCGCCCAAAGCGTTCGATAAGACCGCCTGGGCGGGCTATTACAGCACCGCGCACGAGAAGGTCGAAATAACCGTCGACCTCGGCAAGGTCCGCGACGGGATAATGGATTTCCACGCCGACGTGCTGAATCTGCTTTCCTACGGGATAAGCATCTGCAAATCGGTCACGGTGAGCGCCGCGGGCGAGGACAAGGAGTTCGTCGAGCTCGGCAAGGTGTACGTCGCGGGGGACATTTATGAAAACGAGGCGTACGATTTCGCTTTGAAGCTTCAGGGCGCCGTCTCCGCGAGATACGTTAAATTCGAATTTTCGGAAAACAATTCGGTCTGGCTGTTCATCGGCGAGCTGCAGGTCATCGCCTACGGCGACGAATATACCGGCGGGATCCCCGGCAATTACGTCGGCTCCTCGGAATATTACGGCTATACCTCCGTCCCCGTCGTGAACGAAAAAGAGTTCTGGGAAAGCTCCGAACCCGATTACAACGAAACGAAGAATATCGTTTCGGGGCTCACGCCCATGGTGTTCGCGGGGGAAAACATTAAAAAGGACATCGCCACCGAATGGTACAACAGCACCGACGCTTCGGTGCTCACGAACGGAAAATACGCCGACGTCGCCTCCTATTCCGACGGCGCGTGGTTCCATATAACCCGCTGCGACAGCAGGCAGATCGTGTTCGACCTCGGCAAAATCTCCGAAGTGACCGGATTCAAGACGAATATGCTTAAAAATCCGTCCGCCGGGATCTATCCGCCGCGCTACATACGCGCAGTCGTTTCCGAAAACGGCGTCGACTGGCAAACCGTTTCCGCCACCGCCTCGGTAAGCTCCGCGGACGAAAACGCGATGATCCCGCTGGAAGTGAACTTCGGCAAGGCGTATAAGGCGCGCTACTTCAAGCTGGCGTTCCTTGTCGACACGCACGTTTACATCGACGAGATCGAGGTGACCGGGCGCAAGAACGCCGAGGGCGCGCTGGACGTCGTTCCCGACGACGCGACGAACAAAGACAGTCTCGGCGGCAGCTACATCCTGCCTTCGGAGTTCGACGACGTTCACAACATACTGCTCGCCTACCACTGCTACGGCTACGGCAGCACGCACGAGGAATCGGGGCTTATCACCCCGGAGGAATTCCTCCCCTACGTCGCCTATCTGGATACCGAGGGCGCCGTTACCGACACGATGTTCGACGGATTCCTGTTCCTGCCCTATACCAGGTTCAATTACAGCACGGAGGCGCGCAACGCGAACGGCTGGCACTATTACGTGGACGACGTTTATTATCCCGGGCGCAATATGGAGGCGCTCAATACCGCCGTCGGAACCGTTAAAAACGCGCTCGGCAGGAGCGATTACAAGGTGGCGGTCTATACCTCCATACTCTACACCTTCCAGAAGACCAACGATGATCCGCCCAAGCCGAACGTGTTCGGCGATATCGACGGCGACGGCGCGGACGAGGATATCACCAAGCTCGAGGACCGCAAGAAAGCCATTAAATGGATAATGGACGAGGAGATAAACCGTTTCCGCGCGGGCGGCTACGGCAACCTTGATTTCAAGGGCTTCTACTGGTTCGAAGAGCACGTCGATTACAGCGACCCGCACGAATTAACGCTTATCCGCTTCGCTTCGGATTACGCGCACAGTCTGGGCGTTAAGCTGTTCTGGATACCCTATCAGCTCGCCTCCGGCTATGCCGACTGGAAAGCTCTCGGGTTCGATATGGCGTGTATGCAGCCGAACTATATGTTCCACGCCGAAAACACCAGCGCGGTGCTTTACTCCAACGCCGAAAAGACGCGCCTGCTGGGTATGTGCGTCGAAATGGAGCTCACCGGAGTCACCAACCGCAGCAACGCGCAGCGGTTCGAGGAATATATGATCGCCGGAGCGCAGACCGGATATATGAACTCCGTTAAAGTTTACTACCAGGACGGCGTTCCCGGCGCGTTCTCGCAGGCGTGCTATTCCGACGACGAATTCACGCGCAAGGTATACGACGACCTCTATCTTTACGCAAAGGAAAAGCTGGAGATCGTTACCCCGGAGCAGATAACGCTCCCGAATCAGGACGTAAAACTCGAATGCGAGGCGGGCAAGACGGTAAGCGGCAAGATCGACCTCGGGGAATATTCCCTTTATGCGGAATCGCTCGCCGTTTCCAGATCGCCGCGCTACGGTTCGCTGCAGCTTAACCGCGACGGCAGCTTTATTTACTTCGCGCCGAAGGATTATTCCGGCACGGACAACTTCGCCGTCTGCATCGACCTCGGATACGTCGCCGGAGGCGACGTCGCGGTCGAAATAAACATAAATGGATAACTCGCAGAGATCGCTTTTGGCGTCGCTTTCGTTCCCGGTGCCGGACCAGAACTCCGGCGCCGCGGCGAAGGTGCTTTTCGGCAGATACCCCGGGCGTGTAAACGGCTGCGGCTGGATAGCCGTCTGCAACGCGCTCCGGCTGTGCGATATGCCTTTTGAAGCGGAAAAGGTGATCGCCGCGCTTTCGAAACGCCTGCCCTTCCGCGGGCGTTTCGGCGCCATGCCGTGGCGCGTTTCCTCCGTTTTGCGCTCCTTCGGGCTGCGCGTTTCGGCCTCCGCGCGCGTAAAACGCGGGCTCGCCTCGCTGCAAAAGGGCGATACCGCCATAGTCATGGGCAAAAACGCCGGCGCGCCGGAATGGCACTATTTCGCTCTGCGCGCGCTCGGGGAAGGCAGCTTCGAGCTGTTCAACGCCGGGCCTGCGCGCGGCGGGTACGAAGACCTGCGCCGGCTTTACCGGATGTTCCGGATCTGGAGAATACAAAAACAAACGGACGCTTTGCATTAAGCGCCCGTTTTGCGTTTTATTTGCAAGATTTTTTATTTCCCGACTTCAAGCAGGCATACCACCACCATGGGCTTGCGTTTCGTGCGGCGGCGCGCGTATTCCGAAATATCGTCGCGCAGGCGGGATTGCAGGATAAGCGGATCGCTTATGTTCCGCGCGAAGCTTTTGATAAGCGAGTTATACGCCAGCTCCGCCAGCTTGTTTATCATATCCGTGTTCTCCTTTTCGTAAACGAAGCCGCGCGTGGTGACCTCCGGGTGCGCGGAGATGCACAGATATTGCGTGTCGATCCCCGCAGTAACGAATATCGCGCCTTCCTCGGACATCTTGTGCCGGTCGCGCAGCACAGCGCCGTTCAGACCGCCCGCGCCGCCGGGCTCCACCATAACGGCGCCCGCTTCCACGCTGCCGGCGGGTTTAAGACTGCGGCGGGTGAACTCCACCACGCGCCCGGTCTCCGGGATAACTATCCTTTCGGGACGCATACCAAGCTGCTTCGCGAGCTCCGCGTGGGCGACAAGGTGTTTGTATTCGCCGTGTACCGGAATAAAGAACTCCGGGTTTGCCAGCGTGTGCATAAGCTTTAATTCCTCGCGGCAGGCGTGGCCGGAAACGTGCACGTCGTAGTTGCTGTAGGTGATCACCTCCGCGCCGCGGCGGAACAGCTCGTTTATTATTTTGGTAATAAGCTTTTCGTTGCCGGGGATCGCGGAGGAGGACATTACCACCAGGTCGCTGCTCCCGAGCGTGATATAATTGTGCTCGCCGAACGCCATACGGTAAAGCGCGCTCATCGGCTCGCCCTGAGTCCCGGTGGTAACCACGGCGACTTTTTCCGGCGGGTATTTGTTCACGTCCGCGGCGTCGATCATAATTTCGCCCGGGACGGTAAGGTATCCGAGCTTTACGGCGGCGTTGAAGAAGTTCTGCATACTGCGCCCGGTAAGCGCGACTCTGCGGCCGAACTTCGCCGCGGAATTTATTATCTGCTGCACGCGGTGAACGTTGGAAGAGAAGGTGGCTATGACCAGCCGCCTTTTTTCGTTGGCGAATATCCTGTCGAAGCTCACGGCGAGCGAGCTTTCGCTCGGCGTATAGCCGGGGCGTTCGGCGTTCGTGCTGTCGCACAGCAGCAGGCGTATCCCTTTGCGCCCGAGCTCCGCGATGCGGGTAAGGTCTATGGGCTTTTCGCCCACCGGGGTAAAGTCCACCTTGAAGTCGCCGGTGTGCAGGATGCGCCCGCAGGGGGTGGAAATACACATCGCGCAGGAATCCGGCATCGAGTGGTTCACGTTTATAAACTCCGCCTCGAACGCGCCGACGGCGACAACGTCGCCCGCGTGCACCTCTTTTAATTTCGCGCCGCGGATGCCGTGCTCGGCGAGCTTCGCTTCGATTATCCCCAGCGTGAGCCGCGTGGCGTACACCGGAACGTTGGGGAACTTTTTAAGGAAATACGGCACCGCGCCGATATGGTCCTCGTGCCCGTGGGTTATCAGCAGGGCGCGCAGTTTTTCGGCGTTCCTTTCCAGATAAGTAAAATCCGGTATCACCAGGTCGACTCCCAGCATATCGTCCTCCGGGAACGAAACGCCGCAGTCCACCGCTATGATATCGTTTGCGTAAACGAACGCAGTCATATTCATGCCGATCCCGTCTACTCCTCCGAGAAAGACTATCCCGACGTTCGGCTTTTTGTTTTTAGGCATAAAAAGATTCTCCTTTGTTTTTGCTGTTTATATTATGAATCATTTTGCCCGTTTTGTCAAGAACGATTAAAGTCTGTTGTGCGCGATACGCGCCGTTTTGTGTCAGCGCGGCGCGCGCGGGAATAAAATAAAAGTATAGCGCGCCCCCCGCGGAGCGCCCCGAGCCGATAAATATACTTGACAATTATCGGCATAAATGGTATTATAATTTAGAATGGACGGTTGCGTCCGGATTTTACATATTCTTGCGTTTTCGCGGCGCTTGCGGAAAGGTGTTTTATTAATATGGATAAAATTTGCATATCGGGCGGCAGGCCCCTGCTCGGCACCGTTAATATAGGCGGTATGAAGAACGCCGCGCTCCCCATTATTTTCGCCACCGTGCTGGTGAACGACGTCTGCGTGTTGGAAAATCTTCCGGAGGTGCGGGATATCGCCACGGCTCTGGAGATAATCAAGCGTATGGGCGCGGAGGTGGAGCGCCTCTCCCGCGGGAACTACCGCATCGACACGCGCGGTATCCGCTGCGGCAGCGCTCCGCTCGACCTCGCGCGGGAAATGCGCGGCTCCTATTACATCCTCGGCGCGGAGCTCGGCAGGTTCGGCAGGTCCGCCACCGGGTTCCCCGGCGGCTGCAACTTCGGCGTCCGCCCCATCGACCAGCACATCAAAGGTTTTGAGGCGCTCGGCGCGAAGGTCATTTGCAGCGACGACGCCGTGAGCTGCTACGCGGAACGCCGTTTAAGCGGCGCGCCGGTCTATATGGACGTCGCCTCCGTCGGCGCGACTGTGAACATCATGCTCGCCGCCGCCACCGCCGAGGGGATGACTGTTATCGACAACGCCGCGCGCGAGCCGCATATAGTCGACCTCGCGAACTTCCTGAACTCCTGCGGCGCGAACATTTCCGGCGCCGGGACGGAGGTTATTAAAATACGCGGCGTGGACGAGCTTCACGGCGTGACCTACGCGATAATCCCGGATATGATCGAGGCGGGCACTTATATGATCGCCGCCGCCGCCACGAAAAGCACGCTCACCATTAAAAACGTTATCCCCAGGCACCTGGAAGCGACTACGCGCAAGCTGCTCGAAGTCGGCGTGGACGTGGACGAGGGCGACGATTTCGTTACCGTTTCCTACGTCGGCGCTCTGCGCAAGGCGCGTGTAAAGACCGATTTCTACCCCGGGTTCCCCACCGATATGAACCCGCAGTTCTGCGTGCTCCTCTGCCTTGCGGAAGGGCAGAGCACGCTTACCGAAAGCGTTATGGACCACAGGTTCAAATATACCGACGAGCTCACCCGTATGGGCGCCAAAATAACCGTTTCCGGGCGCGACGCGCTCATCGAGGGAGTTTCGGAGCTTCACGGGGCGAACGTGCGCGCCGTGGACCTTCGCGCCGGAGCCGCGATGGTCATCGCGGGGCTTTCCGCGCCCGGCACCACCGTTATCGACGACGTTTATCATATCGAGCGCGGCTACGAGGATATGGTCGGCAAGCTGCGCGGCGTCGGCGCGGACATCAGGTATCTGAGCGATCTAATGCCAACTCCAAAAGCGTAAACGCTTTCGAGGGAAAAGCCGCGCTTCGCGCGAATGAATAAAATGAAAAAAACGCCCCGAGGGACACTTGCCGCAGAGCAGGCGTCCCTCGCGGTCGTTATACGTGTTTAAGGCAAAAGTTTCATTTATTAATTTAACAGTATAACGCAGGCGGGGAGAAATCCCCGCCTCGATATAAATTCAACTTTTTTTGTATTTTTCGATCGTCGCCTTATACTCGTTATTGTCAAGCAGTTTTATGTTTCGTGGATTCTTCCACGATAACGCGCTGTTCGCGCAGTAAGAAAGAAGATCGTCTACGCCGTGACTTTTTACGCATGCATCAAGCAGCGATTTGTCTGTTTTTGACATCTCCTGCAATTTTGAGACGGCTGAAAGATACTTGTCGGTGATCCTGATGATATCTTCTTCTTTTCCACCGCGATACTCCCGGGCAATCAGGTCATTTTGAAGTCTTCCGAAAGCGACATAAGCCTGTTCGACAAGATACGCATCTTCAAGCTCGCAGCCAAGCCGGTATGCACCATCTGCAATATTTTCAACCTTTTTCACCATTGTTTCATACGAAATCTCTGAATCATAAAAATACGACTTTACGAGTTTATCTGCGGCGAATTCGGTAAGCTCATACATATTGCGTTTTGCCCAATACAAAAACTCAGCTCTGTCTTTTGTAAAAAGCTGTTCGTTCATCTGTCCCGACGAGAAATACCACCCGCCGAATTTCTCGCTGTGGATCTTCAGCGCTTCGTCGGTTTTACCTACCGCGTGAAGTAGAATCGCTTTCATTTTCCATGCGCCGAGGCAAAGCTGAACATCGTTACAACCTTCGATTATCTTATTGCAAATCGGTTCGATCTCGTTTTTGCGTTCACGCGCCTTCTGCAGATCCGGTTCCGCGTCATCAACTCCGAGCGACCACATGTAAAAGTACATTATCCGATAGTCGTTCGGGTAGTCTTTATAGGCTTTCGCGATTATCCGGCTGTCATAGTTTTTGCGGTATTCCGCTATAGTTTTTTCTATTTCTTCGTTTACCTTTTCTTTGTCGTAACCCATAAGCTCGTCAAGTGTAATACCGAAATAGAATGCAAGCGGTTGGAGCAAAGTGATGTCGGGATAGGTTTCGTTCCTCTCCCACTTACTGACCGCAGCACAGGTGACGTTCATCGCCTCTGCGAGCTGCTCCTGCGTAACACCCTTTTCGGATCGCAAACGTTTGATGTTTGTTCCTATTGTGATTTTCATAATATCCTCCGATAAATATTATTGAAACGGCGCCTGTTTCTGATTAAATTATAGCACGAAAATGAGGATTGTAAAGGGATCATCAGGAAACCTATATTTAACCTCAAGTTTATTTTTTATAGTTTCGCTATATTCAAACGAATAAAATATAAAGCGGAAAGCAATCCACGCCTAACCGAGTACATAGCGCTTTTGATGACCGTTGGTTGTCAAAAGTGCTTTTGCGTTGGTTTTGCGGAAAACAGCACAGATTAGATCAATTTCAAAGCTAAGCGCAAAAAATCGGGACACCTGCTTTATCGCAGGCGTCCCGAGGGGCGTTTTTCCTATACTATATAAATTAAATCCGTTTTTTCCGTGGCTTCGCCGCGGAAAAAACTCCGCCAGGGGTCCCCGAAAGCGTTTACGCTTTTGGGGGTTATATGGGGTCCCCGAAAGCGTTTACGCTTTTGGGGGTTATACGGGGTCCCCGCAAAACGAAGTTTTGTGGGGATAAATAGGGGGCCCCCGAAAATGCTTGCATTTTTGGGGTAAAATCCGCCCGGAAACACGGTTTCCGGGCGGAAGCGCAGCGCGTTTTACTGTTGCTTTGCTTCTTTGGTGTTTACCTCGAACTTATACCCCACGCCCCAAATGGTTTTGAGCGCCCAGGTCTTGCTTTGCGCCGGCTCCAGCTTTTCGCGAAGGCGTTTGATATGCACGTCCACCGTGCGGCTGTCGCCGAGGTAATCGAACCCCCAGACCTTGTCCAGAAGCTGGTCACGCGTGAAAACGCGGTTGTAGTTCGCGGCGAGGTAGTAAATAAGCTCCAGCTCCTTGGGCGGGAGATCGTACACCACGTCCTTAACCTTCATTTCGTATTTGTCCAGCGATATCTCCAGGTCGTCGTAACGCACTATGCCGTTTTCGGACGGGCCGTGCCGGGTGTAGCGGCGGAGCACCGCCTTTATGCGGGCGAAGACCTCTTTCATATCCAGCGGCTTTACAATATAGTCGTCCGCGCCGAGCTCAAGCCCGAGCACCTTGTCGATCGTTTCGCCCTTGGCGGTGATCATTATCACCGGGGTGGAGGATTGCTCGCGTATTTCGCGGCAGATCTGCCAGCCGTCCTTTTTGGGCAGCATTATATCCAGCAGCACCAGGTCCGGTGCGTAGGCGCGGAAGACGTTCATCCCCTCTATGCCGTCGTTGGCGGTCTGAACGTCGTATCCCTCTTTCACAAGATACATATGCAGAAGGTCGCAAATATTAAGGTCGTCGTCTATAACAAGTATCTTAGTCATCGCGGCGCGCCGTCCTTTCGTTTTTTGTTATTTTTTAATATAAACGCAAATTGTATCCACGGTTAAATAATAACACGAGCGCGCGCCTTTGTCAAGGCGTTTTTATATTTATATTCAATTATATCATTTACAAATATTACAAAAAATTATATATTGCATATCCGCTTGGCATGAGTTATAATCACATTGAGAAAATACGCGCGCAAGGCGGCGAGCCGCGCGGCAAAGGGGAATAAAAGTTTATGAAGCTCGGAATAATCGGTCTGCCCAACGTGGGCAAAAGCACGCTTTTTAACGCGCTTACAAAGGCGGGAGCCGAAAGCGCGAACTACGCATTCTGCACCATCGACCCGAACGTCGGCGTTGTGCCGGTCCCGGACGAGCGCATCGACAGGCTCGCGGAGATGTATCATCCCAAAAAGACCACCTACGCCACCGTGGAGTTCGTGGATATCGCGGGGCTTGTAAAAGGCGCTTCCCACGGCGAGGGGCTGGGCAACAAATTCCTTTCGCACATCCGCGAGGTGGACGCGATAGTCCACGTCGTCCGCTGCTTCGGCGGCAGCAAGATAATCCACGTGGAGGATTCGGTCGATCCCGCCCGCGACGTGGAGACGATCAACACCGAGCTTATACTTTCGGATATAGAACTGCTCGAAAAGCAAATCGACAAGCTTACCAAGCAGGGCAAGGGCGACAAGAGCGCGATTGCCGACGCGGAAATACTTAAAAAGGTCTGCGCCGAGCTGTATAAAGGCGTTTCGGCGCGGAACGTAAAGCTGGACGAAGCCGAAGCGGAGGTGCTTCGCGCCGTGCCGCTGCTTTCCGGCAAGCCGGTCATCTACTGCGCCAACGTGGCGGAGGAGGACCTTGCCCGCCCGGACGAAGAAAACCCCTATTACGTAAAACTCAAAAACGCCGTCGCGGGGGAGGACGCGGAGATATTTACGGTCTGCGCCGAGACCGAAGCGGAGCTCGGCGAGCTTGACCCGGACGAGCAGAAGGCGTATCTGGAGGACCTCGGCGTTTCCGAGACGGGTATGGACAAGCTTATAAAAGCTTCCTATTCGCTGCTGGGGCTCATCTCGTTCCTCACCGCGGGCGAACCGGAGGTGCGCGCCTGGACTATAAAGCGCGGCACCAAGGCGCCGCAGGCGGCGGGGAAGATACACAGCGATTTCGAGCGCGGCTTCATCCGCGCGGAGGTGGTCCCCTACGATTCGCTTATCGAAAAGGGCTCGCTTGCCGCCTGCAAGGAGGCGGGGCTCGTCCGCAGCGAGGGCAAGGACTACGTTATGAACGACGGCGACGTCGTGCTGTTCAGATTCAACGTTTGATAAAATGTTCGGTAAAATGAAAAAGACGATTCCGTTTATTCTCGCGCTGTTCCTTTCGGTACCCGCGCTTTTGCTCTGCGCGGGGGCTTCCGGGGACGTGCGGCTTGCCGTTTCGGGCTTCAACGTGACGCGCGCCGCCGATTCGGTGGTGATATACACCAATTCCGGCTCCTCCACCAACACGAACAAGTGGGGGTTCGAGGTGTGCGTCGATTCGGACGGTATAATAATTTCCGCCGGCGGGAACAACAGCACGGTGCCGCTGGGCGGGTTCGTGATATCCGCGCACGGCAAAGCCATATCTCCGCTGCGCGAGGCGGCAAAGGTCGGCTTCCACGCGAGGTATTTCGAAAAACCCGCGGCTGTCGTTATAAGCGAAAGCTACATCCCGCCGTTTTTCAGCACGGAATATTCCTTCAACGGCGTGAACAGGATCCGCCTGGAGAACCAGATAATAGTTTATACCGGAAAAAGCTTTACCGGAACGAATCAGTGGGGCTATGAAGTCTGCGTCGACGCTTCGGGGTTCGTGATCTCGCTCGGGGGGAACAACAGCGCGATCCCGGAGGGAGGGTTCGTCGTTTCCGGCCACGGCGAAGGCGCCGCGCTGCTGCGGAACTGTATGGCTGTCGGTCAGCGCGTGAGCTTCGACGCCGAAAAGCTCATCCTTTACGTGAGCTACGATATCGAGAGCATGATACTTAACGCGCGCTGGAATATCGAAAAACAGATCCGGCATCTGGACGGGCTGGAAGACCGGTTCTCGCCGGGGGACGACCTCAGCCGGGAACGGCTCGGCGCCGCGCGCGAGGAGCTTGAGGCGGAGATCGGGAAATTCCGCGACGGGCTGCTGACCGAAAACGAAACGGCGGAATACCTTGTCGGCTTCGGAAAAAGAGTCGATTCGATCTGCGCCGTGTGCGAGGAAAGCGTTCCTTTTGAATACCGCGGAGTATGGGTCCGCCCGCGCGAGAAAACGCGGGAGGAGGTGCGCGCGCTCGTCGCCCGGCTGCACGAGCTCGGCGCGAATATGATAAGCGTCGAAACGCAGTATTCCTGCGGGACGATATTCCCGATGCCGGAGGATTCGCTTATTCAGCAAAACCCCGATTTCGGCGGGTTCGACGTCCTGCGGGCGTATATCGAGGAATGCCACGCGCTGGGGATGGAGCTTCACTGCTGGATGCCGGTATTCAATCTCGGTTCCGCGACTTCGCCTAACGCGGATATTTCGGTTTTCGCAAAACGCCCGGACCTGTTCTGCAAAAATCAGGACGGCGGTATCTACGATGAAAGCGGCGGCTCGTCTATGATGCTGGACCCTTCCGACCCGGAGGCGAAGGAATTCCTGCTCGGATTCTACGAATACCTTATTACGAATTACGACATCGACTGCCTGCAGCTCGATTACATACGCTATCCCGGCGCCGGAGCCGAATACGACTGGGGCTATTGCACCTACGCGGCGGAGACTTTCAAAAAAAGCCACGGGTTTTATCCCTCGTTCGACAGTAAGGCGGCGTGGTGGGAGGACTGGTGCCGCGTCCGCTGCGACTGCGTGACCGACCTCGTGCGGCGCGTGCGCGCGCTTATCGACGAAAAGGCGCCGGGGATAATGCTTTCCGCCGACGTGTTTTCCAACCTTTCCACCACCGTGACGTCGATCTATCAGGACACCGAGACCTGGGTGAACGAAGGGCTGCTGGACTTGCTGCATCCCATGACCTACGGCGCGGCGACGCCCTACGCGCAGGCGCCTTTGTTCGCTTCGCTCTGCGCGGGGAAATGCCTGCTCGCGCCGGGGATCGGCGCCTACCTGAACGAGGTCAGCGGCGACGTGATGCACGATCAGATCGATTTTCTGCGCGGCGGGGGCTATTTCGGGGCGGTCACTTTTGAAAGCACGGCGTTTTTGGAAAAGGCGGTCGTCAAAAAGATTTGCGACGGAGTGTATTCCGAACCGGCGCCCTCGCCGCGGCTGGATCCCGAAGGGGCGGCGGACGCGGCGTACGGTTTCTTCACCGTGCGGTTCGCCCGCGCAAGGCAAAGCGGCGATCTTACGGAAGCGGAGCACGAAAAGCTGCTTTCTTCGCTTTCGGCGGCGGTCAGGGCGATGAAAGAGGGCGACGGCAGGAGTGAAGCGGCGGAATTCGCAAAGCTTGCGGCTTCCTGCGGGAGCGAGCGCGCAAAGGCGGCGTTCGGGGACCGCGCCGGGATGTTCCGCTTCGCCGCGGAGCTCGCGGCAAAACGGCGCTGCGAATATGCCGGATATATATTCGTGCGGGAAAAGACTTCTCCGGCGGAGCTCGGCGCCTATCTGCCCTCCGGCGCGGAATTCGTTTGCGGCGCGGACGGGAAATACGCCGGGACCGGGGATACCATCGAATATTCCGCCGGCGGCAAAAGCTATACCGCGACAGTCGCGGTCCCCGGCGACACGAACGGCGACGGCGTAGTCGGCCCCGCCGATTACGCGATGATAAAGCGCGCCTGCCTCGGGACCTTCACGCTTAAGGGCGACAAACTCGAGGCGGCGAAGGTAAGCGGCGGCGAAAAACTGCGCCCCGCCGACTACGCGATGGTGAAAAGGCACGTTTTAAGGACTTACGATCTGTATAAGAATTTCGGATAAACGGAGAACACGGCTATGAAAAAGATAATTGCGCTGATCCTCGCCGCTGTGTTCCTGCTTTGCGCCTGCGGCACTCCCGCGCCCTCCTCCGGCGAAAGCGCCGGGAGCCCGGAGCCGGAAAGCTTCGCCGCGGAGCAAAGCCGCGGCGACAAAGAGGAAGGACCTTCGAAGCGTATGCTGGAGCTGAACGCGCTTATGGATGGCGAATACGACGATTCGCTCCCCGCTGCGAACCTGCTTCTCGGGCGGACCTATAAGATCAGCCGGGCGACCAACGAGACCTATACCGATTCTTCCAACTACAAGCTGACCAACGGAAAGACCTCCGCGTTCTTCAACACGCAGGATTTCGTCGCCTGGAACGGCGGCGACGTCAACGTGGATTTCGATTTCGGCGACGTGGAGCACGCGATAGCGGTCATGGACGTGGGGTGCCTTCGCGTGATCGACTACGCCATCGGCTCGCCCTCCTACGTCGAAATACTCGCTTCGTCGGACGGCAAGGTGTATTATTCCGCAGGGAAACAGTTCCTTCCCAAGGACGTCTACACCACCGAAAAAACGGTGTTCCGCTTTGCGTTCCCGAAGGCGATAACGGCGCGCTATATCCGCGTGGCGTTCGGCAGCATAGATTCCGGGTTCCTGTTCGTGGACGAGATCGCGGGCTACGAATACCGCGAGGACGGCGATATAATACTCTATCCGGAGGAGCCGCAGCGCGCCAAGGGATATGTTTACGATTTCTACGGCGAAGCGCTCGGCAAGGGTGATACCGCGGTGAGCGCGTCGGACGCGGACTACGATACCGTTCAGAACCTCGCGCTGCTGCCGGGAGTCGCCGTTACGGCGCAGAGTTTCGACCCGATAGCCGCCGGAAGCACCAACACCCCGGCGGAAGGGCTTGCCTCCAAGCTCGCGAACGGCAGATTTCCTACGATCGCCACCTACGACGATCCCGACTGGGCGATATTCAACCGGGGGACCGGGCGGCATATCATAGTCGACCTCGGGCGGGAAATGGCGATAAGCGGATATAAAACGGTGTTCCTCGAATACCCCAAGGTAGGCGTGGCGGCGCCGCCCGCCGCGATAATCTCTTTAAGCTCCGACGGCGAGACCTGGGTACCCGTCGCGGATTTCTACAACCCGGATTACTTCCGCACCGAGGCGATAGAATTTATGTACGGCGAAGCGGACTTCGGGGCGGAATACCGCGCGCGTTACCTGCGTATGTCCTTCCAGACGGATATGGGCACCTACGTCGGCGAGCTTGAGGTGATCGGGCGGAAGAACGCCGCGGAAGCAAAGGAGCCCGTGCCGATGAAGGACCGCTTCGGCAGATATACCGACGACGGCGGCACCGGATGCGAAAATATCGTTTTCGCCACCTGCAGCAACGTCTTCGGCGACGCCGATAATCCCGATTACGTTATAACGCGCGATTCGGCGAAGTATTATCTCGGCTACGTTTCGCCGGAGGGCGAGATAAAGGACGACTTCTTCGACAGCTTCGCGGTGTGCCCCCGCGGCGACCATACGAAGCACAGGGACCGCAACGAAAGCACCGATCTTTATATCGCCGAGCTTTTCGACGACGAAGACCGCAGCATACCCGCGCTCGACAAGGCGAAGGGCGACGTGAACGCCGCGCTCGGCAGGAACGACAAATTAAAGCTGTGGATATCCGTGACCGTCCCCGCGGAGGGCGACGTATTCAACGGCGAAAGCGTGAACAGCGCCGAAAGCTCGTTCTCCTGCGTGAAATATCAGGTCGACGAGACGTTGAAGCGCATAAACGCCGGGAATTTCCAAAACATCGAATTCCTCGGCTTCTACTGGTCGTATGAATGTCTGCGCAACGAGATCGACCTCGGCTGCGCGAAGCTCTTTAACGAATACGTCCACTCGCTCGGGCTGAAATCCTTCTGGTGCCCCTATTACAACGCGAAATGGGCGTGGCGCTGCCACGAATGCGGGTTCGATATAACCTGTATGCAGCCCAACTATATGTTCTATGAGACCGTCGGGCAGGAACGCCTTAAAACCACCGACACGCTTGCGCGGATGTACGGGATGTGCGTCGAAATGGAGATCCAGGAGCTCGGCAGCCGCGACGAGCGCAACCGCTATACGGATTACCTCGCGGCGGGCATCGAATACGGCTATATGGAGCCGTTGAAGGCGTATTATCAGGGCGCTTTCCCGGGGTGCTACCTCTGGGCGGCGCAGTCGGAGGACCGGGAGGTCCGCAGGGTATACGACCTCACTTATAAATACGCCAAAGGGACGCTTACGCGCGCGGACCTCGAAGCGCTTGCCGGGGATCCGGATTCGTTTGAAGGCGCGGAGCTGGCAGTGGACCCGCCCGTTAAAAAGGAATACGGGCTGGGCGATATTTCGGGGGTGACCGTGCTGGTGAAGCGCTCCCCGACTCAGGGCGAGTACCGCATAGATTACAGCGGCAACGTTATGTACCGCCCCTATAAGGATTTTTACGGCGAGGACGAAATAGTGCTTTCCGTCATCGCCGGAGGAAAAAGCAAAGACGTGGTTCTGAAATACGTAAAGCGATAAACCGAAAGGAAAGCGTTATGAAAAACAACAGCGTAAGAATGCTATGCCTGCTGCTTGCGGCGGCGGTGCTGTGCGTCCTTTTGCCGGCGTTCGCGGCGGCGGAAGTGAAGGCGCAGATCAAGGCGGACGGATTCAACTCCGTGCGCGAAAGCGGAATGCTTATAATCTACACCCCATCGATGGGCGCGACTACCGGAACCAACGAATGGGGCTGCGAGGCGGTTATCGAAAACGACCGCTGCATAAAGGTCGGCGGCGGCAACAACGCGATACCCGCCAACGGGTTCGTTATTTCCGGCCACGACGAAGCGGAAGGAGGCAAGCGCATGGGCGACTGGATAAAGAACAATATAAAGGTGGGCGACTACGTTTATTACAGCGCCAACGGTGAAATAACCGTTTCCGACACGCCCGCGGCGGTAAGCGCCTATTACGAGGTCAGCACCCGCATCGACGGCGTTAACGTCACCAGAAGCGAAAACTTCCTGGTAATATACAACAAGACGGGCGGCAGGACCGCCACCAACCAGTGGGGCTTCGAAGCGGTCGTCACCGCCGGGGTTATAACCTCCATCGGCGGCAACAACAACCAGATCCCCTCCGAACCGGGCAGCTTCGTTATCTCCGGCCACGGCAGCGCAGTCGAATGGATACAGGAAAACGCCAAGCTCGGTATGGGCGCGAAGTACGACGCGGCGGAAAAAACGCTTACGCTGATCTACGACGAGGCGGCGGCGCTTTCCGGCGCGAAGGCGCAGCTCGGCGCGGTCAAAACGAGCTTCGCGAGCGCGAAAAACAACTATATGCTGGTCGATTACGCGGCGGTGGAAAAGCAGATAGCCGATATCGAAAGCGCGATAAACGCCGCGGAGACGGCTTATTCCGCAAACAAGAACAGCGACGCGCTCGCCGAAGCGGCGGATAAGATAAACAAGGATATAAAAGCCGCGGCGGCGAGTATATGCGAAAACCGCCCGGTGGAATACCGCGCCGCGTGGCTTCGCCCGAAGCAGACGAGCGCGCAGGAGGTCGACGCCTACGTCGAACAGCTTTATCAGCAGGGCGTAAACGCGCTCTGCATCGAAACGCTGTGGGGCGGCACGATGATAATGCCGATGCCGGAGGACAGCCTGTTCGAGGTGAACCCCTCGTTCAAGCATTTCGATATGCTTCAGGCGTATATCGATTCCTGCCACAAGCGCGGGATGGAGCTTCACTGCTGGATCCCGATATTCTACGTCGGCAACGCCGAAGGGCAGAACGCCTTCCGTTCCCCCGGCAAGAAAAAGCCGGAATGGCTTTCCAGATCGAGCAAGGGCGGCACCTACAGCGATTCCGACAACTATATGATGATCGACCCCGGCAACGAGGAGGCGTGCGCGTTCCTGCTCTCCTCCTATAAATACATCCTGGAGACCTACGATATCGACGGCTTCCAGCTCGACTACATTCGCTATTGGTCCCGCACGGCGAACGTTGATTTCGGATATAACGAGGGCGCGATGAACGCCTTCAAGGAAAAATACGGGCAAACGCCCTCCTACAACCCCAAGGCGAAATGGTGGAACGACTGGGTGGAGTTCCGCGCTCAGTACGTTACCGATTTTGTGGGCAGGGTACGCAAGCTGATCGACGAGGTCGCGCCGGACGTGCTTCTGGGCGCCGACGTGGTGCCGGATCCCTCCGACGGCAAGACGCACAATTACCAGGACTACTTCACTTGGATGAAAAACGACTGGCTGGATATCGTGTTCCCGATGACCTACGGGCTCGGGCACGAAAGATCGGTGCTTTCGCAGACCGAACGCTGCGGCGACAGGACTTTTATCGCCGCGGGGCTGGGGATATTTATGGACGAGATGGAGAATTCCAATATGTTCGACCAGATCGGCTGCGCGCGTGAGATCGGGACCGACGGCGTGACCTTTTTCGAAGCGAGCGCGTTCCTGCGCAAGAACACCGGCGCGTTCCTGCAGGAAAGCGTTTACGCCGAACCGGCGATAACGCCCTACCTCGACCGCGCGAAGGCGGCGCGGACTCAGGCGGATCACGCGGCGAAGCGCGTGGAGGAAGCCATTGTTAAAAACGGCGGCGCGACGGAAGCGGGCGGCAGGGCGATAACCGAAGCGATAAAAGCCCTGCGCGATACCTGCGGCGACAAGGAATTCGACAAATCGCTTTACGAAGCCGCGGTAAAAGCGGCGGAGGACAACACCGCGGAAAAGGCGGCGGCGGACGCGATAAAGCGCGACCTGCGGCTTATCGCGAAGATATATAACGTCTATAACAAAAAAGCCGATACCGGCGACCTGCCCGATATTCCGGAATATTCCGCGCCGGAAGCAAGCGAGCCCGTTTCGGAGCCCGAGGGCGGCAAAACCTCCGAACCCGCGGACGTTTCCGGCACGGGATCCGCGCCCGGCGAACAGAGCGAGCCGCGAAGCGGCGAAAAATCCTCCCCGCTTAACGCGATAATCATCGCCGTTTCGGCGGCGGTGGCGCTCGGCGCGGTCGTGTTCGCGGTGTTCACGATCAAAAAGAAAAAGAAATAAGCGCTTGCGCAAAAAAGGCGTTCTTCCGTGCGTGAAGAACGCCTTTTTTCAAAATATTTTCGGGTTTTTATAAAGATTTTTCAAAAACCGTTCCCGTTTTTGCCGTTTTCCGGTACTGTATTATCGAAGCGCTTTTCGGGGCGGCGACGACCGCCCCGCAAGAAAGGAACACATACGGAACCGAAAGGGAGTATTGCCGAAACCGCCCCCCGCGGAGCCGTGAAAACGGCTCCGTTTTTATATGCGCCTAAACGCCGCGTAATTTTCGCCGGATACAAAAAGCTCCGTGCAGACGGAGCTTTTTGTATTAAAAGGTCATAAGCGGTACGGCCGAATCGTCAGCCGAGCGTAACCTCCGGTATTTTGGACCAGTCGTTGCGGCCTATAACGCCGCCGCCGTTGCGCAGGGTTATGTTCTTCCACACTCCCTTGCTTACGTCGTCCGCGTTGGTGGAGTTGATCGAGAAGGTGAGACCGAACGTGAACCCGGGCTGCGGGGTGATGCCGTATTCCGCCCACGGGATGGCGACTTCATATACTGTGCGCTGAGCACCGTCGTCACGGGTGCACTTGCAAAGACCGGTGAACTCCTTGGTTATCGCGTTTTCGTAATAGCAGGTCTCGCCGTCGTCGTTCACGGCAAAGCCGTAGGCGCGCACCACGCCCTCTTTGTTGGCGGTGCCGTCCGCAACGTGGTCGAAGTGCTCCAGAACGTATTCGCTTCCGGGGCTCTGCGAAAGCATTTTTACCTGAATGCATTCGTACTGCCACATTCCGTTGGCGTTGTCCTGCCTTACGGGGCAGTAGTGATAGGGCGAAGAAACGTCCACGCAGAGGTAAACGTAATTATCGTCGTACGCGCAGTAATACGCCGCGGTGGCGTAGTAGTTGCCGGCTTCGAACTGGGCGTATGACCAGTGGGGATTCGTCGCGTCCACATCTTCTATCTTGTATGCGTCCCATTCGCCGGCGGCGATCACGCCGTCGATATCAATGCCGCCGTTGTCCTTCTTTGCGGTGAAACCTATATCCCTGCAGGGCTGAACTCCGTGCGGGAACACCGTGGTATCGCCGGGGATGGCTTTAAGCTTGTTCACAACCGCTTCCTGCGTTTTGTGCGCCGCAACGATAAATCCGTCCGCGGGGATATCCGCATCGCTCACGGTGCCGGGTTCGGCAAACGAGGTAAGCACATAGCCGAATTTATCCTGCGTGTATTCAAAGGTCGCCACCGCAAAATCCTCCAGGTCGTACACGGTGCCGTATTTATAGGTGTAAAGCACCACGGCGCCGAACGAGGGGTCCTCGTCCACGCCGGTAAGCCGCACGGAGTTTGCGGATTCGGCGTTCACCTTGGTGTCGACCGTCCCGGTGGAAATAAAGTTTGCAATAAACGCCGGCGGCTCCTGCGCGCCGTCGTCCCGGCTCGATTCTTCGGGTTCGGATACTTCGGGTTCGGATACTTCGGGTTCGGATTCCTCCGGTTCGGATTCCTCCGGCTTGGATTCTTCGGGCTTTGATTCCTCCGGTTCTGATTCGGGCGCGGATTCCGGTTCGGATCCCGGCTCGCTTTGCCCGGCGGGTCCGGAATCCGCCGCTGATATGTCTTTCGATTCCGTCTTGCCGGCTTCGTTACCGCCGCAGGCGGCAAGGGCGGCAAGCAGTGCTATAACAAGCAGTGCCGCAAGTAACTTTTTCATAACGGTTCTCCTTTTGTTTGCGTTTTATCGCGTTTATTCTATCACTTCGCGCGCGGGTTGTCAATAATCAAGCGGTTTCCTGTCCGGCGTTTCCCCCGCGAAAAGAGCTTTCGCGTTTGCGGCAATGTCCCGGCAGGTAAGGTCCCTTGCGCGCTTCAGCGTGCGCGGCGGGGCGAACCCCAGCTCGTAGGTCCACGCGCCGTCGTAGCCCGTTTCCTTCAAAGCCGAAATAAGCGCCTGCCAGTCCACCTTGCCTTCGCCCGGGAGCCAGTGCTTCTCATCGGTAAAATCGTAGTCCGATACGTGCAGAGTAACAATCTTGCTGCCGATCTTACGCACAAAATCCACCGGATCCTCGCGCAGCAGGTGGTTCGTATCGAAGCAGACACGCAGCCGCCCGTCGGCGGCAAGCAGCCGCTGCATCTCGGCGGAATCGCGCCCGGGGCAGCTTCGCGGCAGGTCCTCCGCGGCAATGACTCCGCCTGCTTTCGCCGCGAACTCCGCCAGCTCGCACAGGCTTTCGCCGGATGCGCTCAGATGCGCCTCCCGCATTTCGTCGGCGACGGGTTCGCCGCCCGGGTGTACCACGAATATCCCTATGCCCGCGTCAGCCGCTTTTTCTATCTGTCCGCAAAGCAGCCGCACGCTTGCGCGGCGCAGCGCGCCGTCCGGCGCCGAAATATCCACCTGCGTAAACGGGTAATACTGCAAATGAAAAGACCGCAGCTCCACGCCGTACGCGGCGGCAAGCCTTTTGAGCTTTGTAAAATCAAGCAAATCGTATCCGCCCTGCTCCGGCGATATTTCCATAACTTCTATGCCCGCCTCTGCATATTCGCGGAACAGCGGCTCTTCCGGTATCCTGCCGCAGGTCGAAAGCCCTGTTTTTAACATAAAGCGCCTCCCGTAACGTTTTATTTTGCGTAAATATTGTACTCCGCAAAAGATTGTTTGTCAATATATTGACAATGACTCGTTTTTTATTGTATAATAAACCGAATAGGTACGTATTCTGAAAATCATTCACGCAGGAGGCATTTATATGGCAAACAAGATACTCGTTGCCGGAAGTACGAACATCGATCTCGTGCTTCCCACGCCCTATATCCCCGCTCCCGGCGAAACTCTTATATCCGACGGGCTCTACGCGTTCACTCCGGGCGGCAAGGGCGCAAACACCGCCGTCGCCGCGGTCCAGCTCGGCGCCGGTGTCGTTTTCTGCTCACGCGTGGGGGACGACGCCTACGGCGAAAGTCTTATTTCGCTGTTCGCTTCCCGCGGGATCGATACGGAGTATATAAAGACCGACAAGACCGAACCCACCGGGCTCGCCGCCGTTATGGTGGAGCGCGGAGGGACCAACCGCATAATCACCTATCCCGGCGCGAACGCAAAGCTGTGCGCCGCGGATATCGATTCGGCTTTCGGCGCCTGCCCGGACGCGGTGCTCACCCAGTTCGAGCTCAACCGCGACGCGGTCATCGCCGCCGCGCGCTGCGCCCGTGCGGACGGGATCCCGCTGTTTATCGACGCAGGTGCGGCGGAGCCGGATTTCCCGCTGGACAAGCTCGCGGAGGTGGAGATATTCTCGCCCAACGAGGTGGAAACCGAAATACTCACCGGGATCCGCCCGAACAACCTGAACAACTGCCTGCGCGCCTCCATGGCGCTCTGCTCCCGCGTTAAGATCCGCTACGTGGTGCTTAAGCTCGGCGGGCGCGGATGCTACGTTTACGACGGCAAATACTGCGACCTCGTTTCGCCCTACGACGTCGAAACGGTCGACACCACCGCGGCGGGCGACGCTTTCACCGCGGCGATAACGGCGGAATACCTGCGCACCGGGGACATTATCGCGGCGGCGCGGTTCGCAAACGCGGCGGGCGCGCTCACCGTTACCAAAAAAGGCGCGATCAGATCGCTTCCCACCCGCGAAGAGGTCGAATCGCTTATGAACGGAAACCGTTGAAAAGGAGCTGTATAAAATGATAAGGATAGGCACGGTAAACATCGACACCTCGCACGCGCCCTCGTTCGCGGAGATATTCCTGCAGGGGAACGACGCGCGCTACACCGCCGTTTATAACGACGCGTTCCGCACCGACGCGGAGGTGGAGGCGTTTATCAACAAATTCGGGCTGGAAAAGCGTTATTACGATCTTTCCGAAATGGCAAAGAACGTCGACCTCGTTTTTATCCAGGGCTGCAACTGGGACAGGCATCTGGAGCTTGCAAAGGCGTTTGTCGAAGCCGGCGTTCCCGTTTTCGTGGATAAGCCGCTGGCGGGCAATCTTAAAGACCTGCGCGCCTTCGAACGGCTCGCGGCGCAGGGCAAAAAAATAATCGGCACCAGCGCGATGCGCTATACCTACGAGCACGATTCATTCTTTGCCGTGCCGGAGGAACAGCGCGGGGATATCGTTCATATTTCGGTCATGGTCGGGGTGGACGAGTTCAACTACGCCATACACGCCGTCGAATCGGTAATGGGCTTTCTCGGGGACGTAAAACCCGTTTCCACCCGCTATATAGGCACCGGGAACGTGGGGAACACCGAATGCGACAGCTATTACGTCCGGTTCGAAAACGGCGTTACCGCGGCTTACCATATCGGCAAAAAGGGCTGGCAGCCCTCCACCGCGCTGGTCATGACGGAAAAGACCAGCTTCGCTTATAAGATCGACAGCAGCAAGGTCTATGAGGCGATGTTAAAGCACGTCGTCGCCTATATGCGCGGCGAGCCGAACCGCATAGCCACCGTCCCGCAGATGACCGATTCCGTTAAAATAATGCTCGCCGGGATAAAATCCCGCGCAAACGGCGGGGAGGAAGCGCTTATCGATGGCTTAAAGGAGACCGATCCGTCCTTCGACGGCGCCGCCTTCGAGGAATTCTACGCCGCGCAGCAGAGGAAATAGAATCACCCCGCGAAACCGTGTGTGCGTGGTCCCCGGACAAACCGCCCCGCGGTGAAGTTTTCCGCAAAATTCCGCAGCATGATCATCCGCGTAATTACCCGCGATGAAAACGAAAGCGGCTCCCGAAACGGAGCCGCTTTTTGCGTCCGGTCCCGCGCCGCTTAATGCGCCGTAATTATTTGCCGTTTCGCTTGACAAGCGCGAAAAAATAAGGTAAAATACATATATGTAAAAACCCGGGTATTATAACGTTTATGCAAATCAACGAACGGAGAATCAAAATGAAAACACGCGTTGTCGCGCTGCTGCTGCTGTTCGCGCTGGCGCTTTGCGCCGTTTCCTGCGCGGGAAAGATAAACGACATAGACGTCTGCGCCGCCGGCGCGGAGATAAAAACGCGGTTCGTGCCGGACGGGGAGGGGTATATCTACCGTTCGCACGGGGCGGAAGGCGATGCGGGCTGGGAGCTCGACGCGGAAGAGTTCGCCTCTTATTACGGCGACGCCGCCGGATCGCCGGATTTTTCGAAGATCGCCGACTATTACCTCTATATCGACGAGACGGCGCCGACCAAGCCCTGCGAATACGCGCTTATAAAGTTGGCGGACGAAGAATACGCCGAGACGCTTACTGAGTTCCTGCGCGCCCGCGTCGATTTAAAGCTTGAAAACGCGAAATCCTACCCGGACGTCGACACCTCCGCGCTCAAAAACGCGGTTTTCGGCACAAAAGGCGCCTACGTTTGGTATATCGCGGTAAAGGGCGGCGCGGCGGATATCGATTCGCTCATCTTAAAGAAGTTGAAGGGTTGAGCCATGGATTGCGAAACCTGCGAATTCTATTCGGTCGACGACGAGACCGGCGATCCCGTCTGCTCCGCTTATCTGGACGAGGACGAATACGCCGCGTTCCTGCAAAGCGGGAACGGGAAATGCCGCTATTACAGATTCTACGACGAATACAAAACCGTTCAAAAGCAGAACTGAACGGTACCGACTTATACAGACTTCGCGCCGAGGGCGCAAAAACTACAAAAGGAGACGCACCATGAAAAAAGCACTTTCGATCCTTCTCACGCTGGCGATGCTGGCAACGATGTGCTCCGCGCTGTTCGTTTTCGAAGCGGGAGCCGAGCATGCCGTTATCAAAAACACTTCGCCCGCGATCACCGCAAACGTCGGTGATAAGATCACGTTTGCGAACTATGCCGTGACCTTCGACGGCGATGCCGAAGCCGTTTCGTCCGGCATAACCTGGAAGAACGAGGCGGGCGAGGAAGTCGCCGAGTTCACCCCCGCCGCGAAGGGCGTTTACAGATTCACCGCCACGGCGGGAAGCAAATCAAAAACGATTTACGTCGTCGCGAAAAACGCTTCCGAAAAGGAATACGTCCTGTTTGAGGACGATTTTTCCTCCTATTCCACCACGCAGGATATGCTCGACAACGGCTATACCAAAATAAGCGGCACTCTGGAGCTTAAGGACGGCATGATGGAATACGGCAACGTTACGAGCCTGTATGCCGAGGGGCGCATACTCCTTCCGCAGTGGCTCGGCGATTTCGGCGATTATTCCATCACCGCCGACGTAAAGATCTCCACCGACAAGGGCAGGTGGTTCGGCCCGGTCTACCGCATTATGAACTCCGCCGAAAAGGCGTACTACCCCTATTATCACATCTGCATCCGGCAGAACACCACCGCGACGAACGGGCTGGAATTCGGCGGCAGGAACGTGAACAACGCGTGGTCGGTAATGAAGACGCACGCCGGAACGGTGCCGAATATGACTCAGGCGTTCCACAGCATAGTTTTCACCTCCTTCGGCGATACCTTCCAGTTCATGTTCGACGGCGAGGAGATATTCTACACCACTCAGGACGAGCTTGCGGAGATCTCCAAATCCACCGGCAACCCCTGGATAAAGATCGACAAGGGCTACGTCGGCTTTATCGCCAGCGGCACGAACGTGCTGGTCAAGAAACTGAAAGTGGTTATCCAGGAAACCGTCCTGGAGCACCCGGAAGTGATCCCCGACCTTATTAACATCAGCCACGACGAGACCAACATAATAAACCCGCTTGCGAACGTCCAGGCGATAAACACCGAAAAACAGGATTACAAAGCTATTATTTCCGCCGAAGACCATCCTTCGCAGATAATGCTTGCCGCCGGCGCGGTGACCGATTTCGCCGAGCTGTTCGCTCTGTGCAACGAAAATAAGGTCATTCCGAACCTCGTGATCACCGCCAAAGAACAGCTCGACGCGATACACGCCGGCGCGGGAACGGCCTTTAAGGACGTTACTCTGGTCTGCTCCACCGCGGAGCTTTGCAAATACGCGCGCACGCTGAACAGCAACTTCCGCACCGGGTTGTACGTGATACCCGCCACCGACGAGCTCGGCTCCAAGGAAGCCGAGGCGATCCGCAAGGAGGTGCGCGGCGCGCCCGCCACTTTCTGCGTGATGACCGGTCAGCACGCAACCCTGCACAACGTTCACGAGCTGCAGGCTCTGGCTCTGGCGGTATGGGTCATGCCCGGCGAAGAGACGGACGCGGAGATACTGAAAGCCGTTACCTCCGGCGCGAACGGGATAATTACCACCGATTCCGCAAATGTAACTCGTATCATAAACAAATACTTTGCTCCCAACACTATGTCCCGCGTGCCGATACTCATCGGCCACCGCGGAAATCCTTCGCAGAAGCCGGAAAACTCGCTCGCTTCGTTCCGGACGGCGATGGAGAACGGTGCTGACGTCTTCGAAATAGACGTGGAGATAACCAAAGACGGGCATATAATCATTATGCACGACAACACCCTTAACCGCACCACGAATTACACCGGGAACCTTACGATAAACCAGATGACTCTGGAGGAGATACGCTCCTATAACATTATTTACACCAAGGCGCAGGACGGGCACAAGGTCGGCGATATAAGCGACGAGAAGGTCCCCACGCTGGAAGAAGTGCTCGACCTGCTTAAAGAATTCCCGGATTGCCGCGTGTTCATAGAATTCAAGGGCAGCAACTCCGCAAACATCGCCGCCACCTCCAAGATTGTCAAGGAATACGGCATGGAAGACAGAGCGGACGTCATCTCCTTCAGCTCCAACTTCGTTTCGCTGACTCAGCAGGCGGGCAACATGCCCGGTATGTCCACGGGTCTGCTCGGCTCCACCGGCGATTCCTCCGCCACAATGGAAACCGCGCTGGAGAACTTCTTCAAAGCGTTCCGCGTGGCGCAGCTCTACAACAGCACCATAAACAACAGCGGCGTAAGCTACAAGCCGTTCATGACAGTCGCCAACGACCGCGGCATGACCGTCTGGCCCTGGACTTATCAGTATTCCAGCAACAACAGCGCGTTCCTCGTGGGCGCGGCGGGCATCACCACCGACGACGTACAGTGGGCGAAGAAAATGTATAAATACCTTAAGGTCGACGACGTGCTTATGGAAGCGGGCGGCAAGCTGGCGCTTTCTGCCACCGCGCAGACGTTCGGCAACGGCGACGCGGAGCTCGATCCTTCCAAACTGCTTGTTACCGTGGTGGAAGGCGAAGACGTCGTTAAATACGCGGACGGTAAAATCGAAGCGCTTAAGGACGGCACCGCGAAGCTGCTTGTCGGCACAAAGACCAAAACGACGGGCAACAGCGAATACGTGCTTTACGCACAGCCCGTAACCGTTACGGTCGGCAAGCTCGACGGGCTCACCTTCGTTCCCGGCTGCGGATACAGCGCGGTGAACAGCGACGGCATACTCTTCGTTACCGGCGTGAACGAAAAGACCGGCTGGGCTTCCTTCAAGGAAAGCATCGTGAACACCGGCTGTACCTTTACCGATAAAGACGGCAAGGAGATAAAGGACGATGCGTTCGTCGGCACCGGAGCGCGCGTCGAGCTCGACGGCACCACCTACTGCGTGATAGTCAAGGGCGACGTCAACTCCAACGGCAAGATCGACCCCGCGGACTACGCGATGGTCAAGCGCTCCTACCTGCGCACCTACACGCTGAACGACCTCCAGACCCGCGCCGCCGACCTCAACGGCAACGGCAAGATCGATTCTTCGGAATACGCGATGATCAAACGTCATTGTCTCGGTACGTACGTTATAAATTAAATACCGCGCGATAAGCGCCCGCCCCGGGTATGCGGCGTTTGCGCGCCCGGGCGGCGGAAACGCGCCGAAAAAGCCGGCTGAAACAAGGTTTTTCCCTGCCTCAGCCGGCTTTTCTTATCTTTTTTCGCGCCGCCGTCATCCGGGGGCTTTTTTATAAAGAGCTTTTGTCCGCGTTGCCGCCCTGTCCGCCGTCTTCGGGCGGTTTCGGGGCAGCGCCGCTTTCGGAATCCGGCGGTTCGGGCCTTTCGCCGTTCTGCCCTCCGGGGAAACCGGGGAAACCGCCTTCGCCGTTTTCACCGCTTTCGCCGGGGAAACCGGGGGATCCGTTTTCGCCGCCTTCGCCCTGACCTCCGGGGAAGCCGCCCTGCCCGCCGGGACCGAAGCCGTTTGTCGACTGTTTGCCCGCGTTCGCCGTCGCGGCTTCGTTACCGCCGCTTTTAAGCGTGTACGCTTCGCCTTCGGCAAGCTTCGGGCTCGAGAACAGCACGTAGCTCGCGTCGCGGACCGCCGTCGCGGTGTAAAGAACGTTTCCGGAGCTGTCGCAAACCGTGATCTCGCCGCCTGAGGCGATCAGCGCGCTCTGCGCGCCTCCGGGGGAGCCGCCTTGCCCGCCGGGGAAGCCGGACTGTTCGCCGTTCTGTCCGCCGGGAAATCCGGGCTGTTCGCCGTTCTGCCCGCCGGGTAAACCGGGCTGTTCGCCGTTCTGCCCGCCGGGTAAACCGGGCTGTTCGCCGTTCTGCCCGCCGGGAAATCCGGGCTGTTCGCCGTTCTGCCCGCCGGGGAAACCGGGCTGTTCGCCGTTCTGCCCGCCGGGGAAGCCGCCTTCACCCGGGCGACCTCCTTCGCCGGGACGGCCGCCCGTACCGGGGCGCCCGCCCATACCGCCGCCCATATCTCCGGAGGAGCCGCCGAATTCGACGTATAGCGTTTCGGCGGTATACGCCTGCGGCATGCCCAGATGCCCCACGGCAAGCACGGTCGCGCCCTTAAAGTTTGTACCGGTTTCGGAATCCAGCGGATCGCCGTCGCCCTGCGCGGGGGAATAGACCTCCAGCGTGCCGCCGTAAAGGTTTATGCTCCCGTTGGAATCGATCCCGTCGCCTGAGGTAACGTTCACCCAAACGTATCCGCCGTACTGGTTGTAGCTGAAGGAATACTTCTTCAGATCGGAGTTCGCGGCGTTTATGCCGTCGTCGGAGGCGTTCACTTTTACCGTGCCGGAATAAACGTTCAGCGTCGCCGCCTCTATGCCCTCCGCGGCTTTTTCCACCGTGATTTCCGGGCCTTTCGTGCCCTCGGCGCCGATATTCAGCGTGTAGTCGCTTTTTATGCCGTCGTCGGCGGACGAAACGGTTATGATGCCGGAAAGGATATTAAGCTCCTTGTCGGATTTCAGCCCGTCGTTCACGCCGCAGACGACGTTCAGCGTGACCTCTTTCACGGTGAGCGACGCTTCCGAAACGAGCTTGTCTTCGGCGGAGTCGTCTTCGGACTCCTCGTAAAGATCGTATCCTCCCTTAACGCCGTTCTTGCCGTTCGCGGCGACGTTTACCGTCCCGGTCCCGCATATCGTTACCTTCGATCCGTCCTTGCATTTTATCACGGCGTTTTCGATATCCGGGTAAAGCTCCGAGTTGGTATAAACGTCGTCGTTGTTGTATTCGTCGTCCGCAAGGTCGTTTACGCTGCCCTCGGCGGCGAATATTTTTACCTCGCTTGCCTTGCCGCAGGTTATCGGCGCGGTGGCGGAGGCGGAAAGCTTTAATCCGTTCAGCACCAGCGTAACGTCTTTCACGTTCTTTTTAACGACTATAGCGCCGTTTTCGCAGCTTCCGGAAACGACGTAAACTCCGCTTTCTTTTATCGAAAGTGAAGTGCCTTCGATCTTGTATCCGGAGTATTCTCCCTCTTTCACCTCTATGCCGGAATCGGAAAACGTGAATTCCGTCGCTCCTCCGGCTTCAAACGTCTCCGGCTCCTCCTCGATATAGCTTACGTCGGTCCCGTTATAAGCGGGTTCTCCGCTTCGGGCGTTCGCGCCGCTTTGTTCCGCCGCGCCGCTTTCGCCGCCGTTCACCGATAAACCGCAGGCGGCGAGCGCAAGCGATATCACGAGCGCCAGCGCCGACGCGATGATTTTTTTCATTTTATGCCCTCCTTTTTCCGGGCGGAGCTTGCTTCTTCCGCCCTTTGCAGCTTCATTCTAACGCCGAACATTGAAATTAACTTGAAAAACGGAAGGAATTTTTTATTTTTTTCAAAAAAAAGAACGGCGGGGAGCCGTTCCTTTTTGCGGTCTTGCGTTATTTGCTCCGGGGCGCGGCAAAACAGCCCGCCCGCGCGCCGCGTTCAGCCGCAGCAGCAAATAAGCACTATCGCGATAAGAAGTATGATCCAAGCGTTGTTGTTGCCGAAAACGTTGTCCAAGCAGCCCATTTCAAATCCTCCCTTCACTAATGGCAGGATATGCAGACGGGCGGCGAGGTGTGTAAGATCGGCGTTATTTCGCCTCCGCCGTCTTTTTCAGCTTCTCCGCCTGAAGTTCGCAGAACTCCGCGGCTGCGCGCACGGTCTCTTCTTTAAGCGGGATCGGTATCCCGGCGCGCTCCAGCGTTTCGAAATAGCCGTATTTCCCACCCAGCGAGCAAAGCGTAAGGTAATCGTTCCAGGCGTCGCCGCCCTCCGTCTGCTTGCGGTAGAGCGAGAAGGCGCACAGCGCCGCCAGCGCGTAATCGACGTAATAGAACGGATAAAGGAATATATGCTGCTTCTGCATCCAGAATCCGCCGCCCTCCAGGAATTCGTTGCCGTCGTAGCTGCGCCACGGCATATATTTCTTTTCGGTCTCTTTCCAGAACCTGCGCCGGTCCGCGGGGGTGGCGCCCGGGTTTTCGAATACTTTGTGCTGGAATTCGTCCACCGCTACGAGGTAGGGGATGGTCTTTATCGCGTCGGTGAAATGCGCGAAGCGGTATTTGTCCGCCTTTTCGCCGAAGAACGATTCCATATAGGGATATGCGAAATGCTCCATCGTCATGGAGTGTATCTCGTTTATCTCGCTCGTCGAGCCGACGAGCGCGTTAAGCGGGAGCCGGCGCGAACCGTAGTAATACTGGAACGCGTGCCCCGCCTCGTGCGTGAGGACGTCGATATCCGCCGAGGTGCCGTTGAAGTTGGAGAATATGAACGGCGCCTTGTATTCGGGGAGCTGAGTCATATAGCCGCCCAGATGCTTGTTTTCCCGCGTGACGAAATCGAAAAGCTCGTGCTCGACCATAAAGTCGAAAAACTCCTTCGTTTCCGGCGAGATCGTCGCGTACATATCCTGCGCCTTCTTCACCAGCTCGTCCGGCGTGCCTACGGGGGCGGCGTTGCCGTCGGGATAAACAAGGTTCTCGTCGTACCACTGCAGCTTGTCCAGCCCCAGCGCCTCCGCCCGGTCGGCGTAAAGCTTTTCGCACAGCGGAGTTATGTATTTCCGCACCGCTTCGCGGAACGCCGCCACGTCCTTCGCGGTGTAGTCGTATCTCTCGCGGGAAAGATAAACGTAATCTATATAGTTGTCGAAGCCGAGCGCCTTCGCCTTTTTGACGCGCAGCTTAACAAGCTTTCCGTATATCTCGTCCAGCTTGGGGGAGATCCCCTCGTAAAGCTTCGCCCATTCGTTAAAAGCCGCCTTGCGCTCCTCGCGGTCGACAGACTGCATATGTCGCAGCAGGCCGTAGAAATTGCATTTCTCGCCCATAAACTCCACGCTGCACGCCGCCGCCGTCTTGGAATACTCGGTGCCGAGCCGGTTTTCTTTAACGGACGGGATTATTATGCGCCTGTTTATAAGCTTTTGCTGTACCTCGGCGTCCTTGAACAGATGCTCGCCGTATATCTCCTCCAACTGCTTCCGGTAGGGGCTCGAGACGAGCGCCTCGGAGCTCTTTTTGAACAGCGGCATCAGCTTCGGCATCGCGCCGTTCCAGTAGTTCATCTCCGCGTCGTAGAACTTGTCCGCCATATTCATCGTGTTGCGGATATGCACCAGGACCATCTGCGTTTCGGCGGGTTCAAGCATGGTGTTCAGCTCTTTGAACGCTTCGTGCGCTTCTTCAAAAGTATTCGCCGCCTTAAAGCGTTTCAGCGCGGCGGAATACTGCGCTTTCAGCGCTTTTATGTCCGGCCTTTTGTATTCAAGGTCTTTGAATTTTTCCATTTTGTTCACTCACCTTTCGTTTATTCTCCGAAATCATCGAAATAGAAGTAATTGTAAAGCGCCGTTACCGCGTAGCCCCTGTCGGCTGTCGCGGAGGTGATCTCCGTCGCTATCCCGTTGTTCAGCGCCCAGTTCTTCGCCGCGGTATATTCGCCCGCGGAAGCGGGCTTCCCGGCGTATTTCCACATAATATCGATAAAACCCTCCTGCGTTAAGACCGCCGTCGGGTCGACGTCCTCGGACACCAGCCCGCGCCCCTTCGCCCATTCGAGCGCGTCCTCGTAATAGACCTTTTCGGCGGTGTTCACCAGCTTCAGCGCGCCCGGGCAGCCCGCCGCACGGTAAAGGAAGGTGATCGCCTGCGCGATCTGGCAGCCCGTATCCGTGCCGAACAGATTTTTCCCGACGCCGGTGGTTATACCCGCGGACACCGCCCAGTAAACGGGCTTGTAATAAGGAGAATCCTTATCCGTCACGTCGTCGAATTCGCCCCCGACGTCCATATTGAAGAACCAGCAGCGTATGGAGTGATGGCGGTAGGAGATCTTTGTAGTCGCGGTGCTGTTCTCCGGGACCGTGCAGTTGCGGAACACCACGTCCACAGCCAGCTCGCCGCCGAAATCTATATAGTTGTCGTAGGCGACGCAGTTGCGCACTTCAATGTTCTTAAGCGACTGCGCGGTATAACGGCTGGCGCCGAACCTGCCCTGATGCTCGAAGAAAATGCCGAACTTCTTGTTGCCCACCGTAAGGCAGTTTTCTATTAAAATCGTCTCGTCCTCGCTGTATCCGGTGCCCATCCCTATGCCGGAAGCGCCCACGGTGGCGGTCGTCGCCGCCTTGCCGCAGTTCTTCGCGCGGCAGTTGCGTATGGTGCAGTTTATCGGACAGTCCATACCGAACCCGGTGCCGTCGGTGTTCATAACGATCACGTTTTCGTAATCGCAGTCCTTATAAAGGTTTATCATGAACCCCTTGCCCGCGGAGGTGTATCTGCGGCAGTGGGTAAGCTCGGAATCTATAACGAAGTTTTTGAAATCGGCGTTCACCAGATATTTCGGGTTCTTGAATCCGCTGTCGGCGTATTCGTTGAAATAGAACATATCCAGCCCGCCTTCGCTTTCGCCCACCGGCTTGAACTTCGTCGTCCACCCGGCGCCGATCACCAGCACGTTGTCCTTGGGGATGCAGACGTAAGCTTCGAAGCCGCGGACGTGAACGCCCTGCTGACTGAAATAGAACGTCCCCGCCGGGCAATAGACCGTGCCTCCGCCGGCGGCGTTCGCCGCGTCCACGCAGCGCTGCAGTTCTGCGGTGTTCGCCGCCATCGTCGCCGCGTCTTTCTTATCCGGCACAAGGTTTGCATCTATTACGAGCCCGGTAAGCGAATCCCTATCCGTCTTGACCTCGTAGGGATTGTAAAAATCATCCTCCGGGGGATCGTCCACGTGCGGCAGCTCCGGCAGGTCTTCGAGCTTTTCGCTTACTTCTATAACGTAGGTGTTAAGCACGTGGCGCTTTAACATCGCGTAGTCCGCGGCGTCAAGCTTGCCGTTCTCGTTCACGTCGGCGCGGGGCTTGCCGAGCGCTCCGGTCACGTAGGTGCCCAGATAAGCGCGCTTCGCCATCGCGTAATCGGCGGCGGCGATCCTGCCGTCGAGGTTGATATCGCCGCGCACCGCGTGGTAATACGCGTTAAGCACGGTTTCGGCGTAAAGCTTGTATCCCTGCGCGTTGGGATGAACTCCGTCGGCGATCAGCTTGGAAAAATCCCGTTCGGAAAACGCCTTGTTCACGTCGGCGACCGCGACCTTCTTTTCCGCCGCGACGCGCCTTGCCGCCAGCGCGTAGACCGATACCAGCCCGTTCGCGCCGTCGAACTGCGAAAACTTGCTTTTGTCGTGGCGGGTGAAATAGGGTTCGTCGACTATCGGCGGCGGCGTGATGATTATCGCCTTCGCGCCGAGCGCGGTTATTTTGTCGACCGCCGTGCGCAGGTTTTCCATATAAGTCTCCACCGGGACGTAACGCTCCATATCTATGGAAGCGTCGTTCGTGCCGAATCCGATAAAGACCACGTCAGGGTTTTTGGCTTTCACCGCGGCATCGAACCGCGCCAACCCGTTCGCGGAGGTGTCGCCTCCCACGCCGGAATTGATCACGGTCTCGCCCGAGAGCGCTTTGAATTCGCTTTCCCAGGAGCCCGCCGCGGCGATGCTGTCGCCGTACGCGACCAGCACCGGGGCTTTTTCCCCGGTTTCCGCCGCCGCGAAGCAAAACGCGTTAAGCGCCAGGACCATCGCGAGCAGCAGCGCGGCTGTTTTTATCGCTTTCATAACGTACCTCCGTAATTATTGCAGATATACCGTCTTCGTAAGACCATTATAACAGTTTATTTCCGAATAATCAACAGGAAAACGCTTGATTTTTGCGGTATATTTGGTATAATGTAGTCAAGTATAAATAATTACCGAAAGGAATCGTAAAAATGCTTAAACCTATCACCGGGACCTGGTTCGAATTTTCGCATCACAACAAGCCGGAGGGCAAATACTGGAACCCCATCGTAAAGCACTTTTCCGACGAACAGTGGGAGGAAAAGGTGGGCGAGATCGCCTCGCTCGGGATGAAATACATCGTCCTGCTCTGCTCCTCGCTCGTCTACGAGGACGAATGCGGCGCCTATTTCAAAACCGACATCTACCCCTTTGCCGATATGGCGGCGAAGGACCCGATCGGCGCGCTTATGCGCGCGGCGGAACGCCACGGCATAAAGGTCTTTATGTCCTGCGGCTTCTACGGTCCCTGGACTCATACCGGCGAGAATATGACTTCGCCGGAGGTGCGCGCACGCGCCTTCAAAGCGATGGAACAGCTTTACGCGCAGTACGGGCATTACAGTTCCTTCTTCGGCTGGTATCTGCCGGACGAGCTCGGCATCTGGCCCTATTACACCGAGGATTTCATTAAATACGTGAACGATTACGCCGCGTTCGGCAGGAGCATAAACCCCGCGCACAAAATGCTTATCGCCCCCTACGGCACGAACCACCTTATCGCCGACGACAAATATATCGCGCAGCTCGAAGCGATGGACTGCGACTATATCGCTTATCAGGATGAGATCGGCGTGCAGAAATCCAAGCCGGAGGAGACCGCCGCGTATTACGAGGCGCTGCGCAAGGCGCACGACAAAGCGGGCAGAGCCGCGCTCTGGGCGGATATGGAAGTGTTCGAGTTCGAAGGTCAGGTCTATCACAGCGCGCTGCTCCCGGCGGAGTTCAGCCGCGTCGAAAGGCAGATGACCAGCATTTCGCCCTACGTTGACGAAATACTTATTTACCAGTACGAGGGGATGTTCAACAAGCCGGGCACGAAGGCCTATTGCGGCCACCCGGATTCGATAAAGCTCTACAACGATTACGTTGAATTCCTTAAACGCAACAAATGATAAAAGCCGTTTTCGAGCTTGCTCCCTGCGCGGAGCCGGAATCGGCTCTTGCGGAACTTATAAAAGAGACCGTCGGGCGCGATATAGCGCTCGACGGCTTTGAAATAAGGCGCCGTTCCGTCGACGCCCGGCGCGGCCGCGCCCGTTTCGTCTACACCGCGGATATCCAAATCGCGGACAAGCGCGACGAAGCGGAGGCGGCTTTTCGGCTTCACGGCACGGTGTGCGAAGCGGAGGAGGAATATTCCTTCCCGAAGCCGCTGCGCGAACCGGGAACGCGTCCCGTCGTGGCGGGGTTCGGCCCCGCCGGGATATTCGCGGCGCTCTGCCTTGCCGAAAGCGGATATAAGCCGATAGTCCTGGAGCGCGGGAGACCCGTCGATATCCGCGCGCGGGACGTGGAAGCGTTCTTTTCCGGCGGCGAGCTTGACGAAAACTCAAACGTGCAGTACGGCGAAGGCGGCGCGGGCGCGTTTTCCGACGGCAAGCTGAACACGCTGGTAAAGGACAGGTCCTTCCGCGGCGGATACGTGCTTAAAAAGCTTGTCGAAGCGGGCGCCCCGCCGGAGATACTCTGGCTTGCGCATCCGCACGTCGGCACGGATAAGCTCCGCCCGGTGGTAAAAAACATCCGCGGGCGTATACTCGCGCTCGGCGGCGAAATAAGGTTCGGCACGCCCTTGGAGGACATCGGCGTGAACGCCCTCGGCGGGCTGGAATATATCATAGCCGGCGGCGAAAAGATAAAAGCCGACGCGCTCTTCCTCGCGGTGGGGCAATCGGCGCGCGGGATCGCCGAAACGCTTTATAAACGCGGCGCGGAGCTGGAGCGCAAGCCCTTTTCCGTCGGATTCCGCATCGAGCACCCGCAGGGGCTTATAAACGCGGCGCAGTACGGTGCGGGGGATGAAACTCGCTTTCTCCCGCCGGCGGAATACAAGCTTTTTTCGCATACCGCCTGCGGTCGCACGGTCTACAGCTTCTGCATGTGTCCCGGCGGCAGCGTGCTCGCCGCGGCGAGCGAGCGCGGAAAGCTGGTAACCAACGGGATGAGTCTGCATTCCCGCGCGGGCGCAAACGCCAACAGCGCCATACTGTGCGAGGTGCTGCCCTCCGACCTGCCCTCCTCCGGGCTTTTCGCCGGGTACGAATGGCGGGGATCGCTGGAAAAGGCGGCGTACGAGCTCGGCGGCGGCGGTTTTACCGCCCCGGCGCAGCTTCTGGGCGAATATCTTAAAGGCGAACGCGCCGTTCCGGCGGCAGCGCCCACCTATCCGCGCGGCGTGCGCCCGTGCGATGTTTCGCGGCTGTTCGCTCCGCAGATGAACGTTGCGTTCCGGCAGGCGTTTGCCGAATTCGGGCGCAAGGTGCGCGGGTTCGACCACCCGGGCGCGCTGATCACCGCGGCGGAGACCCGCACCAGCTCCCCCGTGCGCGTGCTGCGCGGCGCGGACCGCCAAAGCAATATAAAAGGCGTTTATCCGCTGGGAGAGGGCGCCGGCTATGCGGGCGGCATAATGTCCGCCGCCATCGACGGCATAAAAAGCGCGGAGGAATACGTTTTGCAGGTTCAGTGAAAAATGAAATCGCTTGCGCAGCAAGCCTGATCAGCTTTTCACTGTTCACACAAATTCCGCTTCCCCCGCGGCTGCTGCCCCGCCGAGCCGTGTTCGGCGCGGGCCCCGGGGAAGTGCCGCCGCCGGAAACGAAAGCGCGAAAAAGGTATAGCTTATCGTGCGGCGACGATAGAGGTGCTGCTCCGGAGTCAGTAACAGGCAGCGGGATATTTGCGGTTAAACCAATAATTGAGTTTATATAATCCCGTTGTTCTATTCTCGCGCTGCGCTTGACAAACGCGCCGACGTGTGCGATAATGAGTTGAAAAAGTCGGAGAGAATGTTAAAAAGTCCAAAAAAATATTCGTGAGGTTCGTTATGAAAAGAGCTTTATCTGTCGTACTTTGTTTTGTGTTCGTCCTGCTGTCGGTCCCGTTTTCGGCGCTTCCCGCCGCGGCGGATACGTACGGCGATTTTGTGTATGAGATTTCCGGAGGCGAAGCGACCATAACAAAATATACCGGCAGCGGCGGAGACGTTGTTATTCCTTCGCTGCTCGGCGGCTACGCTGTAACGAGTATAGGGAATGAGGCTTTCGACGAATGCACCAGCCTTACCAGCATCACCATAGGCAACGGCGTGACGAGTATTGGCGATCATGCTTTCTACGACTGCACCAGCCTTAAAAGCGTGACCATCCCGAACAGCGTGACGAGTATTGGCAGATATGCTTTCGATGGATGCGCTAGCCTTACAAGCATAACCATACCCGACAGCGTGACGAGTATAGGGTATAAGGCTTTCTCCGACTGCACAAGCCTTACAAACATAACCGTAAATAAAAACAACACGGTATATCACAGCAGCGGCAACTGCATTATCGAGACCGCAAGCAAAACGCTTGTTGTTGGCTGTAAAAACAGCGTAATACCCTCGGACGGCAGCGTGACGAGTATTGGCAGATATGCTTTCGATGGATGCGCTAGCCTTACAAGCATAACCATTCCCGACAGCGTGACGAGTATTGGCGAGGGGGCTTTCTGGTACTGTGAAAGCCTTACAAGCATAACTATCCCCGGCAGTGTAACGAGTATTGGCTTCGGTGCTTTCTACCGCTGCACCAGCCTAACAAGCATAACCATCCCCAACAGCGTAACAAGTATAGATAGGTCGGCTTTCTACGACTGCACAAGTCTAACGACCGTTTATTACGACGGCACTGAGGAGCAGTGGGCGGCGATCGAAATCGGCGGATATAACGATCGGCTGACGAATGCGACGATAGTATACAATTACAACTCCGGTTCCATAGGCGGCGAACTTGAATATTCGTTGAACGAGAGCGAAAACGGATATACCGTAACCGGTATAGGGAACTGCACCGATTCGGATATAATTATACCCGAAACACACAACGGATTGCCGGTGATGAGCATAGGCGAAAGCGCTTTTGAGAATTGCACGAGCATAACAGGGTTAACTATTTCCGCAGAATTGTATAGAATATCCGAAAATGCTTTTAAAGGATGCGCGAATCTGAATAATGTAAGTATTACGGGATACGTGTCTAAAATCGAAGATTTTGCTTTCTCCGAATGCACCGCGCTTACAGAGATATATCTGCCGAGAAGCGTGCAATTTATGGGATTCAGAGTATTTGACCGATGCACCAAGCTTGCGAATATATACTGCGGCGCAGACAGGCAGCCCGAGGACTGGGACGAGTGGTGGTCTTACGACTGCAATGCAACCGTGCACTGGGGCGCAGAAAACGCCAACGCATTTACGTATCTTTCGACTTTTACAGACAAAAACGAAGAATACAAATACCATTACAGCGATTCATTCTTCGATCACAGCGCATACGAGTACGACCATCAGCTTGCAAGAATGTCGCTGTGCGCCGCAATGGCTTCTATGGGATACTATAAGAGCGGTGAGATTACGGGATCGGAGAATATAAAAGAATTATACGGAAAAATCGGTATAGATAATAAAACAACAGAAGATCATTACAAAAAGCCGAATAATAACGCGGATTCTATTGGATTCGTAATTGGCAGCAAAAAAATATCATGTTCCGACGGCGATTATTCGCTTGTTGTCGTTACCATCCGCAGCGGCGGTTACGAAAACGAATGGGTCAGCAATTTCATGATGGGCGAAAACGGCGATCACGAGGGGTTCAGCGCCGCCGCGAACGAAGTGCTGAAAGCAATTAAGAATTATATTAATAGCGACAAGTATCATCTGCAGCCAAAATTAAAAGTTTGGATACAAGGATACAGCCGAGGCGGCGCGGTAACCAATCTTACAGCCGCTTATCTGGATAATGAGGTTGCACAGGGCGGAGTCCAAGGGCTTGCATTAAAAGATATTTACGCATACGGCTTTGAAGTTCCGCAGGGACGCGGCGAGTTCATCGGACCTGTTTCGCCGGATGTTGAGACCAGATATAACAATATATTCAGCATTGTCAATCCGAACGACCTTGTAACAAAAGTTGCTCCGAGCGCATACGGATTCGGGCGTTATGGCGTTACACTTGAAACGCCTACGGCGCTGAACTCAAAAAACACCGGCAGCAAAAGGAACTTTGAGGACGTTTACGTCCCCGCGATGATGTCCGAGTACGATGATGTTCTTTCCCGTTTAAGCGAAGTAGTCCCCGATACTTTTGATTACGGAACGGCATACAAACAACAGACGATATATGATTATTTGATAAACACCGTTTCAGAGGTGATGGGAGGGCGAAAGGATTTTTATGCCGTCCAGGATACCATGTCGCGTTTGGCTGGTTTGGCGATGATGAAACAATACGAAGAAATCACGCCGTTAACTGTATCAATTGCTTATTCAGGAGGCTATGATTACGACATTATTTATACAACTAAAGATTCGGACGGCGACGGCAAGCCGGATGAACCGGATATGAGCATCAAAGAGTTTATAATTGATTATCAGCTACCATACGATACTGTGCCTTTGATGTTTTTCACATCACTGGAGATCGATTTGGGAGATTACCACATATCTCTTACGAAAGATCAGTTTGATAAACTCCTAAAAGGTGTGTTCGATTATTATTATTTGGAGTCAGGGAAAAGAGTAAACGAAGCTGTTGTAGATTATTTGAGCACGTTACTCCTAAATGAACTTTCGTGGTTAACAAATATGGAGTTCGACACTATTGACGCTAATTCTTTGCTCGCCGATTTACCTTCGCTTGCTAATATACCATACGCTCACTATCCCGAACTATGCCTTGCGTGGATGAACGCGACAAACGACCTTGTAACGGCATATAAAACAAGATATTTATACATTCATTGCCCGGTGGACGTAAACGTGTACGACGGCGGCGGGGAACTGGTCGCCTCGGTCGTAAACGACAGCGTTGCGGTGCAGGGGTCCGGCGCGGTTCAGGCATACGTGGACGCCGTCGGCACCAAGATATTCCTGCTGCCCGACAACGAGGAATACAAAGTGGAAGTTATTGCCACCGGTAACGGCGAAGTGGATTATTCCGTTGCCGAATACGACCATTCGGCGGGTATGTTCACGCGGTACGTCGATTACAAGGGGATTACAGTTACAAAGGGCGCCACGCTTAACGGCGTTATAGAAGATTTGGGCTCCGCCGCGGAAGCGGAATACGAACTGCGCGATTCCGCAAACAAATCCATTCCCGCCGCCAACGACGTGCAGGGCGCGGGGGCAAACGCGCTTGCTCTTAACGACCACAGCCCGCTGGACAAGGATATTTCCGAGTTCCTGCAAATGTATATCCCCGGCGACGTGAACGGCAACGGAAAGATCGATTCAAAGGATTACGCCATGACCAAGCGGGCGTTCTTAAAGACCTACACGCTTACGGACGAGCAGCTTCTGCGCGCGGACGTGAACAACAACGGCAAGGTGGATTCGAAAGACTACGCCATGATCAAGCGCCACTTCTTAAAGACCTACGTCATCCCCGGCGCGGAAGGCGCGTAAGCGGCGCGGGACCGCCTGTACTATCACTCGCAAAAACGCACCGTATTTTTTAATGTTCATTTGAAAAAGCGCCCCGCGGGGCGCTTTTTCAGCTGTTAAACGTTTCCGCGTATTCAGCGGCGCCGTAAAGAAGCAGCGCGCAGGTGCGGCGGTCGAGCTTGGCGTTCGGATCCGGCAGGGAATCGGTTATCCCGGCGCGTTTGAGCAGCGCGCAGGGGTCCGAATCGCTCCCCGGCAGGCGCAGGAGCAGCGCCGTCATTTTTGCCGCCTCGCCCGCGGTGATCGCGTCGTAGGGGCGGAACCCGCCGTTTTCGAGTTTTACGAATCCGTTCTCGCAGGCGAACGCGAGGTAGCCCTTTAAGCCCGAGGAAAGCGTTCCGCCGTCCGCGGCCTCCGTCTGCGCCGAGGCGCGCACGCTTCCGGATTCGCCCGCCGCGCAGGTAAGCATCACCACGAAATCTATTCGCGCCACCTCGCCGTCCGGCTCGAAAACGTATTTGCCGTCCCGCAATTTATAGGTCATCACGTCGTTTCCGCACAGCTTGACCGCGCCGAGGTGCGCCGGATCGCCGTCCATATCGGAAAACCGTATGCCGTTGGGGTTCGCCCCCACCTCGATCTCCAGCACCGCCTCCGGCGATACCGCGCCGAACCTGTCCGCCGCGCGGAACACCAGCTTGTCGGTCCCGGTGAACCCGACGGCGGGAGTATAGACCACGCTTCCGTCGGCGGAGATCCTTATTTCGCCGTCGGTGGGGTAATTAACGACCGTAAGGGTGCATTCGTCGCCGTCCGGGTCGGCAAATCGCAGCTTCCCGGGGCAGGAAACGCCCGCCACGGTGCTTATTTTCGCCGAATCCGCCGTGGGCGGGAGGTTTTCGGAGTCCGCCAGCGTAATGGCGCAGCGCAGCTCGCAGTTCTTCCAGCCCGGCGCGTCGCAGGTGAACCCGAACCCGCCGCCCGCGCTGCCCTCCGCCGGGACGAACCGCAGCTTGTCGAGCTGTTCCAGCGGCAGACTCTGGCCGCGTATCACGCCCGTGCCGCGGAACAGAAGCGCGCCCTGTTTTTCGTCCGGCAGCGCAGTAACGGTTATATAGGAAGGCCGGGCGCCCACCGCCGCGGCGAAATCGTTCCCGTCGAACACCACGCTTTCGCCTCTGCGCGCGCGTATCTCCACCGAGGTCTCTTTCTGCAAAACGTTGAAAGCCCGCGGCAGCCGCGCGCCGCTTTGCCTGTCTCCGCCCGCGGCGCAGCCGCAAACGGCAAGCGCCGTTATAAGCGCCAGCGCCGCCGCCAAGATCTTTTTCATAAACGAATCTACTCCTTTTTTCGTTGCTGTTAAAGGTTTATTCGCCGCGTCGGATTATTATTCGCCGGAATGAAAATTTACTCTTGACAATCGCGCCCGGATGTGATAGAATACCAAAGCAAACGGAATATGTGGGTGTAGCTCAGTTGGTTAGAGCACTTGCTTGACATGCAAGGGGTCGTTGGTTCAAGTCCATTCATCCACACCATAGAAATAAGGGCTCTTCGTTGAAGGGCCTTTGTTATTCTGCTTTTGGACTTGAACCTGCACGCGCAGCTTGCATGCCGGGGGGGGTCCCCGCGGAACGCAGTTCCGTGGGGTAAATACAAGTCCATTCATCCACACCATAGAAATAAGGGCTCTTCGTTGAAGGGCCTTTG
>JAFSNK010000033.1 GCA_017447445.1 Clostridia bacterium | reverse complement strand
TCCCTCGGCTCCGCTTCCGCGGCGCCGCTGAATTTCCTGTTTGCTCTTCTTACTTGAAAAGAATTAACGAGTTCTTCCGTACTCCGTACTTTCGTACTTCGTACTTCTGTTGTTCAATTTTCAATGTCCGTTTCCGCTGCCTTTCTTTGCGGACAGCTTGGCTATTCTACCACAGAATATTCCGCTTGTCAATACCTTTTTTACAAAAATTTTAACTTTTTTCACATTGTTGTGGAAAACGTTTGCGGAAGCGAAAAAGTGCGCGGCGGTAACCCGCCGCGCACAAGTTTACATAATTTACATAAGCAATGATAATACGCGAATTTGATCAACCGGCGCCCGACCGGGCTTTGCCGGAGGAGCGCCATTCAAGGCCTCAACGCCCCACCGACGCTTTGAGCGCCCTTACAAGCGCGGAGCTTTCGGTGCTCGTGTCGGAAAGCTCGCGCAGGGCGGCGGGGATCTCAGAAAGTTCGACGTAGTAATCGATTTCCACTTTTACAACACCGTCCCACTCGTCCGCGGCGCGGAGGACTCCCATTTGCCCGGGATAGGTGTATGCGATGAAACAATTAACCTCGAAAAACGTCCCGCCGACGTCGACGTATATATTATAGCAGTTGTACGCGGGAACGGAAACGGCGTAAACCGCGCAGCCTTCTTTTTTATATTCAAGGCATACGCACCGGGTAAACGTATCGATGAGCGAGCCGACGGACTTTTCGTCGCTGTAAACTATTATGTCCTCATAGGAAAGAAAAGCGTATCGGGAACAATAATATTCCAGAAGCGTTTTCCGGTCGTTTACAACGGCGGGGCTGATTACTCTGATCGACGCGGTATAGTTGCAGATCGAATACGTTACAGCATCGAAGTCGGCAATGATACTCACGACGTCAAACGCCTTTTCGATTTCCGCCAGCTTTACCGCGGGGGCGTCGATGCCGTTGCGCTTTACAAGCGCTTCAAGCTCCGCCTGTTTATCGTCCTCGGTCTCGCTGCCGTTGAAATCGATAATATCCTGCGACTCACAGTATTCGATTACGGTAACGCAGTCTTCCGATTCACCGGGGGCGTCGAGCTCGCCTTCCGCGCTTTCAGGTTCGTCGGGCTGTACGTGCGGACTTGTTCCTTCCGAATCGGAGGGAACGGCTGCCTGCCCGGACGAATCATTATCTCCGCTCGAAACGCAGGCGTTAAGAAGCGCCGCGAGCGACATTACCGCTGTGATAACGATGAAAACCGCCAGTGATCTTTTCAACATGGAAAAATCCTCCTTTAATGATTATATTCGGTCGCGTGGTTGTTCCAGATGTTTTTGCAATAAGGGCACATCACCAAGTTCGTGGCAACATGTTCCTGGCCTTTGTTGATACCCCAAATGCAATCATCTTCCTGTCCTTCAAGTGGGGTTTCACCTAAATGATCCGGCACTCCGTACATGTGTCCGATCTCGTGTACGACATAATCCTACTATATAATATATTATGGAAGATTCTTACCGCAGGGAGTAGCTGCCGAGCTTGTCTTCGGGCGATTCGAGGCGTTCGATCCATTTGCCGTGAGTAAAATCGGGAATGCCGACGGCGGCGCCGCCCGCGGCGATGGATTCCTCCGAAAGCGCGGAGATGCACATAAGCGTGGCGGTATCGTAGGTGTCGATGGGCGGGGCGATCCCCTCGCGCACAGATTCGACGAACGCGTTATAGACGAGCCAGTCGATGCCGTCGTGCCCGCCGATGGGGTTGGCGCGGTATTCGCGCCAGATGGGGTGTTCGTACTGCTCCGCGTATTTTTCGGCGTTGCCGATCTTATCGCTCATCGAGGCGAACTCGTTTTCGCCGTCCATATGCACGTAATCGCCGTCCATGGCGTACATCCCTTTGGTCCCGCGAACCGCGAGCCCGCGTGAATAGATGCGCGGCAGAGTGGTATCGAGCGTGAGGCGGATGGTTTCCCCTCCGGCGCAGCGGATAACGGTGGTTACTATATCGCCCTGGGCGTAGTCCCTTTTTGCAAGCGGGTGGTCCGCGCCGCGATGCTCCGCGGCGTATTCGCGCAGGCCGCGCGCGCAGGAGGCGACGGAATTGAGGCACACCATACGGTTGCCGCGGTTGATATTGAGTATCTGCATTATCGGCCCAAGCTCGTGGGTGGGATAGTTTTCGCAGTTGCGCAGCGAATAGTTGCGCTGGCGGTAGTGGCGGTTGATATCGCCGTTCACTATTTCCTCGCGCAGGTCGTGCAGATAGCCGCCGTCGCAGTTCACCACGGTGCCGAAAACGCCGAGCCGCGCCATATTAAGCGCCATAAGCTCGCGCCGGCCGTAACAGCAGTTCTCCAGCATCATACAGTGAACGCCGGTCTCCTCGTACACGGTGACGAGGCGGTGGCAATCGTAGACGTTATACGCGCCACCGACCTCGGTGCCGACGGGCTTGCCCGCCTTCATCGCGGCGATGCATATTTCGATGTGCGATTCCCACGCCGAAAGGACGAGCACCGCTTCGACCTCCGGGCAGGAGATCACCTCGCGCCAGTCGGTGGTGCAGAATGGAGTCTTTCCGGTTTTTGCTTTTACCGTTTCCGCCGCTTTGTCCACTCTGTCCCGATAAACGTCGCAGACGGCGGCGACTTCGACAAGGCCGTGGTCGTACATCGGCAGGAACACGGCGTTTATAAGAGGGAGCCCGCGGGCGCCGAGCCCGATGACCCCTAATTTTACCGCGCGTTTTGCTTCCATAATATTCAACCTCCAAATGTTTCTACCACGATTATATTGTTTAGACAAGAAAAAGTCAACAATATTGCGCAAAAGACTTTACAAAAATGCATTTTTGGATTAAAATCAGTATATCACAAAGTTATTTCGGAGGAAAATAATGATCTTACTTGTTATGGCCGCGGGGATGGGTTCCCGCTACGGCGGGCTAAAGCAGCTCGATCCTTTGGGCCCGAACGGCGAATTTATTCTGGACTACACCGTCTACGACGCGATGCGCGCCGGGTTCGACAAAGCGGTTTTCGTTATTAAGGAAGAAAACCTGGAGCTGTTCCGCGAAACGGTGGGCAACCGCATAGGCAGAAAGATACCCGTCGAATACGCGTTCCAGCGGCTCGACGATCTGCCGGAAGGGTTCAACGTGCCCGAGGGCAGGATAAAGCAGTGGGGCACCGCGCACGCCGTGCTCGCCGCGCGCGATATCATCGACGACAGCTTTGCCGCCGTGAACGCCGACGACCTTTACGGCAGAGAGAGCTTTGAAGCTATCGCCGAATATCTTTCCGGGAACGGCGAAAAGGGCTGCTGTATGGCGGGATACGTTCTGAAAAACACGCTTACCGAAAACGGCACCGTTTCGCGCGGGGAATGCTTTGTGGACGAAAACGGCGACCTTACGGACATTATAGAGCGCACGAAGATAATGCGCGGCGAGGACGGGAAGACCGTTTATTTCGAAGACGGCGAATGGCTGCCGATAGATGAGAACGGCATTGTTTCGATGAACTGCTGGGGGCTGCCGAGGGAGTTTATGGACTACGCGAAGGAGTTCTTTAAGGACTTTCTGCGCGGCGGCGGCGACGAGCTGAAAAAAGAATTCTATCTGCCCGACGCGGTGAAGAAATACCTTGCCGCGAGCGGGAACAGAGCGCGCGTGCTTAAAACCGGGGCGAGATGGTACGGAGTTACCTACAAGGAAGACCGCCCTTCGGTGGAGGCGCACATTCGCAAGGTGATTGAAGACGGGCTTTACCCGGAGGATCTTTGGAAATAATGGACGCGGAATTATTAAAAAACATATGTCTGCGCTTCTTCCCCGGCGCCGAGATCGCCGGATTGGAGCAGATACATAACGGACACATCAATCTTACCTACCGCTTTACCGCAAACGGGCGGGATCACATCCTGCAAAGGATAAACACCGATATTTTCCGCGACGCGGCGGGGCTTATGCACAATATTTGCGCCGTTACCGCCTTCCTGCGTGAAAAAATAACCGCCGCGGGCGGCGACCCGGACCGCGAAACGCTTACCGTGGTGAAGACCGCGGACGGCAGGGATTATTATTCCGACGAAAGCGGAGTATACCGCGTTTACCTTTATATTACCGGGGCGGAATGCTTTGACCGCGCGGAAAGAAAAGGGATGTTCGGCGAATCGGCAAAAGCTTTCGGCAGGTTCCAGAACCTGCTGGCGGAGTTCGACGCGACAAAGCTGAACGAGACGATCAAGGACTTTCACAACACGCCGAAGCGGTTTGAAAACTTCGAACGCGCGCTTGCCGCGGACAAGAAAGGCAGGGCGAAGGGCTGCGGGCGCGAAATAAACTTCTATCTCGCGCGGAAGACCTATTGCCCGCTTATTACCGAACGGCTTGCCGACGGGCGGCTGCCCACGCGTGTTACGCACAACGACACGAAGCTGAACAACGTGATGATCGATTCCGCGACCGGAAAAGGGATATGCGTGATCGACCTCGACACCGTAATGCCCGGCTCGATGCTTTACGATTTCGGCGACAGCATACGGTTCGGCGCCACCTCCGCCGCGGAGGATGAAAAGGATCTTTCCAAGGTATATTGCGTGCCGGAGCTTTACGCGGAATACGCCGATGGGTTCGTTTCGGAGATGAAAGCGAGCATTACGCCGGAGGAAATAAAGCTGCTGCACGACGGCGCTGTAATGATGACTCTGGAATGCGGGATGCGTTTCCTTACCGACTGGCTGGAGGGCGACGTTTACTTCCGCACCTCCTACGAAGGGCAGAACCTCGACAGGGCTCGCACGCAGATGAAGCTGGTGGCGGATATGGAAAACCGCCGCGAGGTTTTTGAAGAGATAATCAAAAACGCCATAAACAACTGACGCGACCGGGCTTTCCTGTTTGAGAGCCCTTTTGCAAAGGAGACAGATCATGCGTAAAAGACTTATTGCGCTGTTCGCGGCGCTTAACATAATTATATACGGAGGGATCATAATGACGGCATGTTCCGGCGGAGGCGCAGTTTCCGGCGGCGAAAGCGAAGCGGCGAGCGGCGCGGAAAGCGGAGCTTCCCGTCCGGCGAAGAAGGAAGGCGCGCTGAAAGCCGAATATTACTACGCGGCGGGGACGACCTGCGAAAACGACGCGGAGCGCACCCTGCTTACCGACGGCGGCGAAGGTTTCGCGGTGATAAAAGCCGGGAGCGCGGACATCCCCGCGACGCTCGCGGTGACCGACTGGAACAACGATCCGCACGACGTGGAAATGCCCGCGGCGGAAGCCGCCGTGGTGTTCGACTTCGGGTTTATAAGCCGCGTTGACGAAATAGAGCTCGATTTCGCGGAGGAGTTCGGCGGGTATGCCGACGTTTTCAGTTCCACGGACGGATACAACTTCAGCTTTTACCAAGGCGGAGCCGACGCGGCGAAAAACTTCGAAGCGAAAGCGGTAATGCTGCGGTTCGGCGGCTTCGAGGGCGAAATGAAACTGCGCGGCGTGGATTTTTACGGCGGGCAGACGGCGGAAAAGAAGCTGCTTTCGCTTGGCGCGGCGTACGTTTTCGAAGGCACCGGGCTTAAACGCTATTCCGACGCGGACGGAAACAAGCTCACCGACGGAAAGACCTTTGCGGATTCGGGCGAGGAAGCGCTTGCCGGGCGGCTTTCGGAAGCCGAACGCGACCCGGTGAACGGCAAGACCTGCGGCACGGCGGTGATCGACCTCGGCGAAGCGAAGAACGTTTCGGAAGTCGCCTTCGACCTGTTCGCCGAAAAAGGCAAGGACGCGCCGGAGCCGGTGCAGATAAGATATTCCGAAAACGGAAGCGATTACAAAGATTTCGGCCAGGGGCGCACGCTTTGCGGTGCGAAGCTCGCCGAACTCAACCGCTTCGCCTATAAAATCACGCGCCCGTTCACGGTAAAGGCGAGATATATAAAGCTGTGGGTGCCGGGCGCTTTGCCGATAATCACCGACGAAATAAAGGTCTGCGGCGCGGATTCCCCGGTGGAGGAGCCGGAATTCCCCGCGCCCGACGACGGGTATTCCTTCACCAACGCCGCGGCTTACAAAAAAGCGTTTGCCGGCGGCGCGGAGCACGCGGAGCTTACCGACGGACGGTTTGATAAATCGGCGCCGGTCGGTTCGGGCGTTGTTATAGACTTCGGCGAAAAGCAGACGCTTTGCGGCGCGGCGCTTTACACCGATATAGAACCGCACAAATGCGACGTCTACGCCGTGAACGGCGGAAAAGAAGAGCTGATAGAAAGCGTGTGCGCGGCGCACTCCGTCGCGGGGAAATACGTGCTGAACGTCTCGTTCGCGCCGACGGAAGCGGAAAAAATACGTCTGGCGCCGATGAACCTTTATATGAGCAAAATGATGAGCGTTTACGAGGCGGAAGCGTTTGTGAATCAGCCGCAGGCGCCTACCGTGAACGGCGGGTTCTTCCAGATCGCCACGGGCGCGCCGACGGCGGGTTCGGGCGAAAACGACGAATATTCGTGGTATCTGCAGCTTAAAGGAATGGCGGACCTCGGGATGAAATACGTCGTTTTGCAGTATTCCGCGAAGTTCAACGAAAAGAGCGCGATATTCAAAGGCGATTCGCTTACCGCGGCGGGATATGAATACACCGAGGGGCGCGGGAGCGCCGACCTGCCGCTGGCGATGCTGAACGCCGCGGAAAAGCTGGGGATGAAGGTATGGCTCGGCACGATACACGACAGCGACTTCACTTCCCCGCTTGCGAACCGGAAGCAATACGAGGCGATAGCCGCGGATTCGAAGCTGGTTATAAAAGACATTCACGACAAATACGGATCGCATCCGGCGTTCGGCGGGTATTACCTTTCCGACGAGACCTGCGATATGTGGCTTGCCGCGAACGGCGGCGTGGAGGCGTGCAGATTCGTTTACGAATCGCAGTCGGACTACATCCGCTCGCTGGACGGCAGCGCTGAAATAATGATCGCCCCCGCGATATGGCGCGCCGCCGACGCGAGCCAAACGGCGAAGAATCTTTACGCTATGCTCGCCCCGCGCGAGGAGGGCGGAAAGCCGGTGGTAGATATAGTCGCCGCGCAGGACTGCCTGGGGCGTTTGAACTCGCTCGTGGTAGACAGCGGCACGTTCAACGATTATATGCGCCACTTGGCGTACTGGGCGGAAGCCGTGCGCGCCGCGGGCTGCGAATTCTGGCACGACGCGGAGGTATTTGAAACGACGGGGCTTGCGAAGCGCGCGGAGGAAGTGAAAAACTCGCTGCAGTTGGAGGCGCTGGTCTCCGGCGCGACGATAGTTTTCGATATCCCGCACTACTTCACGGCGTTCCAGCTTTTCCCCTATAACAACGTAAAACAGTATTACGTTCTGCGGCATTATCTGGAATACGCGAAGTATTACGCCTCTGTAAAGGACGGGATAAAGACCTACGGCGGCGAGCCGGAGCTCGAAATACGCAATCCTTTCGAGCCGACCGATCTGCCGCCGCAGCAGGGAGGCGACGCGCCGACGGAGATCACCGGCGACGGCGATATAACTCGCGGAAAGCCGGGGTTCGCCGATCTTTCGGGACTGAATTTCAAAGCGTTCACCGCAAGCAACGGCAGCGGCAAAAAGCCGGAATACGCCTTCTCCTGCGATGACGACGCGTTTTACATAATCCTTAAAACCAACGACGAAACCGAAAGCTGCGGCGCCGGACTCTGGTGGGAAGGCAAAGACGACCTTGTGCAGGTCTGGGCAATAGGCGCCGGAAGAACGTCCGGCGACGCGCTCACCGACCCGGACGGCATCAGGTTTTATATTCACAGCAACGCAAAAGACAAGTTCACCTGCGGCGGCGAATACGGAACAAACGCCGCGAATTCGGGTGCTTCGGCAAAAGCGCAAAGAGAAAGCGGGGTTTACATAATTACTTTGCCGTGGGCGTTGCTGGGAACCGGCGCTCCGCAGCCCGGAAGCGGCGCGAAGATAGCGGTGAACATCCAGTACATCGACGGCGCGGACGGAAGCTGGGCGGCGTCAAACGGCAACAATGGCAGGTCGCTCACCGCGAACGAGCTTTACGAGTTTTGATACAGCGCAGCCATCCGGACAACCGGATGGCTGTTTTTCGGATCGGAAATCAAAAAACCGCGTGAGTATTACGAAGATTTAGGCGTGTAATAGATGAAACCGCTTGCAAGACGGAGAAAAGAATGAACAAAGGAACAGAATATTACCGCCGGTTCCGCGAAACCGGTGATGAACGCGCGCTGGAAGAATTGATACGGCAGTATTCCGACGGGCTTGTACTGTATTTGCATACAGTTACCGGCAGCTATACGCTGGCGGAGGATATCGCCGTGGATACTTTTGCCCTTTTGGGGGTGAAAAAGCCCGCCGACAAGGGCGGCGCCTCGTTCAAAACCTGGCTTTATACCATAGCGCGGAACCTTGCGATAAGCCGTTTGCGCCGCGAAAAACGAAGCGTGCCGCTGGAAGAAAGCGCGGCGGAAGAAGACGCGGTCGATATTCTTGAACGCGTTATTACCGAGGAACGCCGCGCCGCCGTGCATTGCGCCATGGACCGCCTTAAGCCGGAATACCGGCAGATACTGTGGCTGATGTATTTTGAGGATATGACTGCGCGCGAAGCCGGGACGGTGATGAAAAAAAGCCGCCACGCGGCGGAAATGCTGGCAAGCAGGGCGCGGGCGGCGATGAAGGAAATACTTACGAAAGAGGGATTTGTAAATGAAGAATAAAGACGAGCTTGTAACGGCTGTTTTCGAAAGGATAAGGGAACAAAAGGAAGCGCGGACGAAAAGCCGCAGGCGCGCGCTGCTTATCGTGGTAACTCTGGCGTTTACAGCGGCGATCGGGGTGTTCGCGGTTATCGCGTTCCGTCCGGAGCGTGCGCCAGGACCGGCTTTCCCCGCGGAGCAATCCGCCGTTTCGCAGGAGGAAGCGAGCGCGACCGCAAGCGCAGCCTCTTCCGAAGCCGGAAGCGCCGTACCCGCCGATATGAGCAAGGACGAACCGCAGCCCGAAACATCAACTTCAAACGATACTCCGGCAGAGAACGATGAGGTATCCGGTTCTGAAATCGCAAGCGATATTCCGCATGAAGAAATACACGAGCCGCCGGAGACCTTGGACTTCAAAAATCTGGAAGATCTATACACATTTATCGCATTGGCGGATTCGTCCGAAGAGGATGTTGAAGCATACAGATCTGATCATCCCGAGGCTCAATCGTTCATCGCAAAAGAGTTGAGTGATATTGCGGAAAAAATCAAGAAGAGCGATATTCCAAAACCGGAATTCTTTAATTCTGATATTAACGAATTCGGCGGGACTTACTATTCAGACAGTAGTAGTGATTTGGATCTTATATGGATTATTGACGGCATAAGATACCGCTTCGTATATTCATATGACAAGCCGGAACATTCCTACAAAGGAAACGCCGTTGAGAAATGCACTTTTGCAAATCACGAGTTTTATTTGTACGAAGGCGACGGATGCTTTGTCGGATCAATATATGCCGACTATGCAACAATCAGAATTGTTATATATAGTAATGCTCGAAGCGACATACGCTTTTTCACCGAACAGGACCACGGTAACGAAAGCGAGCCTCCCGAACCATTCGGCGAATTGCCGGACTCGTTTGCGGAGCACGAGGCTGTCCTGCGCCCGCTTCTGGCAGGCACGCTTGCCAAGCCGGTCTTCCCCGCGGAAAGAACAGGCATAACGAAAGACGCTGCGACCGGGCTGGAAAACTGTTTTTCGGCGATGACGCGGCAGTTTTTAAGCAGTCCGGACGGAAAAAACAAGGTATATTCGCCGCTTAACATCTATTTTGCGCTGGCGATGCTCGCCGAGACCGCCAAGGGCGATACCCGCGCGCAGATCGTTTCCCTGCTCGGAGCCGAAAGTATGGATTCGCTTCGCGAACAGGCGCAGACGCTTTGGGAAAACCACTATAAGGATGAAGAACTCTCCCGCGTGCTGCTGGGTTCTTCGATCTGGCTGAACGACGACGACGCCGTGCAGTACGACCAGGCGGTGATCGACCTGCTGGCGCGTATTTACTACGCCTCCGCGTTCTCCGGCGATCCCTTGGATCCGGAGTTCAGCGCGCAGTACCGCGACTGGATAAACGCAAACACTTTTGACCTTTTGAAAAACAAGATCGACAATAAGAATCTCCCGGATAATATGCGGTTCTGCATATGCACCACCGCCTATTACAAAAGCTCGTGGCGAGACGCGTTCAGTTACGTCAAATCGGATACCGCGCTCGTATTCCACGCGCCGGGCAAAGACGTTGTCTGCGACAAGTTTATGTTCAGCCGATGGAACAGCGCGGCTCCGGATTCGTTCTATGCCGGGAACAGGTTCAAAGCGATGAGCAAGCCGCTTGAATGCGGCAAGATGTATTTCATACTTCCGGACGAAGGGGTATCCGCCGACGATCTGCTTGCCGACAACGAAGCGCTGGCTTATATTTCCGGCGGCGGTGGCAGAGCATACGGATCGAACGCGGCGGATCCCGACGAGCTGTGCATATGCGAGCTTACCGTACCGGCGTTCAGAGTCGATTCCGATCTGGACCTTATCGACGGTCTGAAAAATCTTGGGGTGACGGATTGCTTCGACGAGTCAAAATCGGATCTTAGCGCGCTTCTTAAGGGCACGACGCGCTGTATAGACCAGGCAAACCACGGCGCGACGGTGGTAATAAACGAAAAGGGCGTTGAAGCCGCGGCGTATACGGAACTGAGCGCTCCCGATTCGGTGCCGCCGGAAGACACAAAGGTTTACGAGCTTACGCTCGACAGGCCGTTTATATTCGTTATCTCCGTCGACGGATCGCCGATGTTCGTCGGCGTGATAAACGATCCAACGGCGGAGTGAGAGATCCCCGCGGAGCCGTGAAAACGGCTCCGTTTTTTTGCGCGCCGAAAAAGAAAACGCCCCGGGCGGGGCGTTTTCAACGCTTATACTTGACCGTTCGTTTTATTACTTCCCCGCCGCGCCGGGAATGACGTAGGTTTTCAGGAAGTGCCTTTTTATCATGGCGTATTCCGAGGCGTCGAGGCGGCTGTTGTTGTTTATATCTGCGCGGCGGAACTGTTCGTCGCTAAGGACGTAGGTGCGCAGGTAGGCGCGCTTGCACATAGCGTAATCGGAAGCGTCGATCCTGCCGTTGCCGTTTACGTCGCCGGGGACGTAATCGGGAGCTTCGGAAAGCGGGTCGTAGGAATAAAGCGTTACCTTCCCGTCCTCCACCACAGTCCACCGCACTATACCGTCGGGGCAGTAAACCGGCTGGCAATCCGAAAGCGAAGTACCGTAAATCGCCAACGGCTCGCCCGCGGCGTTGCCGTCTTCATCGACTATCGTGCAGATAATATCGGTGACCGACTGGCGGGGCGGATACATATCGTACATATAAAGGTAATTGCCGTTTTCCAGCGGGACGAGCATGGGGTTATACGACGTCAGTCCTTCGGCGGTGCTGCCGATATCGATAAGCTCGTACGCGGACAGGTCCTTTGCTACCGTAAGCAGGTAATAGCTTGTCGTACCGTCTTCGTTATTCTGCATCCAGGCGATAAGCAGGTTGCGCTCGCCCACAGCAAAGCCGCCTATTTCCGCGCCGGTGTAGTTGGCGCCGGTCTGCCCTTCGAAAACGACCGGCACGCAGTAATCTACGTTTGTAATTCTTCCCCCCGCCGCGGCTTTTGTTACCGAGATCCCGCGGGGGTATGCGTCACCGTGATCGACGCGATAGATATATTCGCCGTCGGTACCGATGAACTGGTTGAAGGAATGGCTTGCGTAGCCCCAGCTGATGTTCATTATGTCGGAAAAGCCGTCGATCTGCTGCATGGACGCCTCGTCGATAACGAAAGTCATATTCGCCTGGTGGTTCAGGCCGTCCTCGGTCTTATACATCGTGTGGCAGGTATGAACGTAAAGCTTGCCGTCCGTCTCCGTCATACGGAGCGAGCCCGCGTCGACGGCGACGTAGGTGTTTTCGCCCTTGAACTCGGTCGCGCCGAGGCGGTTGAAGTTTTTGTCGTATTTGATAACCGTTAAAACCGTTTTTTCGTCGCTTTCATCGGGATTGGAGGAAGCGACCGCCACAAAATAGTTCTCTTCCCCCGCAAAGAACCCGGCGAACGAATCCGGCGCGTAATCTATTTCGGTCTGTTCGCCGATATATCCGCCGTCCGCGCCGAGATAAGTCAGCGTGAGCAGGCTTTCTTCGGCGTTGAGGCAGAGATAGGTCCCGTCGTCCAGCGGGACGAGGTATGAACGCACCGGATGCGCCCAGTTCCAGCCGTATCCGTTGGAATGCGCGTTATCGGTAAGCGCAAGCGCCGGAAGCGCGCAGACCGATACGGCAAGCAGCGCCGCCAGCAGCGCGCACAAAGTTTTTTTGAACATAATATCACTCCTTTTTTATATAGATAATTATACCCCTTTTGCGGCGTTTTGTCAACGCGGGAAGCTTTGGAAAACCGGCGCGAACCGCTTGTTTTGTGGAAAAAAACGTGATATCCGCTTTTAAAAAACTTTTATTTGTTAAAAAATCCGCGTTTCGGGTATTGAAAAAAACAGGTATTTACTTTATAATAATACATTATAATTCTGAAACTGTCAGAAATTTCACCGCACAGAAAGGGCGGCGCGCGCAAAAAGCGCCGCGGGGTGATAATATGGTTTTTAAAATTTTGCTGCTGGTGCTGTTCTTCGGCGTTATGATCGGCGTTGGGCTTTACTGCCGCCGTCATGCCACCGACGTGGACGGATTCGTGCTGGGCGGGAGGCGCGTAGGCCCCTGGCTTTCGGCTTTCGCCTACGGCACTTCGTATTTTTCTGCTGTTATATTCATCGGCTACGCCGGGCAGTTCGGCTGGAAATACGGCATTGCCTCGACCTGGATCGGCATAGGCAACGCCGTGGTCGGCTCGCTGCTGGCGTGGGTGATACTCGGGCGGCGCACAAGGGTAATGACGCGACACCTCGGTTCCTCCACCATGCCGGATTTCTTCGGCAAGCGGTTCGATTCGAAGGGGCTTAAGATCGGCGCGTCGATTATTACGTTCGTATTCCTTATCCCCTACACCGCCTCGCTTTACAACGGGCTTTCGCGCCTGTTCGAGATGGCGTTCAATATCGATTACGTCTGGTGCATAGTCGCTATGTCGGTGCTTACGGGTATTTACGTTATCGCCGGCGGATATATGGCCACCGCCATTAACGACTTTATTCAGGGCATTATTATGATAGGCGGCATTATCGCCGTTATCGCCGCGGTGTTAAGCACCAACGGCGGATTCACCGCCTCGCTCGCCGCGATGGCGAACGTGAACGACGCCGCCGTTTCGGAATCGCCCGGCGCGTTCGCTTCCTTCTTCGGCCCCGACCCGCTGAACCTGTTCGGCGTGGTAGTGCTAACCTCGCTGGGCACCTGGGGTCTGCCGCAGATGGTGCAGAAGTTCTATGCAATAAAGAGCGAAGAATCGATTAAAAAAGGCACGATCATTTCCACTCTGTTCGCCGTTATCGTCGCCGGAGGGTGCTACTTCCTCGGCGGGTTCGGACGGCTTGCCGATATCGCCACCACGACCGACGCTTCCGGCGCGCTCATCCCCGCCGCGGGCTACGATTCGGTACTGCCCGGAATGCTTTCCAAGCTGCCCGATCTGCTTATAGCGGTGGTGGTGATACTGGTGCTTTCGGCTTCGATGTCCACCCTCTCCTCGCTTGTAATAGCTTCCTCCTCCACGCTCACCATCGACCTTCTTAAGGGCAACATAATCAAAAAGATGGACGAGAAGCGGCAGGTGTTTATTATCCGTATCTTCGTCGTGGTGTTCATCGCCGTATCCGCGATAATCGCCGTATACCAGGTCAAGAGCACCGACGAGGCGGTCAAATACATCGCGCAGCTTATGGGCGTTTCGTGGGGCGCGCTCGCGGGGGCGTTCCTCGCGCCGTTCCTCTACGGGCTCTACTGGAAGAAGACCACGAAGATCGCCTGCTGGGCAAGCTTTATTTTCGGCGCGGGGATCATGGTCCTTAATATGCTGGCGCGCGGAATATTCCCGTCGTTCCTGCAGTCGCCCATAAACTGCGGCGCGTTCGCGATGATCGCGGGGCTTATAATCGTTCCGGTGGTAAGTCTGTTCACAAAGAAGCAGGACAAGGCGGCGGTGGACGCGATGTTCGCCTGCTACGACCAGAAGGTCGAGGTATCGCAGAAGACCTCGCTCACCGACTGATCCGATGAAAAAGATATTCGAACTGTTTTTAACGTTTTTCAAAATAGGCGCTTTTACCTTCGGCGGCGGCTACGCTATGATACCGCTGATAAAGCGCGAGGCGGCGGAAAAGAAAAAGTGGGTCTCGGAGGACGATATAATGGATATCGTCGCCATCGCCGAATCCACCCCCGGCCCGATCGCGGTCAACGCCGCGACTTTTATCGGCACGCGCACGGCGGGGTTTCCGGGCGCGGCGGCGGCGACTTTCGGAGTGGTGCTGCCCGCGTTCCTTATAATACTCGGCGTTTCGGCGCTGTTCCGTATCACCTCGGATATAAAATGGATATCCTACGCCTTTTTCGGGATCCGCGCCGCGGTGCTCGCGCTTATACTCAACGCCTTCGTTTCGATGTATAAACAATGCCCGAAGAACCTGTTTTCTTACGTGCTTGCGGGCGCGGTGTTCGTGCTGGCGGCGTTCTTAAAAGTGCCCGTTGCCGCGATAATAGGCGGCTGCGCCGTTTTCGGACTGGCGTTTTACGCCCTGTGCGGGAGGAAGCGCGAATGATTTATCTGGAGCTTTTTCTCGCGTTCTTAAAGATCGGCGTCTGCACCTTCGGCGGCGGCTACGCGATGCTGCCGATGATAATGGAGGAAGTCGAAGCGCACGGTTGGGCGGAAAGCGCGGCTCTGCTCGATTACGTCGGGCTGAGCGAAAGCACGCCGGGGCCGTTCGCGGTGAATATCGCCACCTTCATAGGCGAAAGCAACGGCGGGTTTTTGGGCGCGCTGTGCGCGACTCTGGGCGTGGTCCTGCCCTCGTTTATAATAATCCTCGCCGTCGCGGCGTTCTTTGCGAAGTATTCCAAAAGCTTTTTCGTAAAAGGGATAATGTCCGGGCTCCGTCCCGCCGTGGTGGGGCTTGTCGCCTCCGCCGCGCTGTTCGCCGCGCTTGCGGTGTTCGGCGCGGGGAGGGATGTTTCCGCCGTGTTCTCCGACAGGAACACCTACGTTTCCTTGGGCATTTTCGCGCTGTCGGCGTTCCTCGTGTTCAAGCCGAAGCTCCACCCCGCCGCGGTGATAGGCGTCGCCGCCACGATAGGCGCGGCGTACGGCGCGATATTCGGGATATAGCGAAACAAATATAAAGAGACCGGAAGGGTTTTGCCCCTTCCGGTCTGTTTTTATGCCTTGTTTATCTGTTGTAAACGGTATCGAAGTTTTTGATTATCATCGCCAGATGCGAACGCAGCGCGTTGCCGCGCGGGTTTATAAGCCCGGCTCCGGTGCCGTTGATTATACCGTTCTGCACCGCCCATTCCATAGCGGGGATCGCATAGGAGGAAATGGAGGCGTAGTCGGCGAACTGCGTGAGCTGTGAAGGCCCGCTTACGCTGACGTCGTACCCCTGCGACTGCGCGAAGCGGTAAAGCAGTACCGCCGCCTGCTCGCGGATGATAACGTCGTTGGGATGGTAGCCGCCGTCGCCGTATCCGGAAGCGATCCCGTTCTGGTAGCACCACATTATAGCGTTATGGTAGTACGCGCCGGACGGTACGTCGTTGAACGGGCAGGTGCCGGAGACCGCGGGGCTGCCCGCCATGCGGTAGATGACCACCGCGAGCATACCGCGCGTCATGGAAAGGTCCGGTTCGAAGGTCGTGGGCGAGGTACCGCCGAAGTAGCTGCGCGTGTAGCAGTGCAGCACCGCGTTATAAGCCCAGTGATTCGTGGGAACGTCGGTGAACGGAAGCAGCGAGCCGGTGACGTATTTGACGTTCCACACCGTTCTGTCCGGGAACTCCGTCGCCACCGCGATCTTAAGATATTTGCCGTCCGTCATAGCGGAAGCGGGGATCGTTACCGAAAGATCGCGCGAGCTTGTAACGTAGGCGAGCGTTTCCGCGCCGAGCGATTCGTTGCTGTTGCCGGGATCGGGAGCTCCGGCGAGCTGAATGACTTTATAAGTATATCCGGAAGCGCCGGGGACCGCGCCCCACGACGCGGTATAAGCGGCGCCCGCCTGCCGTTCGTCCGGGCAGGTGAACTGCGCGCCGTTATACGCCGCGGGACCGACGAGCACGGCGTTGTTCACTCTTAACCACCCGGTCTGCGAGCCGAATTTGGTATATCCGAAATCGCCGCTTCTCTGCGTAACGGTAAGCGTTGTTCCGGCGGGTACGGTCGCAAGCCAGGTCCCGCCGTCGGAAGCGCTTGCGCGAAGCGATACCGCGGAATCGAAGCGCAGGATGATCGGCTTGTATCCGGTTATAACGAGCGCGTCGACCGCCTCGTTCACACGCATTACCGCCTTCGTATAGTCGCCGGGCATTGATTTTGTGCCGTTATACACGCCGTTCGCATAGGCGAGCGCCGCGGTAATGGCGGTTTCGTCGGCGAAATAATAGCAATCGAGCATATCCTGCGCGTTCGAGATCGCCTGTGCGAGCGCCGAACGCAGCGAGGAGGACACCGCCGGACGGGCGATAACGAGAAGACTGTTGGATACCCTGCGCGAGCTGCTTTGCACGTAACTCAGCGCACCGCCGGATTCGGTCACCATCTGGGTGCTGCCGCCGCCGTCCAGATTGACTCCGGTGACGCAGCCGAGTGAGATAAGCGCGTCCGCAAGCTGATAGACGGTGAGCCCCGCGTAGGTGCTGGTGCGGCCCTCGCAGGTGAGTATTACCAGCGTGCCGTCGGATTTTATGCCGACCGCCGTCCTTTGCGCGCGGGCGTGGTTGAACGAATAATCGAGCCCGTCGTTATCGGTCACGTTCTGACCGTTGCGGACAATAACGTAGCCGTAATTGACGACTGCGCTACTGCAGTTCTCCATCGCCGTTTTCGATTCGGCGACAGTCTCCTCGCAGCGTATTTTAAGCTGCGTGCCCAGGGTGAGCGCGCGCAGCGTCGCCGCGTATGGGCTGCTGTTGGAGGCGTAGAGCGTGAACTGGTTGAAGCCGATCGCGCCGCCGGAGCTGACGCTGCTTCTGATCTCGCACACCTCGCCGACGAGCGTGCCGCCGACGGTGAGTTCGGTCCCGTTGAGCTTGTTGAAGACTATTTCGACGCCCGCGGCGCGGATATCGCTGTTCGTGCCGCAGCTCGTGTCGTAATAGTAAAGCCCGGTACCCGTCGTTTCGGGGTACATATTGATATTCTCCAGCGGAGCGCTCCACGGCGCGGTTATATTATAGGTAACGCGCGAATCGACGAGCGCGGAGGTGCCGTCGCTGTTGAATATAAGCTCCGATATCCTGCCGTTGCTGTTGCATCCCTGCGTGATCTTGCCGTTGGAGATAACTACTCCGCCGTAGATATTGCAGCCGGTGGACATCGAGAAGAACGAAGCGTTCACGCCCGCCTTTACGTCGTAGCCGTATTTGCTTTCGGCGTTCTTGGCGGAATTCAGCGTGGTGGCTCCGTAGCCGGAATACTGGTTGTAGACAAGCGGCATAAGTCCGCTTGTCGCGGGATTGAAGATGAGCGAACGGAGCTTCTGCCCGTGCGAGGTGCTGTCTGTAAGCGTCGCCCAGGAATACTGCAGCTCCGAAGTGATGTTGGAGGAGGAAGCGGAGCTGACCGTTCCGATCCCGATCCATTGCCCGGAATAGAAGGCGCCTGCTGACAAAACGCCCGCGAATGCGGTGAACAGGAAGACCACCGCAACGATAAGCGACAACCGTTTGAATGACTTCGTTTTGAACATTTTTGCCCTCCTTGAATTATTCTTTATATGATTTCCGACGCGGCGCCCGCCGCTTATTCGGTCTACGTTTGAAGTATAACACAAAATAAACAAAAATTCAAGAGCGCCGCGCAAATATATTATAGGAATCATAAAACTCCGCGGATGCGAAAAGAAAAACCCCTCCGAGCTGGAAGCGCAGAGGGGTTTTTGTGGGATCGCTTATTTCTTTACGAATAAGTACTTATTTCTTTACGAATACGTACTTCTGTTCGCCGTCAACGGTTTCCAGTTCCTTGCCTTTGAGCGTGAAGGTGGCGGGCTGATCGTCGGCAGTGATGATGATCTTATCGCCGTCCTGCTTCCAGGTGCCTTCGATGGTGGAGTCGAACATACCGGCGACTATCTTCGCTTTGCCGTCGGCAAGCAGTTCGATGGTGTAGATCTCTTCGAACTTATCGATGCCGGCCTGCTTCAGAAAGTCTTCGGCGGAGATGCCGAGCGCCTCGGCGACTTTTTTAACGGCCTCTTCCGGGGTTTGGCCGTCGATGGTCTTAAGGACGTATTTGCCTTCGGGTTTCGTGCTGCAAGCCGCGAGACATACGATTGCGGTCAGCACAACGAGAGCGAGCGCGATCGCGCGGATGAATGATTTTTTCATTTGTAATTCTCCTTTTTATTATCCGCCGGGTTTGGATCGGCGGAAGATTTTTTGTATTTTACCACATATTATATGTATTTGCAAGCGTTTTCAGAATAAAATTCAAAAACCCAGGTCTTCGTTCACGAGTATAACGTGGATGCGGTCTTTGTGGCGGGAATAGCGGGTTATAAGGAACTGGCAGCATATGGTGTCCGGCGATTTGCAGTCCATACAGCAGCCGGTGGAGGCGCAGGGGGTGGAAAGCCCGAACCTCTGGGCGTTTATCGGCGCGGCGACGTTGCGGGCGCGCTTCATCGCGCTGTCGGCGTCGGGGCAGACCTTGTTCATCCCCACTATGAACAGCACCTTTTTCGGTCCCTGCGCGATGGCGGAGACGCGGTTTGAGTTGCCGTCGATATTAACCAGCACGCCGTCTTCGGAGATCGCGTTCGAGCCGGCGATGAAGAAATCGGCGTCGTAAGCCGCAAGCATCGCGGCGCGTTTGTCCGCCGCCTTGTCGCGGTCGATAAAGTTGTATTCCCCGCCCTTGAGCGCGTCGGTAAGCCCGATCTCCGCGGAGCTCATCGCCCCGCCCATCGCGACTTTCGCGCCCTTCGGGATAAGCGAAAGCGCCAGCGCGAGCGCTTCTTCCTTCGTTTCGGCGAAATAGCCCGTCATATTTCGGGAGGCGAGCCCCTTTATCACCTTCTGCGCGCGCAGACGGTTGCGTTTTTTGATATTTTCGTTCATTTGCATATCCTCCTTGAATATGAAATACCGCGGAAGCGAAACGCCCCCGCGGCAAAGGATCATTTGTCGGTAAGCCAGCCCTGCCTGTAAAGCAGCTCGGCGCAGAGCACCGCGCCTCCGGCGGCGCCGCGCAGCGTATTGTGCGAAAGGCACACGAATTTATAATCGAAAACGCTGTCCTCGCGCAGTCTGCCCATCGAAACGCCCATACCGCCGTAAAGATCGCGGTCGAGCCCGGTCTGCGGGCGGTCCTGCTCCTCGAAATACGTTAAAAACTTCCGCGGAGCGTGCGGCAGTTCAAGCCGCTGCGCCTCGCCGACGTAGGAATCCCAGGCGGCGAGTATCTCCCCGCGCGCGGGCTTGTTTTCGAATGAGACCGAGACCGCGGCAAGATGCCCGTCCGAAACCGGAACGCGGATGCACTGCGCGGAAATGACCGGGGACGCGGCGTTCACGATACTTCCGTTTTCCACCCTGCCCCAAATCTTAAGCGGCTCGCGCTCGCTCTTTTCCTCCTCGCCGCCGATATACGGGATGACGTTGTCGACGATCTGAGGGAAAGTGTCGAAAGTCTTTCCGGCGCCGGAGATCGCCTGGAAGGTGACCACGCTCACGCGCGTAATGCCGAACTTGCGCAGCGGTTCCAAAGCGGGAACGTAGCTTTGTATGGAGCAGTTCGGTTTTACGGCGATAAAGCCGCGCTTTGTGCCGAGTCTGGCGCGCTGCGCGGGGATAACGTCAGTATGCGAAGCGTTTATTTCCGGGATTATCATCGGCACGTCCGGCATCCCGCGGTTGGCGGAATTGTTCGAAACGACCGGGATCTCCGCTTTGGCGTACGCTTCCTCCAGCGCTTTCGTTTCCTCTTTGGGCATATTTACCGCGCAGAAAACGAAATCGACGTTTTTCTTGACCGCTTCGATATCCGCGGCGTCGAGCACCGTCATGCCGGCGACCTGCTCCGGGACCGGCGTTTTCATTTTCCATCTCCCCGCGACGGCTTCGCGATAAGGTTTCCCCGCCGAGGAAGCGCTTGCCGCGAGCGCGGTTATTTCGAAATAGGGATGATCGGCTACGAGCGTGATGAAGCGCTGCCCCACCATACCTGTCGCGCCGATGATCCCGGCTCTTAATTTCTTCATTCTAAAAACCCCTTTTCAGATAAGGTCGGCGTAGATGCCCGGCACGCTGTCCTCGATAACCGTTGCGCCGACGACCTTGGAATAGAAGTTCACCGGGCCCGCCCCGCCGATTATCGCGTAGGCGTAGCCCTCGTCGCGCATCGCCTCCATACAGCGTATGAGCAGCGCGGCTCCTATTCCCCTGCCCCTCTCGTCCTCGTCGACCCCGGTGGGACCGAAATAAGCTTTGTAGGTGCAGTCGTACCCGGCGAAGCCGAGTATCCTCTTTTTATTAACATCATATGCGATGAAACAGCCCACGGGGTGCCGCGTGAACGCGGCGGCGATCTCGTTCGACCAGCCCTCGCCGAACTGTTCGTATACCCAGTCGGTCACTTTGGACCTGTTGGGAGTCATGGGGCGGAGTATCCGCACGCCTTCCGACGCGAGCTTTTTATAAAGCTTCTCGCCGCTTGGCAGTTTATAGAGCTTTACGAGCATATCGGGCATAACCGTTTCCTCCTGCGTTCCTTTTATTATACGGCGGGGCTGCGTTTGCAGCCCCGTTCACGTTCGGTATCGTTTTATTTCGTTTCGGTGGAATCCTTGTAAGTGACCGTGGCTTTTGTGAATTTCGCCTTGAAGTCCTTTATATCGTCCTCGTGCAGGGCGACCTTGGTCCCGACGATGTTGAGCGCGAGCTTGGATTCCGTGTCCAGCACCTTTTCGAGCGATTCGAGCGATTCGAGCGCCAGATTGTCCTTAAGCGTGAGGGTGGCGAGATTTTCCATACCCTTGATACCCGAAAGGTCGGCGATTTCATTCTTGGTGAGGTCGACGGAGGTGACCGACTTCGCGTCGGCGAACGCGTTTACGTCGGCAAGCTTGTTTTCGGCGAGCTTGACGGTTTTAAGACTTTCGTAACCCTTTATCTCCGGCAGCGCGGCGATCTCGTTCTTGCCGGCGTCGAGAGTGGAAAGCTTGGGCAGCTTGCCGAGCTTTTCAAGCGAGGTGAGCTTGTTTTCGGAAACGGTAAGCGAGGTTATCTCTTCCCCGGCGAAGCCGTCGAGCGATTCGATAAGGTTCTTGCCCACGTTTACGGTGGCGAGCTTTTTGAGCCCGGAGAGACCGTCGATGCTCTTGATAAGGTTGTTCTCCGCGTTGAACGTGGTAAGCTCGTCGCAGCCGGAGAAGCTGCCGATCTCGGCGACCGCCTTGTTTTCGCTGACGTTTATCGTGGTGAGTTTTTTGCTGGTATTGAGCGGGCTGATATCGGTAATGGCGTTTTCGGAAGCGCTGAAGTAGGTGAGCTCCGTGCAGTTCTTGAGCGCCGAGATATCTTTTACCTTGTTTTTGTCGAGATAGACCGATTCGAGCTTCTTGCTGTTCCCGAGCCCGGAGATATCCGCGATCTTGTTGCCGGAGGCGGAGAAGATCTTAAGCTCCTTCATACCGGAAAGCGCGCCGAGATTGGTGACGCCGTTAGAATTGAGGACCAGCGTTTCCATGGCGGTGAGTTCCTTGAGCGCCGAGATATCGGTAACGGCGTTGTTCGCCAGATTAAGCGTTTTGAGCTTGGTGAGCCCGGCGAGCTTGGAAATATCGGAAATACCGGAAAGCTCGGCTTCCTTTTCTTCCTCCGCCTTGGAGCCCTCCTCGGCTTCCGATCCTTCCGAAGCGGTCTCTTCCACGCTTTCGTCGGTCTCGTCGGATCCCGAAGCTTTGCCTGCGGCGGGGGCGGTGAATTCCTCCAGCGCGGTCGCGGACTCGATGCCTTCGATCGAAGCCACGGAGGTGAATCCTATATCCAGCTTTTTGAGGTTGGCGAAGTTTTCGACGCCGTCAAGCGAGGTGATTGCCGAATACTCTACCGAAAGCTGCTCCAGCTTGGTAAGCGCGGAGAGCTGTTTGAGCGAGGTGAGCTTTTTGGCGGGAGAAGCCGCCACGAGCGTTTCGAAGGAGACCGCGTCGGTGCCGTAGTACATCGCGTAGATCTGCGTGTTATAGCACTGGCTCTGCATGGTGTCGACCTCCGAAAGGTCGAACATACGGAGCACGCGCAGGTTCTTGAAAAGCTTAACGTCCTCCACGTCGGTGAGCACGGCGGACGCCATGTAATAAGAGCCCTCGGGCGGTTCGTTGCCCTCTTCGAGCGCGTCGGTGAACTCTTTTTTGCCCAGAAGCACCACCGGCTGTATCTCCACGGCGTTGTTGTTCTGGGTATTGTTCTGGACGCTGAAATAATACACGAGCGATTCGATGCCGTCGATATCCTCCTGCGTTATACCGCGGACGTCGCTTTTGCCCATCGCGGCGGCAAAGGTCTTTGCCAGCCCGCTGTTGCTGAACAGCTTGTACGGGTCGTTCAGATGTATGACTCTGTCGAGTATAACGAACAGGGAGCCCGCAAGCAGCAGCGCGCAGAGCACGATGCACACGATTATCGTTCTTTTCTGTTTCTTTTTAACGCTGTTGGCCATTTCTTTTTATCCTCCGGATAACTTGTTACAAAATTAAAGAAAGAATAACATCTTTGTTATCATAACACACTTTTCGCGGTTTTGCAATAGTTTTTTTCGCGCCCGCGCGCGGGGAGCGTTTTCGCGGCTACGCGCGGTATTTTATTATGTTTTCGAACGCCTTGCGGTTGCTTTCCCAGTAATCGGCGGCACGCCCGTATTTTATGTTGTCCTTGTCCGGCGAACGCCTTATGCAAAGCACGAGGTCGCCGGGGAGCACGTCGAACCCCGGAAGCAGCCGCGCGTTTATGCTGCCGAGCTCCACTCCGTATTCGCCGTATACCTCGGCGGGCATCGCCTCCGGCGGGAGCACCTCCGAAAGCTTCGCGAGTATCCCCTCGTCGACGCATTTTTTGTAATAGACGCTGTCGAGGATGTAGATCACCGCGTCGCCGGCGCGTATCTCCGTCTGGAACCTTTTATCGGATTCGCGGTCCTTGTCGTAGCGGATATAGTTTTCCGGGTTCGATTCGTCGTAATACCGCCTTATCATTATATCCAGCAGGTCGGTGTTCACTTCGCCGTCGCCGTCGTAATCCGGCGCGAGCCCCGCGATGCTCGAAAACAGGCGTTCGCGCGCTTTTTCGTTAAGGTATTCCGGCCCGACGTAAAGGATCTTTATATCCGCGTTCTTCGCGGTGAAAAGCTGAACGAGACTTATAACGATGAACGCCGCGATGAATACGCAGATTATCATCAGCCATTTGTATCTGTACCACAGATCGCCGAACCATTCGCCGAACGTGCGTCTTTCTTCTTTTTTCTCGGTTCCGTTCATTTTTCCACGCTCCGGGTGTGTTTATTTATAAAACCGTTGACTATCGCGCAGTAGCGCGGAGTATCCGTCATATGGCTCGTTCCGTGCGCCGCCCCGGGGAAAATATGCAGCTCGCGCTCCGCGGCGCAGTTTTCATAAAGCGCGCGGCTCATTTCGCAGGGGACGAAGCGGTCGTCGTCGCCGTGGATCAACAGCACCGGCAGTTTCGTGTTCGCGACCGCGTCGAGCGCGGTGCGCCCTCCGAGCGTGAAGCCGCCCCAGAGCTTCGCGGCGAGCCCGACGAGCTTAATCGACGCTTCGGGCGGGTAGCCGCGGTCGGCGCAGACCTTTTTAATTATTTCGGTCTGGCTGGAATACGGGCAGTCGGCGATAACGCCGCGCACCTGAGAAGGGAGATCGAGCTCGGACGCCATAAGCACCGTCGCGGCGCCCATGGAGATCCCGGCGAGGAAGATATCCGTCCCCTCTCCGAACCTGCGCGAGAGGTAATAAGCCCAGTCGCGCACGTCGCATTTTTCCTTCACGCCGAAGGTGATAGTCTTGCCGCCGCTTTCGCCGTGAGCGCGCTGATCGATGACCAGCGTGTTCAAGCCGCTTTCCCGTGCGAGCTTGTTGCCGCCGCAGAAATCGCGCAGCGCCTGCCCGCGGTAGCCGTGGCACTGGATCATAACAGGAGCGCCGTCGGCGACGTGGTAATACCGCGCGAAGAGCTTTATCCCGTCGACGGTGGAGGCGATCTCGACACGTTCGAAGGGCATTTCGTCCATTTCTTTTATAAGGGCGAGGGTACGGTCGCAATACGGGGCGTACTGATCCCCGGTGAATATATCATACGCGCCGGTCCTGCCCTTCTTGGGGGAATAGAACGCGGTAACGTACGCCCAGCGGGTCGCGCCGAGAAGCGCGGCGCCCGCGCCCGCGGCTGCCGCGGCTGCCGCTTTTAACGCTTTGCGGTGGTCCATACGCTTTCCTTTTATCAGCCGTCCACGCGGAAGGTCCACGAGGATTTGGTGTGTCTGCGCTCGCCCGCTTTTATAACGGAGGAGGTGTTGGCGTTGTATTTGGTAACGTAGAGCTTATCGGAGGACTGGTTCATATCCCAGATCATCATCTTGTTGGCGTTGCTGAAATTATCGAGCGAATCGTAGAGCGTGTAGACCTCCACGTCGTATTTCCATTCGGGATGGCTGTCGCCCCAGAAAGTGACCTTCATCGCCTTGTTCCCGCTGAAGAAGTGGTCGCTGTACGCGGGATAAACGGTGCCGTCGGTGGTGCGGTAATCCTTTGTGGTGCCGTCGACGTTATACACGCGCGAATTCCTGCCGTAGGTCTTGTGCACGGGGAACATACAGGTATAGGAGAGGTAGAAATAGCTGTCGCGGGTGTAGTTGTAATCGACCTCCAGCTCGAGCCGGTTGCCCGCCACGGTATAGGTGCGGGTCACTTCGGCGTACCACTCGTTCGGGTCGCCCCAGTGCATATGCGATTTTTCGACTATCTTAACGCTCTTGGTCTTGAAGCTGTCGCCGTTCTTGGCAAGCTCCTTCTTCTCGCCGGTCACGCCGTCGTAGATCTCCAATTCGAGGAACTTCTCGCAGCCGTGGTTGCCGCCGGACCATACCCAGCCGCCGGTCTTCTGCGAGGAAGCGCGATAGACGTATTCCCAGTCGGTGCCGCCCCCCGCGATGGATTTTCCGTCGTAGGTAAAGGTGCCGATGTTCCACATCCCCCAGTCGGGGCCGCCGGTGTAAGAGGTATCGGGGGTGTTGTCGCTCTTTTTATCGAAGGTAAGCGATATCTGCTTGTTGTTGTAGGTCGTCTGCATTTTAAGCAGCTTGTCGCTCAAACGGGTGAACGTCATTTCCGTGTCGTTCATCGTCTGTTCGTCCTTTGATTCGTAATAATACCTTGAATATATGTCGAAGGTGCCGAGGTAGTGGCGTTTGAGCATCGCGTAATCCGCCGCGTCGATCTTGGAATTGCGGTTGATGTCGCCCGCTTTCGACTGTAGCTCGTTCATAGCGTAGGATTTAAGATAATGCCGCTTCACCATCGCGTAGTCCTTGGCGTCTATCTTGCCGTCGCAGGTGACGTCGCCGTCGACGATAATGCGGTTCCGGGCGACTTCCGCGCCGCCCGAAGTGCGCACGGCGGAATCGCCGGTGGCGACGTTTCCGGAGCGCTCCGCGTTATCCGGGGCGACAATGGTTATCTCGTCGGGCGGGTAGCAGAACATACCCTTCGCTTCGGCGGCGGAAACGCCCGCCATACATCCGACAAGGTCGCCTTCGTCGTCGACGATCATGCCGCTGCCGCCAAGAGGATAAACGACTTTGGACAGATCGGCGGGGATCGTGACCACCTCGGTCCCGTCGGGAACGCAGACGAGGAATTCGCACACGAAAACGAACACGCCGGTGGTCGCGCCGCCGAACGACGCGCGTATGTACCTGCCGGAGATATCGGCGTTTTCGGAAACGTAATCGTAATCGAGATTCCCTTCGGCATCGTTCTGCTTCGCCGCGCCGAGCTTGGTAAAGCTGCTGTTGTCGTCGGAAACGTAATATTCCACCCGTTCGGGGAGCCCCACGCCGTCGCTTGCGGCTTGGCGCAGCACCAGCGTGAGCTTGCCGATGCCGCTTTCGACCTTGCCGAGGTCGACGGTTATGGTGTGGGAGCCGTTCATTTTGCGCTTGTCGAAGGCGATCCATTCGCCGGCATAATTGCTTTCGCCTATCTTGCCGTCGGTCATTTCCTTGCCGTCGACTATCTGATAATCCATATCGGTGCCGGTATAAAGATCGTCGCTGTTCGTATAGCTCTTGTTCAAAGCTATGTTCTTATACTTCGTAACGGTCGTCTTTTCGGCGGAAACGAACTGCGCCGCGGTGAAAAGGAACAGCACGGCGAGCAGCATGGAAAGAGTCTTTTGGAATTTCATTTTTGCACCTCCGCAGGATATGTTAGTTAAAAGTTTTGTAAAAGATATTTACATATATACATTATACATCGTCGGCGCGGCGATTTCAACCTTTTTTTGCTTTTATTGCAAAAACTATTGAATTGGCTGTGCGCGTATGTTAAAATATTAAAAACGCCGAAAGGAAACGATAAAAATGATAGTCAGAAAACCGCCGATGGGCTGGAATTCCTGGAACACCTTTGCAAGCAATATCGACGAAAACCTTATAAAAGAGACCGCCGACGCGATGGTCGAAACCGGACTTCTCGACGCCGGGTACGAATACCTTGTGATCGACGACTGCTGGGCGGAGCGCGAGCGCGGCAGGGACGGGCGTATGGTGCCGGATCGCGTGAAATTCCCTCACGGGATGAAAGCCGTCGCCGATTACGTCCACTCGCGCGGGCTTAAATTCGGAATGTATTCCTGCGCCGGGCATATGACCTGCGCGGGCTACCCCGGCTCGTTCGATTACGAATTTATCGACGCGGCGACGTTTGCCGAATGGGGCGTGGACTACCTTAAATACGACTATTGCTTCCGTCCGATGAACCAGCAGGGGCACCTGCTTTACAAGCGTATGGGGCTCGCTCTGGCGAACTGCGGCAGGGACATCTGTTTTTCCGCCTGCAGTTGGGGCGCGGACCAGACGAACGAATGGATAAAATCCACCGGGGCGCATCTGTGGCGCTCGACAGGCGACATTAACGACAGTTGGAAATCGGTGCACGATCTTACGATGGCGCAGTTCGGTTACCTCGCCACCAATGGGCAGGGCTGCTTCAACGATATGGATATGCTCATCGTCGGTATGCACGGCAAGGGCAACGTCGCCGTGACCGGGCTTTCCGACGAGGAGTACAAAACGCATTTCTCGATCTGGTCGATGTTCGGCTCGCCGCTTATGATCGGCTGCGACGTGCGAAATATGAGCGACGAAACGAAAAACATACTGCTTAACAGGGAGGTAATCGCGATAGACCAGGACGAAGCGTACCGCCAGCCGTTCGTCTGCGGCAACCACTGGAACAACCGCGAGGTTTTGGTGCTTGCGAAGTTCCTGGAAGGCGGCGATATCGCCGTGGGCATATTCAATATGATGGACGATTCCCCCTGCGACCCGTTCATTTCCTTCGACAGTCTGGGGCTCAACCGCGCGACGGGCAAGGCGCTGCGCTTTACCGACCTCTGGACCGGCGAGGACGCGGGCGTTCACCGCGGAGTGTTCCGTCCCGCCGCGACTCCGGCGCACGGCTGCAAACTTTACCGCGCGAAGCTCGTCGATGCCGAATAACAGATGCGTTTCCTGCGGGGCGGAGCTTACGCAGGACGAGATAGGCGCCACCAAAAAGCTTATATCCCGCGGGGCGGAGGAGTTCTATTGTCTTCCCTGCCTTGCGCGCAGCTTCAAAGTTTCGGAATCGCTCCTGCGCGAAAAGATAGAATACTGGCGCTCGACGGGATGTTCTCTGTTCGCGCCGAAGGAATAAAAAAAGCATAAAAAATAAGAGGTCCCCGGCCGTTCGGGGGCCTCTTGCTCGTTTTTAATGCTTCTTTTCGAACTCCCAGGCGCTCTTGCACATCTCGTCCAGCCCGCGCCGCGCTTTCCAGCCCAGCTCGAATTCCGCCTTTGTCGCGTCGGCGAAGCATTCCGCGATATCGCCCGCGCGGCGGGGCGCGATGATATAGGGTATCTTCACGCCGTTGACGCGCTCGAAGGCGTTTATTATATCCAGCACGCTGTAGCCCTGCCCGGTGCCGAGGTTATAGATATGCACGCCCGGTTCGTCAAGGCATTTGAGCGCGCTGTAATGCCCGGCGGCGAGGTCGAGCACGTGGATGTAATCGCGCACGCCGGTGCCGTCGTGCGTTTCGTAGTCGTTGCCGAAGACGTTCAGATGCGGCAGCACGCCCTTTGCGACGCGGGTTATATAGGGCATCAAATTGTTGGGGATGCCGTTGGGGTTATCGCCGATCAGTCCGCTTTCGTGGGCGCCGATGGGGGTGAAATAGCGC
>JAFSNK010000032.1 GCA_017447445.1 Clostridia bacterium | reverse complement strand
ATGGTAAGATGTGTGTAGTTCATACGTTTCTCCTCCGGTATTTTGTCTGTTTTGTCAAGAGAAATTTTTTTTCCGCAGCGGCACGGTTTTTGCATTATTTGCGCGTCTGACCGGACTTGCAGTTTATACAAAATGATATTGAAATTCAATACAGTGTATGATATACTTATTTAAAAACAATCGGAACAGTGTAAAGGAGCGATACACGTGGAGATACTTCGCGTTGAGGATCTTTATAAAACTTACGGGACGGGGAACAGCGCCGTGAACGCGCTGAACGGCGTTTCGTTCAGCGCCGAAAAAGGAGAATTCATTGCAATAGTCGGCACGTCCGGCTCCGGCAAATCGACTCTTCTGCACCTCATCGGCGGGGTTGATGTACCTACCTCAGGCAGAATAACAGTCGACGGGGCGGAGGTGCATTCGCAAACGCGCAAAGAGCTTGCCGAATACCGCCGCCGCAAGGTTTCTATAGTTTATCAGTTCTATAACCTGCTGCCCATGCTCAACGTGCGCGAAAACATTTCGCTCCCGCTGGAACTGGACGGCCGTCCCCCGCGAGAGGATCAGCTTGTCAATACGATGAAGCGGCTGGGGATATTCGAAAAAGAGTTTTACTACCCGAACCAGCTTTCGGGCGGTCAGCAGCAGCGCGTTGCCATCGCAAGGGCGCTTATCACGTCTCCGGCAGTTTTGCTTGCCGATGAACCCACCGGCAATCTTGACAGCCGTAATTCAGCCGAGATAATGGAGCTGTTCCGCCGGTCGAACGAGATATACGAACAGACGATCATTATTGTTACCCACGACGACAGAGTCGCCGGATCCGCCGACCGGGTAATCAGGATCGAAGACGGCTTGATCGTGAGCGACGAGAGGAAAAAATGAAAGTCATTTTAAGGATCGTTTTCCGCAACCTTTCCGCAAGCCCGCGGCGAACTCTCATAACGCTTTTCGGCGTTTCACTCGCTTCGTTTACCGCGGTGCTCGCCTGCGCGTTCGTCGGTGTACTGGAGGACGTTAACGGGAGGCATTTATTCACGGAGACGGTATTTATCGCCGGCGCTTTCGTTCTGGCTTCGCTGTGTATTATTGGAACGTTCCAGTCGAACTTCGAAGGCCACGTTCGGATGTACGGCATACTTGCTTCCGTCGGTATGACTTCCGATCAGCTAAAACGCACCGCTTTCACCGAAGCGCTCGCTTACGGGATCTCCGGGACCGCGGCGGGGACCGCCGCCGGCGCTTTCACCGTGCGTCTGCTTTACAATAAGCTGGCGCAGCTGGTTTCCGCCGAAGGTTCCGCTGCTCCCGAACCGCGTTTAAGCCTGCCGCTCGTGCTTCTTGGCTGCGCCCTTTCGCTTCTGGCAACGCTTATCGCCGCATACCGTCCTGTACGACGGCTTGGCAGACTCACGGTGATAGAATCTCTGACCGCTGAGGTGGACGTAAACATTTCGCTTCACAAGAGCCGGATCGATATATACGTAGAGCAGAAATACGGGTTCTACGGGCGATTTGCGCGCATGATGTTCGAAAACCACAAGCGCAATTACCGCATGACCGCCATCGCGCTTGCCGGCGGCACCACGCTTTATATGTGGGTTTACGCGCTGTTCATATCCTACGGGAAATATTTGCTCGCCGAAGATAACTTCGGCGCCGGACACGAATACAATGCGGCGCTGGCGGCGGCAATGCTGTTCACGCTGGTGTTCACGCTGTGCTCGCTGGGTAATATGAATATTAACTTCGAGCATCGCAAACGCGAACTTGCAATAATGCTCACGCTCGGCGCCACGGCGAAGGAATTAAGCCTTATATCCCGGCTGGAGGGCGTGCTGCTTTCATATTACACGCTGATTTACGGCTTTGTCGGCTCGTTCGCCGCAACTCTTACCGTATTCCTTCCGCTGTGGACTTCCAACGTCGACGATTACGTTATTCTGCTTTTCCCGTTTCCGAGATTCTTCCTGTTTGCACTGTTCAATGTCGCCGTATGTCTGCTGTTCGCGTTGTATAACGTTATAAAACTGAAACGGCTGGATATCGTTAAAACCGTGAAGGCGAGGGGATGAAATGAAGACGGTTCTTGTTATCGCGCTCAAATCGGTAAGATTCAGTTTCAAACGCACGCTTTTAACGCTTATCAGCGTAACGCTTTCGTTCGCACTCACCGCTATGGTTTGCTGGCTCTGCGGTACGCTTATAGAGGATTCGCGCGGGGACGGCGACGGCTACTCGAGCGCAATAGGGTTTACGGTGCTGGTTTTGGGAATCGCGTTCGTGCTGTGCTTCTTTATCGTAAACGGAATATTCACCATAACCTTTTCCGGCAGGGTAAAGCTAATGGGGCTTCTGACTTCAGTCGGCGCGACCGAAGCGCAGAAATACGGAGTACTGCTGACTGAAACGCTGGCCTGTACGGTGTTCTGCGGCGCCGCCGGAACCGCGGGCGCGCTGGCGCTGCTCAAAACGCTTTACGAAAAGACTTACGAAACGATAAAAAACGGTTGGGTGCTCAGCGGAAAATTCTTCGTCCACGTTCCGCTTGTCGCAGTAGGTATCTGCGTAACTGCGGTTTCGGTGTTCGCGGCGACCGCGCGCCCGGCGCTGCGATTGGTACGCATAAGTCCGGTGGAGGCGATGAAAGGGCAGGAGCAGATAAACGTATCTCTCCAACAGGGCTTTTTCGCCGGACTCACCGAAAAGGCTTTCGGGTTTTACGGCAGACTGGCAGGCTCGATGTACGACAATCACAAGTCGAAATACCGTGCGATATCGCTTGCGCTCTCGGGCGGGACAATATTTTATATGACCTGCTTCTGTTTAACGGTATATTATCCGCTTATTAAAAACCCGCACACCTTTGATTACGCGCCGACGCGCAATATCACCACGGCTTTTATGCTGCTTGCGGCGGTGTTCGCGGCGGTATTCCTGCTTTCTTCGTTGAGCAGCGCCGCCATAAATTTCGACAGGCGCAAAAGCGAATTTGCCATGCTTAAATCACTGGGAATGACCACCGGCGGACTGTGCAGACTGGTGATAATCGAAACCCTCTACCTCGCGTTTTATTCCGCGCTGTTCGGGCTTATCGGCAGCCTCATAGGCGATTTCGGCGCGCTGCTTATCCATTGGAACAGCAACTCCACCGTAAGATTCGGATTCCCGATACTCGTTTATCTGACGTTTGTGGCGGTTGACGTAATTATCTGCGTTTTCTTTTCGGTTTACAACGTATTACGTATACGCCGCATAAATATTATAGAATGCGTAAAATCGGAATAAAGAACGGTATACATAATTATTATAACAATATAGCCGTTTTTACCGGCTTACACTTGACAAAATGATATGTGTCAGGTATCATATAATCGTATACAAACTCAAACACAGAATTCGGTCGGGCAAACGCGCGTCCGGTAGGAGGATTCAGTTGGAAATACTTCGAGTCGAGGGTCTTTATAAAACTTACGGAAGCGGAACAAACGCCGTAAACGCGTTGAACGGTGTTTCCTTCACCGCTGAAAAGGGCGAATTTATCGCCGTGGTCGGCACGTCGGGTTCCGGCAAGTCGACTCTTATGCACCTTATCGGCGGTGTGGATACGCCCACTGACGGAAAGGTTTTCGTAGACGGCGCAGACGTGCACTCCATGACTAAAAAAGAACTTGCGATCTACCGCCGCAGAAAGGTTTCGCTGATATACCAGTTTTACAATCTGCTTCCGATGCTCAACGTGCGCGAAAATATCGCTTTTCCGCTGGAGCTCGACGGCAGGGCGCCCACCGAGGAAGAGCTTGTGAATATTATGAAGGTGCTGGGCATATTTGACAAAGAGTTTTATTACCCGAACCAGCTTTCAGGCGGACAGCAGCAGCGCGTTGCCATTGCTCGCGCACTTATAACCTCGCCGGCGATCCTGCTTGCCGACGAGCCCACCGGAAATCTTGACAGCCGCAACACCGCCGAGATCATGCAGCTGTTCCGCAAATCGAACGAATTATACGAGCAGACTATAATCATCGTCACCCACGACGACCGCATTGCCGAATCGGCCGACAGGGTGATCCGCATCGAGGATGGGATTATAGTAAGCGACGAGAAAAACTGATGAAAACGTTTTTCCGGGCGGTATTACGCAGTTGCCGTGTGTATGCTGTATTCGCTTTATAACGCTGTCAACTCGCAAGACTTGATATTGTCGAGTAGATAAAGAAAGAGGCTGAAATGAAATCAGTATTTCGTATTTCGGTGAAATCAATACTATTCAATTCAAAGCGCACCTTGCTGACATTGTTCGGTGTCGCGCTCGTTTTTGTGCTGAACGCAATGATCTGCTGGTTTTGCAGTACGATCCTTGAGAGTGCGCGCGGCAGCGATTCGTATTACGAAGAAGCGCTCGGTTTTGTTATATTCCTGCTTGTATCTGCTTTTGTTATGTTCTTCTTCATTATCAAAGGCACTTTCGATATCACCTTCGGCGGACGCATAAGGCTTATAGGCTTGCTCAGCTCTGTCGGTGCGGATGATAAGCAGAAGGCGGCCGTGTTGCTGACAGAAACTTTTATCTATGCCGCCGCCGGCAGCGTGCTCGGCACGTTCTGCGGCGTAGAGCTTATGAATGCCGCCTATGACAGAATTATAAAAGCGTTCGATTTGGACGAGCTCTCCTTGACCGGATTCTACATAAATAATATCCTGCTTTCCATCGGTATAGCGGTCGGGTTGGTTTCCGTCTTTGCAGCGGGGATAAGGCCCATTCTCCGTCTTTCAAAAATCTCCGCCGTAGACGCGATGAAGGGGCAGGAAGTGATCAATATTTCACTGAGTCAAGGTTTTTTTGCAGGACTTGCGGAAAAGCGATTCGGATTCTACGGTCGGCTTGCCGGTTCGATGTATGATAATCACAAGGCAAAATACCGCGCAATATCGCTTTCACTTTCCGGCGGCACGATGTTTTTCATAACCAGCTATTGTCTTTTTGTGCATTATCCGCGCATTATCCAGCACGGCAGAGAGATCAATGATATGTGCAAAATCTGTATCATCCTGTCGGGTGCGTTCGTGGTTGTTTTTCTGTTGTCGTCGCTCGGAAGCGCTGCTATTAATTTCGACAGGAGAAAAGGCGAGTTCGCAATGCTGCGCTCGCTTGGCGTAACCACCGGCGGTCTTTGCAAGCTTGTGCTTATTGAAAGCATGTTTCTGGCTTATCATTCCGCATTTTACGGAATCATCGGCAGTCTTATAGGCGATTTTGCCGCACTGCTGCTCCATATGAGTGCAGGCAAAAATCCGCGATTCGGCTTTCCGATATTCGTTTTTTTGGCGTTTGTGGCGCTTGATATCGTTGTGTGCGCGTTTTTCTCGCTGTATAACATCGCAAGAATAAGAAAAAACGATATCATTTCTTCTATCAGATCGGTATAAAACCGGATATAAAAGCAACGGGGTGCATTTGCACCCCGTTCACATTTTGCTGCGATAAGATCAACCGTTGACGAGTTTGTTGATCTCCGCCGCGAAATCGTCTTCGCGCTTTTCAATACCTTCGCCGCGTTCATACTTGACGAAGTAGGTGATCTTTATGCTGCCGCCGAGTTCCTTTGCGGTCTTTTCGGTGTACTGACCGACGGTGAGGTCCTCGTCCTTGACGTACGCCTGATCTACCAGACAGTTGTTGTCGTAGAACTTGCTGATCCTGCCGTTGACCATTTTTTCTTTAACGGCGTCGGGCTTTTTGGAAAGGTTCTCATCGTTCTTGATCTGGGTAAGAAGGATCTCTTTTTCGTTTTCGATGACCGAGGCGGGAACGTGCTCTCTGTCGAGGTAGCTCGGGCTCATAGCCGCGATCTGCATGCAGACGTTCTTCGCGTATTCAACGAATTCCGCGCTGTTCGCGTCGAGGTCGGTATCGAACTTGGTAACGACGCCCGCGCTGCCGCCGCCGTGGATGTAAGTCCCGGTGGTGCCTTCGATTATCTCGAAGCGGCGGATGCTCATGTTTTCACCGATGGTGAATATCATATTCTTGAGTTCGGCTTCAACGGTAACGCCGGTGCCGTTGTATGGAAGCGCTTTAAGAGCTTCGATATCGGCGGGTTTTTCGGCGACGATGGTTTTAAGGATCCCTTTTACGAATTCCTTGAAGGATGCGTTCTTGGCAACGAAGTCGGTCTCGGCGTTGACTTCGATAATGGCGGTAACGCCGTTTTCGGTAAGAACGTCGACAACGCCTTCGGCGGCTATTCTGTCGGCCTTTTTGGCGGCGACGGAAAGTCCCTTTTCGCGCAGGTATTTAATAGCTTCGTCAAAGTTGCCCTCGGTCTCGACAAGCGCTTTCTTGCACTCCATCATGCCGCAGCCGGTCTTTTTGCGAAGTTCCATAACGTCTTTTGCGGGAATATTGACAGCCATTTTAATATCTCCTTATAAATTATGAATTATTCAGCGGCTTCTTCGGCTTCGTCCTCTTCCGCTTTTTCCTCGGAAGAATCGGTAAGCTGTTCGCCCTGCTTGCCTTCGATAACGGCGTCTGCCAGCGTGGCGGCGATAAGCTTTATCGCACGGATGGCGTCGTCGTTGCCGGGGATGACGTGATCGACTTCGTCCGGATCGCAGTTGGTGTCGACAATGGCGACTATCGGAATACCGAGCTTGCGCGCTTCGTCAACGGCGTTCTTTTCTTTCTTCGGGTCGACAACGAATATCGCGGCGGGAAGCTGCTTCATATCTTTAATGCCGCCGAGGTTCTTTTCGAGGTCCGCCATCTGCTTCTGCAGAGCGGCGACTTCCTTTTTGGGAAGCAGATCGAAGGTGCCGTCTTCGGCCATCTTGTTAAGGTTCTGAAGCTTCTGGATGGATTTCTTAATGGTTTTGAAGTTTGTCAGCATACCGCCGAGCCAGCGCATGTTGACGTAGTACATTTCGCAACGGAGCGCTTCTTCTTTGATAGCGTCCTGAGCCTGCTTTTTGGTGCCGACGAACAGCACGTTGCCGCCTTCGGCTGCGATGTCGCGAACGAAGAGGTAGGCCTCTTCCATTTTCTTAACGGTCTTCTGCAGGTCGATGATGTAGATACCGTTTCTTTCGGTGAAGATGTACTCCGCCATCTTCGGGTTCCATCTTCTCGTCTGGTGGCCGAAATGCACACCGGCTTCGAGAAGCTGTTTCATGGAAACAACAGACATGTTTTACTCCTTCGGGTTTTACCCGCCACCGCATTTTGGATTTATCCGCCCAATACGTTTAAGCACCCGGGACGGACGATGCGGTGTGTGTTATTGCCGTGCCGTTCGCACAAGCTTATTGATTATATCACACACTTTTCCGTTTTGCAAGTGTTTTTATTAAAAAAATCGCTTAAAATCAAAGAAAAACGGCGCTAAAACGCGGTAAAACAATACAAAAACGGGCGGTTTCGCCCGCCCGATTTGCAGTTTTAGTTTACATAATGTTAGTAAACAAGCGTTACGCACGCCCGTCCGCCGCGCACCGCCAGCTTGCCGCCGCGAGTCCCGTTTTTTTCCATAAACTCACCGCCTTCATACTATAATACTTTTCGGAACGCGGAAACGTTACGCTTTTTTTATTATTTCAAAAATATTTCAAAAAAACGCGGCGCGTTCATTAAACGCGCCGTGAATCTTTATTTTCTGCGTATGCCGCGGATGTTGTTCCTGTCCTTCTGCACAGACTTCATGAACAGAACTCCCACCACGGCTATCACGGCGAACATCACCGCCGCCATTATCGCGATCTCCGTCGTGCCGAAGCCCTGCGCTTCTTCCGGTGCCGGCGGCGGACCTTCGCTGCCGTCGGCAAGCGGCGCCAACGCAAAGCAAAGCGCGAGAGCGAAAGAAGATACCGCGGCGAACAGCCGTTTCATCAAAGCAGACCTTCTACCGGCCTGCCTTCTTCCAGGCAGGCGAGTATGTGTTCGCAGTTCATAAGGAAGCGCGGCTGGTGGAACGGGCCCTTCCACATCGAGCCCTTCTGGGTGTGCGAAACGGTGCCGTCTTTATGCAGATATCCGAACCATTCGCCGTATTCTTTGTCGGCAAAATGCCCGAACGCGTAGAAATGCGCTTTTTCGAACCACTTCCAGTATTTTTCATCGCCGGTGATGCTGTAGGCGAGCAGGGTGGCGATGCACGCCTCGTTGTGCACCCACCAAAGCTTCATATCGTGCTCGAGCTGTTCGCAGGGGCGTCCCTTTACGTCGGTAAAGTAAATGAATCCGCCGTATTCCTTGTCCCAGCCCCATTCAAGCGAATGGTCGAGTATCGAAAGCGCGTTCTTAAGCAGCTCCTTGTTGCCGGTGTAGATCGCCTGATTCATAAGGAACCAACTGTTTTCCATAGAATGCCCGGGGTTTATCGTCCTGCCGGCGGGGTTGTCGATGAATTCGCCGTTCGGGCCGACGGTCTCGAGCACGCAGCCGAGCTCGGGCTTGAAATGGACGTTAATGATGATATCCGCCATTTCGTCGGCGATCTTCGTGTAATATTCCGCTTTGCCGGGATCGCACCTGCGAAGCGCCTGCGCGCTGGAAATAAGCACCATCGGAACGGCGACGGCGCGCTCCTGACGGGTGGACGAATAGCTCTTCGGGGTTATCTTATAAGGATCGGTCGACGGATCGCGGAAGATTGAAAGCATCATTTCAAAGCATTCTTCCGCTTTCTTCAAAGCTTCCTTGTCGCCGCTCATAACGGAGTATTCCGCCATCGAAAGGACGTAGAAGCTCTCCGTGAACGTGTATCTTCTCTTGCGAAGGGGCTTGCCTTCGCGGGTGAGCGTGAAATACATCCTGCCGTCGGTATCGGCTATGTATTTATCCATAAACTTCTTGCCGAGCTCGGCGGCCTCCACCCATTCGGGGCGCTTGCCGTATAAATTGCAAAGGCGCGAGAAGGTCCAGAGGCACCTGCCCTGGAACCAGCCGGATTTATCGGTGTTGTAAGCTTTTCCTTCGCGGTCCAGACTGGTGATATAACCGCCGTATTCGCGGTCGAGAAGATCGCTGTTCATCCAGAACGGGATGCTGTCCTGCAAAAGCTGATCGTGGTAAAACCTGCGGAATGATGCGAATGTCTGCTTGTCCATAATCAAAAACCTTTCCTTTTTCGTTCTTTGTTTCATTTTAATCCAAACGCCGCGATAAGTCAATAAAAATATGTGTTTTTCCTTTAGAATTTTCCAGCATAATAAATTGACAAACCGCCGCCGAAGTGGTATAATCTATTGGAATATGCGAAAGGTAGTGCGGGATGATGAAAAAAACTCTGCTTTTAATACTGGCGCTGGTAATGTGCGTTTCGCTCTGCTCGTGCCAAAAGCTTCTTAAAAAAGCAAAAGCTTACGTCACGGGGACGGAGGAATCCGAAATGCCGGCGGACTTTCTGGAATCCCGCAGCACGGACGATTATTCCTACGACGTCTACAAGGATCACGTCGTGATCACCGGGTATCTCGGCGCGGGGAAATCGATCACCATCCCCGAAAAGCTGGACGGCAGGGAAGTGCGCGCCGTCGGCTCGCTCGCGTTCTATCAGAACAAAACGCTGCAGATAATCCACATCCCCTCCACAGTCACGGAAATACAGGAAAACGCGTTCTATCAGTGCGAAGCGCTGGAGGTCATCCGCATACCGAACACCGTTACCAAAATCGGCAGCCGCGCGTTCGGCTGGTGCGGTTCGCTCAACAGCGTCAGTCTGGGTACGGGCATCACCTCCGTGCCGGATTTCTGCTTCAACCACTGCGTTTCGCTCAAAACGGTCATTATCCCGTCCGGCATAACTTCCATCGGCGTCCGCGCCTTTTCGTATTGCGACAGTCTTTCCGAAATATCCGTTCCCTCCGCTGTTGCCTCCGTGGGCGATCTGGCGTTCGCCGGGTGCCCGGAGCTTACTTACGTCACGTTTGCCGGAGAGGGAGTCAAATTCGGCACGAACGTATTCCGCGATTGCGAAAAAGCGGCGATAATCGCTCCGGACGGCTCCACCGCAAAGGATTACTGCGCTTCCTACGGCATCCGCTGGAGCACCTCGCGTTCGATAGAAGCGGTCGTTCCCGTCGATCCGAACGCCGTTTCCTCCGCCGAAAGCGCGGAGGAGTCCGAAGAAGCACAGCCGTAAAGACAAAAGAATTTTTTATCCGAAAGGACATTATAAAGTATGCAGCCAATTTCACTTAACGAGATCAGAAAGAAATACCTCGAGTTTTTCGAAAGCAAGGGGCACCTTTGCCTTAATTCCTTCCCGCTTGTCCCGCAGGACGACGATTCGCTCCTGCTCATCAACGCGGGTATGGCTCCGCTGAAAAAATACTTCACCGGAGAACGCGTCCCGCCCCGCAAGCGCGTCACCACCTGCCAGAAGTGCGTCCGCACGCTGGATATCGACAACGTCGGCAAAACGGCGCGCCACGGCACCTTCTTCGAAATGCTCGGCAACTTTTCGTTCGGGGATTATTTCAAGGAAGAAGCCATCCCGTGGGCGTGGGAATTCCTTACCAAGGTAATGGAGATACCCGAAGACCGCCTTTACCCGAGCGTGTACCTCGAAGACGACGAGGCGTTCGATATCTGGGTAAAGACCGGCGTTCCCGCCGAAAGGATAGTCCGTCTCGGCAAGGACGACAACTTCTGGGAGATCGGCTCCGGCCCCTGCGGCCCCTGCTCCGAGATATATTTCGACCGCGGCGAAAAATACGGCTGCGGCAAACCGGATTGCAAGGTCGGCTGCGACTGCGACAGGTTCATAGAGATCTGGAACATAGTGTTCACTCAGTTCGACGGCGACGGAAACGGGCATTACACCCGTCTCGCTCATCCGAACATCGACACCGGTATGGGGCTCGAGCGCCTCGCCTGCGTCATGCAGGACGTCGGCAACCTCTTCGAGGTCGACACCAACCGCAGCATAATGGCGAAGGTGTGCGAGATCGCGGGGAAGACCTACGGCGGCACCGCAAGCGATAACGACGTTTCGCTCCGCGTTATCACCGACCACATCAAGACTGCCGCGTTCCTTATCGGCGACGGCGTCATCCCCTCCAACGAGGGCCGCGGCTACATACTGCGCCGCGTACTGCGCCGCGCCGCTCGCCACGGCAGGCTGCTGGGCATTTCCGGCACCTTCCTCGGCGAGGTGTGCGACGTCGTTATAGCCAACAACAAGGGCGCGTATCCCGAGCTCGCCGAAAGAAGCGAGTATATCAAAAAGACGATAAAAGCGGAGGAGGAGCGTTTTGCGATGACGCTCGACTCCGGGCTTTCGATACTCGACAAAATGCTTTCCGAAACGCTCGCCTCCGGCAAAAAAGTCCTTTCCGGCGAGAACGCTTTCAAGCTTTACGATACTTTCGGATTCCCGATAGATCTTACCAAAGAGATCACCGGGGAAAAGGGGATCGAGATCGACGAGGAAGCATTCCGCAAGCTTATGCAGGAGCAGAAGAAGCGTGCGCGTGAGGCGCGCGCAAATATCGACGCCGGCTGGGCGGGCGACGCGCTTGCCATGATCGACAAGACGAGATCCACCGAATTCGTCGGCTATACCGAAACCGAATGCGACTGCAATATAGAATATATAATCTCCGACGGCGAAGACGCCGCGTTCCTCACCGGCGGCAGCGCCACTGTTATCACCGATAAGACTCCGTTCTACGCCGAAAGCGGCGGACAGGTGGGCGACACCGGGCGTATCGTCACCGATAAATGCGTTTTCCGCGTCACCGACACCAAAAAAACTCCCGAAGGGCAGTATCTGCATATAGGGCATATCGAAAACGGCACGTTGGAAAAGGGCAAAGCGCACGCGCAGATCGATAAAGAGCGCCGCGCCGCCATCCGCCGCAACCATTCCTCGCTCCATCTGCTTCAGGCGGCGCTGCGCAGGGTGCTCGGCACTCACGTCGAGCAGGCGGGCTCCTACGTCGACGGCGAACGCGGGCGTTTCGACTTCACGCATCTTTCCGCGCTCACCGGCGAAGAACTCACGCAGGTCGAAGATCTCGTAAACGAAAATATACTCGCAAACCTTCCCGTTACGACGGAAATAATGACTCCCGACGAGGCGCGCGCCAAAGGCGCGATGGCGCTGTTCGGCGAAAAGTACGGCGCGAAGGTGCGCGTCGTTTCGATGGGCGATTTTTCCAAAGAGCTTTGCGGCGGCACCCACGTTTCCGCCACCGGCGAGCTCGGTATGTTCCGTATAGTGGGCGAATCGTCGGTCGCCGCCGGCGTGAGAAGGATAGAATGCGTCACCGGGGAAAACAGCGTTGCGCTGTCCCGCCGCGACGACGCGCTGCTTGAAGAGATCAAGAAGGCGGTAAAAGCCACGGGCAAAGAGGATATCATCCGCAAGATAGAGCAAACCTCCGATGAACTGCGCAAATACCGCAGGGAGCTCGAAGCGCTCAGCCGCAAGGCGGCGGGAGATAAAGTGAACGCCGCTTATTCCGCCGGCAAGGATATTTCCGGCGCGAGATTGGTCCGCGCGGAATTCACGGACGTCGCCGTCGATACGCTGCGCGCCGCCGCCGACGATATCATCGCGCGCGATCCGCTTGCCGTTTGCCTGTTCTCCACCGTAAACGAAGGCAAGCTGCTTCTGGTCGCCGGATGCGGCGCGGAAGCCATTAAAAAAGGCGCGCATGCCGGGAATCTGCTTAAAGCCGTCTCACCCATAGTCGGCGGAGGCGGGGGCGGGCGCCCGAACAGCGCTTCCTCCGGCGGCAGGGACGTTTCCAAACTTCCCGAAGCGTTCGCCGAAGCCGAGACCGTTCTCGCATCCCAGATAAAATAAAAGGAGTACCTATTATGGATTGTCTGTTCTGCAGTATCATCAAAGGCGAAATACCCTCCGCTAAGGTGTTCGAAAACGAATACGTTTACGCGTTCAGGGATATCAACCCCAACGCGAAGGTACACGTCCTTATAGTTCCCAAAACGCATATCGATTCCGTCGACCGCGTGGACGAAAGCAACGTTTCCGCCGTTGCGGAAGTGCTTAAAGCGATCCCTGAAATAGCGAAGATATGCGGGCTTTCAAACGGCTACCGCGTAATAACCAACGTCGGCGAGGACGGCGGCCAGAGCGTGAAGCATCTGCATTTTCATCTGCTCGGCGGCGAAAAGCTGCCGGTCAGACTTGCATAAAAATTAAGGAGAACCGGAATAATGAAAACCATAACCATCGATCCGAAGACCTATCATTACTATCCGCTGGAAGTCGCGGGGCTCAAACGCGATCTTCCGATCTGCAAGGTGAACGACGACCTTTACATCGGCGCTTTCGTGATATTCGGAGATATCGAGCTCACCTCCGCCTGCGCCGCCGAGCTCGTAAAGCGTCTGCCGGAGCACGACGTGCTCATCACCGCCGAGGCGAAGGGCATCCCGCTGATCTGCGAAATGGCGCGTATGACTAACGCTCCGCGCTATATCGTCGCCCGCAAAGCGCCGAAGCTCTATATGCACGATCCCATCGCGGTCGAGGTGCGCTCGATCACCACCGCGGCGCTGCAGGTGCTTTATCTGGACAAGAGCGACGCGGACTATATGAAGGGCAAGAGGGTAGTTATAGTCGACGACGTTATCAGCACAGGCGAATCGCTGCATTCGATAGAACAGCTCGTTAAAAGATCCGGCGGCAACATCGTCGGGAAAATGACTATTCTCGCCGAAGGCGAAGCGACCGAGAGAAAGGATATCACCTATCTCGAAGAGCTTCCCGTTTTCATCCCGGAAAAGAAATAACCGAAGATCCGCAGTAATGTTCAAACACCGCACGGCAGCAGCATTCGTTTGTTTATTCGCGATCGGTGTCGTCGCGGCGGCGTTGATATCGCCGCCGGACACCGCTTCTTTCTGCACCGTGTTTGCGGTTTTGTTCGCCGTGTTTTCCGCCGTCATCCTTTTTCTGCGCGGCAAAGCGGGCAAAAAGTACAGGATCGCAGCGGCGCTCGCTTTCGCGTTCGCCGCTTTCTCTTTCGGCGCGCTGCGCGTCGGGATAACGCAGGCGGTCGCTTCCGGGCTTTCGGCATACGGCGGCAAAAACGATATCATCACGGTAAAAGCCGTCTCCGTGAACCGCTATTCGCATTCCTGCGTTATCGACGGCGGCATTACCGATTCCGAACTGTCGGTCCCGTACGGCACCGCCGTACGCTTGCGCATATATGAATACGAGGGCGAAACGCCGCTTCCCGGCAACCTTGTCCACGCTTCCGCGCGCTATTCACAGAATACCGGGCGGGATCTGCTTGCCGAAGGATTGAAGCTCGAAGCCCGCGGCGGCGTTATCGCCTCCGCACGCGGCAGCGGGTTGCTTTACGAGGTACGCAACGGCGTTATCTCCGAATGCGGTGAGTTTTTCACGGACGGCGCCGCAAGCGCGGCGGCGAAAGCCGTTACGGTCGGCGACAGATCGGGGCTCGATCCGCACGTTTATTCGGTTTATTCGAACGCGGGCATATCCCACCTTCTTGCGATAAGCGGGCTGCACATCTCGCTGGTCACCTCGGCGCTGTTCTCGCTGCTTCTTGCGTTCGGCTTGAACAAGCGCGTCTGCGGCGTCGCCGGGGCGGTGTTCGCGCTGATGTACGCCGCGCTCGTCGGGTTCACTCCCGGCGCTCTGCGCGCTGCGCTTATGACCTGCGCGCTTATGGCGGCGCGTATGTTCAATTACCGCGCCGACAGCGTAACTTCGCTGTTCGCCGCGCTTTTCGCGCTTGCCTTGTATAATCCTTACACGCTGTTTTCCGCGGGCACGATGCTTTCGTTCTCCTGCTGTCTCGGCGTGGTGTTCGTAAGCCCGTATATAGAAAGATTCGGGCATTATACCGAAGAAAAGCGTCTGTCCGGCGGCGTGCTGCGCTCGGTCGCGTATCGCCTGCTGTATATCGTTACAGCCCCCGCCGCGGTAACGCTCGCCGCTTCGCTGTTCTCATTCCCCGCGACGTTTTTGCACTTCGAACGCGTTTCCTATATCTCGCCTCCGGCGAATATAATCGCCGTTCCGCTTTATTCGCTCGCGATAATGCTTTCGCTCGCCGCGGTGTCCGTCGGCGCGCTCGTGCCCGCCTTCGGGAAAGTGCTCGCCGTTCCGGCGGGATGGCTGTTCAACGCCGTGACCGATTCCGCGAAGGCGCTCTATTCCACCGGGATCGGTTCGGTCACCCTGCGCACCGATATCATGCGCGTGCCGCTGTTCTGCGCGCTCGCTGTCGTCGCCGTGCTGCTGTTCGTTCGGAAGAACCGGCTCAAAGCGATGCTTGTTTCCGCGCTCTGCTTCGTGCTGGTGTTCGCCTCCTGCGCTTTGATCAACCGCGCCCGCGTAAAAAACACCGCCGTTCTCGAATACGGCGGCGGCGAGCGGGAATACGTGTACTTCTCCGCGGACGGTATGAACTGCTATATCGACCTCGGCGGCTACCGTTCCCGCCGCGAATGCGTTTTCAACACGGGCAGCTCCTCGCTGGACTTCTACGTCGTCGCCTCGGCGGACGAACGCGCCGCTTCGCGCTTCGAGGAGCTTTCCGGCAGGATGCGCGTCCGCAAGGTCTTCCTGCCCGAATCTGCCGAAACTGCCGGGATCTGCGGCGAAATAAAACTCTTGGCAAAATCGCGCGGATGTGATATAATAAGCTATGCGCCGGATCAAGGGGTAAAGGACTATTCCGGCGGCGCCGGATTCATAATCGAAAACGGCGCTTCGGCGATCTCGTTCGAATCGTCTCAGCTTGCCGCCAGAGTATTCAACGGCGAAGGCAGCGGCGGCTTCTGCGACGCGGCGCTGTTCACGCGGAACCTCGTTTCCGCCCCCGAAAAACTCTATTGCTCTCTGCTTTGCCTGCCGGAGGGCGCTTCCGCGGCGGGTTACCCCGCGCAAACGCGCGAATATAAAGAAACCGTCCGCATAACCCGAAAAACCGGAGAAAGTGAGATAATTACGGATGACCCCGGATATTCTTAAAATCAGAATAAAAGAGAATAATATTACCGGCGTGTATCTGTTCTACGGGCAGGAGGAATACACCAAGGACCGCTATGCCGAAACGATACGCAAAAAAATCGATTCCGCGCCGCTTCCGGAGTTCAACCACCTGTATTACAGCGCCGTATCGGACAGGATATCCGATCTTGACGATATGTTTTACGCGCTTCCATATATGGCGGAATCGAAGCTCATCGAGGTGACCGACCTCGCCGAAGCGAAGCTCACCGAATCGGATATAAGCGAATACGCCCGCGTGTTTTCCGACGTGCCGGATTATCTGACCGTGCTCATAATACTCCGCGCGGACGATTATTCCGAGGATCAGAAAAGCGCGAAATCGCCCAAAAGCGGCGTCGCGGCGTTCGTGAACCTTGTAAAAGAATGCGGAAACGCGGTGGAGTTCGCTCCCGAAAAATCCGATAAACTCACGCCCTGGATAATGCGCCACTTCAACGCGCGGTCGGTCAAGGCGGAGCCCGCTGTCCCGCGCGAGCTTCTGAATTACTGCGGCACGGATATGTACGTCCTGCAAAGCGAGATCGCAAAGCTGTGCGACGCCTGCTCCGGCAGGACCATCACCGCGGGCGACGTGCGCAAATACTGCTGCGAAAACACCGCCTACAAATATTTCGATATAGCCGTTGCGCTTAACAGACGCGATATCGCCCAGGCGAAACGCATACTCGACGGTCTGGAGCTCAGCAGGGACGATATACCCGCCGCCATCGGCTTTCTCGCAAAGAACTACGCGGAGCTGTATATGGTAAAGACCGGGCTCGAATCCGGCAAGGGGCAGGACGCGCTCGCGCGGGAATTAAAGCTCCCCTCGTGGCGCGTGGGAAAGCTCGCCGCCACCGCGGGAGGTATGGACCTGCGCTCGCTCGCCTACGCGGTGTCGCAGATCGCGTCCGCGGACGTAAAGATCAAATCACTGCGCACCGACCCGCGCCGCGTGCTCGAACTCACGTTCTACAGGATATGTTCTTATGGAAGAAAAGCTTGAATTAAAATATCCCGTCGTGGTCGAAGGGAAATACGATAAAGCCCGCGTATGCGAAGCGGTATCATCCCCGGTGATAACGCTCGACGGGTTCGGAGTGTTCCGGAACGAGGAAAAAAAGGCGCTCCTTAAACGCCTCTGCCGCGAAAAGGGGATAATAATACTCACGGACAGCGACCGGGCGGGAAACTTCATACGTTCGCGCCTTAAAGACTTCCTAAAAGGCGAGATATACAACGTCTATACACCGTGCGTAAAAGGCAGGGAACGCCGCAAGGAGCGCCCCTCCGCCGACGGGCTGCTGGGCGTGGAGGGCTTTTCCGGAAGCGACCTGCGCGAACTGCTGCTGCCGTTCGCCGGGGAAGGCGGGCTTAAGGTCTCGCACATCACCAAAGCGGAGCTTTACGGGCTCGGGCTTTCGGGCGGGACCGGTTCCGCCAAAAAGCGCGAAATGCTCGCCTCGGAGCTCGGTCTGCCGGCGGGGCTCACCGCCGACGCGTTTTTGGAGGCGGTAAACACGTTCATTCACGAAAAAGAGTTCTATAATGCTTATAAAAGGTGCTTCAATGTCGGTTAAAGTCGGAATGATCACTCTGGGCTGCCGCGTGAACCAGTATGAATCGAGCGCGATCGCCGAAAAACTTAAAGCTTCGGGGTTCGAAGTCGCTCACAGCGACAGCGGCTGCGATTATTACGTGGTCAACACCTGCGCCGTTACCGCCGAAAGCGAGCGTAAAAGCCGCCAGGCGGTGCGCCGGATGGCGCGCACGGGCAGGGTGGCGGTCATCGGCTGCGCTTCACAGCTCAAGCCGGATATATATAATATCGAAAACGTTTTCTACGTCGGCGGCTGCCGCGACAAGCAGGCGTGCGTCGACGCGATAATCAACGACAACGGGAACGCCCGCGTTTCCGCCGTCGGGCCTATGCACGGCGCCCCGTACGAGGAAATGAGCGTTTCCGGCGATTCGGGCCTGTTTTCGGATTGCCGCGCGTTCATAAAGATCGAGGACGGCTGCAACGGCAAATGCGCCTACTGCATAATACCCGCCTGCCGCGGAAACGTTCGCTCGCGCCCGCTCGGGGATATAATCCGCGAATCGGAACGGCTCGTTGCGGCGGGATATAAAGAAATAATCATCACGGGTATAGAAGTCGGCGCATATAATAAAGCCCCGCTTTCGGCGGTGATCGACGCGCTTTCGGAAGTGGAAGGGCTTAAAAGAGTCCGCTTCGGCTCGCTTTCGCCGCTCGCGGTGAACGAAAGCTTTCTCGGATCGGCTGCGCGTTCGGCGAATTTTATGCCTCATCTGCATCTTTCGCTGCAATCCTGCTGCGATAAGATATTAAGGTCGATGCGCCGCCCGTATACGGCGAAGGATATTTTCGAAAAGGTCGCGCTGATACGCGAATACCTGCCCGGCTGTATGCTTTCGGCGGATATCATTTCGGGGTTCCCCGGCGAAACGGAAGAGGATTTTGCCGAAACGGAGCGCGCCGTCGCCGCGCTCGGGCTGTTCCACGTCCATTCCTTCCCGTATTCCGAAAGGGAGGGGACTCCGGCGGCGGAGATGCCCGGCAGGGTAGACCCGGCGGTGCGTTATTCGCGCAGCGCGGGACTGATCGCCGCTTCCGCGGCGGTAAAGAAAAATATACTTAACGGATTCACCGGGAAACAACTGGAAGTGCTTGTCGAAAAGACGGCGCGCGGGAAGGCAAAAGGGCACACCCGCGAATTTCTGGAGGCCGAGTTCGCGCAGAACGGATGCGCGGTAGGCGATATCATCGCGGTCACAGCCGCCGGGAACGACGGCGAAATAATCAAAGCCATAGTGCAGGAGAGTAAAAAATGAACGGAAACGGGACCTGGGACATAAGCTCCGCGGAGTTTTCAGAGCATATCGCGAAAGACCTTACCGAAGGTCTGCATTCTATCCTTTTCAAGCCGATATCGGGCGTCACCGTCAACGATAACCTTATCGGCGAAGCATTCCGGGAATTCATTTCCTCGGCGGAGCAGGCGGACACTTTCACCGTCGGCGACCTTATCTTCGGAGCCGAAACCGTTATAAAGGGCGGCGATCCGGCTCCGGCGGACGGAAGCTCCGTGTGGTGTCTGGACAAGCTCGGCAAGGGAAGGTATTCCAAAAAACTTTTAAGATATTCGGTCGGCGGCGTCTACGCGCTGCTCGGGCTGCGCAACGGCGTCTGCCTGGATATCGACGCGATGGGCGGAAGTCTGCCCTCCGCGGAGATAAAAAGGTTCGCCGTTATGCCGCGGCATAAGGGCGAGCGAATGATCGCCAAAGCCGGGCGCGAGGGGATAAACGCTGTAGAATGCGGCAGCGTGCTCGCCGGAAACAGCGTAATAATTAAACGCGGCAGGGAAGTCATCGCCTCGTTCGACAGGAGCATTCTCTTTCCCAACGCCGCCTGCTCGCTCACTCTGGGCGAACAGCACCGTGCCGATTACGCCGACGGATATAAGGCGCTCTGCACCTATTCCGCCTGCCGTTCGGTATCCGAAAACGTAATAATCCGCTTCGGGCTCGGCGGCGGGACGGAAAGCGTCTGCGCACGCGCGCTCGGCTATTTCCGCGCGCTCACGGTATTCAAATCCATCCCGGTAAACGTCGTGTTCACCTCGGAGGAGCATTGCGACGTCGCGGTCCCGCGCCCCAACGCCGAAGACGGCGACTACCTCTATCTGCTCCGCGTGCGGGACGACAACTTCGGTCTTCCGGACAAGATCCATCTCGGGCAGCTTTGCTATTATCTGTCCGAAATGAAAAAGCGCGGGATAATAAAAGACGTCCTTCCCATAAAGAAGAACGTCGAAGCCACTATCGACCGGCTTTGCGGCGAAACGCTGGAATACAGCTCGCTTGCCGACATACCGGACAAGTGCGCGGGAGTTATTGTAAGCGTGCGCCGCGGCTATTCCGTAAACGGGATCAAGCTCGGCTGTTTCAGAAATATTTCGTGATATCGCCTATCCCGTCGAGAATAATATCCGGCGCGTTCGACTCGTTCACGTCCTCTGCGTGAGTTTCGCCGGTAAGCACCAGGATCGAAAGCAGACCGTTGTTTTTCCCCAGCGCGATGTCGGTATATAACCTGTCGCCGACGACGGCGGTCTCTTTGAAGGGAGTCCCGAACAGCTCGGATATCATATCCGCCGTTTCGCGGTAGGGCTTGCCGAAGTATTTCGGCTTTACCCCGGTGGAAGCCGTGACAAGCGCGGCTATGGAACCGCTGTCGGGAATAAACCCGGTCTCGGTGGGGCAGTTGAAATCAGGATGCGTGCAAAGGTATTCGGCTCCGCCGCGTATAAGATCGCAGGCGATAACGAGCTTTTCGTAAGTCAGCTCGGTATCGAACGAGGTTACGACGATATCCGCTTTCTCGCAAAGCTCTATCCCGTTTTCGATAAACGAGCGCTCCAGCGCCTTCGTCCCCACGAGATAGACCTTTTTTCCCGGGCGGTGCCTTTTAAGGAATTCAATAGTAACGTCGCCCGCCGTGACGACGTCGCTTCTCGAAGCGCCGAACCCCATACGGTCCAGCTTGTCGACGTAGTTCTGCGGATTGCGCGATGCGTTGTTTGTGAAAAACACCACTCTGCGCCCGCTTGCACGCGCTTCGCGCACGAATTCCAAAGCGCCGGGCAGCACGTTTTCGCCGAGGTAGATCGTGCCGTCCATATCGAGCACGAAAAGCTTTATGTTCTTTATCCGTTTCGTTTTATCCATATTCAGCTCCGTAGTTATACGTTTTATTCGATTATATATCATTTGTACCGCGTTGTCAACACAGCGCGCGATTATTAAGGAGTGATGTTTTATGAACGGTAAATACTGCATAGCCGTGGACCTTGAAGGCGTCGCCTGCGCCGTGGGCTCATACGGTCAGGGGCTTGCCGAGGGCACGAAGAACTATCCGCTTGCCGCGCTTAATGCCACGCGGGAGACGTGCGCCGCCGCGCGCGCGCTTTTCGAGACCGGCGCTCAGGAGGTCGTGGTCTGGGACAACCACGGCACCGGCGTGAACCTCGATTACGACCTGCTCGATGAACGCGTGCTTATCGCGATGGGCGCGGGCAGCCGCACGCGGTTCCCCGGCGTTGACGAAAGCTTCGACGGCGTGCTTTTCATCGGCTACCACGCGTACGACGCGCCGAAAGCGACTCTGGCGCACGTCTATTCATCCTCTGCGTTCAGCGCGCACCTCATAAACGGTAAACCGGTCGGCGAACTGCAGATCGACGCGGCGATAGCGGGGAAACGGGGAGTGAAAACGATTTTCGTGTCCTCGGACGACGTCTGCGTTTCCCAGGCGAAGGAAAGCTTCCCCTGGGCGGAAACCGTCGTTACCAAGCAGGCGCTCGCCTGGAACAGCTGCATAAGCAAGCACCCGGAAAAGGTGTGCGCCGAGATCTACTCTTCGGTTCTTAAAGCCGTGGAAAATATCGATAAGATGCGCCCCTATACCATTCCGACTCCGTTCGAACTCACGCTTTCTTACAAGCGTATCGAATACGCGCAGGGCTGCTCCTTCCGCAACCCAGACGGCAGTCTGTTCGAAGCGACGGACGCATACACCCGCCGCGGCACGCTCGACGACGTCGAACAGTATTTTTGGTATTGAAAAATGAAAAACAGAGTAATGACAAAACAGCAGAAAAAAGAAGCCCGCAAAAACATAAAACGCCAGCAGAAGGACAGGATGCGCAGTCTCCGCGTTGTGAAATACCTTGATTTCTCGGCTATCCTTTCGGACAGCCCGGTGGAGATATGCGACGGATTCATCGTTTCCGACAGGGACGACGGCGACGTGTTCGCCTCGATAGTTTTCAAAAACGTCGGCGCGAAGCAGATAAAAAAGCTGAATATCCAGCTCTGGTGCTATCTTAATCAGAACATCCCCTACTGCAAGCTCGATTATTCCTATTCGCACGACGATCTCACCTTCGGCGTGATCTCTGCCGAAAGCCGCGAACTCCGCCTGCGTGAATCCAACAAGCGGGAAGCGATAAAGCAGAACGAGCGATTCGGCTCCTGCGTTTATCTGAAACTGCCGGAAAGCTATTTCACAAAGCTGGAAGTCTATATCGATTCGGTGGAGTACCTCTTCGGCGAGACCGCCCCGGTGGGCGTCGTCGCGGGGGGGAGCGTGCGCCGCTACAGCGACCTCGACAACATAACCCGCCTCGTTTACACAAGGGTGAACATATACGAATCCGCGGAGCACACTCATCCCGCCGTGGTCGTCCCGCAGGAAACGAACACCGCCTGGCTATGCTGCTGCGGCAACAAAAACCCGCGTGACGCGGAGTTCTGCGGGGTATGCAGCCGCGAACGTGACTGGCAGCTTAAAAACATCACCGAGGAGGCGCTTGAAGAAAAGCGCGCGGAAATGAACGCCGACCCGACCGAGCGCGTCATACACGACAAATCCGGATACAGGCAGGATAAATACCTGGAAAGCGAAGCGGAGATAGCCGAGAAGGTCGAACGCTACGAGCAGGCGATGAAGAATATCGCGAAAGAAGAACAGCAAAGGATCAATCACCGCAAAAAGATATTCAAATACTGTATATTAGCGATAATAATCGCGGTGCTCGTCTATTTTGCGGTACGGTGGATAAGCAACCATTTGAACTATAACACTATCTTTGCGGACCCCGACGCGTTCCTCTATATCCAAAGTTTATTATAAAAAACTATTATAAGAAAACCGCCTCCGCGGCGGTTTTTTTATTTGTCCCCGAATATCATCCCGGTGAGTCGGCGCACCGCGAGAGTAGGCGCGACGTTTTTCATCCTGCATACGCCGATCTCTCGGGCGGGAAGCGAAAAATCCGTCTCCAGCCGGAAGAGGTTTTCGCCGTCGATAAGCTCCCCGGCGAATTCTTCGGTCACGCAGGCGACTCCGAGCCCGCTTTTCGCAAAATCGAACAGCAGATCGTGCGAGCCGAGCTCGAATTCCGGCTTAAGTACGACGCCGTTAGCGGCAAAATAAGCGTCGGTAACGGCGCGGGTGTTGGATTTCGGCTCCAGCATGACCAGCGGCAGGGAAGCCAGCTCCTCCATCGAAAGGATCTTGCCTTTCAGGTTGGAAAACGCTTTCCCGGCGACGAATACCTCGTGCATACTGCCCACGGGTATCACCTCCGCGTTTTTCAGCGCGGCTTCTTCCACCGGAAGGTTCACCAGCGCGATATCCACCGCGCCGGAAGCCAGCATCGAAAGTGTTTCTCCGGTAACGCGGTTGATGACCTCTATTTTTATTCGCGGATATTTTTCGTGAAACGCCTTTATGATATCTATAAGGAAATGCCGCGTAAGCGTGTCGCCCGCGCCGATCCGAACGCTGCCCTCGTCCAGCGTCTTCATCCGCGAAAACAGACTTTCCGCGCTTTCGATACGCTCCAGCGCGCCGTTTACGTATTCGAAAAGCAGCTCGCCGTAGGAGGTCAGCTTCGCCCCCTTTCGTCCGCGGACGAACAGCAGCGCCCCCAGCTCGTTTTCCAAAGCCTTTATCTGCTGACTTACCGCGCTTTGCGTTATATAAAGCTTTTTCGCCGCTTCGGAAAAGCTTCCGCATTCCGCGGCGGTGTAAAACACTTTGTAGCTTTCAAGCCGTATATCCATAAACACACCTTATTATAAATATAATTAAAATTAATTTGACTTATACTGCTGTATATTATATAATATATTTGTAAGTAAGTCAATAACGCATTTACAAAAATTCGGAGGATTTTTCTTATGGAAGAAAGACTTATCGGAACAGTTTCGCGCGGGGTGCGCGCGCCTATCATCCGCAAAGGGGACGACATCGCTCAAATCGTCGTCGACAGCGTGCTAGCCGCGTCCGAAAGCGAGCATATCCCGTTCCACGACAGGGACGTCGTCGCCGTTACGGAAGCCGTCGTCGCGCGTTCGCAGGGCAACTACGCAACCGTGGACCAGATCGCCGCGGATATAAAAGCCAAGTTCGGCGAAGAGACCGTCGGCGTTATTTTCCCCATCCTTTCGCGCAACAGGTTCGCGATCTGCCTGCGCGGCATCGCGCGCGGCGCAAAAAAAATGGTCCTTATGCTCTCCTATCCTTCCGACGAAGTCGGCAATCACCTTATAGACCTCGATTCCCTCGACGATGCGGGCATCAATCCCTGGACGGACCTGCTTACCGAGGCGAGATACCGCGAGCTGTTCGGGATCAGAAGGCACCCGTTCACCGGAGTCGACTATATCGAATACTACCGCGAGCTTATCGAATCGCAGGGCTGCGAGCTTGAAATAATCCTTGCGAATGACTGCCGCCGCATACTCGAATTCACAAAGAACGTTCTCACCTGCGATATCCACACGCGCGAGCGCAGCAAAAAGCTGCTTCGCGCCGCGGGAGCGAAAAGGGTGTTCGGGCTCGACGATATCCTTACCGCCCCGGTGGACGGCTCCGGATATAACGAAAAATACGGTCTGCTCGGAAGCAATAAAGCCACCGAGGAAACGATCAAGCTGTTCCCGCGCGATTCGCAGAAGGTGGTCGACCGCATCGCCGCCTCCCTGCGTGAAAAGACCGGCAAGAATATAGAAGTTATGGTCTACGGCGACGGCGCTTTCAAGGACCCGGTAGGGAAGATATGGGAGCTTGCGGACCCGGTCGTTTCTCCCGCTTATACCCCCGGGCTCGAAGGCCAGCCCAATGAAGTAAAGCTAAAATATCTTGCCGACAACGATTTCAAGGAACTGTCCGGCGAGGCGCTGAAAGACGCCATAAGCGAATATATCCGCAAAAAGGACGGGAACCTTGTGGGCAAGATGGTTTCGCAGGGGACGACGCCAAGGCGCCTTACCGACCTTATCGGTTCGCTCTGCGACCTTACTTCCGGCAGCGGCGACAAGGGTACGCCGATAATCTGGATACAGGGCTACTTCGATAACTACACCGCGTGACCAAACGTATAACAAAAAGGTTCTTTGTCAATAGTTGGGGTAAAGAATCAAGAGAAAAAACAGCAAGCAGACGTCACCAAACGGCTGCTTGCAGTTTTTTAGCCGTTTCAAGCGGATTGATGAGAAAAAATATGTAGGATCCTGTTTCTGAAGCGATTGAAGTTTTTGTAGCCGTAAGCGTTGCGCTTAAGGACTTTTATCTTGTTGTTGCAGCCTTCGGTGAAACCGTTAGTGACCGGGGTGAAGAAAGAATTAATAATGCCCGCCGACCAGCTTCTTAATGTGTTCGCACAGTATTTAAGATCCGGGAGCTCGGAATCTTCGGTGTCGTCCATCCATTCAATAAGCGCTTTTTTAGCGGCAGACGGATCGTTAAGTACCAGGATTTTTTGAAGTTGCTCTTTGTACCAGTGGGCGCGGCTGATGTTAGCCGAATAGTAAAGCATAACGTTCACTTCTTGTTTTTGTTCGTCGTTCAAACCGTCGTATCGTTTCAGCAAGAGCGAGCGTGATCGCTTGAAGTATTTTCTCAATTCGGGAGATAGCTTTTTCTGCTCTTCTTTTCGCACTTTTTCAAACGCCCAGACAACTTGTCTGATCCAGTGGTATTTGTCTATCACCGGAACGGCGTTGCGGAACCAGGAATCGCATACAAGCGAATATGGCTTCCACATATCGCTTACAAAGTATTTTACCGTTGAACGCTCTTCGCGCGAAAACCCATTGAAATAGCTTGAAAGATAGTGTTCATAGCGTTTCGGAAGTATATCCAGCACGACTTTGTTGACCGGATCGGTAAGTATGCACTGGTACTTTTCTCCCCACGTGTTGCCCTTGAACTCGTCTATGGACAACACCTGAGGCAGTCTGGATTTCGGATAAGAAACAAGATCGAATATGCGGATGACGGTCGACACCGAAATGTCAACTTCTCTCGAAACACCGGTGAATGACCGTTCGTCCCGGAGCTTATCTATTACGTAAGCGGCAAGCCGGTTTGTCATTCTGTAATAACGCAGCAGAAAATGATTCTCTTCAAAAAAACGTTTCCCGCAGCGTTCGCACCGGTATCTTCGTTTTCGCAGCTTCAATGCGATCAGTTTACCGAACGCCGATATATCCTTTACCGTCTGCTCGCGGTAGTCATGGATCTTATCCGTGCTTTCGCCGCAGCACGGACACTTCTGCTTTTTCCTTTCCAGCTCCGCGTAGATCAGAACTCTTTTCTCGTTGTTTTCTATTTTTTTGACGTTTACCCCTTGCAATCCCAGTAATTTTTCGGTATTATTGGTATAGAGCATATTCGAGTCCT
>JAFSNK010000003.1 GCA_017447445.1 Clostridia bacterium | reverse complement strand
GTACGGATTTTTGATCTGTCGGATATAGTCCATGATGCGCTCCTTTACCGGGAGCTCTGTGTTTATCTTCACCGTTGAAATATCCACAAGTTCGTTGCGGTCAATGGTTTCTTTTTCTTTCTCCAATTAGTTTCTCCTCCACTTCGTTTTATTGCCATGATGAAGGTAGAAATGTCTGTTTTCGGGCATGAAAAATGCTCCCTCTTTCAAGGGAGCAAAATCCATGCCATATTGTTATTGCAGATTTACATCTGCCGCTTTCAGAATTGACGCAACCGTGTCCGCCGAAATGCTTGTCACGATCCCTCGTCTTTCAGCTTCGGATGCAATCAATCGAAGCGACCATCTTTTGTGTCCTGACGGTGGTTCTTCTTGTGTGATTGCTGCAATCTTCGCTCTGACTTCCGTATTGATTCGCCGTGTGGCGATGTTATCGGAGCGTCCTTTACGAAAAACCGCTTTGTTGATTCCGAGTTTATGATACTCCGTCCGCACGGTCAGAACAGTCGTATGAGACGTACCAAGTGCTTCTGCAACCTGAAGCAAAGAAGCATCCTTATAGGAGTTCAAATCAGACCGAAGAAGAATCTTTGCTCGCATGACCGCACGTTCGGTTTGATCTACTTTATTGATGATCTCGTTCAGGTATTGACGTTCTTCAACTGTCAATCTGATGAGGTATTGATTCTTTCCCATACTACCGTTCTCCGTCTTTGTTTTCTATAGTATAGCACATTTCCCCGGTTTACACAAGATTAACTTTTGACATCGTTGTATTGATTGTGTGAACACAGCCTCCGACCCGCAATGCGAGCCGGAGGCACGGTTTAATAGTCGGGTGTTCCGTAACCGAGAATGTTTCTCTGGCCTATGGTATAGTGCTTCTCTCTGACCGCATCGCCGGAGTTGCCTTCGATGGTATAAACGGTATCGCCGTCAACTCTCTCCACGATGCCGACGTGATCGGCAGTATCAGTGTAGCCGTCATACTCCCAATCGAAGAAGATGATGTCGCCGGGATTCGGGATGTAGTCCCGGTCTTTCCACTCGTCACGCTCTCTGAACCATGCGACGCCGTTGTCGCAGCCTGCAAACATCGGGATCACGCCCTCTTCGATGAAGCCGCACTCGTTGGCGCACCAGGATACGAAGATCGCGCACCATGCGGGATGGTAATTGAAGCCATACCACATCCAGTAAATGTCGCCGCCCTCATTTCCGAGCTGACTCTTGGCGACTTCGACGATCTGATCGTTTCCGGTCGAGAACCCATACAGGACATTGTTCCATAGTCTGTTGTTCTTCGGGTCGGTCAGCTCTGCGAGCTGCTGTATCTGATCGCTGTTGAAGCTGTAGGCGGCAGCCATTTCTTCAGGCGTCTTGTGCTGGACGATGATGTAGAGATAGGTAACTGTGACCTCCTGCGTCGTCTCGATGATATTGCCTTGCTCGTCTTCCGTTTCAATGATCTCGGTTTCGGTTTTCTCCTGCGTTCTGCTGGAGATAACGTGCATATCCCAGAAGACTTCCCGCAGGATCTCGAACTTGTCCTCGTCCATCGTGGCGACTTCCTGCCCTTCCACGGTATCCGAAGTCGTCTTCACGGAATAAACGGAAAGCACATCGGGCCACCTCGCTCTGCCGCCGTACATTTCGAGCTTGTCATACGATGTACTGTTTTTGAGGTTGGCAATGGTTTCCTCGTATTCTGTGTTGATCGCACTGATGGCGTCCCGCATCGTCATTCCGCTGCCGGAGTCCTCCATACTGTAGAAGATACCGAAGCCGGAGCCGACGATCAGAGCGACAACAACAATCAGGAGGATGACGATGATTGCTACCACCGCGACCCAACCTCCCTCCGCGATTGCGGCAATAAGGGCTTTCACGCCGGATGCTATCGCTTTGGCGGCGGCGACTACTGCTTTTGCTGTGACCTTTGCGGCTTGGGCGGCAGCTTTCGCCGCCGCCTTCGCTGCTTCTGCGGACCTCTTTGCCGCCTTTGCCGATGCCTCCGCCGCTTTCTTCGCCGCCTTTGCCGTCTGCTCGGCGGTCTTGGCCGCTTTCTGTGTCGTCTTGACCGTTGTTCGAGCCGTCGCTTCGGATGTCTTGACCGTCTTGCCTGTCGAGCTTCCCGCCGTCTTGATATTCCTCTTCATTGTCTTGAAGTTCTGCTTTCCGGTGGATTTCTCGGTCTGCTTGATGGTCTCGCCCGACTGACGCTTCTGCTTGATCTGCTGAACAAGGCGCTTGCTCCCGTCGTAGGTCTTTTTGACCGTCTCTTTGGAATCGTGAGCGACCTCTCCGGCTGCGTCTTCGGAGGCGTACTTGATCTTATCCTCTGCGTACTCTTCCGGCGTAACCTGCCCGTCGTCGGCAAGGTTTTTGACGTTATCCTTTGCCCGGATCAGCCCCCGTTTCATGCGGGAGGACAGCTCGGAGGATTTATTCACGAAGCGAGCGCCTTTACCGGCATCCTTTGTCTTGATTTCCTTCACGGAGCGTCACCTCCTTATCTGTCGCGGGACGGTTCGTTCCTTGCCAGCCCTCTGGGAATGCCTTTCAGAGCATCGAGTGTAATCTTGACCGACTCTCTGACGTGTTCGGAGCGGATCTTGTCAGCACGGTCTGCTGCCCTCTGCGCCGCACCTTCAAAGCCCTTGCCGATCTTCTCCATCAGCTTGCCGAGCCGACCGAGAACGCCCTTGTCCAACTTGACCTCCTCCGCCTCTCTTGCGGATTTGCCGATCAAAAGCAGACCGACGTTCTTAAGATGTCCCTTTGCTGTCGAAAGCTCTGACTGCATCGACTGAAGCTGAACAGCGTTCTCCTTTGCGTCCTTCGAGCAGATCAGGAACAATCCTGTGAGCTTGTCCAGCGTTTCGGGAACCTTCATGGCACGGACCGCTTTCACAAAGGCGTCTCTGCCTTTTTCCTTGAACGCTTTGACGGCGTTCTTTGCGGACTGAACGAGATTGTCCTTCACCTTCTTCACAACGGCGACCACCTGATTGATGCTCTTCTCGGTCTTCTGAACGAGAACCTCGCACTTGGCTTTCAGCGTACTGTTGTGAATCAGGTTGATCTCCTGCCGCATATCCTGCATCTCCTTGAGCATTTCGGATAGCGTCTGTTCCATGTCGCCAATATAGTCTACGAGGGATTCAACTTCCGTCTTCTCCTTGTGCAGATCGTTTTTCTCAAGGGTGTCCATCAGCTCTTCGATCTGTGGATTGCTTTTCAAATCATCCATTTGCTTTCACCCCCTTACTTCTCACCGAATTTCGTGGTCATGAGCTTATAGAGCTGCGTGTTCTTCGGGAACCTGTTGACGAATGGAACGAGCGCGAAACCGACCTTCATCAGTCCCCGTCCTGCCTCCACGTTGGTGATATAGGAAAGCTGGGTGTCGGAGATGTTCAAAAGCTCGGCAAGCTTCACACGGTCGGTCGTCGCCTGGTTGAGCATGATGACAAACTCGGAGTTGGCGAGCATCGTTCTCGCGGTGTGGCTCTGCAAGAGGTCGTCCACATTCTGCGTGATACCGGTGCAGAACGCGCCGTACTTACGCACACGCTTCCAAAGCGTGAAGAGGAAGTTTGCGCTGTACTCGTGCTGGAACAGCAGATAGATCTCGTCGATGAAGATAAAGGTGTTCTTTCCTTTCGCTCTGTTCGCCGTGATTCGGTTGAGAATGCTGTCGAGGACGACGAGCATACCGATGGGCAGAAGCTGTTTGCCGAGATCGAGGATGTCATAGCAGATAAGGCGGCTGTCCACGTTCACGTTCGTCTTCTTGGCGAAGGTGTCAAGCGAGCCGTCCGTGAACAGTTCGATGGCAAGTGCGATGTCCTGCGCTTCGGGCTCCTCCTGCTTGAGCAGCTCTGCACGGAACTCCTTGAGCGTTGGGACAGTTCCGGTATAGCCGCGCTTCTTGTAGTTGCGGTACACGCTCTTGGTGCAGCGATCAATCAGCGACTTCTCCTTTGCGCCGAGGCTTCTCGAACCGATGAGCTGTTCGCAAAGTGACAGAATGAACTCGGATTTCAGGATCACGGGGTCCTCCCCGTCGCCGTATTCCTTGTTCATATCCATTGCGTTGATGTGGTTCTTGCTCGTCGCAGAAATGTCGATGATCTCACCACCGAGCGCCTTGACCAACGGCGCATACTCACGCTCCGGGTCGATGATGATAATGTCCGCGTCGCCGTCGAGCATGAGGTTCGAGATTTCACACTTGCCGGTGAACGACTTGCCGGAACCGGACACGCCGAGGATGAACGAGTTGCCGTTCAGCAGGCAACGGCGGTTGGCGATGATCATATTGTTGCTGATGGCGTTCTGCCCGTAGTAGATGCCGCGCTCGTGTCCGATCTCCTGCACCTTGAAGGGCATGAAGACTGCGAGGCTTTCGGTTGTCAGCGTTCTCAGCACGTTGATCCTTCTGCAACCGATGGGCAGCACGGTGTTGAGCCCGTCCATCTGCTGAAACTTCAGAACGGCAAGCTGGCAGAGATGCCGCCTTGCCGTGGAGAGCAGCGCCTCGGTGTCCGAGTCGAGTTCCTCTTTCGTATCCGCCACATGGACGAGTGTGATCGTCGCACACATCATCCGCTGGTCGCGGGTGGTCAGATCGTCGAGGAACTCCTTGCTTTCCTTTCTCTGAAGCTCCATGTCATACGGCACGACGGCGGAGAAGTTGTTGTTCTGATTCTGCTTTCTCTGCCAGTTCGTGATGTTCGTCTCGACGCCGAGAAGTCTGTTCTCGACCTCCCTTACCGCCTCGTCGGTCGGGATCGGCACGACGTCGATGGAGAGCATCAGGTTACGGTTGAGTTCGGTCAGCTCGGAAACCATGCTGTCCTTGATATACGCCGCAAGGTCTTTGATGAAGAGGACCCGTGCATACTTGTCGCCGAGCTTCACATAGTCGTCGAAACGTTCGATGCTGTCCGGGCAGATATAGTCCTTAAAGTCGTGTCCCTTTTTCGCCATCTCCGCCATATCAAAGTGGAAGTATACTTCCTGTCCCGGACGGTAGAAGTCGTGCAGAATACGCAGGCGTTCCGTCGCGTCCAGCTCGGTACACTTGGAGCCGAGCGCGTTGAAGTGCGCCACAAGGTCGGAGCCAACGCGGGAAAAATACTGCCGTGCTTCTTCGATATCCTTCTTGACGATGGAGATTGTGATGTACTTCGTCTGGACGATGCCGTTTGCGTCCGCCGCCTTTTCGCGGAGCATATCGTTGTACTCTCTGCGGTAGACGGCAAGCTCGTCGTCACGCTCCGGCATGAGGATATTCTTTTCAAAGTCGTTGCGGTTGAGCTTGTGGTTGTTGATCGTCAGCTTTGTCGTTGCGCCGCTGTCGAGAGAGTTCAAAAGCTCCGAGTACGCGAGAAACATCGTTTCCTTGTCTTCCTTGCTGGCGACAAGGTAGTTGATGTCCTCAAAGGCGAAAGACTTGGTGAACTTGTTTCCGACCCTGAAGATACCGTCTGTGTAGACGCCGGCGATCGGGATATAGTCGTGAACGGTCTTCGGGACCTTATACTGCTCTTTGTCCTGGCGCAGCATATTCTTGAGTGATTTCATCATTTCGTTCTCTTTTCCTCCTTCTTTGAAGATTTCTGTGCGGTCGGCTTTTCGACCGCCTCGTGGTAGAAGGTGTCACACTCAAACTTCACCTTCTTCGGCTCGATGAATTTGCTTCTGAGCCAGACCCACGCAAACTGTTCTGCGGTCATGCCGTTGTAGGTGATGAACCCCATCGCCACGAACGGCGCGGCGGCGAGCATACAGACCCATGAAAGCGTTTCCGTCCCAAGCGTGGAACGGAACGCAAAGTACACGAAGACCGCAATGCCGACGCCGAAGACCGCAAAAAAGAACTGTCGCATGGACAGTCCGAAAAACATTGATTCCGTATAATTGCGGATCTCCTTATTGATCTTGATTTCCAATACGATACCTCCTTACAGTCCCATCATTTCTCTGACGATCTTGTCCGCCATCTTCACGCTGCCCGTCAGAACAAGCATGTTGAAGATCAGCTCACCCACATACGTCCACACCTGCGTGACCGCCGAAGCGGAGCCGTCCACAACGGGCGGGCTTGACGCAAAGACCGAGAAGATCACACACGCAAGTACGATGATCGCGCCCTCCAGCAGTACCGCGCAGAAGGACTTGATAAACGTCTTTCCCACGTTCTGCGTCGGCTCGCCTGCAAAGGTAGCCATCGGGACGGGAGCGATTGCGGCGTACATGTAAATCTTGAAGAAACGTCCGTAAACACTCATAATCATGATGAACGAGAGAATGGTGATGAACAGGCCGCCGATCAGCGTGACCGCCCATAGCGGGATGCTCTCCCAAAAGCCGCAGTCCTCAATCGCGTCGATGATCCCCTGCGGGAGCATGGTCGAGCTGCCTGCGGCGATGCCGGAAGCCGACATGATATTCGAGATGACGCCCTGTGCAATAGCAACGAGTTTCAACAGCAGCTCCAGTCCGTGCGTGATCACAATCTTTGCAATCGCAAACCGGATAAACAGCTTCAGTGCGTGTTCCGGTTTCTTTACGTCCGCAAAGCTGCCACAGGTCTTCACCACGCCGACCACGAAAAACAGCACGAGCAAGGCATAACCGATTGCCTGCAACGCGCCGTGAATATCTACGATGACGTTCCAGATCGCGCCGCCCTTGAAGTTTTCGGGCGACTGTGTGAGAAGCTGCCATATCTCAGCGAACTTCTCATTCCATGTTTCAAGTGCTCTTTGGAGATTTTGGACAACCCAATTGTCGGACACAGGCTACATACCTCCCTTCGTTAGATTCGGGCGAAGCGTCGAACACTCGGCGCTCCGCCCGCAGTCTTTCCTTTAGCCCGTAATCAGGGTGAGAATCTCTTTTGCGAAGGTGATGATGATACCGCCCGCTACAGTCAGGAAGCCGTTGGCACGTTGGGACGGGTCGTGGCTCTTGAGAGACAGACCGACCTGCACGATACCGAAGCCGAGCAGGATCAAGCCGACCGCACGAATCAAACCGAACATAAAGTCCGAGAGGTTATTGACCACCTGCAGCGGGTCGTTGCCTGCGGCAAACGCTGTCATGGTCGTCCCCATGAGCAGGGTCACAGTCATCACGACAGCACACCAGAGCATAAAGCCGCGCTTCACCTTGCCGGTCATCGGCAGCTTCACCGTCTTACTGTCCTTCTTGGTTTTCTTGATAGATAAATCCTTCATTTTCTCTTTCCTCCTCATTTTTAATAGGTTGGTTGATAGGTTTTCTTTTGCCGTACATGATTTCGTAGATTTCTTCTTCTGTCAGGATCACAAATTCGTCGTCCTCATCCTCCGTGACTTCGGTCTTCGGCGCTTTCAGCAGGTTCTCGTCAAACACGAAAGAGGCAAGGTTGAAGCTCTCCTTCTCGTGGCTGTAGGGTTCCGCGCCGCCGTCCGTTGTCAGAGCGATATTCGGATGCTTTTTGAGATCGTACTTGAAGTCCTTGACCGGCATCTCACCGCGAATAAAGAGCAGCGCGTACTTGTTGTCAAGCCGACGCACCTCGTCCGGTGTCATCAGCTCTCGTCCCGTGATCTGCCAGTTGGTCGAATAGTTGCCGTTTCGACCCTTGCTCTGCCCGTAGGTGTTCATGTCGATGGTCTCCTTGCCGAGCAGCTTTGTGATGTACTCATGCGTGGACAGTTCGTTGCCGCCGAGGTACAGGAAGCTGTCACAGTTGCCGATAATATTCTCCCATTGTTTTTCATACAGCGCCTTCAACTGCGCGAGGTTCTGGAGAATGATCGACGCGGAGATGTTCCGGCTTCGCATCGTGGCAAGCTCGATCTCAAAGTTATCCGGCAGGGCGATATTGGCGAACTCATCCATTACAAGATGCAAGGGAACCTTGAGCCCGCCCTTGTACACCACGTCGGCTTTGTAATCGAGCTGTTGGAATAATTGGGTGTAAAGCATTCCGACAAGGAAATTGAAGCTCGTATCGTTGTTCGGGATCACGGCAAAGAGCGCGGTCTTCCTGTCGCCCATCAGACCCAGCTCCATTTCGTCATACGACGTGATCCTTGTGATGCTATCCAGGTTGAATTTGGACAGGTGGGACAATAGCGTGATCTGAATGGATTTCAGCGTCTTGCCCGCACCTCGGCGGTAGTCGGTGTAGTGCTTGTAGGCGATATGCGTCGGCTCCCGCTTTCCGAGCTTTTCAAAGAGCTGGTCGAGCGGAGACAGCATGGACGAATCCTCCTCGCTCACGTCGCCCTCGCGGATCATCTCCATGATCATCTGGAAGTTCTGTTCCTCCTTCGGGGCTTCGTGATAGAGATAGAACATCAAGGCGAGCAGCATCATCTGCGCCGCGTTATCCCAAAACGGGTCCTGCGGCTGTGCGTTCTTCGGCGTGGTGTTCTTGAAGAGGTTCGTCACGAGCTTCAAGATGTCGTCGTCACTTCGGATATACTCGAAAGGGTTGTAGCAATGGCTGTTGTCGGTGTCGATGAGATCCAGCACCTTGATAACGTAGCCTCGCTCCTTCAAGAGATTTCCGGTATCCCGGAGGATCTCGCCCTTCGGGTCAAGCACTACAAAACTTGTATTCGCCTGCATCACGTTCGGCTTGGCATAAAACCTCGTTTTGCCTGCGCCGGAGCCGCCGCAGACCAGCACGTTCAGATTTCGCATGTGCTTCCGTCCGTTCAATCCGATCTCCACGTTTCGCGTGAGTATCTTGTTGTTCTCGGGCTCCGCGTCCCGGTACTTCTTGTTCACGGTTCCGGCGTTTCCCCATTTCGCCGAGCCGTGTTCCTCTCTTCGCCGGTAGTTCCTTGCGGTGGACAAATAAATACCGATCCCCATACCGTAGGCGGCAATAAAAATGAGGACAGTTTTCAGGCTGTCCTCGCACCACACAATATGAAAGGGTTGACTGAATACGTCCGCAAGGTTTTCGATCAGGGACGGCAGCCCGCCGCCGAAGGCCGGCGCTACGAGAAGCGCCAGCCATACGACGGGGAGCAGCCCGAGACAGTACAGCAGGATGCTGGTTTTGGAAAACCTATCTTGCCGCACGTTCCGGGAACCGCATTTCTCTTTCGGGTGGGGAATCTATGATCTTGATCATCAGATCACATACCCGGTCTGTCGGCTTGCCCTCCTCGATTCGCTGATTGCGGGCTTCCATGAGATACTCGACCAGCTCCGAACACTCCCTGTCCTTGAGCGTGATCACACGTTTCGGATCTGCCATGAAGTCACCTCCTTATCTTACCGCATCGTCCCTTTTGCGAATGCTCTTCTCCAGCGCCTCGAACTGACGGTTCATCTCCTGGGAGATGTCGTTTACCGCGTCGCGGACGGCGGACAGCTCGGAACGGATCGCCTTGCTGTCCATATCCTTGAAACGGTCGGGAACACGGTCGAAGTTGAAGTCGCCGGTGTCGAAGCCGTTGCGCTCACAGAGGATGTAGGAGGCGCAGTAGGCGTAGAAGCCACAGTCCTTGCGGTCCAAGTCTTTTGCGGCGAACTTGGCCACCGCGATCTCCTGTGCGAGAGCGCGGAAGATGTCGTCGCCGCTCATGCCCTGACGGATATAGATCGTATCCTTGTCGGGCGAGTAGAACGCCAGCACGTTCTTCGTTGCCTCGTTGTTCATCTCAACACCGCAGGGTGCGGTCTGGATAAGCGCCTTGATCGCCGTGCGCTGTTCGGGAACCTTCGGCTTCACGGGCTTGCCGTCAACGGTCTGCGTAATATCGAAGACCTTTTTGACGTTCACGGAGAAGCCGGTCGTGCCATCCTCCCTCGTGTACTCGCTGCCGGGTTCGAGAATGGTTATCGCCGTCTCGCCCTTTTTGATGCTCACGTCGTTGTTCTTCCAAGAGTCGAAGTCGGCGAGCCTCGTGGCTTCCGGCATCTGATGTGCGATGAGGATCGCATTGGAGACGGAGTAGCGGTCGAACCTCGCCTGCACGTTGAGGTAGTCGCGGAACGCTTCGCCGTCCTGCGAGATCGCCTCCGTCCCCTCGTCGATCAGAGCGTAGGCGTCGGCGCGCTCCTGCTTCTTCTTTTCGATCCAGGCGTCCTTGTCAAAGGGCTTGTCTTCTTTCTGATTGGTACGACTGTCTTTCTTTTCTTCGTCCTTAACGAAGAGATCGTCAAATCCGTTCATTTCATTCCTACCTTTCTTTGTTCCTTTTCAGTTTTTTCTTTCTTCCGGGATCTTTGTGCTGAATATTTTTTGTCTTGGTTCTCGCTGCGTTCTGCTTTGCCTCACGCTGCATTTCGGCTTTGATCTCCTCAAGCTCCTTCCGCACCGACTTCCTCGGTTTCGGGTCATGCGTCACCGGAGAAACGTCCGTTTGTCGGCTTCCTTGCGTTTCGGAAATAGGCTCGGATCGACCGGAGCTTGAAGTCCGAGCCGTCGAAGGGTCCGCCTTGTGGACGGCTTCCTTTTCGGAACGCGCCTGCTCCGGCTTTTCCATGAGCCTGTCAACAAAGTCGTCGGCGCTCATACTCTGTTCGGGCGGAGCTGACTTTGCCTGCTCCTCTGCCTCTCTTGTCAGCGTCTCCTTGACCTGTGCCATGTACGTCGGGTCTTTGCCGAGCTTGGCGAAGATCATATTGAACTTCTCACGGTCATCCGACTTGAACATAATCTCGGTCACGCCGTCCTTTGAGTTCTTGTTTTTCAGCACGGTATAAAGGATGCCGTAGTGCTTCGCGTCGGTGCAGAACTGCTTTACGTCCGTATCGGGGATACGGGCTATGTCGAGTTTCCTTCCCGAGCGAATGAGATTGTTCAGCCGGATCGCGCCTTTGGTTTTGTTCGTCTCCTTCGATGCGGCAATGATTGCTTTGGTGAGCAGCTTCGCCGCTTCGATGGAGCCCTTGCCCGTAACCTTGAGGGCGAACTCAGCGCCGTTCAAGCTCATTCTAACGACTTGATCCGCAGCGTCCGCTGATGTGTTCATTTCTTCCTTTCCTCCTCTCTCTGAGATTTTGTCCTGATGATCTGTTCTGTCTGTTTGTTTTTGTCGGGTGTGAATCTCACAGGCAGTTCCTTTCCACGGAACTTGCTCTGTTCGATTCTCAAGAGGTTCTCCCTCATTCTGTCAATTCGCTCCAGCACCTCGTCGCAGGAAGTAACCTCGCGGCGGAGCTTGGAAAGCGAAACCGTGCATTGTGTGATCGCCATTCTGATCTTGCTTGACAAGACTTCGCTGTCCGGGTCTTTCCGTCTCTGCGCTCGTTTGAACTCCGCCCACAATCCCCGCCGTGTTTCAGTCAGCGAGTCGATGTCAGCCATCGCCTTGACCTTATACGCCTTGACCTCCGCTTCGCTCGTCAGATGATGTTCCGTCACAAGGTTCAGTTGATCCTGATAGATGCGCATGGCGCTGTGATCCTGCCGTATGAGGAAATACATCCGACGATTGGTTGAAGGTCTTTTGTGCGTGATTGTCAGCGCTTTGAAATAGCAACGGTTGACGGCGATGTAGTCCATCTTCTCGACCGGCTTATCCTCGTCCTCGAAGATCTGTCTCGGCGATTCCTGCCGTGGGATGTCCGGGTACTCGATTTCTTCATTATTATAGATGCGCTTAATGATCTCGTTGACCGAGTATCCGGGACCGAGAGAATCGAAGCGGACAAAACGCTCATTGCCGACCTGCTTGATCTTTGGGTGCTTCCCATGCTGGTCGATGATGAAGCCCATCTCGTCCATTGCAGCGAGAAACTGCTGTTGGGATACCGACCCTTTGATCGCCACATCAATGGCTTCCCGGATCACGCTCCGGAGCGTTGGTCGTCCCTCCTTTTCAGCCAGCCACTCACCGTAGTTCTTTCCCTTTTCTCTCGGATGCTCGATGACGGACAAGCCATATTCCCGGCAGAGACGGTCGGACTCCTGCCTCATGAGAAAATGGTCTTTGCCGCTGTTGTCGAACTTCCTGCCGTCGTTCATTGAAGTCGCGCAAATTACAAAGTGGTTATGATAATGACCCGTGTTGCAGTGGGTCGCAACGAGGACTCGGTACTTATCTCCCCACAATTTCTGTGCGAGCTTCTTTCCGATCTCATGTGCGGTATTGGCGTCAACCTCACCTTCGGCAAACGACTGATACCCGTGGTAGCAGACCCGCTCGCCTTTGTTGCCCCATCTGTTCAGATCTTCGTTGAACTTCTTTACAGCGTTTTGGGTGTTGCAGTTGATGCCAGACACGAACATGAGCTTCTCGGTTTTCATTTCGTCAGCAGCGTATTCGATGACCTTTCCGACCGCGTGGAGATTTGCCGCCGCCTGTGCATTTTCCTCCGTCGTCTTTTCCGGATTGGAAGTATAGCGGAGCACGTCCTCCACTCTGCCCTTGATGTACCAAATCGCCGTGACTGCCATCTTATCGCCCGTCCGGTGCAAAGGTTTTCCACATTGCGTCCTCAATCGCATCGAGCTCGTCAAGCTCCTTTCGGAGTCTCGGAACGTCGAGCAGATTTTTGGAATTGGCAATGCGGAGTATCTGATCTATGTTGGAACCGACGCGGTTGACCTCTCGGATCAGCTTCGGGAAATCGACGGGCAGGGCTTCATACACACGGCTGTCGGAAAGAACTTTACGAACGTAATGCTCCCTTGACATACCGGCTTTTTTGACTTTGCCGTCGAGCTTCTTCAACTCATCCTCTGTCAGCCTGACTAAGAAACCAATCTTTCTTTTTCTCAAATAACCACCATCCTTCCTGCGGGGTTTTAGGGGCGGCAGCACCTAACAAGCTGTATCCGGGGATATCCGGATACGGTGCTTGTGAAGGTATGCCGCCCACTCTCCCTACGGTTGAAATCATCTCTCGATCCGCCTTGGCGGGATGGTCACTGTAGGCGCAAGATTGGTCATGAGCTTGTCGTAATCGTCCTGTTTCATGTAGCACTCCTCGATCTTCCAGGCGTTCTCACCGCGCATATAGCCCTCCAGTCTGACACAGGGATCGGTGCCGTCCAGGCAGGATCCGTAGATGGAATACCCACCCATACCGGACTGGAAAGCTTTGTTGTTGCTGGAAATTGCATAGGTGCGGGACTCTTTGTTGTAAGGAGCATCGAAGCTGTCTGTGGTAAACACGACGTAGCCGACAATGGGTTCAAGGTGCTTGTCGTTTACCGATCTGAAAAGAGTGGTCAGTTCCGCATAGCTTATTTCCTGCTTCGGAGCGGCGTCTTCTGCTTCATAATCGACGTCAACAAAATTGTCTGCGTCGAGAATATACTCGCCCTCCGCCCATCTGTCCGCCACGATCTGTTCCGCCTCGTCCTGGCTGTTGGCTTCCACGAAGACGGTCATCTTCGAGGTCTCGGTTATCGTTACCTTATACTCTTTCATCTGACCGCCTCTCTTTCTGGGTCGAACTTGACTGCGAAATGTTCGCCATTGATACGCACGAACCGCTCCGGCAAAAGAAACTGTTTCTTGTACTTCTGCATCATATCGTCCGTCAGGCTCTGAAAGCGGTCAGTCGAGCAGTCACAGATAAAGAACTTGCCGCAAATGATGTCCATCATCTTGCCGTCCTCTCCGTAGATCGCTCGGTTCGGTCTGGAGCCGTTGACCTTGCCCTCGTCGTCGCAGACGATCACGACCAAATCTTCATAGGGGTAAAAGGTCTGGATGCAATCGCAGCTCAGCGCGGAGTACAGTTCTTCGAGTTTCGTGCCGATCTCCTTTTCATACGCTTTCTTGCCCGGCTCGACCATGAGGACACGGATTGTTTCCTTGATTTCCAGCGGCTTTGTCTGCTTGGGATCGAACTCGACCTTTTTGAACCCAACGCTGTCGCAGAAGTAAAAGCCGGGATCAACGCCCTCCGCTTCAACGACTTCCACGACGTCGGACACAGAGAGCGAGCGTCCCCTGTATCCCTCCGGGTGATTGATGTTGAACATCTGGAAAACATCCTCCAATCCCTTGCAGTCAACCTCGCCGTCAAACACGCAGTCATAGATACTGCTGTCAATAGCCGGCGACGGCAGGAAGTGTTCTCGCTCGTCCATGCCCATAAATGCCGTTCTGTTTTCATCTCGTCCCATGTTGACTTGATAGATTTTGATTTTCATCTTGAAATCTCCCTTCTTTCTCTTTCTATTTTCAGTTCGTCATTAACGTCTTTTCCTCGGTTGGGCGGCAGATCGACCTGGTCACATTTGTCGTGCAGACCTCTCATGATTTGCGAAGTTGCCATTCTCCCGATTTCATCGTTGTCCAGGTGGAAGAATACAACCTCAGTATTCGGATTGCGGTCGAGGTACGCTTGCAGGGCGACGGGAACGGTCGGACGGTTTTCCTTGTTCGCGTACACGCCGCCGAGAGACAGATAATCCTCCTTTGTCCAGTCCCGGCGGTGCATAATATCCAGCGTGATGTAGCTCATAAGGTCGATGGCAGACTCAAAAAGATGAACCGTGCCTGTTTCTTTTGCAGGCGTAATGCGAAAGCAGTACCTCTTGTCGCTCCCGTCAAGCTCCCTTTTGAAGTTCGTGACCGTGCTGCGGACCGCACCGTATTTCGGAGCGCCAGTCTCGTCTCTGCCGATGAAAATGCAGTTGTGATACTGGGCGTCTTCAACCAGCATTCCGTACCTGTGGCAGTAGTCGATCAGCCTTCCGTCGATTCCACGCCGCAACAGATACCTTTTGACCTGTGCAATATCCGGGTTCAGCGGCGGCAGCTCGAACTCTTTTTTGACCGGCTGAAAACGAATCGCTTGTTCGGTTCTCGTCGAATCAAAGTCTTCCGTCAGTGCGGCGACGGCTTCGGGAAAAGAAAGGCCCTTGACTTTTATGAGATAGTCAAGAGCGTTCTTTCCGCCGATATTTCGTGAGAACCAATGCCAGAGTCCGTTTGAGATTTTGAGCGAATCGTGTTCCTTTGTACAGTAGGTGGAGCTGCCGATCCTTTGCAGATTGTCCGGCTCATGCCTTTGGAGATAACTGAGAAGGTCTGTCTGCTTTGCCCGTTCGATTTGTTCTTCCGTTACCCACAAGCAAAGCACCTACCTTCCGATCTCCGGCTGGTCGCGCTTCTTCATTTGGAGCAGCTCATCCGCCCTTGCTTCAACTGCGTCTCCGATCAAATCCATATAGTGATTGTCCATGTGTTCCCATTTCTGATAGACGGAATCGAGAGGCTTCTTGTCTTTCAGGAGTGCCTTCGCCTGTTCATCTGTGAGATCGTTGTATTCCATGTGATAAAGAATGTCCTCCTTGATGACAAGCTCATAGGCCCTGCCCATGATTTCATCCGGCGTGGATGCACGGAACTCATTCTTGAAATCCTCCAGCTCCTTTTCCATCTTCTGATACAGTTTCGTGTTCAGTTCTTCCGTGTTCACTTGTCCTTCACCTCCCTCGCCATGACCTTTTCGTACATTTCATTTGCCGTCGTTCCGACCGGTGTAATAAGGTCGTAAATACGATAGCCGAGTTCCAGAAGGAACGCATAAACGTCGGTGTCCGTGTCGCTGTCGCCGATGTACTGCTCTCGCTGTGCCTCGATTTTCAGCAGCTTGTCCTTCAACGCATACAGACCGATTGCGCTGCGGAGCGGCAGATCCTGCCCGGACAGCACGGACAGCATTCTTTTATGAAAATAGAGCTGTTCCAACGCTTCCGGGATCAACTCCCGTTCCAGTAGGTACAGCCCCTTTGCATATGAGTCGTATTCGGTTTTCATCTCTTTGTAGAGCAGATCGTTGATCTTCATTTCCTTCGTGATCTGCTTTACTCTTTGAATATCCGTCCTCAATCATCATCACCTCTTTCCTTTCAGCGGTCATCCCGCTCCTCTCTTTTTCTGACAGGTTCTTCGATGTCATCTTCACGGTCATTGTCCACGATCTCGTTGTCCTGCTTGTCCATGTCGAGCATCGCGTTCAGTTCGGCAAGGCGGGCGGATTTGGTTTTCAGCTCTTCCTCATGGGCAAACGGCTTGTCCAACTCCGCTTTTGCATTTTCAAGCTGCACCTTTTCGTTTTCCAGTTGGTTCTCACAGCCCTGCTGCTTTTCCGGGAATGATGCAATCAGATTGTCGAGACGCTGGATATTACCGAAAATGTCCGTACCGAGCGCGGTCGTGTGGCGCAGTTCATTCTTCAACGTGATCTTGTATTCCCGGCTGAAGGTGTCAAAGAACAGCTCCATTTCAAAACCGCGATAACTGCCAAGCACGATTGGTTCCGGATTCGTCATCGTCTTGCATACCGCAAGAATCTCAGAGCCCGCCGCCTTCTTGTCGGTGAAGGTCTCGCCTTGAATGACCATCGGCGAGAAGCCGTCCTCGTTCGGGTGCGTATTCTCCGACGCATGAGCGATGTCCGCCTTGTAGCCTGCAATGCGCTGTTCAAAGGATGCGATTCGCTGCGGAATCTCTTTCAGTATTTTATCCTCCAGAGCATAGTGCTGACTCAGGTGGTTTGCTTTCAGCAGCTTCAAGCGCGACACGTCGATATCGAGGTCCATCTTCTCCTTGATATGCGGATTGCCGGTACAGAGCGCCTTGATTTCGGCATAGGAAAGCGCCTGCTCATCCACGTCTTCCGCGGAACGCACAGGCGACTTGCTCGTCATGATCTGACCGATAAACTTCTGCTTGCTCTCGACGAGCTGATACAAATAACTGTCGAAGGTATTCTCCGTGACATAGGTGTAGATATGGACCTCCGGGTTTTCGTTGCCCTGACGGATAATACGTCCCTCGCGCTGCTGCAGGTCAGCCGGTCGCCACGGACAATCCAAATGGTGTTCGGCGATGAGCTTTTTCTGCACGTTCGTACCGGCTCCCATCTTAAAGGTGGAGCCGATGAGGACGCGGATCTGACCGCTTCGCACCTTTCCAAAGAGTTCTTTCTTCTTCGTCTCGGTTTCCGCCGAGTGAACGAATGCGATCTCTTCTTCCGGGATACCTCTTGCAATCAGCTTTGCTTTCAGATCGTCGTACACGTTAAAGGAGCCGTCGTTCTTCGGCGTAGACAAGTCGCAGAACACGAGCTGCGTGGAACGGTCTTTCTCGGTGCGCTTCCATATCTCATATACGTTTTCGGCGCAGGCCGTGACCTTACCGGTCTCGCTGTCGGGAAGAAGCGGATTGAGAAGTCTTTGATCGAGTGCGAGCTTTCGTCCGTCGTTTGTGATGCAGAGCATATTGTCCTCGCTGGAATTGACCATGCGATTTCGCACACGCTCTGCGCGCTCGGACAGCCCCTCGACCATCTGCTTCTGCTGCTCGGACGGTTTCAGTGCGATATTGTGATAGATTGCTTTCGGCACGGGCAGATTGAGCATATCCGCCGTCTGCACGTCCGCAACCTCCTTGAACATACTCATGAGTTCGGGGAGATTGTAGAACTTTGCAAAGCGGGTTTTCGCCCGGTAGCCGTTGCCCTCCGGGGCAAGCTCGATTGCCGTGACCGTCTCGCCGAAGGTGGACGCCCAGGAATCAAAATGAATGAGGTCGTTCCGATGGAGCGTATTGTATTGCAGGTATTTCTGCATCGTGTACATCTCGACCATCGAATTGGAGATCGGGGTGCCTGTGGCAAAGACAACGCCTCTGCCTCCCGTCAGCTCGTCAAGGTATCTGCACTTCATATACAGGTCGGAGCTTTTCTGCGCTTCGGTCTGGCTGATACCGCCGACGTTCCGCATTTTCGTGAACGCGGCCAAATTCTTGTAGAAATGCGCCTCGTCAATGAACAGCCGGTCAACGCCCAACTCTTCAAAGGTCACGACGTCATCCTTACGGCTTTGGTCGTTCAATTTGTCGAGCTTCTGCTTCACGGATTTGCGAGCCTTCTCCATCGCTTTGATGGAAAAGCGTTCACCGCGGTTGTGCTTCAGTTCCTCTATGCCCTGCAAAATCTCCTGCTCCTGTTGCTGGAGCATGGCGATCTGCCGTTCAGCCGACATTGGGATCTTCTCGAATTGCGAGTGACCGATAATGATCGCGTCGTAGTCGCCGGTGGCAATGCGCCCGCAGAACTTCTTGCGATTCTTCGTTTCAAAGTCCTTCTTGGTTGCAACAAGGATATTCGCACTCGGATAGAGTTGCAGGTACTCCGACGCCCACTGTTCGATCAAGTGGTTCGGAACTACGAAAAGGCTTTTGCGGCACAAGCCGAGCCGTTTCGACTCCTGTGCTGCGGCTACCATTTCGTAGGTCTTGCCTGCCCCCACGACGTGTGCCAACAGCGTATTTCCGCCGTAGAGGATGTGTGCAATGGCATTGACCTGGTGCGGTCGGAGCGTGATCTCCGGGTTCATCCCGACAAAGTTCAGATGGCTTCCGTCATACTCGCGCGGACGGGTGCTGTTGAATTTCTCGTTATAGAGCTTCGTCAGCCTTGCGCGCCTGTTCGGGTCCTTCCAGATCCAATCGGCAAACGCCTCCTTGATAAGCTGCTGCTTTCCTTGCGCGATTGCGGTTTCCTTCTTGTTGAGGACCGGCGTCTTGCGTCCGTTCTCGTCTTCGATATAGTCGAAGACGCGGACGTCGCGGAGGTTCAGCGTTTCCTCGATGATCTTGTAACCGTTGACGCGGCTCGTGCCGTAGGTGCTGTTGACTTTGACGTTGCCTCTGTCGTAAGATTTGCCCTCGATGCTCCAGTCGCCGGTATAGGCGGCAAAATGCGCCGTGATATTCCTGCGCTGCCACCATGCCGTATCCATCAGATTCCACATAAACTCATTGATGTCATCCACGGGGAGCCAAGTGGAACCGAGTCGGACAGAAATCTCGCTTGCCGTTAGGTCTTTCGGCATCACCTGTTCGAGTGCCTGCACGTTGATATTGTAGTCTTCGGGATGAAGCTCCGCGCTCCGTTTCGCTACTGCGAGCTTTTCCCGGATGTTGCCGGACAGATACTCGTCAGCAGGCACATACTTGTCGCCGCCGCTTCCGCCGTATCCATACAGCGGGTTCAGGAAGATGACGCCTTGCAGTTCCTCGGCGATTTCCTCCTCCGTCTTGCCGGTCAGCTCACACATGTACGGCATATCCACCTTCGTCTTCTCAGCCAGTGAAAGAGCCAGAGCCTCCGACGCGGTATCCACGCTCGTGACGACGATCTTTTGACGGATCGTGCGCTTGTTGAACATATCCGCTTTGCGTACAAACGCCCCTTCATCGTCGAGAATCTCAAGGGAACATAAGAGAAAGTAGGAGCTGTCCGAGTTGAACGCGGAGCTGTTGGCGCGGGAGTTGATGAGTCCGTAGGATTTAGAGAAGCTGTCGTACAGTTCGTTGAGTTCCGTCTGCTTGTTGGCGATCATATCGTCGGGATAGTCCTCCGTCTGATACTCGATCAGCTCTCTCACGCAGTCGCGGATGCGGATCATGCCCTTGATGCGGTTCTCCGCCGTGACCGAAGCCTCGACCGGAGTCATGCGGCTGTTTTCTCGGTAGTAGATCACGCCGTCCACAAGGGTATACGAGAAGTTGCGGACGCTCGGGTCGGCGGGAATGCTCTTGTCCTCGCCGTCGTTCACGAGGTCGTCGAAGTCCACCTCGGTAAATTCGGCGTGGATGTTCTGGATCGCCTCATTCAGTCCGTCCGCAAGGCTCTGATCCTCATACGGTTCGCAGGTTGGCTCCGGTCCGAATGGTCCGCTTTTCAGCTTCATCTCACCGACGACCATATCCGGGTTGTCGATGAAGTATTGGTTCATCGTGATCCCGTTCGGGTCGGTGTTGAGATGCACCCAATCGGGCTCGACGTCGATCAGCCTGTCCCGCTTTTGCAGGAATAGAATATCCGTCGTCACATCGGTTCCTGCCGCCGATTTGAACGTATCATTCGGCAATCGGATCGCGCCGAGCAGGTCAGCTCTCTGTGCGATATACTTTCTGACGGCGGGGTTCTCCTTGTCCATCGTGAAGCGCGAGGTAATGAATGCGATCACGCCTCCCGGTCGAACCTTATCCAGAGTGCGGGCAAAGAAATAGTCGTGGATGTTGAAGTTGTACCTGTCGTATTTCTTATCCGGCACCTTGAACTGACCGAAAGGGACGTTGCCCACCGCCGCGTCAAAGAAGCTGTCAGGAAGCTCAGTGCTTTCAAAGCCCTGCACGGCGATATTGTTCTTCTGATACAACTGCTGTGCGATCCTGCCTGAAATGCTGTCAAGCTCGACGCCATAGATTTTCGACTCGCTCATGCTGTCGGGGATGAGTCCCATGAAATTGCCGATGCCGCACGAGGGCTCCAGGATGTTGCCGTTCTTGAAGCCCATGTTTTCAAGCGTCTGATAGATCGCTTTGATGACGACGGGCGGCGTGAAGAACGCGGTCAGCGAAGACTCACGCGCCGAAGCGTATTCGTCGTCGGTCAAGGTCTTTTTGAGCTCCTCATAGTGCGGATTGGTTTCCTCGAAGAACTCAGATAACCCACCCCAACCGACGTAATCCGAAAGAACTCTCTGCTCAATGGTATTGGCAAGACGGTGTTCATCCTCCAGCTTATGGAGAAGTTGGATCGCCCTGATATTGTGATAAAAACGTTCAAGCGGAGTGCCTACGCCGATGTCTTCGTTTTCGATCTTGAAGTTCGTCCGATAATCGGATTTGATTTCCGGATACAGAACGTGCGGAGCAAGGTCGCGTTTGACTTTCTTTTGAGCTGGCGGAGCAAGCTCGACCGGCGCAGGTTCGCTCTGTTTCGGCGTTTCCTCTGTCGGCTTCTGCTCCGTTCCTTTTTCAGCCAGTTCGATCTGCTCGTCGGTATAGTCGGTCAGCCCGTTGAAGTCGAGGTTTTCAAGATAGTCGCACATCTCGCGCAGGCTGTTGTAACGCCACTGATCTACAAGAACACCGGCGACGTATCGGTCGATGGTGAAGTCCACAAGATTTGCGTTGACCTGTGTTTCAAAGTCAGCGTCCGTGACTGTCGTGTAGGCAAGACCGACCTCTTTGAGATTGCTGAAATCAGCCTCCTGTCCGAACTCATCCACACAGTATGCGTTGATCAGTTCCTTCGCCCGGTCAAGGTCACTTTCCCGGTCTTGGACCTTTGCGATCAGTGTTTTTCCGTCCTCGCAGATTGCGATACGGTATCCCTTTTCATCCAGCAGATTGACGTATTCCGTTAATTTGTGGTATGGGAAGCCGCACATGGGGACACGTTTGTCAAGCTGAATACTTCTTGAACCGAGGTTAAGCGACAATTCTTCCGCGATCTTCTCGGCGTCGTTGCCCATGACCTCATAAAAGTCCCCGATCTTATACAGCACGATAGCGTCCGGGAAATCGAACTTCGCCTGCATATACTCACGCCACGGCTTATAGAGCCTGTTGTCCAAGAGAAGCACGCCGTTGTGAGCGGCAAGCATTGTGAAGTCCGCAAGCAGTTCATTGTCTAACCCGACCACGCTGCCGTCGTTCTCGAAGACAAAGCACTCGTCGATCAAGAAGTGGAAAAACTCTTTGCCTTTCCATTGATTGTCCTCGTCGAATGCAATAACGTCCTCGCCCTCGAAGTCCAGCCCGACGTCATCCATGTTGAGCTTGTGAAGGACGGCGTAGAGGATCTCAGTCGTTCGGTCATATACGGGTAGTTTTTCGGGTTCACGGAACGCTCTTGTTCCGTCTGCACCGTATTCGGCTTCGTGCGCATTGAGGTCTTTTTCGGCTTGCCTGTCTGTAAGGAAAGAGTCAACTCTGTCACAAATCTTTTGGAGGCTTTCTTTTGTCAGCCCGATATAATCGGGATCGCTTTCAAAATCAAGCTCTGCCTCTTTGAAGAACGGCGTATGATTGTCTGCAATTTCTTCATCAGCCATTTCGGAGATTTCATTTATGAACGATTGAACCCCCTCATCCGTTTCAAACGAGGCGTCTTCCGCAGCTTCGTGGATTTGCTCAAACGTATCAATCGAAGTAATGTACTGCGGTCCGCGATCCGGGTCATTGTAGTATCGCATCCATCTGACCGTTTCTTCATCGGTATCGACAAAGATGCGGTACTCGTTTAACGGCGTATCGGTTTTGCTTTCCTGCAGTTCTTCCACGATCTCAAGGTGGTTGTCGTTCAGCGGGTTCTCGGCGACTTTCGCCATAAACTCCGCTTTCGGCATTTCCTCCGTAATGATCGGGAACTTGGGGTCAAACAGAGATACAGGGTCGTTCAAAGACAAAATCTCGTATTCCTTTGACCCGATGTACACGGTATCCCCGAGCGAGAGCCGGTATTTCTTCTTCGGTTCGGGCGGCGGGTTCTTTTCCGTTTCGGTCAGCTCAAAGGGCTTGCAAACGTCGCTGTCAAGCTCCGCAAGCACAGCCTGTGCTCTCTCGGTCAGATGGGTGTTTTCCGCGATGATACGCTCCATCGCCTTTCGCATATTGGGCAGGACGTACTCGTCGGGATTTCGACTGTAACCTTTGATGACCCGATTGCCCATCCGGAACTCCGAGGAATAATACTGCGCCTCGTGTCCACCGATCACAGCGTCTTCATTGTGAAGCTGGCGTTCAAAGTCATTGAAGTCCTCCACGACGGAATTGAAGCGGTCGGCGATTTCTGCTCGTTTTTTCCTGTCTTCCGCTTCTTTTAAGAAAGCGGGGTAGGCTTCTTTTTCCGCACGGTTCAGATAATGGTCGGCGGCGATCAGCTCACCGATGCGCTTGGCGACCTTGCTCCATGGAAGCAGAACCTTTGCTTCGCCTTTGCGAAGCTGTATTCCTTTTCCGTCGTGATCCTCCCAATAACCGCTTTCGGGAATCGGGTCGGAGTAGCCTCCGATCCCGTACTCGTTCTTCAGAAATACAATGTTCTTGTCAGCCGGTTCCTGCTTCCTGAACTGTTCATAAATGCGCATCTTGCCCTGGCTGACGCCGCTTCCTCGCGTGAGAACATAGTCGATAGCCGCCTGTGGGATGGCAAACTCGTTTTTCTTTTGTGCGGCAATGCTGTCGATAAACGCGATCTGCCCGTCAACCGAGATCAGCTCCTTTTCATCTGGAGCCAGCCAGGTATCGAGCAGGATCTGTCCCTCGATGGCGGATGCAACTCTCCACCACGGCAGGAAGTCCTCCTTGTCGCGGGAAAGGTAGCTGCCGTGCCAGATCGTCAGCAGGTCGTCGTAGGCTCGGTAGCCCACACGCTCGCCGTTTTCGAGGATGTGTTCGACGTAGGTGTTGTCAAAAAAGGTCTTAATGAAATCACCGCGCTTTCTTCGGTCGGTCTCGACCTCAAAAAACGCGGCGATCTCTTTTCTGTGATCTTTTAATGCGAGGCAGTTGCGCAGCAGCTCGTTCTTCGCGTCCGGCGCGTAATAGTAATCTATCTCGCTCCGGGCGTTGAAGTCGTGACCGCTTAGCTGTAGATGAGTTCCTTCAGAACGATCTCCTCCGCCGATGCTTTCAGGGAGTTCATCATCCCGACCCACTTCATCTGATCGGTCGCTTTCATCTGCTCGTTCACGCCCTGCTCCTTGGCCATCTGCTTGGTCAGGCGCTCCACCATCTCCGTCGCCTCCCGGTCGATCTGTTCCAGATGCCGGTTCAGCTCGCCCGACATCTGCATCCCGTTGAGGACCGCTTTCCGGTTCTCTCTGAGAAACCGATGCCGCAGCATTCCATACTTCCCGATCTTCGGGCTCTCCGGCGCTTCGAGGTTCGGAAGAAGGTAATCGCCCTCCTGTCTGTAGGTCAGTTCCATGTTCATCGCTCCTTTCGATTTCTTTATTTCCACTAATATTATTGTCGGTTTTCTCGTTTTCCGCAAATGTGCGATTTTTCTGCTCCTCCCGGGCGGCGCTGCGGACGGTCGCCTCGATCTCCCGAAGCACCATTTCGGAAATATCGCTCGATGCGTTTCCGATGACCGAGAGCGTCTTGGGCGTATTGAAGTCGCAGATTGCCGTAAAGCTCTCACGGTCAAACACCTCTGCCGCGTCATACCCGCAGCGGGTCAGGACCTGAAACGCCACGCTGTCGGTCAGCATGTCACGGAACTCTTTTCTCAGATTGTCCTCGTCAAGCTCTTCAAGGAAGCTGTCGGCGCAGACGTCCCGGAGCTGCTCCAGATAGTCGGTATAGTTGTCCTGGACGATCTGCTCGGCGATCCCGATGACCGCCTGTTCAAAGGAGCTTTTGTCCTCGATCTCGCCGAAGCTGTTTTCAAGGTTCTCGACGACCTGATCTCTGTACCGATCCTCCATCCTCCAAAGCCGCACTTCATATCCGTATCGGCTGTTGGTGTCGGAGAGATCGAAGACGTGGCGCAGCTTGTAGGGAATATCCCGGTCAACGAGAAGGGTGATCCCTTTCGTTCCCTTGTTCACCCATCTTCCGAGCCGATTCCACATTTCGATCTCGGCACATGCGGTCGCATCCGGCTTCTGTGCGAAGATGAGGATCTGATCCGCAAAGCTGTATTTGTAGTTGTTCGCCGCAGTCCTCAAAAACGCCATATAGGTCTGCGGCTTCTTTGCTATCTCTCTTGCCGTGTAGGAGGACAGCTCCAATGTCAGACTGTACTTACTCGGCATTTCTCATTCCTCCTTTCAGCCCAGCTTGATTGTGATCTCCATAGGACGGTTGGCTGTTGCGTAGAGCAGTCCCGTCCGGGCATTGGATACGGCGGTAACGAGGCAGTTGAGCCTGCCGACCGTATGATTGATCTCGGTCTGTGATTCGGCATAGTAGTAGCCATTCTCATCACTGCAAATCGGATACCCCTCCTGCCGGAGCTTAGCCACGTTGCGCCGGATGTTTCTTCCGTCGAGGCGGAAAATGTGCTGAAGCTCACGGCTGAACACAGCCTTTTCCTTGCCCCGGTGGAACTTACTGAGATATTCGCAAATCTCTTGTTTTTTGTTCATTTCGGTTTCACCTCACATATTCTCTTTCTCTCTGCGGAGGACACCTTTGCATGTACTCCGTCAGGGTCGTTGTTGTGCCTTCATAATTCCAGTCGGTTTCCTCGTTGATCAGGCGGTACGGTCTTTCTCCGATCTGTCCGCTGTTCAATGCGATTGGCTTATTTGTGATGAGCGTTCCCCAATGATTGACGAGGATGTGGTCGGCGATCTCACAGGGAATCCCCTGCTGATCGTCGTCGTGCCGCACTTCATACAGGAACATCCCTTTCGGAAGCGTACTGCGGTCGCAGCGAAGGCAGGTAAACAGCATCGGTCTGTCGAAGACCGTCACGTCCTCGAACTCCTCCGTTCGTATATCCACACCTCTGCTCATCTTGCCACCACCTCTCTTGGCTGTCTTTGTGGGAACTCCCAACCGTAGACCTTGCCGATCTCGTCACCGAGGCGGCGGGTGATACGGGTGATGTCTTTGTGTGTCGCCTGTCCGTTGTAAAGCTTCCATTTGAGGTTTTCTATCTGCTCCTCGCTCACGCCATCCTTGTAAGTACGGTAAAGGTAATGATTCGTGCCGTCGTGATGGATCGAGTCGCAGCGAAGGTCGCCGTTTTTGTCCACGAACCATGTGACGTAATCGTTATCATCGTAGAGACAGTCACGGATGTTCCCGCTTTCGATTTCCTTGTAGCCTTGCCTTCGACCGTACCAAAGTCCCAAGTCTGCAATCACGAGGATCGGGCGTGAAAGCGGGATATTGAGATTGACGCGCTCGTCGTCGAGATAATCGCTGTTGATCTGATACATGAGGTCAATGCGTTCTCTTTCCGATAAATCGGGGTGCTCGGCTTCGAGGTCGTCCTTCCAGTCGTCGTAATCCAGATTGTAATTTGACCAGATCAGATGATCCGTTTTCTCCACTTGGTTTTTCCTCCTTCTCCATATACTTGGCTACGCAAAGAGGGCAGACCATCCTGCCCTCCGGTACATATTCGCCGCAGCATACACAGGTGTCCATCATCGCTCGTACTCCCGTTCCTTTCTTTCTCTTTTCAGCAGGTTCCCGTCCCTATCGAAGCTCGCGGGGTCGGCTCCCGGCGTATCGAAACCGTAGAGCGAGCCCCAATACATTGCTGCGGCTTTTGCCTTGCTGACGCCAAGCTTCTTGTTGTACTCATCGACGAGTTCCCGGCTTTTCTCTTTGCCCGAAGTCTTGACGTCTGTCGGGAAGTAACCCGTTTCGCCTTTCTTGACGATGATGACCTCACCTGTTTCCCCGTGAACGGCGTAGCACTGTTCGGGCAGATCCGAGCGAAGAGGAATGACCTTGCTTCCGTTTGCCTCCATCCTTTCGGCAAACTCACAGATGTGGAACAGATTCTGTCCGACCTCGACGTGATAGTCGTCCACATAGCGGCAAATACGGTCAAAGCTCTCCCCGTCGGAGGTTGTAATGCGGATCATATCACCGTCTCGGATTCTGAACTTTTCCTTGTAGTGCAGGTCGATGAAACGGATGCCGCGCTTCGCCAGAATTATGTGGCTGTCGAGCCAGTCTCGGCGATAGCAGTAGCAGTACAGGTTATACTCGCCCTTGTTCGGGTTCAGGCGAAGCAGATAGGCGTACTTCTCGGTATCGACGCGGACGCCGTAATAATCCTGATCTGTCTTCATCTTCGCCTGCGGCGTGGAATAGCAGTATTTGGCGAGCGCGGAACGGTTGTGCAGAATGTCGCCCTCCTCACGGAGCGAATTGATGACCGCATCGAACTCGTCTTTGAACTCCTGCGTTTTCAAGTCCTTTCGCCAGTCGTTCCACGAACTGAAGAACCCGTTGCCGTCGGTGTCCATATCTGCGCGGAGATAGCCGATCAAGCCGGTTTGTGCGCAGATCTGCGAACTCTGGCTGAAGGAATACTTATCCTCCGCTTCGGTCATTGCTCTTTTTTCAAAGTCCATAGATCATTCCTCCCTCATACCGCGATATTTCGGATTGAACATGACTGGCTTTCCGTACTCGAAGATGATGAGATCGGAAAGCTGTCCGTCGTCCGATGAGAAGAAGCATACCTCCGACAAAAGACCCTTGAGCTTTTTCAGGTCGGCGGCGAACTGCTTCAGTACCGCTTCATGGTCGTCGCTCTCATTGTAGGTATAATAGGTGGTATAATCGGAATGACTCTTGAAAAACGATGATCCGTGGCAATACGAAATCGTTCCGGTCATGTAGGTGAACAGTTTGAAGAATCCGCCGTCCATACTGACCTGATAAGTCCCTTGCTGCTTCTTGGTTTTGATGCTGATCGAAGTGACCTCTTCCTTTTCATACAGCTTTGCGTAAAACTCAAAGATGACCTTTGCGGCACCCCGCATGAATTCCATTTTCTTCACTTATCTTGCCTCCTCTCTTACTTCTTTTTCGATTTGCTTGTCCATGATCTTTGTCCTGTTCTGTTCATACACGTCCTTTGCCCATGCCGGCAGTTTATCCTCCGGCAAAACGCCGAGTACGTCCTGCCTCCACCAGCTCGTGTCCCGTCCGTCAAGGAGATTGACGCAGAAGCAGGTACGTCCTCTCGCTTTCGGGTAGGAGCCGAAGCCGCCCGTGCAGAGCAGAAGCTGATGCGACTGCCTGCGGTATTCGGGTCTTAACACTTCGGGCTTGAGTACGATGACCTTGCCGGACAAGAAGCTGTTTTCGTCAATCGGAACACAGTCGCTCTTTGTTAGCATGGTATCGTCGCCGACGAGCTTCGCTTCCTGTTCGATCTGTTTCTGAACCTCCTCGGCTTTCTCTGAAACACGCTCGCCGTAGAGTGTGGCGATGTCCGTAAAACTGTCCGAGGCCATGCACTCGGTACAGCGTTCAAACATCCCGTTGCTTTCGATGAAAGCACACAGGTACACCTCATCTCGCGGCGCTTCTTCGTTCTGGAGCAGCGCGATCTCGTACTCGCCGATGCGGATGCTCGTCAGCACCTCATAATCGCCAATCTTTCTTTTTTCCTTTTCCATTTCTTCCTCCAATGGTTCGGGCGGCACCTCTCGATGCCGCCCGCTGTCGTTATTTCTTCTTTTTCCTCGACCTCAAAAAGATGAAGCCGAAGATAATGAACCCGATAAGCATAATCGTAATCGCCGTCTTCATTCCTACCTCCGTCCCGCGTAGAAGTCGTCATACGCATTGCCATCGATCTTGATTGCGGTCGGAACGATCATCTGCTGGATCATACCGGCAGGCGTCCAGCAATCGGTCTGGATAATCTTTACGGTATAGTTTCCGTTCGGATACCAGAGCGGCGTGAAGTGGACCCGTCCGTAATCGAGATATGGACGCAGTTCGAAGTAGGAATACGCCTCACCGTTTGTTTTGATGAGCGTCGAAGTAGTGCCTTCACCGAAAACATATCTGTACTCCGGGTAGAGCACATAGGCGTACTGCGGAAGCGTGTACATGGATGATGTCGCCGTGGTTGAACTTGTGAGTGACCCCATCGCCGTATGTACGAGATTCAGATTGATCCTCGACTGGATGGCAAACCCATACCCGGACTTCATGAACCAATAGCCGTTTTTCTTGTACGCCGTCTCGCCGGTTGCAGGTGTGATTGTCTGCGGAGAGGTCTTCGTGATCTTGACCTCATAGGTTTTGAGCCGCAGACCGCCAACGCCGTCATACTCATACTCTTTCCACAATGCGCCGCTGTAGGTGATGGAGGTTGCCAACGGGATCGTGAAGCCTCTCGGTGCGTTCTCCTCGTACTGCGTATCCGGCGTCGTATAGATCGTGTATGGCGTGGTCGCTTGTGTGATCGTTGCGCTCTCCACGAACTCGCCCTTTTCATACAGCTCCGCCACGACGCGCACCGATTTACCGCCCAATCCGGAGGGGACCGTCCATTTGCAATACACAATGTTGGAGCCGATTGCCGGAATAACTACGGTCTTGGTCGTAATATAGAACGGAGATGTCGCTCCGGGTTTGTACACTCTGATCTTGACCGTCACGTTGTCGCTTGGGAGTACGTTGCGCTCTGCGTAATTCCATACGCGGAAGGTGGATATGACCTGTGTACTCTCACGGTACAGTGCGTTTGGCATGATCGGAGTGATACCGAGCAGCGGGTTCGTATGGCAGTTAAACAGCTTTTCGTTGTTCGTTCCGTCTGTCTCGTAATCCGTATTGCCTCTCTCAACTGTGCTGAGATAGACGCCGCCCCAGATCGTGTAATCCCGAACGTCCGGTGCAACATGTGTGCCGCCGTCGATCTCTATCGTACCGTTCGGTTCAATAGCATACACGCCGGGAAGCTGGTTCTTATTGGGGCCGTAGCCCTTGACGAACACGGTGCAGTCGGTGTTGTTCTTATAAGCATACCGGATCGTGTAGGTCTCGCCGACGGTCAGGTTTTCAAGGTCGGCGTAATGACCTGTGCTGTCCACGAGCTTCATATCCGTGATCGCCACGTCGGATTTCACGATGGGCAGATAGAAGGTGCTGCTCTGCGTGGTATGCGACGGGTCTTTCGACCAGGCGGTCTTGAGATCGAAGCGCAGCTTATACGAGTTTGCGTAGTTGTTCGCGGTCAGCGGTATGACGTATGAGCCGATGCTGCTGTTCTTCGTGTAGGTTTTGGTCGAACTGAGAACGACGTTGTCCACGCTCACATCTTCACCACTGCTGTTGCCCGTGTAGATATGGCTCCAGTTTGAGTTGTTAAAATAGTAAGCGATAGCTCGGACGTTGTTGTTTGAATCCCATGCGGTCGTCGCTCCATATTGATACTGGAACGTGACCTTCTGCCCAAAGTACAGCTTGCCGGTCGTTGCAGAGCCGGTCGTATATGCCTGTGCGTTGCCGAGCTCATTGTACGCCGTCACCTTGTCGCGGGTCGTGATCGGCTTGACGGGGATATAGAAGGTCTTTTCAGCCCCGTATTTCTTGACAGTTCCGTTATCCTCGATCCAGTCCACACGCGCTTTCACTGTATAGTAGGATTTGTTGTTAGGCACGGTCGTTACAGATGCAGCCACATCAAACCATTCAAGATTATCCGAGTAGCCGTATCGGTTATCTACCAACGTGCCGTCGATCCACACATACTGCCAGACCGCGATGTTCTGCGACTCCTTCGGGAAGTTCACCGAGAAGAAGATCTTGTCGCCGGAGCACGGGTAGTCCTGCACATACGTCCAGTTTCCCCAAGCGTTACCGGTGCTCGTTCCATAATGGAAGTTCTTTGTCGGTTTTGTCCCCTTGTACGCTCGGCACTCCTTTACGGACAGCACGGGTGAGAAGTCCTCGTGTTCCTCTGTGTAGGCGATACCGACACCGTAGCCGCTGTTGATGATGGTATAGAACATGAGTCGAGAGCTTGAGGCGGAAGCACCCGTCCACAAGCCCTGTCCGTCCGGCGTAAAGAGCGCATTGGGGTAGTGTTTGTTCACATAGCTGGAGATAAAGCCCCAGCTCTCCGAGGTACTGCTCGATCCGCCGTCGCTGTATGCGCCGAGGATGTGCTTGCCGTAGATCGCTGTCTCCGTCACGGTCAGCGCATGATACACGCTTTCCAGTCGGATGTCGTAGATCTGTTCAATCAGGATTTTGTCCCCGTAGTTCAGGTTTTCAATCGAGCCGATGCCGAGCTTTGACAGCACCTTGTTGAGATTTGTCGTGTTGTTCTGCCATGTCTCCAGCCCGTCGGGTTCCGGGAGCGAGGATGCGAAGCCCATCTCGCTCTGCTTATAGCACCAGGTCGAATTGACGCTCGTACTGTAGTTGCAGTTCTGATTGTTGATGAGCTGCTTCTTGTTATACTTGGTCGTGAACTTATAGTCGTAGTCACAGGCTTGGTTGGCATACGGCGCATCATCTGTGCTTCGGAACACGTCAATGACCTTTGAGACCTTGTTGTTCCCGTATCGGTCTACACAACTGAAGCGGTAGCCGAGCAGGTTCTTATTCGTCACATAACGGATGGCGTATCCGTTTGGACCGGCATCCGTACCGTGACCGCCTCCGCCCTCCGAACTTCCGTCCCATGAAAGCGCAGAAGCGGGAACGGAGATACACATAAAAACCGTTAGGGCAAGCAAAAACAATGCAAAAGCTCTCGTCAGTTTCTTCATTCACTTCTCCTTTCCGGACAAAAAGAAAGACCCGACGTTTTCTGTCGAGCCTTTCCATTGCCCTGTTCGATTATTATTCTTCACATGAATGACAGCTCCATGCCTCCACCCATTTGCCGCAGAGCGGGCAGTAGCAGGCGTTCACAAATCTCACGCAGGTTCCGTGCGTTCCGTCGCCGCAGGGCTTGTGGCAGTGCTGGCAGTAGTAGACGGGATCGTTGTGAACGTCATAGCTTGGGCATTTGGTCGGGTCATATACCGCAGTCCCCCATTCGTCGGTCGCATAGAAGCTCGGACAGTCGTGCCTTCCGCAGTACGGACAGCCCTGCGTTTCGAGGTTCAGAATGTAGGCGTGGGTTTCGGGGCTGTCGCAGTGATGACCGGGCGTACCGCAGCTATATGGTTCATTTGGCTCCGTCACAGGATTGGTGTCTCCCGGTCCGTCGTCTCCGGGCGTATGTCCTGTGACGGGATCGTCAACAGGATCGGCTTCCTCGCCGGGAGTCGGCGTCGGACGGGGCGGAAGCGGCTCATCCTCCAGCGTGAGCGGCGCACCCGTCTCGGTTTCCTCGGTGGGATCTTCGGGTTCGATCACGGGTTCTGTTCCAGTTCCGCTCTGCGTCGGATCTTCGACTGTAATGTCACTGACATGGACGGTGCTTTCGGGTTCGGTGGACGCTGTGATCTCACCTTCCGGCGTCTTGCCGGTGCTTCCCATGATGATTACGGTAATGAGCAGTCCGACTGCAAAAACAGCCAGTGCCGCCCATACGATCAGTTTCTTGTCTTTCATTCTCTTCATTCCTCCTTTGGTTCTTTCAGAATTTTCCTTCCAGATTAAGTTTTACCGTTACCGGTATGGTTGCTGTTGTGACTTGGGTTCCCGCAAAGTAGATCGGGACGTAGGTTGTATAGCTTACTATCAGCTTGAGCTTGTTTCTCTCAGCGAATCTGACGGTCGGTTCAGAAATGTAGTAATCCACGTTTCCGTCTCCGTCATAATGATACAGCCGATCCCGGATTTTGTTAAATGTGCAAAAGCTCGTCAAGTCAGTGATATACTCCCCGGCGTCAATGGCGTCCGTCTCGTTTGTCCCCTGCTTGATGGAGTTATAGATGCGGATCGAGTTCTTCATCACATAGTTCTCAAGCACCGTTTCGGCGTTGCGCTCTGTGATCTTGACGAAGTTGACGGCATATACAAAGGTCAGAAACACCGAAAGGATGAGACAGAGTATCAAGACGAGAACGCAAACCTGTACATATCCTTCTCCTCTTTTGTTTCCCATTGCCTCACCCTCACTTCCAATATTTCTGCGACAAGCCGCTTCGGGTCACGGTCAGCGTGACGGGGATCTTGAAAGCTCCAAGCCCCTTCACATAAGTGTCAACCGAAACCGTGATCGTCATGGCATGACCAAGCTGAACTCGCTTATATGTGCTGTTGTAATACTCGTCCGCACTGAAATCGACGTCGAAGTCATAATACTGCTCCAGCATCCGTTCATACGCATCCTGGAAATCCGCGCCGAAGCACCCGCTGTAGGTCGAAGCGTCCAGTATTTCCTCTGCGATCTGATCCATTTCCACTCTCAGTGTGATAAAGCTGAAAATGTTAATAGCGATCACAAGAAGCATAACGAATACAATGACCCCAACGCAAACATCGACGTAGCCCTCGCCGCGCTTGGATTTCATCAGTTTTCCTATCACATCTTCACGCTCCTTCCTACATAAACAAGACGCCTAAACTCGTCATAATTTGCTCCAGGATGACGACGATATAAATGAGCATGAAGCACAGAAGCAGGCACATCGAAAGGCGCTTGACCTTTCTCGGGACCTTCTGCGCTTTCAGGCGAAGCTGCTGACGGGCGGTGTCATTGAATTTGAGGGAAAGCGACGCCCAATACATCCGGTTATCGTCGCCGCGAAGAATGCCGATCAGGCCTCTGCACACGTCGCTCATCATGGACGAACCGACGCGGCTTTCAAGCCTCGTGATCGCACCCTCATAGTTGCCGGATTTCATATCCGCCACGGTGATCAGAAGCTCGTGTTTCAGTTCCGGTCCCGCATTCTGTGCGTAGCTCTCCAGCATATAGAGTACGTCACGGTTGTGGGCGAGCGTCTTTTCAATATTGGAGACAAGGCGCGGCAGCTCGTACTCGATTCTCTCACGCTTCGCCTTAATACGTTTGGACACGCTCTTCGATTCCATGCGATACAGAAACACCGCCAGGAACAGAACGATCGGGACGAACAGCGGGAAGATGAACGCGACGGGAATGGCGAACACGCCGATGATACCGGCTTTAACGATGGCGTTCGCCTTGAACATTTCGGGCGTAATATCCATCTGCGCCGTTTTCAGGTCGGCTTCGAGCTGTGCGCGCTTGAACTCGTTGAGCTTCAAATGCTTTGCAATCTTCTCGGCAATGCCGGAAAGAAAGAGGTTCAGCCCGGAGGTCTTGTCCTTCTGCTTCTTTGACAGGCTCTCCACAGCTTTGGAGGTCTTGAAATACGGAATACGGTACACGTCCGCGAGAACGAAAAACAATCCGATCCCGCAGAGGATACCGATAATAGCTTGGATCATGTTCTCAACCTCCTTTACCGTTTGTACTCAATCGGCTTGGTAAACCGCTTCATGAAGATCGCCGTGATGAAGATCACGAGCGCGCAGACGCCGCAGACCGCTTTGCCGGGTACGGTATCAATGAGCGTGTGGAACCAATCCTTGTTGAGAAGATACAGAAGCGGCACGTTGCCCACGACCAGCGCCACCATCATCCAGTATTCGTTGCGGGCAGAGGCGAGCATCGTCGCAAGCTCGTTGTTGACGATACGGATGTCTGCCAGCTTCTGCACGACGGGGTGCAGGGTGTCTTTGAGCGTTCTGTCATCCTGGCAGAGAATGAGCGTATCCACCCACTCCCGGAAGATCTCGTTGTCGATCTTCTCTCTCAGATTGTAGAGTGCAGTCTTGATGTTGGATGTGACCGCCATTGCCTCACCCTCAAAGGATTGGAACACCTCGCGGAGCGGCGGCTTGATGTACTGTGTGTTTTCCCTTACAGCCTGCACGATGTCATCGCAGCGTTCATACGAGGTCGTGATGATGGACAGCGCCGTCTCCAGTTCCTCTTTCGTCTGCTTTTCATAATAGGAAAGGGTGTTCGTGATATAGAGGAACGGGAGCATGGCCAGCGTCACCGCAAGAACCGGCATCAGAAACAGGTTGTCGATGAGAATGGAAAGTATGACGCCGACGCCGAAGAGAACGACGGAGGCGCAGATCGCAATCGTGAACTGACGGCTCTTGCCCGTGGAGGCAAGTGCGCCTTTAATGCTGACCAAGAGCTTGTACAGCCTGTGGCGTTTTCTGTTTCCTCTGACGTTCTTCGCTTTGTCCTTCATCGTATCATTCGGCGTGATGACGTTCATCAGGTCGTCCGTGATGCGCTCCGGCGTCAGTCCGAAGAAGATCGCAATGGCGATAACGAGAAAGACGGATGTAATAACCTGTAGGATCATGCGCTCACCGCCTCCTTCTTCTTTTTCGCCGGAGCCTTCGGCTTCAAAAACTGCGAAAGCAGCTCTTCGGGAACGCCGAACTGCATGAGCTTTCCTTTCAGATGGTCGCTCATGTATTCGGGCTGCTCGAACTTACCCTCGATCTTGTACTTGCCGTTCACAAGCTCGTTCTTCGTGATCTTGTAGCGGAACAGCGTGTGATACTCTCGCTCGCCGCTCGGCAGGATCACGCACTCCGAGATGTCCATGATCTTACGGGAATTGTCCTCCAGCTTGTGGGCGTACACGACGATGGGAAAAGCCTGTCCCGCCTGCATCAGCGAGGTCTGGAAATTGATCGGAAACCGCTTCTGACAAAGCAGGGCGAGGCGCATGTGCGCGGCGTCAGCGGCGGAAGCGTGGACCGTGGAGACCACGGTATGTCCCGTCAGCGACGCTTCCACGGCGGAATAAGCTTCGGTGTCGCGCATCTCGCCGACGACCACGATGTCCGGGTTGAAGCGGAGAGACGCCACGACGAGATCCTCCTGCGTAATATCATACGCAGGGTTATCGGACGGTCGGGAAAGCGTGTGTACCACGTTGTTCACGACCTTGCCGTGCTTCACGCTCACAAGGGAAAGCTCACGGGAGCCGGACTCAATCGTAAAGATACGCTTGTTGTTCGGGACCGACGTGAGAAGCGCATTGAGAAGGGTCGTTTTGCCGGAGCTTGTCGCACCCGCCACAACGAAAGAAACCCCATAGCGGAGGCACATACACAGAAAGTCGATCATCTTCTGTGTCGCGTTTCCGCCGTTCACGATCTGCTCTCTCGTCACCTTTGACGGATGGAGCAGACGGATGGAGACCGAAATACCTCTGTCCGCATCCACGATGGGCTCCTTCAGCGCAGTCACACGGGCATTTCCCGGCAAATGTCCCTGCGCCATCGGGGTGGCGTTGTCGATGATCATGCCGGAGTGATGAAGCAGACGCTTCACAATGTCCACCGCGTGCTGCGGGCTGTAGAAGTGTTCGGGGAGCTTCAGCATATAGCCGGAGCTGAAGGTAACGCAGATGTCGTCCCATCCGTTGATGTTGATCTCCTCGATGCTCTCCTTGCCGAGATAGGGCGTCAGGATCGAATACTCCGCCATCTCGAAATAGAGCTTCTTTGAAAGCTCGTCCGTGGTGAAGCCCTCGACCGTGTAGCCGGTGTCGGAGAGATACTTGTCGATGTAGGAACGGAGCTGTCCGAGCTTTCTTTTGTCGGACAGGGCGGCGGCGTAGTTCTGGCTGATGTATTCCTGTACCATCTGAAGAAGGGAAACAAAAGATACACTCTTAGCCATTACATCACCGCCTTCGCCAGCCGCTCGATCTCACTCCTGTACTTGCATTTTCCGATGCGCTCCGAGAGCGTTCCGGTGATCATCTGCTGCTTGAGATTGCGCTCATACGGCAGCTTGAAGTCCATACCGCCGAAGTGGGTTTCCGTTTCGTGGATCGGCACATATATGTCGATGTCCATCACGTTCAGCACCTTCAGCTTCTTTCCGTCGATCAGAAGAAACTGATTGACGCAGGAAGCGTAGTAGGAGATGCACTTCATATCGGGACTGAACATCTGCACGGCAATATCGCAGTCGCGCTTGGCGATGGACGAAACGAGGTCGTCCGGGTCGCAGGTACAGTCGCAGATGACGTACTCCACGCTGTCCTTCAGCACAGTGAAAAGCTGTACGATCTTGTCCTCTGTGGGACGGGGATAGGAATAGCGGTTCTCGCCGAGCTTAAAGCCGAGGAACCCAAAGTTCTGCATCGTCTTGACGTTGACCGTCTGGCGAAGCACGTCCTCCTTGTAGATGTCGGTCTTATCGAGCGCAACGCCGAGCGAATACAGTTCCGAGTCCTTACCGTTCGGGAACAGATACGCCATACAGGGTACGTTCAGGTCGGGCGAGATGAACTGCACGGAGGTCTTCTTCTGATTGTAGATCTCCTGTGCGAGCTTGAGTGCTGCGGTTGTCTTGCCGGAGTTCGGCGAGCCGCAGACAGCGATCAATTTACCCATTTCCGATCACCGCCTCTTCCACATCGTAGTAGTCTGCGTTGCCGTTAATGATGTCGTTCGCCTGCTGAACGGGATCGATCCCGCCGGGCGAAACATTTTCGCCGTTTTCGGGCTCGTTCTCCTCGTCCTCTGCGGACCAACCGTTTGCGAAGAACTCGTCCTGAACATCAAGGAACTTCTTTGCGTTCTCGGTGCTTCCGCGATAGACGAGAGCAACGGTCAGCGTAGTTTCCGCGTTATACTTGGCAAGCAGCTTCGCCTGCTCGGTATTGGCAAGCAGAGTGACTGTACTCGGGATTTCATAGCTCCCGTCTTCGTTCTTCACAATGCTATCCTGGTCGATACCGCCCGAAGTCGTGGTCGTGATGACCTTCATATAACGGAGTGCGGCGGGGATCGACGCCTTGCCGGTTTCCTTGTCCACAACGATCATGGAGATGATGTCGCCGTTTTCGAGCTTGCCCGAAAGGCCTGCGGCAAAGGTGTCGATGGTCACGGAGACCGCGACCTTCGTGCCGTCAAGAGACGCAAACACGTCGCTTGCGGTATTGGCTTCACCCGTCAGCTTGGCGACGGTCAGATAATCTCCCGCGTAAAGCTGTGACGCGGCGTACTTGCCGATGATGTCCTTCGGGTCGTTCAGCGTCCCGGAGGGGATCGAATCAGTCTTCACTCTTGCCACTTCCAGATGGTCAGCGGTGATCTGAACGCCCTGCTTCACGTCCTCCGCAAGACGGATGACCTCGCTCGTGTCGGTCGAGAGCTGGTTGACAAGCGGAGCGACAAGGAAGGTGACGGCAATCGCCAGCACCATGCAAATCACGCCGATGACTGTTCTGTTCTTCATGCGTTTACAACCTCCTTTCCCGCGTTTTGGTGTTTCTTGAGCATTTTCCGCACATTCGAGGTCATCATCTTCTTGAATTTCCTCGAACGGCGGCAAGCCTTGACGTACCTCTTCGTGAGGTCAAACAGTTCTGCTAAATACTTCATTTTGCATTTTCCTCCTTATCCTTGGATAAAATATGCCGCCGTAAACCCGGCAGCGAGATACGGGATCATGGGGAATCCCGCTTTTCTGTTCTTCTTAAAAATGTTGACTAAAACGGCAAGCAGCGTCCCTGCGAGCAGGCCGAGGATACCCCGGTCAAAGCCCAGCAGGAACGCACTCGCCGCCGCCAGTTTGATGTCTGCGCCGCCGATCTTGCCCTTTCCGATGAGCTTGGAAAGGACGATTACGCCTCCGGCGAAGAAGGCAGCGAGGATCATACCCGGCAGGTTGGTAAGGTCTGTTCCGATGAACGCTGCAATCACGATCATGAGGTGCAGGTGATCGTCGCACTCCCGCGTTTTGACGTCCTCAAAGGAGGAAAATGCGAGGATGTAGGCGAGGAATATGCCCTTGACCGCAATTGCAGTACATCCAAAAAAACAGATCATGATGAGCGTGACGCAAACGCCAAAGACCGTGAAGCAAAGCGCCGTCTTCTTCTTGTTCGTCTCAAAGCGTCCCGATGCGTATCTGGCCATTGCCAGGGCCGCGAGCGCGGACAGAAGCAGGATCAGCACGGAGCCTACGATAAAGCCTGCGTCAAGCTGAAATACGGCATCAAAAATATGCGGGTTTACGGGTCGGATCACCACCATTGCTTATACCTCTACTTTCTCTTTCTCAGAACGATGAATGCAGCGACGGCGGTGACCGCCAGCACGATCCCGATGATGGCGGGAACGGGCGAGGACACCTTGCACTCCGCATACAACTCGGTTTCCTTGCTCATGTCCGAGAGGTCGAACGTGATCTTCTTCCCGTCCACCTTGCCGTTCTTATACTTCGTGATCTTCGCAGGCATCTCGACCGAGATATTGACCTTGAGAATGTCGCTCAGGTCGTAACCCTCGACCGTTCCCTCCGCCGCGTTCAGCACGGCGTCGAACACATAGTTCGAGCCGTCCTTCTCAATCTTCACATTCTTGAAGAACAGCGTCTCAGGTTTTATTGTCGCGTCTTCGGTCTGAAGCGAAACGCCCGTGTCGTCATCCGGCTGAGAGGTGAACGTGCTCTCCATGCCGTTTGAATCAAAGGTCATTTCCGCCAGCGCCTTTTCCATATCCTCAAAGGATTCGTACTCTTTGGTATCGGTAAAGGCGATGTAGGTTTCGCCGTCGTATTCGATCTCGGTCGTTTCCTTGCCGTCAAAGGGATCGGAGCCTCCCAGCTCCGTGAGCTGCTTTACAAACTCCTTTTTCAGCCCGATGGTTGTTTCGATACTGCCCGTGCCGTCCTTATTGAGCTTTACGCCCAACTCCTCATACACGCACCCTGTCAGGCAGAGCGCGAGCGAGACGACAGCGAGCAGCAATGCTATGATTTTCTTCACTTTTTACCTCCTTGTGGTTAGATTAAGGGGACGATGCCCGAAGGCATCGCCCCCCGCGTGTAGGGTTGCTTGTCCGATCAATGACCGTTGTAGTTGAAGAGTCCCTGGACCTTGCTCGTCACGGTCGGCATGATCGTGCTGTTGAACAGTGCATACAGACCGGCGAGGAGCAGTGCGCCGATGACCACGGCGATCAGGATCTTGACGCCGGAATCGACATAGCCTTCCGCCTCCTTGTTCTCGACGGCGGACTTCAGGTTCAGAAGGGCAAGATCAGCCTTGTCCTTGAGCTTACGGAAAAACTTCTTCATTTGTTATACCTCTCTTTCATTTTTTATAGGTTGTTGGTGGTTGGTTGGTTCGGCTTAATTGCCGGAGTAATTGAACAGGTCGGTGATCTTCCTCGTGACCGTAGGCATGATGGTCGTGTTGAACAGGGCATACAGACCGGCGAGGAGCAATGCGCCGATGACAACGGCAATCAGGATTTTGACGCCGGAGTCAACGTAGCCCTCCGCCTCCTTGTTCTCGACAGCAGCCTTCAGGTTCAGCAGGGCGAGATCCGCCTTGTCCCTGAGCTTACGGAAAAACTTTCTCATTCTCGTACCTCTCTTTCATTTTATTGGATGTTGATTGGTTGCATCTGGGATTGCCGGCGGTGATCAGGCGTTTTCGATAGCCTTGAGGCTCTCTTCGACGACCTTCTCGTTGTACGCGGCGAGAACCGCGTCTTCCATCTCCTGGCGGAGCTCGGAAGTGATGGGGTGGCAAACGTCACGGAACTTCTCGTTGCCGTCGGCGTCGGTGTAGGACTCCGAAGGCATGGCGATGAAGGTGTGCTTCTCGGTGGTGATGACCTTGACGCCGTGGATGGTGAACTGGTCATCCATCGTGACAGAGCAGGTCGCCTTGAGAGGCTTGCCGTTCTCAATGAGCTTGCGTACCTTAACTTTGAACTTCATGTCGGTTGTGTTCCTCCTTTCTTCGATTTTCTGTATATGAGTGCCGGGGCGGGGTAAAAAAGAAGACCGAAACGCTTTGTTTCAGCCTGTGCGCACATTCCTTTTACCTCACCTGATCACGTTGTCGCTCCAAATACCTGTGATAGTGCTCGACGGCTTTGATCACAAAGTCCTCGACCTTATCATCAGTAAACCCTTTCGGGATATATGGCATTAAGCGGTCAAACGAAATCTTGATTTTGACCTTTTGGTTTGGCTTTTCCTCAGCCATAACCTTCATGACTTTTTCGTAGTTGATGTCGCCCTCCTCATACGCCTTGCGCAAGCGTATGGCTTGAGCGTGGGAAGGAAACGCCTCGGTTTCATCGATGCGGTCAACCACGTCGCGCTGGCTTTCTTCATCCAAATAGGATAGCTCCACGGCTGGACGCAGTTTGATCTTGCCCTCGTCTACAAAGTCTTGAAGCTCTTGGACGAGATAGGTCAAACGGATATATCGCTGAATTTGTGTTTTACTGTCAGCAGAATCTTCAGCCAATGTCTCCACGGAACGCGGAGCATCAAAATTGTGCCCCAGTGGGTCACAATTTTCTTTCGGTGGTCTTCCCGGCAATCTTTTGATCGCTTCCAGCTTCATCTTGTAGGCTCGTCCCTTATCGCAAGGAGCGATTTCGGAACGCTGGCTGTTGCTGTCAACCATCAATATGATGGCTTCATCGCGGGTCACGTCCACGACCTCGCAGCGCAGGGTTTCAAGACCGAGCTTCTCGCAGGCGCGTTTGCGTCTGTGACCGGAGATCACTTCGTATCTGCCGTTCTCCTTTTGGCGAACCATAGCCGGCGTGATAACGCCGCGCTCACTGATGCTGTCCATGAGCGCCTGCATATCCTCGTCGTCGAGGACGCGGTAGGGATGATCCGGGAAATCGTCGATCTCGGAAAGCGGGATGTCATACAGCTTTTTGAGCTTTGCCTCCTGGCGCTCTTCTTCTGTTGAGAAAAGGTCATCGACTGAGGGTAGGTTCATTATTAATGCGCTGCCTTTCGCCAAGCTCGATCACCTCCTTCGTGAAGTTCTCATAGGCTTTGGCAACCTTGCTGTTGCCGTCGTAGGAATAGATGCTCTTGCCGACGACGCTGATCTCCGCACACTTGATTGCCATAGGGATATGTGTCTCGAATACCTTGATACTGCTCCCGTAGAAGTCGCGGATGGTCTGCTCGGTCGTCTTGGCAAGATTGGTGTTCTCGGCGACAAGCGTGAGCAGAATCCCCTCGATCTTCAACTTCGGATTGAGCTGCCTTTGAACCTTGTTGATCGTCTTGGTGAGCTGCGTCATACCTTTCAAGGGCAGGTAATGCGCCTGCACGGGAATGATGACCGAATCGGCGGCGGTAAAGGCGTTGACGGTAATCATGCCGAGGCTCGGCATACAGTCGAGCAGGATGTAGTCATATTTATCCTTTACGCCGTCAAGGTAGATGCTCATGATGCGCTCGCGGTTCATAGTCGAAACGAGCTGCAAGTCCATACTTGACAGTTCGATGTTCGCCGGCAGCAAATCCACGCCCTCCGGCTGATGTATGATGCCCTCGTCGGGCTGAAGCTCCTCGTCGGAAATGATCTTCTCCATGACCGTCGAGACCGTCATTTCAATGCTGTCGTTATCCTGATAGCCGCAGCAGATAGTCAGATCGCCCTGCGGGTCGCAGTCGATGAGCAGTACCTTTTTGCCCTGGCGGGCAAGTCCCACGCCGAGGTTGAAGGTCGTGGTCGTCTTTCCGACGCCGCCTTTCTGATTTGCCACGGCGATTACTTTACATTTATGCATTCGATCGTTTTCTCTCCTTCCTTTTTTTGAGTCTTTCAACTCACCCAGGCGCGGAACTTTCGTTCTGCGCTTGGGTCATTACATTTAATTCGTCCCCGCCCCCAAATGTACAAAAGGAGTTCATCAGACGACCGGCTGCTGACCGGTTCCATAGGAGTCTCACCTCTCCGCCTTCATTGTGGCCGAGCCGCGAATTACGGAAGTATCATTATTCCTTGCGCCTGTTATTGCCCGGTCGGGAGCAACCCGTCCTTTGCTGTATAGGTTTTATCGCTCGCTCCCGTTGGGAGGTCATGGCGCACCTACAGTCCGGCTTGAAGTTTCCTTCGGCACAAGTAACGTATCTGATGCCTGCATATTCAATTTTCAAAGATCATTTCCGAGAGTTTTTAACTTGTCCTCTCAAAAGGTAGGCAGCGAGAATGGCAAAATCCCAACCAAAATCGAAAAAATATTTTTCAGATTCCTTTGAATTTCTGCACTCGCTTTGAAATCGCCTGATTTGTAACGCCGAGTTCAACGGCAATCTGAGCTTCGGTGATCCCCTCCGAAAGCATTTTCAAAATGCGAATATCACGGGGATTATTGAACTTTTCAACGATCCTGTTCAATCGCTCGTCCTCAAAGCCGATCTCAAACGGATCTGAATCGTTAAAATACCGTTCCTCGTATGACACCGAGAACGCATCGGCATTTCGGTTCAGCAGGGCATTGTCAGAATCATCAACGCCCTCGTCAAAGCTGCTCGCTTCGTATTCCTGTGTGTGCGAATAGTAAGCCCTGTCGCTCTTGTACACTCCAAGGTCGAACTCATACATCGCCTGGATCTGCTCTTCGCTCATACCGGCGGCGCGGTATTCCTCCGCCTGCTTCTTCATCCTTGCCATGAACTTTTTTCTTTCGTAACCATCGTTCCAACTCATTTTTTGTGATCTCCTTTGATTTTTTTGAATTTTGATTTTTGTTGGTTTGGGGTAGCTGAAAATCAAAATCCGGAGATCACGGGTACCTAGCGGCATACGCCGTCCACTGCTTTTTCATTGCCGGTCCTTTCCGGCCATCCGGCAGCGGGCAAAAGATAAGGGTCCGAGATGATGCTTCACCCCGGACCCGTCAGAACGCCATGAGAGCGCACGAGATCAAGGGTATTCCGCATCCGTTTTTCGCAGTTTTCTTCTGCAAAACTTCGGTGTGAATATCCTTTGCCCGCATGCATTCAGGCTCAAATATTGTTTTTTGTGATAGCTAAAACGGCGAAAAGAATAAGAAAAGCGGGGTCAAAAGGCCGCAGCATCGCTGCAGTCGATCAACCCCGCTTGGTTCTTCACTTACGCCGCTTCGTAAGTGGCTTCGTTATTCGGTTGTGCTCAGTCAAGAAAAACCGATTCCGATTTCTTGACCGTCTGTACCTTGAGCTTGCCCTTGACACGCTTGACTTCGGCGTCGCAGCCCTTCGCTGTAATGGAATCTATCACCTTGTAAAGCCGCATCGCCTCATCAAGACGGGCTTGCTCTTCTTTTTCTTTCGGGACTTTGCCCGGAACGACCCTGTTGTTCATGTTCAACCTCCTTTGAAGATAGAAACAGCCGGGAAAATACTCGTATGGTATCGAATACTCTCCCGGCTAAACTCGCTTGGTTCAGCTCGAATTGAGCTATTTACTCTTTTTTTATTATCTCTATGTGTGGCTCCCTCGCTTGGGGGGCCTACACCTGTTAATTCCGGTAGTACCTCTCGTCGGTTCCTCCGTAATTGTACCGTTCTACCGCCTGAACAATCAGGTAGATAAGCTGATCTAACGTGATCGTTTCATAGGCGTTCGACCGATTCTTCTTAAACTCAAGATAATACACTCCGTGATCTACAGTCACACCGGCGATTGGGATGTGCGCTTCCGGCGTATAAACCATAATCTCTTGCAATTTTCCTTTTTCTCCTATAACTCATCATAAACTGGCGCGTGGATCACATAGTCCACTATTCCGTATATCGACCATTCGCCCTGCGGGTAAACGTCGTACTTTCGCTTTCCATTGACTTCTTCATCGTTTGCAGCTCTCAGATAAGGACCATTCTTACCTTTTTCATATACCTTACAGGTCGTTTCTCCGCCCTCCAACATAGCAATCACGGTATCACCGTATTCCGCATAAGGCGTCCGCCTGACTACGAGCAGGTCCCCGTTGAAAATCCCGCGTTTGATCATGCTTGGTCCTTCGGCGTGGAGGATAACGTGCTCGGCGTCGCCGAAAATCTCATTCGGAAGTGCGACGCAAGCCTCGATGTTCTCGATTGCCTCCGTCGGCGGTCCGCAATGGACAGCCCCGACCAGATGCGTGATATGACTCTCGGAAGGTTGGAAGTAAGAAGGTGTCCTTATCTGTTTCCAGCCTCCCTGCGTTTCCGTCTCAATACGTCCTCTTTTTTTCAGTTCGTTTACATAGAGAGAAACCGTTGAAAGAGAGGCGATCCGGCACTCTTTTTGGATTTGCCGATAGGTCGGCGCTTTCCCGCTTTCCTGATGCTCGCGGATGCACTTGAGCACCTTGTTCAGTCTTTCTTCGTCTATGACTCTCATTTTGGTTCCTCCAATATCGAACTTAATGTTCGTGTATATGATAACAAAAAAACCCGCTGTTGTCAACGGGTTTGGGCAAATTGAGGTGTGGAACTTTTTACCCACCTCATAGCATTTGTTCATTTTTTAGTATGATTTCGTTCAGAAATGGGCGTATTCGGCTTAAAAAGCAGGAAGCGCACAACGTTTCGTCTCATAATGGCTCTCCTATGTCCTCAAAGAACTTCAGTGCAGTCTCCTTAAATCCAATTATTGCTGCTTCCGGAGAGAGTATCTTCATCGAACCGGCTGAGGAGAACACCCATCCGTAAAAGGTCTTGCTCAACTCCACCTCGACAGTCGCTTTGAAATGCTCGCTGTCTACGATCTCTGTTTTCACGTCCTCGCCGAACTTGTCGATGATGCTGCCCATCAGTTCATTGTTGCAGAGTAATTCAACGGTGCAGATCTCCCCTGCCATCATGGAGAACTCTTTTTCAAAGAAATCGGAAATATCGTACCCCTCCGGCATAGGGAATCTGTCCGTATCCAAGAGTTCCAGATTCGTCATGCGGTCAATTCGGTACTTCAAGACCGTGTTATGCCTGCCGCAGCCGACAACATAGTACATATCATTGTTCCAGATCAGGTCATACGGAGAGAAGTGATAAATCTTTCCTTCCCGCCGCAGCGTCTTTTGCTTGTCCGGCGTGTAGTCAAAGTATTGAAAGATGACTTCCTTGTTGTTCGTGATCGCGGTCTGGATCTTCTCAACGTACTCCGTGAGCCGCTCATTATTTGACTTTGCCCGGCTTCCGATGTACAGATGCCTTTTCAGAATATCTCCCTTGTACGCTCCGACGATAGTAGAAAGTTTCTCGACGATTTCCCGGCTTTGTTCTTCGGAAATGAAGCGGCTGGATTGAACGGCGTCAACAAGCAGCTTCACCTCTGCCAGCGTGAACGGACGGGTTCGCATATAGTATCGGTTCTGCGTACTGCGAACACAGCAAATATCGTAACCAACTTCTTGTAGCTCGCTGATGCACTCAACGACGGTTTTGCGGTTTGCGTCAAGATACTGCTTTACAAGAAACTCGTTAATGTCCTTGATCGAAGCGGTATGATCCTCATCGGTGTTATCATGGAGGTATTTCAGAATCAGAAGGAGGCGATTATAGTTCTTCATAATTGCTTAGTTTCTATTCTTTCGCTTAATAATCCTATTATCATTCAATTGCTAATCCGTGTTTTTTAAACAAGTCAGAAAAAAAAGTCTTTACAACAATAGCAATATTATCGTTTTGAAACTCTTTTCCTCCAAACCGATAAACTTCATATCCTGAAAGGGTCATTTCTCGTTGCTCAGCAACCATTGAGGCATACCTAGATGTAGACGCAATATGAACAGGGAATGGTCTGTCACTAATCTTAATCTCCTCGTCCTCTGCATAGTGCTGAACGCCATCCAATTCAATGACGATTCTTCTACTTTCTGATAATATTATCAGAAAATCCATACATTGATGTTCAAAAATTCTTTCTGTTCTCTCACGTTGAGTTTTTGTATCATAGTGAAGATAAACCTGTGGGAGCAACGCTGGAACGCTTTCACCATACTCTTCAACGATATCAAGATAGATTGAAAAGAATGATTTTTCTATTGGCGAGCCACAATGGTCAACACTATCTTTTAATCTTGTAATAAACTCTGGGTCTGATTCGCTTCGATTAGTGTTGTACCAATCTTTCAATGCTTTCCATTTCAGCCCTTCGTTTTCAATTGTCTGATCATACACTAAATACTTTTTATTATTTCTTGGTATTCTTATGTTTTGATTCAAAAAATCCGTGAAAACTACATCTGGCTTTCCAACTGCCGCAAAAACTATGCCTTGAATTGAACCGTGAACTCCGTAAGTTTCGAAAAGTCTATACTCTTTTTTATCCCCAATCTTACCACATTCTCTTAATTCATAACCGCAATCAGACAAATAAAGGTTGATAGCCTCAACACATTTTGGTTGAAGATTAACTCTCTCTTCATTCTCCTCATCCCACTCATATCTATTAAATACAGGATTAACGTATTCTTGACAAAAGAATAGAAATTGATCATCTGACCAATCCAGAATCTTAACAACACTGAACATGCCGCTCTCGTCTCCCCAGTCACCTTTGAAGACATCACAATGACGACCAATTTCAGCAGCCAGTGTAGTTTTATTAAACTCTATTGTTTTGCATTCAGGGTAAACCCTTTCAAAAAATGCTCTATATGAACCAATACTGCCACATACATCGCCTAATAAAACCAATTTGTCTACAATTCCCTGCCTAGCAGCATCTGGAATCCTTTTTATCATCATTACTCTCCTATATGATGATCACAATGACTCATAACCATTGGGATTCATTTTTTGCCATTTCCAACTATCTCGGCACATATCGACAATATCATAATGTGCTTTCCAACCAAGTTCAATGAACGCTTTGTCCGATGCAGAGTAGCAAATACCTACATCCCCTGGACGGCGCTGTTCAATAACATAAGGAATTTGGACGCTGTTGGCTTCTTCAAAAGCGTGAACTACATCCAACACGCTATAGCCCTTGCCAGTACCGAGATTATATACAGCGATGCCGCAGTTGTTTTCTATAGCTTGCAACGCTTTGACGTGACCACGTGCCAAATCTACCACATGGATATAATCACGAACGCCAGTCCCGTCAGGCGTATTGTAATCATTGCCATACACATGCAGTTTATCAAGTTTGCCAACCGCCACCTGCGTAATGTACGGCATCAGATTGGTGGGAATCCCATTTGGATTCTCGCCAATCAAGCCTGATTTGTGCGCGCCTATGGGATTGAAATACCGCAACAAAACAACATTCCATGGGTTAGAATCATCCTTTTTAACATCGGCAGTATGCAAATCGGTCAATATCTCTTCAATCATCCACTTTGTCCAACCGTAAGGATTGGTGCAGTGTCCTTTCGGACATTCCTCGGTAATCGGGATCATCGACGGTTCGCCATACACAGTAGCGGATGACGAGAAGATGATATTCTTGCAACCGTGCTTACGCATAACATCCACGAGGACAAGTGTACCACCGATATTGTTATCGTAGTATTCCCACGGATGTGTTACGGAATCACCAACCGCTTTCAGCCCAGCAAAATGAATGCAACAATCGAAATTGTGTGCAGAGAACACTACCTCAAGCGCATCTCTATCTCGAATGTCCGCCTCGTAAAAAGGGATCTTAACACCGGTTATCTGCTCCACCCGTGTAAGCGATTCCTTATTAGAATTAGAAAGGTTGTCCACCACAACGACGCTGTGATGTTCGCTAATTAACTCAATGAGTGTATGGGAGCCAATGTATCCAGCTCCGCCTGTTAATAATATATTCATACTTCTTCGTACTCGATTCAGATCTCTAATTCATTAAACAATAGCTCTATTTGTTCATTGGTATTTCCACGAATAATCTTTATTTCGTTTTTGGCATTTCGTCTTACTTTCGGGTCAAGAATATTAAACCAGCGAGCAACCCAAAAAAACGGGAGAAGGATAGGATACTTACGAAGTTTCGGATATGAGTTCTTCATAATGCAATATGGTTGAAATACCCTTCTCATATAATAGAGTAACATATTCCGAGCGTTATTCTTTCTTATTGCTGCACTATGATCTAGATTTCCGTATGTACCGCCTTCAAATATATATTTTTCTATCTCTTGAATATCCGAGAAATCTTCATTTCTTGAAAACCACTTTTCTGATAATAGTCGTACCTTTTTTTCAAATGAATCCAGACCGCTTGATTTTATCAGTGCAACTCTTTTATCATTGTCAAAACTAATAGTATGGTTTAATAGCCACAAGTCAATAAAAAATCGTACTCCACATCCTCCGTTTTTAAAGTGTTTTGCCATATGTACCACATGATAAAAATATATCATCTCGCCACTCATGTATTTTTCATACTTGGATACGTTTGGTTCTACACAATCCCATATTGTATTTAATAACTGATTTGCATTATCAAAGATGCCCTCCTCCATTAAAGAATGATGAAGTTCAATATGATAATGCTCGGGTGTATAGAACGAGATGTCTTTCGATGTCTCTAAAAACTGAACAAAGCCTTTTTTGTTTAACGTTACAATAGCTCTGTCTATATCCTCTTTCCTGACTAATACATCTACATCCGAGCTAGTTCTCATCCAAGGTTGGGGATAAAGCTTTAATAAATAAGATCCTTTAAGTAGAATATAATCAATATGCGCCATCTCAAACGCTTCTTTAACTTGTTCTATAGCTAAATCTCGTTTAACAAATCGATATATGGAATTATCATACTGCTGTTTAAATCTGTTGTGTGTGTCCCCTTCCCAATTCTCAATTCGTTTATTCAATTCATAGTAAATAACATGTGCAAGATCGTGAAATTTGGATAATGATAATAATGCTTCATAGTTAATATGTGACACGTCTATATCTTCGTTTGTTTCCATGATCGCACTTCGGATAATTGCCATAAAAGTATTAACAACTTTTTCCATAACCCCGGTACCGTAATCTAAACATTGCTTAATCTGAATGATTGTCAAGCATTCCTTTTATTATTCCAGTTAACTGTGTACTTGAAATCCCGTCGGTATGTTTCAAGTAAACAATCTCAACTCCCAAAGGCTTAAACTGTTCTTCAAATCGATTCCATACGTCGGTCCCTTTCCAATCGTCTCCAACGAACATTTTGTCGAAATGATACTTCTCCCATGCTTCTTTTTTATTCTTGTTGGTTTGCGGAACAACCTTGTCAACATACTTAATTGCTGACACAATTTCACATCTTTCTACGAAAGGAATTACTGGAGTTTTATTCTTTTCTTTCTGGACAAGTTCGTCGGTGCTTACGCCAACGATTAGGTAGTCGCATTGACTCTTTGCGTTTTTCAGGACGTTTAAGTGTCCTATATGAAACATATCATAAACTCCTGTTGTATAACCAATAACCATAGATAATTTAATACCTCCTCGTATATAGAACTAATGATTGATATTTCAAAGATTTCTACATGATAGTATACTATTTCTTCACCTATTATGATTGCTTTTGCTTTCTCAATGATAACAGATTTTTTGCCGCAGCAACAATACGTTTTCGGAATAAAAGAATACCCGCCAGCATTACTCCTCCGGCAATGTATCTAACGATATTAGAAGAATATGTAAACTGTATAATAAAGCCTAATGTTATGAAGGTCATTGAAATAAGTAAAAGTGTCTTTGGCCTATAAACAATACTTCCGTTCAAATACTTATTGCATACTCTTTTCATGAAGAGATAATGACCAACGCTATAGATAATATAACAAAAAAGTGTAGTATAGCCTGCCGCAATATACCCAAATAGATTAATGAATATATAATTTAACACAATATTCATAAGTGCAGCAACAACGCTTGCAACCATTATCATTTTCGTTTTTTTATAATAAAACTCAAAACCGGCAAATAAGCTATATGAAAAAATAAAGTACACACTCATTGCTACTGGCGGAATTGTCCAAATTGCGTCATAGTATTCAATCGGCGCGAACAGTCGAACTAAATCTGGAGCAAAAATGATAAGCAGCATATTAACAATTGCTATACCTATCAGACACCCATATCCGACAGGTGCTATGTCTTTTTCTTCTCTCCTTTTAATTTTTTGATATATCCATGGGTTAAGCGTATTCAGCAATGCAATATTAAAAAGCATCATCAAATTGGAAATCGAATAAGCTAATCCATAAATGCCCGCTTCAGATTTTCCCACCATGCTTTCTATCATTATTTTGTCTGCACCGTTTAAAACGGTTTGAGAAAGATAGTGTGGAACCAAAGGTAAATTAAAGCTTAATGCGTAAATCCAGTACTTCTTAGAAAAAAACCTTTTTCCTCTGAACAACTGAATAAAAAAGAATGCGCTATATCCAAGTACTTCAACAAAAGTTATTCCAAGAATTCGTGCTGTTACCTTATCATTTGAATTAATTACGAGCAAAATGCTTGCTAAAGGCTTAAGGATTGAAATGATAATTGTGACAAGCACCAATAACTTGTAGTTGAACTGAACACGCTGACTTGCTGCCCAAAAGCCAAAAACCGCGGTTGACCACATCATTAATAACATAGCATAGATTTGGACCGTGGTAAGGGAAAGGAGATTATTCCAAAAACCGGAAAACAGCGTGTAAACAATCGTCCAAATGAGAGTTAGAACCAGTGTTAATCCTTGTAATGTAGACGAAAATACTTTTCGGTCTTCCTCAAAAACAACCAATCCCTGTGTATAAACTCCTGCATACAGATTTAAGGTAACAAGCACTGTCAAAATATTCAACCATGAATTGAAAACATCATATGCACCATATTCTTCTGTTGTAAGAAGTCTCGTAAATATTGGAGTCACGAAAACAGAAATACCTTTTTGGAGAAAAGAGCATATCAAAAACCATATTGATGCTTTTATCGGTTTTGACAGTTGCCCATATCTTTTTTTTAGCGAGGCAAACACTTTAGCCCCTCCATTACTTGAGTATTACACTCAGAATTCTATCGACAATCAATGGTGTCGCATCGACATCATAAAAGCCTAATTGATCTATCATTTTCTGACAATCTTCTTCGTATTTTTTCACATCAAACGAGTTAACAATATCTAATAATTGAGAATTATTTTTTGCAAGTGGTGCTGGGAAGTTTGATAAATCAAAATACAATCCTCGTTCATTTTTCAAATAATCATCATAATCCGACGCATATAGTACGAGTTTCAGTTTTCTTCTGACGGCATCGAACATACACCCTGAGAAATCGGTAATTAACATATCAGAAATAGCCAAAAGCTCATTAAGAATCGGATAATCTGAACCATTTAGCACTTTTTCCGAATATACTAAATGATTCTCACTATCTGAAATGTTTGGGTGTAGTCGAATTATTATTCTCCAATCTCCGCCATATTTTTTTTCAAGACAATTTATTAGAGCGTGGTAATCAATATCATAACAAGTTAAATCGTGGTTATTTCTAAATGTGGGTGCATACAATACAAAATGGCAATTATCGTTAATGCCAAAAAAATCCAGAACTTTTTTTCTAGCATGAGCTTCGTCAATACTCTGCTTCCTGGATATGCCACCTTTTACTATTTCCCCCTCGTACCAAAAAGCCGAGCGGTAATTTCTAGTCCTCCATTCCGCTTCTGACACAAAGATATCTGCCATCTTGGAGTCGTTTTTTGCGCTTTCTACATAAACTGGGGGCAACCTGTCTTCCGCATCCTTTTCGACTTTTTTTATACAGACACCACCATGCCATGTTTGGATATAAAACTGTTTTTTCCTTTTTGAAACCCATATTTCTTTTCTAGAGTTATCAACCCAAACTCTAGCGGTCGCCAGATGGTATAGGGAAGAAATTGATTTTGGCTTTGCCTTTGTAATACTCTCGGGAACATCAATACCTTCATTTACGATCCAAACTTGTTTAGCTTTTCCAGTTCTGCTCAATGCTTCGGAGATAATCCGCGGTGAATCATTGTATTTACCTCTAAAGCTCGAAAAAACAACTTTCTTTTTGTCTATGGGGAACACTCTCATTGTTTTAAATAACATTCGTGCCATCAACTGTTTAAACTGTAATTTCATATCCTTCGCCACCCTAAAAGACTTAAAATATAACAATAATTGAAAATAGAACTAATGCATGACTCAATTTGATGACGATGTTGGTGCCGCAATTGATTAGTCAATATTTTTACTAACATCGAATACCACACTTGCATCTTCGGATTGTAATTTCTCCGCCATTATTAGACACAAAGCAATCGGGAGCCACCATCCACATGTTTGATATGCACTAATAAAAAACAGCGGTGCAAAGCAACTTACAAAAAATGCAATCATAATAACTATATTTGATTTTTTAACGAAAAACATTTTTGCAAATAAACATAAGAAAAGCAGAACTCCAACTATTCCTTGATCACACAGAAGTTCAATAAATGAATTGTGTATTACGTGTGCTGTTGCCATCCTTGCAAAATACTCGCCTGAACCTCTTCCTGAACCAAAGATCGGGCTAATCTTAAATGCTTCTATTGCCTTCCCCCAAATCACGAGTCGAATATCATTCGAGTAACTGTCAGAAGCTAGCATCCTTTGGAATAAATTTGTATTACTAAAAAACCTATACAAGAGGACAACAAACGCTGTAATAAAACAGAAAATTATCAGCTTCCTTGCAGTAAAACCCGTCTTAAACAAAAAAGCAGCAATCAGTATAACCGCCGATAAAATAACAGAAGCAAAGCCAGCTCTTGACCCAGTCATATAGATGCCTAATAGTATAATAACGCCAGCTATTAGATAGTACCATGTTTTACGCTTAACAAACAAAAATCTGAAAAAAGCATAGCAAAAACCAGGTGCTAAAAAAGCTGAAAAATAGTTGCCGTCTTTTCTTATTCCAAAGACAAATATGCTTGCCCTTCCAGCCTCGTTGACAACTCCATTATAAGCGTTTGCAAGGCCCATAACGCTTAATATAACTGCGATGATCAGATAAATATTGAATATCGAAATAACATTAATCTTTGAGTATTCTATTTGCGTTAAAGCAATGAAGAACAAATGCCAAATAAGAACCGATAGAATTATCTCATATTTTGTCTCTGGTAGTGTTGTTGAAAACAATGTGGAAAAAATCAAAGTAATTCCTATAAAAAACAAGTAAATGTAGTAGCTTTTTTTTATGTTCTTATGATTGCATATAAGAAAAGAATAAACATATGTTACCAATATTGCTGGTATCATAAAAACATATCCTGAAGCATGTGCATTCTTGTTTACAATTGAACTCGTTATGACAAAACCATACACAATATATAGAAGCAGATCCTGAATGCTTATCGATAATTTGTTTATCCTAACAGAAATTCTATTGTTAACGTTCATGCGAACTCCTATCTCTTATTGACTTTTCTCGCCAAATAATATCTTTTGGCGACTTCTTAACCAATTCGCCAAACTGTATAATCGCAACCTAAACAGAACATATTTTATCTTTTGATTAGTTGCCAAGTCTTTTATAGATATATTATTATAGACGTCTTTGAAGTATTCTGTGTGGAACAGTTCTTTGCATTCTTTTTGTCTTATTCTAATGCTTTTGTTATAACTTGGATGAAAATACTTTTGCCAAACGCAGTTCTGCATTGCCAAAAATGCAACCAGCGAAATATTCTTTTTAAACCTATCATCTTTATTATATGTATTTGCAAATTTCCATATTTCTCGCAAAACTGAAATCTGTTCTTTTTCAGCATTTGGTCTAAAACTATTTACCATACTCCCATTAGTATCTCGGTAATGGTAAAACCTTTGCCTAATATACTTTACACTGTTAGCGTATTCCGTTGAATACAAGTGAAACAAAGCATCTTCTGCATATTTTACATCTATGAACTTCAATCCTTCACTGAACAAGCTGCGAGAAACAAGCCTAATACATGCTGATTGAAGTGAAAATGAATTAGGAACTCTGATTCTTGATTGGTCAAGTAAATATCTTTCCTCTAACTCATTACGTTCAGCATAAGTGCTAAATAACCGTTCACTATCAAAAGTAAATGCGCATTCTAATGTTTTACCATCAAACTCCCTGTATCCGGAAAAAATATATATATCGGCTCTTTGTTTATTTATTTCTGATACTAGTGTCTCCGCAGTATTGAGATCAAGCCAATCGTCGGAATCCACAAATGCAAGCCACTTAGCAGTTGAAATACTAATTCCTGTATTTCTAGCTTCAGGAAGACCTCTATTGCTTAGATGATGCGCCACCTTAATTCTATTGTCCTTGCATTTTAGCTCATCACAAAGTTCGCCACATCTATCAGGAGAGCAATCGTCGACTAGTATTATTTCAATATCCTTGTATGTTTGATTAATCAAACTAAATACACATTGTTTTAAATATTCCTCACAAACCTTATAAACTGGGACAATGAATCCAATTGTTTCCATAACTTTACTCTCCACGTCAGAATATTCTTTAGCCAAGCTGCCTGATTCAAGAAAACATCGCATAAAAGTCTGAAAAAAAGTTGACCTTCAATATTTTACAGCAATGTTAAGAAGGGACAGTATTTGTTCTTTATTAAGCCTTATCTCTTTATATTTTCCAAGCGAAATTGGCAACTCAAATACAATCTGATCGCTTCGGTTCTTTTTATCATTTTGCATGGCGTTGAATAATTCTTCGTTACTCCATGAAATATCAACACAAAGGTTGAATTTACTAATGGCTAATCTTAAAGCATTGACAGTATTAGCATCACATATTCCTAGTTCATTTGCTAATTGAGCCTCTATTACAATGCCTGTACCGACAGCTCTGCCATGAGAAATCGTATAGTCGCTTAGTTTCTCAATAGCATGTGCTATAGTGTGTCCTACATTTAGAACATTTCTTATTCCCTTATTATCATATTCATCTTGCTCAACTATTTCTCGTTTTAATTCAACACAATTATAGATGACATCTTCAAGATGGTCTTTCAGTGTATTCCCAATAATCCAACTAATGATCGGCAAATCTTTAATCACATTGCACTTGATTACTTCTGCCATTCCTTCAGAAAAAATATCATTGGGAAGCCCTTCAATAATATCAACATCGCAGACAACTATGCTCGGTTGCCAAAAAGCCCCTGCCAGGTTTTTCCCATGTAATAGATTAACAGCTGTTTTTCCGCCGACAGAAGAATCAACCGCAGCGAGCAGCGTTGTTGGAATTTGAATTACATTGACGCCTCGCATATACAATGATGCTGCCAACCCGGCAATATCGCCGACAACCCCACCGCCGAGTGCAACAAGTGTATCGTTTCGCCGTATATGATTTGATGCTAAAAACTCGAGGATAGAGGATAGTGTCTCGATGTTTTTTGACTGTTCTCCGTTGGGGAACGAAAAAGAGCAGACCTTCAAATCAGCTATTTCAAGGTTTTCTACTACTCTATCTAAATAACATTTTTGAACAATGTCATCGGTAACAATTGCAACCTGTCTACTGTTCAGAACTGGATTAATTATCCCCGAAATATTGCCGATTAAGCCTCTTCCAATCAACACATCGTATGGCTTAGACACCTCAACATGAATCCGTCTCATCACATTAACTCCTCAGTCGAAAAGTCATTTTTAACACAAATCAATTCTTCTACCTTCTTCATTGGAGTAATAGGCTGCATATGTAACTTTCATAACCTGAGCGGCTAAATCAAAACACCCCTCTGGCTCACGATCTTCCATGACAGCTCCCATAAAATCCACAATCTCGTTACAATAGCCACGAAGCATCTCATCTGCTACGAATGGTTTGTTCCATCCAGTGACAATAGGAAGCATCTCAGAAAGATAAACCCCGTCCATACCCTCATCGTCCACCATATACGTTTCCATAGCATCATTCATTGTTAAGCGGCAGTTAATAGCGGTGTCGTTCGCATAGATTTCCACATAATTCTTGCTACCACCAAGCAAGTTGTCTGTGGAGATTATTGTTGCTTTGCTACCATCGGTAAATGTAATGATTGCTGTCCCCGCATCTTCCACATCATGAGGGCGGGCTGCGATATGCCTATGCTCATGTTCTGATAGTCTTTTTGTCGCATAGCCCATATCCCCTATAACGCTCTTAACGGTAACATTATGACCTTGAGATATGGACTCCTGTTCTTTAAGATATAAAATAGCTCCCAAAGGATGGACGCCATTTCGCATGAAAATACCCCCACCGGTTTTATTCCATTCACCGGCAACAGCAGAGCTCGAACCCTTTAGGCTTTCTTCGCCTTTCATATAAAGAATTCGGCTCTTCTTAGCGCGGATGATCTCACCCGCCTTAAGAACTGCAGGTGAGTACACAAAGTTCTCCGCATACATAAAACGTTTTCCTGTTTCATCGCGCACTGCTCTAAGCTCATCAAGATCCTTCAACAAACACTCAAACATATACTTCTTCGAAACTTTTTCTCCAATAGGCTCTGGGTCACCAGGACGGCCAAAATATCCAACAAGAGGTTTCTCGCAAATAACATGTTTTCCCGCTCGCATTGCCTTGATGATTTCTTCTTTATGGACATACGGTGGAGTACAGATGTCAATGACATCAATCTCTGGATCATTCAAAAGGTCATCGTAGTTATTTGTCCCTTTTTCAAAACGATAACGCTCAACTGCCATGTTTATTTGTTCGGCTCGTCTTGCCATAACCGTTTTCAATCGGCAGGGAATGTTTGATCTTTTGTATCCGAAGTCATGAAGTTCCAGTGCTCGACCAGCACCAACAACACCCACAGTTACTATATCTTTCATATGCTTTATCTCCCATACCCTTCCAAATCAGTATATTATTATTGATATGATAGAACCTTAAACTGTTCAGTAAACTGATAATCTTTCTTTTTCGTCGCTGCTATCGCCGTTCTCGGATGCTGGTTGGTAAGCCCCGTAAGCATATAGGAAGTGTTGTAACCCCACTCAGTTCCTGCATTTTTCATAGGAAGCATCCATTCTTCTACAAGCTTCAGAATTGGCTCAACATGATATTTCTTTCCGTTCAAATAACCCAAAAGCGCTTCTGAATGACAATTGCCTGCTCCGCGCCCCATACCGAATGCTGTTCCATCAAGCCACCTCGCTCCAAGATCTTTTGCCTCAAGAGTGTTTGCAAACGCACATTGCTGATTGTTGTGAGCGTGAATTCCTACTTCCTTGCCTACAGGGGCGAGAATATTATGATAGAGTCTTGTGAGTTTCCTTGTCTGTTTTGGATACATTGCACCATAACTATCAACGATGTACATAGCGAGCGCAGGGGTCTGGGCTATTGCATATATCGCTTTTGCAACTTGCTCGTCTGTACATTTTGTTATTGCCATAAGATTACAAGTCGTTTCATAGCCCATTGAGCTTATGTAGTTAATCATCTCAACTGCTTCGGGGATAGTTTCAATGTAGGTTGCTACTCGGAATAAATCTACCGGGCTATCTTTACGTGGTCCGATGTCTTCTTGGAAATCAGTTCTTCCTACGTCAACCATGATGGAAATCTTCATCCGTGAATCTTTTTTTCCAATTGCATTCAATATATCTGTATCACTCGTAAACTTCCATTTTCCAAAAGCGGCAGGATCAAACTGTCTTTTGCTGGCTCTATAGCCAAACTCCATATAATCCACTCCGGCTTCGATATTTGCCTTATATAGCGCTTTCACAAACTCATCGTCGAAGTAAAAGTCATTAACCAATCCGCCGTCTCTAAGTGTTGCGTCTACAACTTTTATTCCATCAACATTCATTGTTTTCCAGCCTCCATCTTTGATTCAACAATTGCAATAAGCTTTCCCACAACCTTGATATCCGGATTTTGCAGATCGTCATCAGAGAAGGAAATACCAAACTCGTCTTCAATTGTGTATATAAACTGCACTAAGCCCAGTGAATCAACGTATCCTTCTTCCACAAAGTTTAGATTGATAATATCAATATCATCCGGTATCGTATACTCTTTCTGGATGTAATCAATAATAAAGTCTTTTACGTTTTCCATAGACTCTGACTCCTTTTAATCATCTAATCCAGCGGAACGAACATAATCCAATATCGCCATTCGCTGAAGTTTACCCATAGTGTTCTTGGGCAGCTTATCCACAACAAACACCTTATGCGGCTGCTGGAAGTCAGCCAGATTTCTCGCACAATATGTTCTCAGGGCTCGAAGGTTAATCTCATGATCTTCTTTCGGCACGACAGCCAAAGCAACAACTTCGCCCAGCCTGTCATCGGGATACGAGAAAGCAGCGCACTCTTCAACTTCCGGCAATCTGCCAATAATCACATCAATATCATGCGGATAGACATTGATAGCACCTGTGATGATCAGTTCCTTCTTACGACCGGCGAAGTACAGGTAGCCATCTTCATCAAGATACCCAAGGTCGCCTGTACGGAAGTAATCACCAAACATCGCGGCCTGCATCATAGCTTCCTGCTTGTAATAGCCTTTACACTGGAGCTTGGACTTTACAGCAATCTCGCCAACTTCACCGGGGGCACAATCGGTATCAAAATCTGACTCGCTCTCATCGCGCAAAATCTTAATCTTCGCTTCGTCGAAGGGCAGACCCACAGAATTCTGCTTGTCCTTGGCTTCTTGGAAACAGATATCTGTTACTGTGGAAACCTCCGATGCGCCGTACATCTCATGGAACTCACAATGGAGGAGATCAATCAGTTCATACTTTACACTTGCTTCCAGCAAAGCTGAGGAAGAAACGATACTACGAAAACTGTTAATCTGAGGTGCATCAGGCCTCTTGAGCAGTTCCAGAATCTGCGCCAGCTGTGCTGAGACAGCAATCGTAAACGTAGGTTTCTGTTCTTCCACACACTTGAGCCAGATAGCTGGGGTAAAGCGTGGAAGCAGGATCGATGTTGCTCCAAGAATTAGAGGCAGAATAACAAGGCGTTCTGCCAGAGAGTGGTACAACGGCGTCGCTGCAATGATTCTGTCTTCCTTTGTAATCTTATATACGCGAATATGAGCCATAGACCGATCATACTTGTTGTCTTGGCTAATATCAATAGGCTTCGGCGTTCCGGTGGAACCTGACGTCATAGTAAGAATAAGGCTTTCACTACCATCTACGTCGTGATCAATAGTTGGACGCTCGGAAGACATATCGTCAATCTTTGCAAAAGGAACTGTCCCGGGATACTCCTGATCAAGGCAAATCTTAAAACCTGGTATATTCAGCCCACCGCTCTTCTCGCAGTCACTATAGAATGCTTTACGAGCGATCACATGCTTGATATCGCCTGCCTCCATTGCAGCCTTGATTGCCTCCAGCGGGAGAGATGGGTTAAGCGGAACGACACAGATACCAAGATCGGCAGCAGAGAAAAACAGCGCTACAGATTCAATGCTGTTATTCATAGGAATGGCAATGTGGTCGCCATAGACAGCTCCTTGACTCAGCAGGAGATTAGAGTATCTGCTGACTAGGTCGGCCATTTCTTCGTAGGTGGCGGTCTTTCCATCACACCAGATGGCGAGTTTTTCAGGTGTCGCCTGTGCATTTTCATAAAACAAACTTGCTAATCTGCTTCTCATAGTTTTCCTCCATCAATTTGTTTTCGGCATCGCCCTTGCAGGGTTGCCAAACATAGTTGCTCCAGGCTGAACATCCTTTAATACAACACAGCCAAGGCCAAGATACGCACCATCACCAACATGAATGTCCTGTGCAACACATACACCAGCAGCAAGGAATACATCTTTCCCTATAACCACATTCCGCACTACATTACAATTCCCACTGATCACGGAATAATCACCTATTATGGTATCATGCCCTATAGGTGATGAAAGAAGCGTTACATAGTCTCCAACCGTAGAATTAGCCGAGAGCTTTGCATTTGGAAACATAATGAAGCCTTCGCCATAATGGGCAAACTCAGACAACATTGCCGTGGGGTGGATAACAGTAGCAAACTTTGCACCTTTAGCTTTCAATACTTTCACAATCTTACGTTTCAATGCGGGAGATCCTAACGCAAGAGCAAATTCTTCATTTTCCTTCGGTTCCCATTCTTTTATGCTACCAACTATCTGATAATCGCACTCATAGCCATCAAGGGCGTGCGGATCATCATCCAAAAAACCTGCAATTTCCCAAGTTGGTTTCTTCGTATTAATATCTTTTATCCACCAAAGGAGTTCTCTCCCAAACCCACCAGCTCCGACAATATAAATCTTTTTCATGCACTACCTCTCTTGCCTTTGTTTATAAAAATCAGACCATAACCATTCCGCAAATTTCGGGTCGATTGCTTCTCCAACCACCGAAAAACAGTCTGGGTACGTCTTTTCATTTTCTCTCTTTTTAGCAAAATCATCAAATGATCCGATAATTTTTGCTGGAGCGCCAACAACAACACTGTTATCGGGTATATCTTTATTTACCAGCGTTCCTGCGCCAACAATCACATTTGATCCAATCTTGACATTTGCAAGAATATTAGAATGGGATCCAACAAAAACATTATCACCAATTTCAATACAACCTATTTTCTCTTTTACCCCCCCCCGTGTAAATATCCACAATTATTCAATACAACATGGGATATATCATGAGGTGTGAACTCAACATTAGATGCTAAATGAACATTGTTGCCAATTTTTATTAAATTTGAGTATAAAGGTATTTTTCTATCCATAATTGAGCAGTTACTTCCTAAAGATGCAAAAACTTTCCATTTTCGCAAATAAGCTGTTCGCTTTGATGAACTTAGTGTTAAATACATCTGTATTGTTCTAAACAACCTTTTACCTCTCATATGATTGCTCCTTCTTAATATCGATACTCCCTAATCACCATAAATGCCTCTGCAGCACCCGCATTCATAGTTGACCCTCTTAATTTTGCTAATGCTTCAACTGCCCCAATCGACCGCGGATCAGGAAACTCTCCTAATTGCGACTTGTAGCATTTCATCGCATCTTTCTTTTTATCTATAAATCCAGATATATTTTCAAATAGTGTTGGAATAAAGCAATTACTCGCATGAGGAATATTCCATTCTGTCTCCGACAAAGTCTCATATGCATACACATTTCTTACCTTGTGTAGATATTTGGGACGTACTGCAACCATTATTGCTTCGGCCAAAAGAAGATGGTCTTTCTGCATATCTCCAAAGTGTGGCATATAAATGACTTCTGGCTTAACGGACTGAACAACTTCAATTATCCTGCCATTCAAATCATATCTTTTTACGCTTTCCATATCAGCTGCAGGGAAGTCCAAAAACATTGTTTCTTTTACTCCGAGAATATCATGTGCTTGTTTTATCTCTGGAAACAATGTATGCGGCCAATGCTCTTTTTTCATTAAATCATCATTATATATCGGGGGATGTCCACATGTACCAATGCATACATATACATCATTTCCTTCTGAGACATATTTTGCAATTGTTCCTCCACAGCCAAGTATCTCATCATCCGGGTGCGGTGCAAAAATAAGTATTCTCATTGATTATTCCTCACTAATTCATATCCTGCTTTAATAATTGCCTTTTCAGCCAACACTCTCATAGGTTCAGTAAAACTACCAACGCGAACATTGTACATTTCAAAGCCCAAGCACAATTCAGTGCATCCCAAAATAATAGACTCACAACCTTTTTCATACAGTGAATCCGTTATATTCTGCATATCGAATGAATTGTAGGACGGAGCTCCGGCTTTTACCCCTTTATAAATAAAGTCCATAACCTGTTCTTGTTGGGGTTCTTCAACATGAATTAGGTCCACTCCGTACTTCTGACAATACTTGTCGTATACCCTACCCTTAATTGTACCAATAGTTCCCAAAAAACCTACTGTTTTCAATCCATTCTCGGAGATCTGTTTTACCGTTTCCTCAACCATGTTTATCAACTCTGCATGAAATGCATTCGATAATTCATCATAGAAAAAATGAGTCGTATTACATGGTATCAGCAATATATCCGCTCCAATTTTTTCCAAGTTATGTCCAGACTCAATAATGGCAGATACTGGTGATTGTCCATTGTGCAATATTGCTTCGGTTCTATCTGGAATTTGGGGATTATTATCAATAAAGAGTCTTATATGTCCTGCATCTGTTTTGCTCGCGGTGTTTTCTACTATAAGTCTAAAAAGCTCAACAGTAGCTAAAGGGCCCATTCCTCCTATTATTCCTATTTTTTTCATATCTTTTTTATCCTTTATAGCGTTTTCTTTTGTTCATGGATTTTCTAAATCCCTTTATACTCGTAACAAGAAAACCAAATGCCGGAAATGGGTCATTCCAAGAGAACACAAGATCCTTTATTGGTCTCCTATTAAACCATGAAGGGGTAGTCGAGAATCTTTTTGGTGATTTTATAAACCATAATAAATCAACTAAAAAACATGAGACTTCTTTGCCATCTTGATATTCCAAGGCAGAATCAACAGTAAGCCCTAATTCGTTTTGGAGTATAAGTTTCGCAACATCTATACCAGATAGATAGTCTAATTTGACAGACGCGCCGGTTCTACCATTGATTTCCAGAATTTTTGCCTTTTTATCGTTAATATCCCAAACAAGATCCATATTGGCAAATCCAACATAATTGAGCTTTTCAACAAGTTTAATGCAGTTACCTACCATTTCGGGATCATGAATGGAAATAGAGTGTAATCTCGATCCTCCATCTATTGGATACCATCTAGATACTTTGCAAGCTATGGCCATTCGAATGATACCATCCCTGTCGCGGAAAACATCCACGCCAAACTGCGGGTTATCACCTTGCTCAATATACTCCTGAACTAAAATCGGACCATTGCTGTTATCATAAGATTTCAGATATTCCTCTAATCTCTTTTCATCACGAATAATGTTGAATCCAATAGATCCTACTCCTGTCTTTGGTTTAACCACAACAGGAAAACCAATTCTTCCTTCTTGTATTTCTTCTAGGGGATTATCGCTTATAAGTGTAATAGGTGCGGGTATGTTGTTATCATTGCAAACCTTCATTGTTTTTGATTTGTCAATTATCTGTTCAAATACTCCCCAATCATTTACTGCAATTTTACAATACTTTTCAAGTTCCTTTTTATGCTTGGATAGAAACGCCGCCCCTTCATCTCCTATTGGAACTACTAAGTCATATTGTTTAGACTCAATTAGTTGAACTCCATACTGATAAAAGCTACTTTTAGATTTTTTATCGTACAAAACACTTCGAGTTTTAAACCTTGTCAAATAGCCTGTATCAAGCTTTGATTCGCAATACGCAGTCACATCGCAGCCTAATGAATAGAAGCCTTTACACATTGGCAGCGCTTGTTTTCCTCCCGCTCCGTATATTAATACTCTTATTTTGCGGTCTTTTCCCTCTTTATCAATTATCATATTATTGTCACCCCGTCAAATCACTTCAATTTCCTTAATCTCTGGTTGCCTTGGATATTTTTTGCACCCAAAGGCCACCATAATAATTGTTATTATTGTTCTCCAAACCAAGTTGACATCATATCTAAAACTTTGTTTCTTTATATACAACCGTTCCATTTTCAACTTTTGGGGTACAACAATTCTTCTGTAAGCTTCCTCATCATTTGCATACTCTTCTCCAACTGTGTAATCGAATAAACTGGCAGCACTCGTCAAACCTGGTCTAACAGTGAGTATTTCTGCATACTCTCCGCAATACTGATGATCAACGCTTGATACAGGCATCGGGCGTGGACCAACTATACTCATATCTCCCTTAATAACATTTATCAATTGAGGTAATTCATCAATTTTCAGTCGCCTAATCAACCGTCCTACCCAAAATAATCTGTCAGCATCAGCGGTGTATAAATCTTTTTGTTTGTGGTTTTCATCAACCATATGCATTGAACGAAACTTATAAAAATGAAACGCTCTTTTGTCCTTTCCAGCCCTATCAGAATAATAAAAAACAGGTCCCGGGCTTGACAGTTTTATAGCTAGTGCAGTTATCAGAAATAAAGGAGAAAAACACAATAATGCTATTGAGCATAATACAATATCGAACATTCTTTTTATATAGTTTTGGTACATAAAAAACATCTCCCGCTAACTCAAGAATAACATTCTCTGCCAACAAGTATATTAGCGAGAAAGCACATTCAGAGTATTACTCGAAAAGTACTCGTCAAAAGCCATTATTCAAAACATTTTCGTATCGTCTCAATGATTGCTTTCTGCTGCTCTTTTGTCATATTGTTATCACTCGGCAGGCATAGACCGCGCTGGAAGATGTCTGCACCGATATCTTCGACTCCGCCGGCGATATAGGCGTTTGTTCTGCATCTGCCGGAGCCGTCCACCGTGATGAACTCGTGCATTCGGTACATCGGCTGCATGTGCATCGGCTTCCAGATCGGTCGACCGTCGGCGTTCATGTATTTCAGAGCTTCAAGAATTTCGGTCGGACAAGTCTTTCCGTGTTCCGGTATGTACGCCGCATCATTGTCTGATCTGACCTGCTTGCACATAGCTTCTTTGTCAATAATCATCGCGCTAAGCCAATAGTTCGGAGAAGAGTTTTCTTTATCCCACGGGTTCATCTGGATTGGGAGATCTTTAAGCCCATCTCTGTATCTCTCCCAAACCGCTTTCTTTTGCGAAATATGCTCTTCAAGATATGGGTACTGACCTCTGACACAGCCAGCCACAATGTTGCTCAGCCGATAATTGTAGCCCGGTTCTTCGTGCTGATACCACGGAGCTGCTTCTCTCGCTTGTGTTGCCCATTTGCGAGCGCGGTTCGCAGTTTCAAGGTCATTCGTAAGCAGACAGCCTCCGGCAGAGCCGGTGATAATTTTATTGCCGTTATATGATACTGCAGCATAGTCTCCAAAACTTCCACACTGCTTGCCTTTGTAAGTAGCACCCATTGCTTCGGCGGCATCTTCGATAAGGAGTGCGCCGTGCTTCTCGCATATAGATTTTATTGCTGAAATGCGGCCTGGGAAGCCATACAAATGAGCAAACATCACCAACTTGACATCAGGATACATTTCAAAAGCTTTTTCAAGGGCTACCGAATCCATGTTCCATGTGTCGCGTTCGGTATCAATAAAAACCGGGATACCGTGCTCATAGACAATTGGATTCACGGTGGCGTCAAAGGTCATGTCGGAGCAGAAAACTCGCCTTCCTTCGATAGCACCTTTACCAATTGAAGGTTTACCATACAACTTTTCTCCGGCAGCTTTTACGCATAGATGGAGAGCGGCCGTACAGCAAGAAAGACCGACCGCATAATTAACGCCCGCTTTCTCAGCCGCTATTTTTTCGACCGCTCTGACATTATCTCCTTCAGTTGTAATCCAGTTAGCGTCAAATGCTTCTCTGACATAAGTCATCATTTCCTCGTGAGGTGTTGCAATTGCAAGATGAACATGCTTTTCCAGAGGAGTAAGATTTGATCTATCAAACATAAGAATTAACCTCGCAAAAACAAAATGTATCTTGACTATTCATTATTTTTGTGATATACTGTAAAATACGGGATGATTGTGTCTGTGCTCCAATGTTGATTTTTAGATGCCGGTTTTGTACCGGCATTCTCTTTCCCTCCAACAGTTATCAATAAATCATTATTTGTTTTCTTTTTCGCATACCGTCAAAACCACTTCTTCGTCCCTCATCTTCAGGGTAATTGTATCTCCTTCATGGACGATCTCCTTGATTTTGAATTTGTCGAAAATATGAGAGTTGTCAATCCTGTAGTGACCGCCTTCGTCAAATACAGGCACCTTTTTCCCAAGAATATACTCTGCAGTCGGATACTTAATAGAGGTCACGTCATAACGCATAAGAGTATCGGGGATGTCATATTTCTTGTTCATTTTGTCATCTCCTTAGCAAGCTGCTTTAACCTACTTTCGCCCAGAAAATCATCGTTGCTCTGTGTCAATTTATATTAACTATTTCACGCAAACCTTATACTGAGCAATACATTCGTCAATTGTTGGGTATAGTTGGTAGTTGCTGCATCCCAGTGTTTCCATGACTTTTTCAATCCAAATTCTTGATTTATCGCCATGATATGAGATGATCCATTTAGCGTCTTCTATTCGCTTATCCGGTAGGCATCTATCGCCATCCATATCTAGGGCTTTTTTCTTTTGTCCTTTTTTCAGCATCTTATAGAAGAGGTTTTGATACTGAGAGGATCTATCCTCCTGCTCGCTTATGCGTCTTCTTTCAATGGCTTTTAGTTCTTCCTCGTCAATTTCATCTTCATCAAGCCCGTATCCTACACGGTCAACCGTATATTGAAGGTTTAAGAACAACTCATCAAGCGCATTCTGTTCCTCATCAGCACTTGCAGATTCGCTTTCCTTCTTCGCATTTTCTTTTGTTGATGTAGCACTTGCAAGAAATGCAAAGTATTCAAGATCCGGCAAGCTCATTGATTGTCCAAGGATATAGATGTTTTTTATGCTCTCGCAACTTGCTCCGCTGAGTGCAAGAAACATGCAAAGCGATTGGATGTTATCTTGCACATGTTTGTCCGTTTCATATAGTAGCCTATCTACAAAGTACAAGCCTCTATATCTTCCGCCAATTCGATACAGGAATGGCTCCGGAAGCTGCGGATGCTTTGAATGTCCAAAGATAATTGATTTTTTATCCGAGGCTTCGCCGTGGATGTGATAAATCAGATTGCTGCTTACGCCAAAGCGTTTCTCCAATGTGTCTGTGTAGTTGAAGTTGATAAACACACAGTTGCTACCAAAATCATACTCACTCTTTTGTTTGGTTATGGTAAGAGATGCAATCCATCCGCAAAAGGCTTCCGTCAGTATTCTCTTCGCGTTTCTTACGCTCTTTTCCATTGCCCGTAGGCCCTTGCGATCTTTATCGAAAAAGAGGTTAAGTCTTTCGGTATCTATTTCACTTAGAGATGTTTCAAAATTCCCCCAAAACTCTTTGTCCAGTTCTTTAGGATGAAATGGATCTCCATAGACCAACTCAACATCGCTGAGTTCTATCACTTTCCCGGAAGAACAAACTATTTGGCGTTTCTTTATATGCAGGCGCTTCAAGATTTGATCCCGATGAGTTAAATAGTATTCTCTAAACTCGTTATAACTCGTCCCCAAGCCCTGCCATATATCAAAACCGTTCCCAATCACAAAAAGTGTATCAATGCATCTGTTTCTATCTTCCATGCTTCTCGTATTCATTTCCGAAAATGGTTCTCGTAAATGCTCTAATCATCGTCTTTTGAAAACATTTATGGGGGAATAGCGCCTACACTCCAATGATAGTTTTTTTGAAACTGGTTTGGTGCCGGCATCTTCTTTTTGAGAACTCTTATTTGGGCTCAAGCTAGTTAAGCACAAATAGCAAATATCAAAGTATTTCGCACATTAGGATTTATCGAACAATTTCCAAACGACTTTTATCTGTTGTAGAATTTTATTCTTGCGTATTGTCTTCTCCTGTGGTATAATGTATGATGGTGGTAGGTTTTGCCTGTTTTATAGGTAATGAAAAATCTTATTAGTTGGAGCAGTTTCTGTTCCTGTAATTATATAACATTTGCGAATTCTACCGCGTGTCCTTGCTCGGTACAACCAAGTGTGTTAAGCAGCAATTGTAGTTGGACCTTTTATGCATTTATCATATTACTCGCGCTAGTTTGGATTTACGAAGAATTGCACCGACTTTTGTAACTCTTGGATCGTGATACGCCGTTGTGTAACCCCCTATTTTATCGGCGTTTTTGACCATACTACGAAATTTACAGATCTTGAAAGTTTTATTATGATATCCCCCACGCGGGGCACGATATAAAACAGGAAAACCATCTTGAAAACCAATTGCGATTGTAATAAACAAGTACAATGGAAGGCAAATAATGAACAAGATAAGCCCGAGGCAAAAATCTATTAACCTTTTAATAACTCTGTTATACACTCCGTTTACTTTCTTCCGGAGTTGAACTTCAGTATACTTATAATTGTTTTGCAAAGTTACCATTAAAAATCCTCTACTGCATATGCTATTCCAGTGTTTAGTACACACTTTAGTGTTGCCCTTATGGTTTTACACGTAAAGTGTTATCGCCAAATGCAAAGCAGCGGTGCCGCAGGACAGACCGACAGCATATTTGCGCCCGATAATCCGCGCGCACTGCTTTTCAACCTCGCTGATGTTTTCGCCGACGGTGCTTACCCAGTTGGTCCGGATCGCCTCGTCTACCCAATGCTGCTCGTCGCCGTGCATAGTGGGACTGGAAAGCCACACTTTTTTATCAAACGGCTCAATGCCGTCGAATCTAGTATCGTTAATGACACCCATTTTTTAACTCCAATGTTTCGATTCCGTAATAACTTTAACGTTCTAACAAAAACAACGCGCAGGAGGTTATCTCTCGCGCGTCAGGATTCCTCCATTGCGCCGGGATCGTTAGTCGCAATTAAAGAGAGGACGATCATATTGTCCCGGGCTTTGACGGACTTGACCTCGTACTCGTCGGTGAAGATGATTGTAGAAACCTCGTAGCCGTTGTTGTATTTATGCTCGAAGTACGTGTCGGAATATTTGCTTTTGACGCGCAGGATTATGGGGCTGGTTATTTTGCTTACGGACGGATGAAGCTGAAAATCCATTATATCGCTCCTGTTCTATACCCGCCGCGGACGCAATCGCCTCGCGGCAAAGATTATGTCAACCGAACGGCGGACACAGTTTTACATTTTAAGATAGTTTATAACATATATATTATATACACCATATTGTTGTTTGTCAACCCCTGCGGCACAAAACCTTTTCAATTATGTTACAAAACAAGGGGGTATTTTTTTACATAATTATTGCATATTCCCTTTTTCGGCGGCGCGCGTGCCGGAAACGTATGCGCGGACGCTGCGTTTTCGTGTTGAAAACCCGCCCGTTATGTGTTAAAATACCGGTGAACGGAGGTGTGCGCGGATGAAAAACCGCAAAAGCGGAGAAACCGTCGCGCTGATAGGCAACGGGTTCGACCTGAATCACGGATACAAAACAGACTACGGATCGTTTGTGAACGCGGTGCGCGCGCCCGCGCTGGACGTTTTCCGCGCCTTATGCGAAAAATACGGCGAAACGGAGACCTGGTACGATTTCGAAAACAACGTGGAGCGCCTTACTCTGAAGCTGTTCCGGGGTTCGGTGAGCGACGGCGCGGAGCATGAATCCAACCGGCGCGAAGCGGAGGCGCTGTGCGGATCGTTCGGGCGGATACACTTGCTGCTGGCGGAATATCTTGCCGCGGAGACGGCGAAGCACCCGCCGGAAATACAGCCGGCGCTGGCAAAGTATCTTTCGCCGCACACGCTTGCGCTGAACTTTAATTACACCGATACCGCGTCCGCCTACACCGACAACGTGTTTTTCGTGCACGGCTCGCTGAAAGAAAACGACATACTTCTGGGGTATGATTACCGCGCGGAGCCCTGCCTCGCCGGATATGAGGATATGCGCTGGTCGAAAGCGCTTTGCCGCGAAATGCTGCGGTTCCGCCGCGCGCTGAGGAGCCAAGGGATAACGCCGGGAAGTGACCTTTTCCGGAAACGCTGCGATGCCATGGAGCTGTATCTCGCGGCGGCGAATTCCGCGCGCGGGCTTGACGGGGACGCGGAGCCGGAAAAACGCATCCCCGAATACAGTTACGCCGCCCGGTTCGCAAATACGCCGGACGAAACTTCGCCGGACTGCTCCCGCGCGAAGCGGATCATCGTACTGGGACACGGCATCCGCGCCGACCGGGAATACCTCCGCGCCGTACTGGAAAACTGCGCGGGGCTGGAAGAAGTCGCGGTTTTTCGCCACACGCGGGAAAGCGACGCGGAGCACGAGGAAAAGAAGGCGTTTTTCGCGCCGTACTGCGGCAGGATCATAACCGAATATTTCGAGAATTAGCCGCAAAAGCCAGATAACGCCGAAAGCGGCGGTTGGCGCGGGAAAAAGAAGGCGTTTACCCCGCCGGGAGGCGCGCGGGATCGCAAAAAATATTGACAAAACGGCGCGGATTCAGTAAAATACAGTTAAGGCAAAATAACAAACGGAGAAGCGATATGGAAAAGTTGACGAAGCTTTTTAAGAACAAAACGCTGATGTCGGTGATAGCCGCGGTGCTGATAATCGCGGCGGTGATAATTATTCCGAAAATAACCGGCAAGCCGATAGGCGAACTGCTGGGCTGGGGCGGATCGTCGCAGACGGCGGAGGAACGCTCCGCGCAGACCGAAACGGGCAGCCAGACCACGCAGAGCGAATCGCAGACCGGGGCGAGCGAGGCGGCGCAGCAAGCCGAAAGCGGCGGCGAGCAAAGCGGAAGCGAAGGATCCGCGCCCGCGGCGAATATCGCCGAAGACGGCAGCTATACCTCCAAAGAAGACGTGGCGCTTTACCTGCGCACTTACAAAAAACTGCCGCGGAACTTTATTACCAAAAAGCAGGCGGAGGAGCTTGGCTGGGAGGGCGGCGACCTTTGGAGATTCGCGCCCGGGAAATCCATCGGCGGCGACGTGTTCGGCAACCGCGAAGGGCTGCTGCCGAAGAAGAACGGCAGGACCTGGTACGAATGCGACGTCGACTACGCGGGCGGCAAGCGCGGCGCGAAGCGGATAGTTTATTCCAGCGACGGGCTGATCTATTACACCGACGACCATTACGAAACGTTTACCGAACTGAAACGAGGATAGAAAATGAAAAAATATTCTTTGGAAAAGATATACGTGCTTGACGGCAGGGCGATGCAAACGCGCGAATCCGCCTACAGCCACATGGCCGCAGTCTTGAACTTCCCGGATTATTTCGGCAGGAATCTGGACGCGCTTGACGACCTGTTGAACGAATACGGCGGCAGCATAACGCTGAAAAACGCAGGAATTATGCTTAACGCGCTGGGCGCATACGGGTGCAAACTGCTTGAAGTTTTTTACGACGCGGCGAACAAATGCGAACGGTTATCTTTTAAGGTAAAATAGAGGTTTTTTATGACGTTTGAAGAGCGCAAGACGCAGGTGCGGAGCTATTTGGGCAAGACGGTAAGGATCGCGGTCGACCGCCCGGTGGGATATGTTCATCACAAAGAAAAATACGACCTCATTTACCCTATTAACTACGGCTGTATACCCGGCGTTCTCGGCGGCGACGGCGAGGAGCTGGACGTTTACCTGCTGGGCGTTGACAAGCCCTGCGAGGAATACGCCGCGCGCGTGATCGGCATTATTCACCGCGCGAACGACGTGGAGGACAAGCTTGTCGCCGCGCCGGAGGGGATGCGCTTCACGCGCGGAGAGATCGCAGAAGCGGTGAACTTCCAGGAGAGGTATTACATAAGCGCCGTGGAGACGGAAGACGGCTTCGGCGGTGAAAAGGTCCTGTTCATCGACGCGTGCGCGCGCAGGGATTCCCGCACGAGACGGCTGGCGAACGCGCTGCTCGATTCGCTGTTCAGAGACGCGGAAAGGGTGCGGCTGTATGATATACTTCCCCGCTGTCTCGACGGCGAAACTGTGGAAAAGCGGTCGGCGCTGAACGAAAAAGGCGACCGTTCCGACGCGATGTTCGGCCTTGCAAAGCAGTTCGCGGACGCGGAGGAAATAATGATCGCCGCGCCGTACTGGGACCTTTCCTTCCCCGCCGTGCTGAAATGCTATATCGAAAACGTCTGCGTGAACGGGATGACCTTCAGATACGCCGAAAACGGCGTGCCGCAGGGACTTTGCCGGGCGAAGCGGGCGTGGTACGTTGCCACCGCGGGCGGATACGCGGGCGAAAACCTTTTCGGATACGGATATATAAAAACGCTTTTCCGCGATATGTTCGGCATACCCGAAACTCGGCTCATTATTGCCGAAGGACTGGACATTGCGGGGAACGACGCGGAAAAGATCCTGCTGGAAGCGATAGAAAAGCACACGGCGCGCGGCTGACGGCTAACCCGCGTTTTTCCATAAATTGGACGTATATTCTTTTCGTATATGCAAAAACTATTGACGAGGCAAAAAGATAATTGCTTTAATACGAAAAGGAGATAAAACGATGTCCAAGAAGAGTGTTGTTCCCGGCGCGAAGGAAGCCCTGAACCGCTTTAAGATGGAAGCCGCCAACGAAGTGGGCGTCAACCTGAAAGACGGTTATAACGGCGACCTCACCTCCAAGCAGGCGGGTTCCGTAGGCGGCCAGATGGTCAAAAAGCTCATCGAGCGTGCCGAAAACAGTATGAAATAAGTCCGTAAACGCACGGACGGAAAGAATAAAGCCCTTCGCGATGAAGGGCTTTTTTCCGTTGTTATGCGCTTTTATCGGTTTTTCTTTTCCTTCTTTTCCGGCTTGCGTTCCTTTTCGCTTCCGGTCTGCTCCGCCTCCGGGGACCGTTCCGCCGGGGCTTCCGGTTTGGATTCGCCGGGCTGATCGGAATCCGTGACCTTTTTGCCGAGCAGCGCGCGGAATATCTTGCGGATGGAAAGCCGCGGCTTGTGGGATTCCTGCTTCGGCGCGGGCAGAAGCTCGTTCGTCTGCGGGTCTATGGCGCCGACGTCGGCGTATTCCGAGCTCGGGACCGGAAGATCGCGCGCGGCGAGCTTGCGTTCGACGTAGACTTTGGCGACGTAATAGATAACGGCGAAAAGCGGGAGCGAGAGAATCATACCCATTATTCCGAACATACCGCCGAACAGCAGCAGCGCGAAGGTCACCCAGAATTTGCTTACTCCGGTACGGTCCTCCATTATCATCGGTTCGAGTATGTTGCCCTCTATCTGCTGCAGCACGAGCAGGAAGATTATGTAGATAACGCCCTGCTTGAAATCGGTGATGAGTATGATGAACGCCGTGGGGATGCCGCCGATGAAGGGGCCGAAGAACGGGATGACGTTGGTAACGGCGACAATGACGCTGGCGAGCAGCGAATAGGGCATGTTAAGCAGCGACATGAACAGGAAGGTGAGCACTCCGACGAGAGTCGACGTCAACAGCTTGCCGATGATGTATTTGCCGAACACGTCGTTGCCGTAGCGCGCGGTTTCGAGGATATCGTTTGCGCGTTCCGGCTTGAAAATCGCGAATATCATCTTCTTGCTCTGCGCGATGAAGCTTTTCTTTTCAAGCAGCGCGTAGGCGCAGATGATGAAAGCAATGAGTATGTCGAAGAGGAAGGACACCACGCCGATAACGCCGTTGCCGACCGTGTTTATCAACGCGGTGACGTCTCCCGCCAGCCAGTTGTTTATCCTGTCGGTCAGAGTCTGCAGGAACTGAAGCAGGTTGCCGCTTATGGTGCTTAGAACCGAATCGTCCGCCTGATGCTTTTCCTCCAGCCAGGCGTAGACCTGTTTTAAAAGATCCGGCGCGCGGTTGATGAACTTCTGCAGATTTTCGACGAATTCCGGGATTATAAGGAACAGCAGCGCGATGATGACCGCAAGCAGCAGGAACATCGAAATGAGCACCGCGAACCCGCGGGAGCGCGTTTCGGCTTTTTCGGGCGCGACTTTGCCGCGCTTTTTATATAACTTCATAAAGCTGCCGGACAGCCATTTGCAGATGGGGTTGAGTATGTAGGCGATCATTATCCCGATAAACACCGGGCTTAAAATGCCGACGAATTTGCGGAACACGTTGCCGACCGCGTCGATATTTAATATAATGGTAAGGATGGCGAAGCAGACCGCGAATATAACGAGCACGCGCAGAGTAACGGCGCGTTCGTTCTTTCCCCCGTTTCCGTTTCCGTTTTCCATACCGTATCACCGCCAGCAATGAATTGAAGGCATATTTTGCCTCCGTTGCTATTGTATCACAACAAAATCGATTTGTAAAGTGTATAATTAGACTTGAAATCCGTTTTTTCTTCGTATATAATGTTTTTTGTCGAACAAAGGAGATTTTTATGAGGAACGCAAGATTTATCCGCCGTTATGCGAACAGAATACTTTCCTGCCTGGCGCTTTTCGCGCTGGCGTTTTCGCTGTTCCCCGCGGCGGGAGCTGAGGAGGAGGCGAAAGCGATGCCCGGATCGCCGTACATAGGGATAACGGATGAATACCTCGTTCCGGTATACGCCGGCGCGAAATACGAGATCGACCTCGGAGGCGCGGATTATCTGCCGGATCACCGCGACGACGGAAAAATGCTTACGGACAGGATATACACCCGACCGGATTTCAAAAAGCTCACTTACGAGGGCTGGGCAGCCGCCGGGTCGGGTTCGGCTTTCACCGCGACGGTGACTGTCGACCTCGGCAGAAGAGTCACCGGGCTTTCGCTGTTCTTCGTCCGCGCGCTTAAAATGGAAAAGAAGGGCATCCCCGAACCGAAGAGCATCCGCTTTTACTGCTCCGTGGACGGGAAGGACTACGTTTACGTCGGCGAGGGCGCTACACCCGCGGATATGTCCGAGGAAACGCAGACGGCGATTTATTATTTCGAATGCGAAAACGCCTTCGAAGGGCGCTACGTGCGCGTCGCCGTCGACTGCGACGCGGGCGCGGGATTCGCGCTGAACGAGGCGGGCGTTTGCGTAAAGGCGAGGGCTTTGCGCGCCCGGCCGGACGAAAACGGCAGGTTCCTCGACGCCGACGGGATGATATACGAGCTGCTTAAAGACGGCAGCGTGTGCGTTACCGGGTCGACGGGTTCGCTGACCGCGGTCAGCGGCTCCGCCGCGAGGTGCCGCGTGAGCTTCGATATGGACGCGGCGAATTACAAGCTGGGAAGTGGTCTGGGCAGAGAGGTAAGCGTTACCGCCGACCTTATAAACAGCTCGAACCCGAACTGGTCCGGCGTGGCGAACGATATCAGATACATAATCGTTCACAACACCGCTACAATGGAGGAAAAAACCACCGCGGAGTATTACAACACGATACTGCACACCACAAAAGAGGAAAAATCCTGGCACTATACCGTCGACGAGCACGGGATATACCACTCGCTCGGCGATTCGATAGTCGGGTGGCACGCCGGCTCCGCGATGAACTACAACAGCATAGGGATAGAAATGTGCGTGGAGGGCGCGCCGACGAAGCCGGACGGTATGCCGCGCTTTACCGGAGCCGATTACGACGAATGGGTGAACACCCGCTTCCGCGATACGATGAAAAACACCGCCGTGCTGGTGGCAGAGCTGCTTGTGCGCTACGGGCTCGGTATAGAAGCCGTTTTGCAGCACAACGACGCGAGCGGAAAGGAATGTCCGCTTTGGATGCGCTACAACGGCGGGAACTCCTTTATCCACGAGGGGATACTGTGGAAGGAATTTATGGAGGACGTGCGCGCGCACTATAAAAAGCTGACCGAGAACGCGCAGGTGAAGTCGCTCGGCCCCGTGCGCACGGTGATCATCCCCGATTACGTCCTGCTTGCGGACGGAAGAGTCGCCCCGGTGACGAAGATCTGCGCGGAGGCATTCCGCGCGGCGGGCGACAGTATGACCTCGCTCACCTTACCCGAGACCGTAAAGGAAATAGAGCCCGGCGCGTTTTCGACCTGCTTCGAGCTGGAGGAGATCGCAGTCGCGGAGCGCAATCCGAAGTTCCGTACCGCGGGCGGCGCGCTGTGCGATGACGCGGGCAACGCGATATTCGACCCGGCGGATATGCGCTTCCCCGCCCCGGAGCCGAAGGCGGGCAGCCCGCTTACGCTTATGGAGCTTGACGGAAGATACTACGCCGTGATAACCGAAAAGGGCTATACCGCCGCGGACCTTATCGCCGACTACGGCGCGGAGGACGGCAAGGCGAGAAACGCGAACGGCGCGGTCATCCCGAACGGCGCCGTGCTGGGGACCGGGGCGAGAGTCGACCTGGACGGCACGCGGATCTACGCGCTGGTGAAGGGCGACGGCAGCGGCGACGGCAGGATCGGCGCGGAGGATTACGCTATGGCGAAGAGGATCTACCTCGGGAATTATTCCGGCGGGAGAGTCCGCACGCTCGCGCTGGCGATAACCGACGGCAGGCAGATACACGCCGCCGACTACGCAAAGCTGAAACGCCACGTGCTCGGCACCTACGATATCTATTCCGCCGATTTCGGAAAAGACGAATGACCGGAAAGCCCGGCAAAGCCGCGGTTCACGCTTGCGCGGAACGCAAAAATACCGACTGAAGCGTTGTTTCAGCCGTTATTTTTGATTTGTCTTTATCCGCTTTCGCCCGTGCGGAAAAAGCGGGGTAATATTTACCTGTTGTTCACCCTTAAGCCCGCGTTGTAGATATGCGTTATCTCGCCCATGCGGTGCATCACCGGGCGGGTGAAGCCCTTCTCCTCGTTGCGGAACTCGAAAGTCGTAACGCTGGTGGTGTTCAGCGCGATCGCGGGCCACATAATGCCGGGCGCGCAGCCGAGCAGGTGGGTTATCCAGGCGCTGCCGAACCCGCCGTGGCAGAAAACGGCTATGCTTTGGTCGTTCGGCGAAACAATGTCGTAAAGCAGTCCGCGGCGCTTGTAGCCGTAGGATTCCAGCAGCGAATCGGATTCTTTTATCATGCGTTCGATAGTCGCCATACGCTCGGTCCCGGTGAAATCGACGAAATCGTGAACGCCTTCCTTTACCGAACAGGAATAGGAGCAGTCGGTATCCGGAGTCGCCTTGAACGAAAGCATATAATCCATGCTCTCCTCCGTCCAGGGGAGCACCTCGTAGTCCATCCCCTTCGCCTCCAGCGTGGGGCGGGCGGTGTCGATCGCCCTGCCGAGGGGGGAGGTGTAGATCTTATCGATCTTTATATCCTTTAACCACACGGCGAGCGCTCTCGCTTCCTCCCATCCGAATTCGGTTATGGTGTTGTTTTCGTAGTCCGGGTCCGCGTGGCGGATGATGTAGAGCAGCATATACGGAGTTCCTTTCGGTATTCTGTTTTACAATATACCATATTTTGCGATGCTTGTCAATTAATTATTGCTTTACGGCACGAAATATGGTAGAATGGGTGCGAGCGAGGTGAAAGGAATGATTACCGAATACAAAATAGCGTGCGAGGGCGTGGGAAAAAAGGTGATTTACCACCTGAACGACTCGCATTTGACGGAATACGACGCGCGCAGCACCGAAGAAGAGCGCGAGAGCGCCTTGAAGCGGACCGAATCGTGGGAACGGGTGCGCGCGGACTTCGCGCGGTGCTACGGCGAGCCCTACGGCGACAGGCAGAAACAGCCCCCGGCGAAGCATTTTGAAAACCTGCTTGCCGAGGCGGAAAAGGGCGACGCGCTGGTGATAGCCGGGGATATGATGGACTACGTGAGCCCGGCGAACCTGCGGTTCTGCGACAAGGCGCTGGGCGGGTTCAAAAAGCCGTTTTTGGCGGTTTGCGGCAACCACGAGAAGGCGGAGGAAATCCCCGCGGATTCCCTGCTTGCCGCCATGCGCGAACCGGTGCAGACGCTCGATCTGGGCGACCTGCTGATCATCGGGCTGGACAATTCGCGCCGGCTTGTAACGCGGGAGCAGAACGAAGAGCTGGAACGCCTGCTTTCCGGCGGGAAGAAGGCGGTGGTGGTAATGCACGTGCCGATAATGTGCCCGGCGAACGAGGAACGCTTGAGGCAGAACGGGCAGTATTTCCAGTTCAACTACGATTCCTGCCCGCGTGAGAATCTGGACTGCATAGAAATTATAAAATCGCACGAAAAAGATATCGCCGCGGTACTGGCGGGGCATCTGCACTACCTCAACGCCGCGAACCTTACAAAGGACCTTTTCCAGTTCGTCGCGTCTCAGGCGATAGTCGGGAACATGAACAGGTACGTTATAGGAGATTACGATGAAATACGCTGAACTGACAAAGCTTTTCAACTTCGAAATGCCCGCCTACGCCGCGGAGTATTACGACGCGTTTATAAAAAACTACGACCGCGCGAAGCCGATAGTTGCTCCGGATGAAATAAACGCCGTGGCGGAGGCGACGAAGCTGCCGGAGGACGGAAAGGCGGCGCTTGAAGAATGCGCCCGAATCATGAACGAGAGCGACAAAGGGCATATCTGCGGCAGCTTTATGGCGCATCTCTGCGTTAAATCGCGCGCGCCGTGGCTGAATTACATCTACACCGACGACCTTTTCGACGTTCCCGGGCTTGAAAAGGAGCAGGTCGGCTGGGTGATAGTCGCCGCGCAGCTCGCGAACACCATTATCAACAAAAAGCCGCCGGAGGACAAGAATCTGGAAAATCTTAACGCCTTCCGCGGGTATTCGCAGAACTGCAAAAACAAAAACGGCTACTGGGGCATTCTGGAATGGCACTGGAATATGCTATGCGCGGGCGGATGTATGTTTATGTTCGGCATACTTAAATTCGTGCCCGGCGCGTTCGGCGGCGATTTCCCGGTGCTTACCGACGGAAAAAAATACCTGTCGCTCGTCGGCGGCGAATACTTCTTCAATTCAGAAGGCGCGCTTGTGGATAAAGAAGAAAAGTCCTGCGGCAAGACCGAATTTTACGAGGACGGCGAGAAGGTGATCGCCAACGCGGTCTCCGCGCACGGAAAGGTATCGCCCTCCGCGCGCGAGTACAAAAAAAGCGAGTGGCGCGATTTTCTGCGCAAGGGCTCGCCCACGCTGGAGATACACATCCCCTCCGGCATAGAATACACGCCGGAAAAAATAAAAGAGGCGTGCAAACTGGCGCTGGATTTCTTCAAGGACTTCTACCCGGACCACCGCCCGCGCGCGATAGCGGGCTATTCCTGGATATTCGCGCCGGAGCTCGCCCGCGTTATGGCGCCGGAAAGCAACATACTGCGCGTCAACCGCGCTATGCACATCCTGCCCACCACCGGATCATACGGCGCGGACTGCCGTTTCCTTCGGCAGGGCTCCTCGCTGCAGCAGCGCATCGCCGCCGAGTACGAACGCGGCACGGAGTTCCATTATTCGGTAATGTATATCCCCGTCGATGAAGTGGAGACCTTCGGCAAAGAAGCGGAATAAAAAGGCGCCGCCGTATAACGGCGCGCCGTGATAAACAACAGCGTCCGGAGCAGAACCGCTCCGGGCGCTTTTCCTATTGTCCGAACTGCTTTTTGATATCACGCTTCCCATACAGGACCCGCGCAGATCGTCGACCGCTTCGTCGGTATACGCAACTCCGTACCCGGCGTTCATATACCGAATTCCTTGTTAAGGACGCCGTCGACCTCGTCTACCGGAACGACTCTTCCGGCGCGTACGGAATCTATTCCCTTCTGCAGTTCCGCGATCAACTGTTCGGCGGTGAGGTCCGAAACGGACAGCGGCTCTTTGGGCGGAAGTTTTATTTCGAACGGCACGCTTCTGGTAAGCTTTATCTGGCTGTAAAGCATCTGCACGACCGCGGATGGAGTCAATCCGAGCTCGAACAGTATTTTTTCCGCGTCGTTTTTCAACTGCGGATCGATACGGGCGTAAACCGCCGCGGTATTTGCCATATTTCATCATCCTTTCCGTATTCGATAGCATTATACAATAATATTATGCGTTTGTCAAGCAATTTGCATACATTAGAAAGCAATCACGAAAAAACAACAGCGCCCGGAGCAGAACCGCTCCGGGCGTTGTTTTGCCGCAAAGCGCGGCGAAGGCGTTTATTTTCTGCTTTTCAATCCGTCGAAGACCATGCCCATCGCGGAGCGAATACTGTCGCCGAGGTCCTCGTGCAGGATGAAATCGGCGGGCGTGACGGAGCCGCACAGCGCGAAAGTGAGAGTCGCCGATATCCTGCGGTGCGAACCCTCCTCCGGCGTGCTCGTAACGGTGAGGTCCCAACGGTTCGCGTCGGCTATCAGCCGGGCGAGATAAAGGTCCGGCAGCGAGCCGCTGCCGAACATACCGTCGGCGGGGAACTCCCCTTCAGCGGCGGAAGAAACGAATTCTTCCCCGGCGGACGCGGAAACGGTTATCCGGGCGCTCCTGCCGTCGGCGCTGCCGCGCACGTCCACCCACCCATCGCGGGAAACGCGGGCGCAGGCGCAGAGCGAAGCGGCGATGATCGCGGCGAATCCGTCCTCGCCTCCCTCGGTGTAAAGGTCGGTGGGCACGGCGTGCCAGAACGCGGAATAGCCGCGCTCGCCCAGAAGCTTGTCCGCCGCGGAGATCACCGGGCGTATGACCTTCGCGGCGTCGAACACCCGGAACGAACCCGCGCCGTGTTCCGAAAGCGCGCTGATAAGCATTGAAAACCGCTTTTCGGTCTCCGCCCCGAGCTTGTCTTTCAACGCGCCGCAGAACGGGTCGGCGGCGGTGCGCAGCGTGAGGTCGTAGCCCGGCAGGGCGCAGAATTCGTCGCGCAGGATGCCGCACAGCTTTGCCGAAAGCGCGTCCAGCACCACCAGAACGCAGTCGCCGCATACCAGCGCGGCGATATCCGGCAGCCGCCGGTTCTCGGCGCCGCCGACGACGAGCGTGCCGGGCGGCGAGTTTATAAGCGATTCCGCGCAGGGCTCGGAGATAAAGCGCTCCAGCTTGGCGCCGCAGCGCAGAAAAGGCAGCCGGTAAGCCGCCTTGTTTCTGTACCTGATAATATGCTTGCGGTCTGTAACGAGCGCCGGAGACTGCAGCCGCGAGGCGAACTTCTCCGCCTCGCTCACGGGGACCGGCTCCGTAAAACACAGGTTGATACGCATATCGCGCCTCTATGATCTGTCAGAATTTTTTGCTGTCCTTAAGCTCCACGATGCTGTTGAAAACCCCGGTATCCTTCGTGTCGCGGCAGTAATAGCCCTTGCGGACGAACTGGAATTTTTCGCCGGGGGCGGCTTCGAGCAGCGAGCGTTCGATCTTCACGCCCTTAACGCGGCGCTTGCTTTCGGGATCGAGATACTCGCCGTATCTCGCCGATTCGACGGAGTTCATATCCGCCTCGGTGAACAGCCGCCCGTATTCGCATACGTCGGTTTCGGCGCAGTCGGCGGCGGAAAGCCAGTGTATGGTGCCTTTTATCTTCCTGCCGTCCGAAGGCATACCGTTCCCGGTCTCCAGGTCGGCTTCGCAAAGCACCTGCGTGACGTTCCCGTTCCCGTCGGTGAGGATATCGGTGACTTTAACTATATACGCGCCCATAAGACGGACCTCGCCGTCTTTTTTCATACGGAAATACTTGGGCGGCGGATCGAGCGAAACGTCTTCCCTCTCCACGAACAGCTCGCGCGCGAAGGGGAGTCTGCGCGTACCGGATTCCGGATCGTTGGGGTTGTTCGGCAGCTCGAAATACTCCGTCTTGCCCTCCGGGTAGTTGGTCACGGTTACTTTTACCGGATCGAACACCGCGACGCGCCTTTGAGCGTGGGTGTTCAGGTCCTCGCGCACGCAGTGCTCCAGCAGGGCGATATCCACCAGCGAATTGTTCTTTGCCACGCCGACTCTGTCGATAAAATCGAGTATCGCGGCGGGGGTGTAGCCCCTGCGGCGCATACCGCAGAGCGTGGGCATACGCGGGTCGTCCCAGCCGTCGACAAGCCCGGTCTCGACAAGGTGCCGCAGGAAGCGCTTGCTCATAACCGTGTTCGTTACGTTAAGCCGCGCGAACTCGATCTGCCTCGGGCGGGACGGAAGATTGACGTGCTCTATCACCCAGTTATACAGCGGACGGTGATCCTCGTATTCCAGCGAGCAGAGCGAATGCGTAACGCCCTCGATGGCGTCCTGGATCGGGTGAGCGAAATCGTACATCGGGAAGATGCACCACTTCGTCCCCTGCCTGTGGTGGTCGATATAGCGGATGCGGTAAAGAACCGGATCGCGCATATTGAAGTTGCCGGAGGCGAGGTCGATCTTCGCACGGAGGGTATATTTCCCCTCCGGGAACTCTCCGGCGCGCATGCGGCGGAACAGGTCCAGGTTTTCGTCGATAGGTCTGTCGCGCCAGGGCGAGACCGCCGGATGGGTGAGGTCGCCGCGGTATTCGCTGAACTTTTCGGGCGTGAGCTCGCAGACGTAGGCGTCGCCGTTAAGGATAAGCTGCTCCGCGAGCTGATAGGTCTGCTCGAAGTAATCCGAGCCGTAGAAGAACCTGTCGCCCCAGTCGAAGCCGAGCCAGTGGATGTCCTCCTTTATCGCGTCGACGAACTCGGTGTCCTCCTTGGCGGGGTTGGTGTCGTCCATACGCAGGTTGCACAGCCCGCCGTATTTTACCGCGGTGGAGAAATCTATGACCAGCGCCTTGCAGTGCCCGATGTGCAGATATCCGTTCGGCTCCGGCGGAAAGCGCGTGTGCACCTTCAATCCGGGGTTGGCGGCGATATCCGCGTCGATCGCCTCGTGTATGAAATTGGTGGATTCTTTCTTTATCTCTTCCATAAATGGTTCTCCTTGCGCCGAAAGCGCGCAGTTTGTTTATCTGTTTGTGCCGGGGATGGTATAGGTGCCGAGAAAGTGGCGCTTTATCATCGCGTATTCGCTCGCGTCGATCTTGCCGTTGCCGTTTATATCCGCGCGCATAAGCTGCTCCGCGGAAACGACGTAGGTTTTAAGGAACGCGCGCTTCGCCATGGCGTAGTCCGCCGCGTCGATCTTGCCGTTGCCGTTCACGTCGCCGGGCATATAGTCGGGTTCGTCGTTCCTGATAAATACGTAAACCCCGGTCTTGTCCAGCTCGAACGAGTATTTGTGCGAAACCGGATCGAATTTGCCGACGACAGGCACAAGCTCGTCGTTTTCGAAACGGGCAACGGTTATTCCGTTGGGAAGGACTTCTTCATCGCACAGGTAGGTGAACTTTACTTTTCCGTTCGGTTCGACCGCCTTGCCCTTGCACGCGGCGGTGAAATCCGCGGCGAAGTATCCGCCGTAGGGCAGATCGAACAGCTCGTCGATCCTTTCGGCTGCGTCGTAGTCAAACGTCCTCCCGACGTATACCAGCGTTCCGTTTTCGAACCTGCCTTCTTCTTCCTCCGCCGTAAGTCCGTTCAACTGCAGCAAATAAAGCACGTGATCGTCGTAATAAGAGGAAACTATTTCGAAATCGACTTCGGTATGCACGTCGGCAAGCACGCCGTCAAATTTGTATTTCCCGGTGGTTATCGGGGTATCCAGCGGGGATTCAGGTCCGAAATCGAACCCGAAAACCTGGCTGCCTATCTCGATCCTTCCGTCGCCTTCCAGCGTGCTGCCGTCTTCGAGTTTTGCGACGATATGCACGGATTCGCTGTGGAATATTCCGCCTTTTACGTATTTCCCGGTTTTTTCGTCGTATACCGCGTCATGGTACGCCGGTTCGTCGGACATTATTACCTTTACGGGGTCCGCGGTGACCGAAACGACGGGCAATTTTGCGATCTCAACGTCGAAATCAAAATCTTTGCCGAAGCAAGAAAGCGTCGCTTTGTGAACGCCGACGGTCCATTCCTCTATATCGTCGTAAACGTAATAATTCAGTATTCTGTCCTTGTATTGAAGCGTTCCGCTGTTCCAATCTTTTTCGAAATCATCGGTGCGGAACGTATCGCCGTTGGTAAGAGTAATGGTGAACTCCACGGATTCTTCGTAAGGATAATAGCTGTTGCCGGTGTAATACATCTTTACGGGTTCGATCTGTACTTCCGCGACGTCGACTGTTTCCACAGTCTGGGTGTAGTTTTTGTTGCAGACCGTATAATGAACGACGTGCTCGCCCGTGCCCCATTCGTTGCCCGGTCCCTGGATGTTATCGCAGACCACGGGATAGCAGCAATCCTCTATACCGTGTACGTATAAATAACTGCCGTATTCTTCATCAAAATAAAAACCCGCTTCCCCTATGCCGCCGTCGGCGAAATGGACCGTTACGCCCTCGCCGACGTCGTATTCTTTATAATGATTCGACCATTCGCCGGTATTTTCGTCGTATTCTCCGTATCCGACTTCGTATGCGTCGCTCACAAAAAACAAATTGTCGGGTATATCGACTTGTACGACCTTCGGACCTTCGGCAACGCTGATCTCCTGCTTGCCGGAGTAATAATAACTGGCTTTGTCATTCAGCGGGGCGATGAAAAATGCCTGAAAGTTTTTTTCGTACCTGTGGATCTCGTTAGCGCCGTACCTTTGTACAGATATCCACATCTTATAATAGGTCCCGCCGTATTCGAAAACCCTGTTGGGGTCGATACGGATCTTCGCGCCGTCGACGGTGGTCACGACCGCGTCGATATACCGATCCCAGGCGTATTCATACCATTCGTTTTCATCCTCCGAATGCAGCACGGCGTCTTCCTGAAAAACGGTGATCGGTCTTGTTTCCACGCTTTTTATAAAGTTTTCGTTTACGACTATGGTATAAGTGCAGGTCGCTATCTGCTCGCCGTTATAGGTAAGCTTTGCGGTGTAGGCGTATGTTCCGGGATCCAGCATATAGTAGTTATACACAAGACCATACGGCGAGTCTACGGCCTCTATACCGTATCTGTAAGCGTCGTCGGAAACGTACAGGTCAAAACAAAGATCGCCGTCTTCGTTATAATTCATATTGTATCCGACGTCGCGTCTGCTTCCGTCTTTAAGCGTGATGTAAAAATCGGGGATCCAGACGTCGTCATATTCGCTGTTCTGCATACATATCAGGTTTGCGGTGTCGCATCCGAACCCGGCGATATTATCGCCCGGGCCATCGGCGGAAACGGCGAACGGCACCGCCGCAAACAGCATTGCCGCGCAAAGGATAACACTCAAAAGTTTTTTCATGGTGGTTTTCTCCTCTTTTTATCTTTGATTCATACGTTTTCAATAAGGATGTTTTCGATTCGTTCGAGCTGTTCGTCCTCCAGACCGCATTTGTTTTTGAGCAGCCAGGTGATCTTTTCTTTAAGCGTTTCGCCCTCGAAGGAATCTATAACATCTATATACGCCTGCTGGATACTGCTTACGCTGCGGTTGCCGCCGACGTAGCCGAAGTTGGAAAACAGATAGTCGCGCAGGATGGTTTCCTTATCCACGCCGAGCAGTCCCAGAAGCAGGTAGGACAGCACGCCGGTGCGGTCGGTGCCGATGCGGCAGTGATAATAGATGGGATACTGAGTCTCGTCGGCGAAGCGGACGAAGCATTTGGCAATACTGTTGTAGTTGCCGACAAGAAGCTGCGAAGTATCGTAGTTGAACTCATATTCGTAATAGTTCACATCTCCGCCGATCAGGCTTTCCTCGCGGGAGCTTATCTCCCCCGCAGAGATCCAGCGCAGCTCGATCTCGGTCTTTATTTTAAGGTCTTCGCGCACGGCGGCGATCCCGCGCTGCGTGATATGCGTGCCGTACTGGGCGTCCTCGAAGGCGGCGCCGCGGAAGATCATCCCCTGTTTGATGCGGTGGCTGTCGTCGATGAACCTGCCGCCGATATCGCGCACGTTGGAAACGCCCTCAATATCGAGGTTGCGCGGAGCATACGCGGCGGTATAGAAGACGTAGGGCGCGCTTTCGTACCAGGTATCGCCGTACTGCACCTGCAGCTTGTAATGATAGGTCGCGTCCAGCAGCAGATTGGTGAACTCGATGCGGTAGCCGTTATCGGTAACGGAATAGGTCTGTATGATCTTTGGGTCCGTAAAGCCGGCGTCCCGGTCGAGCAGCGCGCGGCAGCCGTTGAATTCGCCGAGCTCGAAGGGCGCGGCTTCGCGGTTTACCGTGAAATCCACCGGGTAGGCGCGCGGCTTGCTGCATTCGTGCCAGCCGTCCGCAAGAGACGCGATCGATTCGAGAGAGCCTTCAAGGAACGCCGCCTGATCCGGCGTGTGGATATCGAAGGTGTGATCCGGCGCGGTTACTGAGAAAAGCTCCGCCGGATCGAACTCCGGAACGGTTTCCGAGCTTTCTTCAATGCTTACTTCAAAGCTCTCTTCAACGCTTTCCTCGGAGCTTTCTTCAATACTTTCTTCCGAACTCTCTTCAATACTTTCCGCGGCGCTCGCTCCGCTGCTTTCGCCGCCGCTTTCCGCGGCATCCGGTTCCGAAGCCGGTTCGCTTACCGCCGGCTGCGACGCGCTTTCCGAAGGCGCGGAAGACGGCTCTTCCCCGCTCTGACATGCGGAAAGCAGGACCGCGAGCACCAGCAGCGCGATCAGAACGGCAGATAAAAATCTTTTCATCGCAAATACTCCGAAAGACGGAAATCCTTTGTCAGCCGCTCACCCGGCGTAGCACCTCTTCTCCGCCGAGAACGTTCATCACCTCGTACAGGTCCGGGGAGTTGACGCGCCCCGTAACGGCTACGCGTATGAACATGCTTACGTCGGCGACGGAGCCCTTGAACGCCTCCGGGGATGCCTTGTACTGCTTCATATCCGGGCAGAAGCCGTTGTCGGCGGCGATCTGCTTTATTTTGCCGAACCAGACGTCCTGCGCGTCGGCGGGATCGTACCCGGCGGCAAAAGCGGAAAGCACGGCTTTAACGTCCTCCCGCGCGAACTGCGGGGGTATTTCGTCCTCCCGCGCGAAAAGCGAGGGATAGAAGAAGGAAACGAACCGCTTTACCTCGCTCCATTTCGCGATATCCTTGCGCGGTTTTTTGCCGCCGCGGCCTATGGAGAATATGCGCAGCGCCTTTTCCTTGCCGGCGGAAAGGATATTTGCAAACTCCTCGTCGTTTTCCTGCGCCCAGGCGAGCGCGCCTTCAAATACCTCCTCAGCCGTCATACGCGAAACGACGTTTTTGGATATGTCGTTTAGCTTGTCCAGATCGAATATCGAACCGGAAATGCTCATTTTATTCGTGGAGAACTTAAAGTTATCCAGCGGGGCATCCGGGTTGGCGAGCCGCCATTCCTCGAAGTTGGAATTGAGTATCGTTATAAGGTATTCGCGCACGGCGGCGACGGGATACCCCTGCGCGAGGTAATAGGTAAGCGCGAACTCCGGATCCTTGCGCTTGCTTATCTTGCGCTTGTTGCCGTTATCCAGCTTGAGCATCTGCGCGGTGTGGCAGTATTTGGGCAGCTTGAACCCGAGCGCCTTGAAGAGCTGGATGTGGAACGGCAGCGTGGAAAGCCAGCTTTCGTCGCGGACTACGTGCGTGGTGCGCATAAGGTGGTCGTCCACCGCGTGGGCGAAGTGATAGGTCGGTATGCCGTCCGATTTAAGGATAACGTGGTCGATGTCGTTTTCGGTAACGTCGATCTCGCCCTTTATCTGGTCGCGGAACTTGTATTTGTTGGCGGCGCTGCCCTCCGAACGGAAGCGCAGCACGAATTTTTCGCCCGCGGCGAGCTTTTCTTTTATCTTTTCCAAAGGCGCGTCGCGCCAGACCGCGAATTCGCCGTAATACCCGGTGGTGAGCTTGGCTGCCTCCTGCTTTTCGCGGATGGCGGCGAGCTCCTCCTCGGTGCAGAAGCAGGGGTATGCCTTCCCCTCGCGCACAAGCTGTTTGGCATAGGTCTGGTATATCGGCGCGCGCTCGCTCTGGCGGTAGGGGCCGTAATCGCCGCTGTCGCCGCCGGAAACGGCGCCTTCATCGAACTCCAGGCCGAGCCGCGCAAGCGTTTGAATTATGATCTCCACTCCGTTGGGAACGGTGCGCTTTGCGTCGGTATCCTCTATACGCAGATAAAAAACTCCGCCGGACGTGTGCGCCAGCCGCTCGTCGGTAAACGCGCCGTAAAGGTTGCCTATGTGCAGGAATCCCGTAGGGCTGGGCGCGAAGCGGGTGACTTTAGCCCCCTCCGGCAGGTTCCTTTCCGGGTAGCGCGCCTCCATATCGGCGGGCAGGGTTTTTATATCCGGGTATAAAAGCTCGGCAAGTGAGTTGTTGTCCATGTGTTCCTCCATGTCTGCGTTTGTATATTACTTCAAATTATAATTATAACCGCGCGCGGCGGATTTGTCAATACTTAAGGGGCTGCTTAAAAAACGGAGCCGCTTTCACGGCCCCGCAAAAAGGGAAAAGGATCAAAGTTTTATATAACGGTTGCTATTGATTTAAATAAGCGAAAACCACTTCGCAGCATAACATATCAACCCTTCCAATAAATTAGTCCTTCTTCGGTCGCAAAAACGCAGTCGCCGTGGTATTCATTCCATTCGTTCAGCGCTTTCAGCAATTCCTCACCCGGCTCGTCTTGATTAATTACTAACTGATTGTACCATAAATAATATCTCGCTTCATCTTCTGCCATCCCGTTGTCGATTAAACTCCAGTAGTAATCATAGTTTTCATTCAAATAACCTCGTTCTCCTTCAACGGAACAAACATACGACATCATAACGTGTTGGTCCGCCAAAGCCAGAATCTGCTCTTTATCTAAAGTCCCGAACCACTCGTCCGATCTATACGGTTCATCATCTATTATAGAATAGGGATTTGTTACTATCACCGGCTTTAATTCCAATGGCTCGCCGGTCGCCTGTTCAACGATTTCCACTATTTCTTCTTTTGTATGTGTTAAGTCGATTTCCGGTTTTATTACCGGGAAAAACAGCAATACTGCATATCTTTCCTCATTTTCAAAATATTTTAGCTTACATGCGAGTGTACACGAAATATACATATGGGAATCAAAGTATTCACGCGGGCGAAAGATATCCGGGGACATATACTTTATTGGTATATTAATACCATATTGATTCGTATAAAACACGTCGCCGGAATCGTCTGAATCCTCGCCGTTTGCCGACAAAACGCTTATTGTCGGGAATCCGCGTTCGTAAAGACCGTACGGATCATAATCTTCTTGAACGTACATTTTTATCACGTCCATATCGTGAAACAAATTGTCAACGTAAATATAAGGGAAGAACACGCCGTTGACGTACGGGCTCGGAAGCGCTTCCGGACCGCTCTCCGCAGAGCTTGTGCCTGGTAAGTCCGGGTCACTTTCTCCGCTGTCGTCCGCGGAAACGTTTTCGCCGGAATTGTTAACCGCTTCCCCGGCGCTTCCTTCGGAAACGGCGCCAGGTTCGGGCGCGCGGTTGGCGATGAATACCGCTCCGGCGGCTCCGGCGGCTATTGCGGCGGCAGCGACGGCTGCTATCGCGGCGCGGCGCAGGCGATAAGTCCTTGCGGGGCGCGTCTTGTTTGATTCAAGCTCTTCGCGCTTGCTTATATGCTCGGCGACAAGCGCGGGATCGAGCCCGTTCATCGCTTCGTTAAAAATATCTTCGGTAATGTGTTTCATACCGTGTAACCGTTCCTTTCAAGTTCGTTTTTCAGTTTGGTTTTAAGCTTGTTCAGCTTTTTGTAAATAAGCGACTGACTTACGCCGAGCCGTTCGGAAATGGCGCTTACCGGCTCCGAATCGTAATAGCGGCTTATGAATATGAACCGGTCCGTCCCGCCGAGCGATTTGAGCCAGCGGTTGATCACCGCCGCCAGCTCCGCGGCGAAAAACTCCCGTTCGGTGTCCGCGGTTTCGTCCGGGACGGCGAAAGCCAGGTCGTCCAGCGCTTCCGTCAATTCCGAGGGGACGCGCTTTTTACTGCGGGCGGCGTTGTACCTGTTCGCGCAGACGCGCCGGGCGATGCAGGCGACGAGCGCGGAAAGCCCTCCGCGCGCTTCGTCCGGCTTTGCGTTCCACAGCGCAAGCATAACGTCGTTCACGCATTCGTCCGCTTCGCATCCGCCGCCGAGCATATTCGCGGCTATGCGGCGGATATAGGGGGAATACTTGGCGGAGGCGAGCTCGAGCGCGCGTTCGTCCCGCGCAAGAAGATATTCGGTTATTGTCTCGTCGGGGATGTCGAACATACTGCCTCCTTTTCGGTTTTCAAGATCGCGTTTTTCCGGAAAAAGCTCTTTCACTCTGTATAATCAGGAAAAGCCGCGAAATTTGGAACGGTTTTGAAAAAAACTTTTACTTTTTTTCATTATATCACGTTTTGCCGCGTTTGAAAAGCCCGTATATTGACAAATGCGGCGCTTTGTGCTATAATCTGCGGCGTAAACGACCAGTGTTTTTACGATCTGAAACAAACGGAAGGAAAATAAAAATGAAGCATTATCTTTGCAATCCCGAGGAGGTACTGGAATACCTTCACACCGGAGAACAGGGGCTTTCCTCGCAGGAGGCGGCGGCGCGCGCGCAGACTTACGGCGCGAACAAGCTTGCCGACCCGCCCAAAACGCCTTTGTGGAAAAAGTTCCTGGCGCAGTTCGCCGATCCCATGATTATAGTCCTGCTTGTGGCGGCGGCGATCAGCTTTGTTACCGCGCTGATCGAAGGCGAATCGCTGGCGGACGTTATTATAATACTTTTCGTCGTTATACTTAACGCCGTTTTGGGCGTGGTGCAGGAGAACAAGGCGGAAAAAGCAATCGACGCGCTTAAAGCGATGACGAAAGCCAAATGCAGAGTCCTGCGCGACGGCACGGTGCGCGTTATCACCAGCGAAGAGCTCGTCCCCGGCGACGTGATACTGCTGGAAGCGGGCGACGCCGTCCCCGCCGACGCGCGCATATTGGAAGCCGCCTCGCTTAAAGCGGAGGAATCGGCGCTGACGGGCGAATCGGTCCCGGCGAACAAGCACGCGGGCATTCTTCCCGCGCACGATAACGGCGACGTTCCCCTGGGCGACAGGGCGAACATGCTTTACACCGGCACTACGGTGGTGTACGGCAGGGCGAAAGCCGTGGTTACCGCCACCGGAATGAGCACCGAAATGGGCAAGATCGCGCAGGCGATAACCGACGCCGCGGACGAAAAAACGCCGCTGCAGGTCAAGCTTGGCCAGCTCAGCAAAGTGCTTACTGTCGGCGTGCTTATCATCTGCGCCGCGGTATTCGCGATAGACCTTATCACCGCCGAAAGCATCAACGGCGACACTTTAATAAACACCTTTATGATCGCTATCTCGCTTGCCGTCGCGGCGGTGCCGGAGGGGCTGAGCGCGGTGGTTACCATCGTGCTTTCGATGGGCGTTTCCAAAATGGCTTCGCAGAACGCCATCATACGCAAGCTGACCGCCGTTGAAACGCTGGGCTGCACGCAGGTGATCTGCTCCGACAAGACCGGCACGCTTACGCAGAACAAAATGACGGTTACCGAATACTTCACCGGCAATCTGGATATGCTTTGCCGCTGCAACGCGCTGGCGAACGACGCTTCAGTCGCGCCCGACGGCAGCGTTACCGGCGAACCCACCGAAGCCGCGCTTGCCGCTTTTGCCTTTGCGAACGGGATGGACCAGAACAAGCTGCTGGAGGAGCAGCCGCGAATAGGAGAAGCTCCTTTCGATTCGATGCGCAAGATGATGTCCACGCTGCATTCGCTTGACGGCCGCGTGATGCAATACACCAAGGGCGCGCCGGACGTGGTGCTTTCGCGCTGCGACAGGTATATTTCCCCGGTCGACGGCAAAGTGAAGCCGCTTGACGACCAAACGCGCGACGCGCTGCTTGCGCACAACAAATCCATGGCGGACAAGGCGCTGCGCGTGCTTGCCGCCGCCTTCACGGTCTACGATAAGCTGCCGGAGTTCGAATCCCCGGATGAAATAGAAAAGGATATGATCTTTATCGGGCTTTCCGGTATGATCGATCCGATCCGCCCCGAAGTCGCCGCAGCCGTAGAGCGCTGCCGCATGGCGGGCGTGCGCCCGGTAATGATCACCGGCGACCACATCGACACGGCGGTCGCCATCGGCAAGGAGCTCGGCATTATAGAGGACCGCTCGCAGGCGCTTACCGGCGCGGAGCTGGACAAGATCTCCGACGAACGGTTCATTCAGGATATATTCAATTACTCGGTCTACGCCCGCGTTCAGCCGGAGCATAAGGTGCGCATCGTGAACACCTGGAAAAAGCTGGGCTATATCACCGCCATGACCGGAGACGGCGTGAACGACGCGCCCTCCATTAAAGCCGCCGACATCGGCGTGGGGATGGGCATTACCGGAACCGACGTTACGAAGAACGTCGCGGATATGATATTGAGCGACGACAACTTCGCCACCATAGTGAACGCCGTGGAGGAGGGACGCAGGATCTACGACAACGTCCGCAAGACGATACAGTTCCTGCTCTCGTCCAATTTAAGCGAGGTTTTGAGCGTGTTCATCGCCTCGCTGTTCGGAATGACGCTGTTCAAGCCGATACACATCCTTTGGATAAACCTTATAACCGACAGTCTGCCCGCGCTCGGGCTGGGTATGGAGCGCGCCGAACACGACGTTATGCGGCGCCCCCCGCGCGACAGCCGCGAAGGGCTTTTCGCCGGGCGTATGGGATTCGACGTGATCTGGCAGGGCGCGGTTATAGCGATGCTCGTACTTATCGCCTTCTTCACCGGAAACGCTATAGAGCCCGGGCACGGCACCACGCTTGCGTTCGTAACGATGTCGCTTGCCGAGATATTCCATTCCTTCAATATGCGCTCGCGCTGGAGAAGCGTGTTCAGAATGGGCAGCCACAACTATCTGCTGCTTGCCACGATGGCTCTTTCCTTCGTGCTGACCGCGGCGGTGATATTCATCCCCGGGCTGCGAAACGCGTTCTCGTTCGCCGAAATAACCGTTTGGGAATTCCTTATGGCGACGGCGATCGGCGCGGTAATAATCCCCGTGAGCGAGCTTATGAAGCTCATCCGCCGCAGGGAGTTCATAAAAGAAGGCAAAACGGCGCGGTAACACGCCCGCGAACAAACGAAAAACCGTCCGGTACGACCGGGCGGTTTTTTGCGTTTTTTTGTTTGTTTACTGCGCGGAGAACATATCCTTGCCCACTCCGCAGACGGGGCATTCGAAATCGTCGGGCAGGTCTTCGAACTTGGTGCCGGGGGCTATGCCGTTTTCGGGATCGCCTAGCTCTTCGTCGTATTCCCAGCCGCAGGCCTCGCAGATATACTTCATATGTGCAAAACTCCTTTCGTAAGCTTTGTTTTTCAAATATTATCGTCTATGAATTCGTCGACGCTTTCCTTGGGGCGCAGACCGACGATATTCCCGGCGACTTTTCCGCCCTTGAAGAGCAGCAGCGCGGGGATCCCGGCGATGCCGAACGCCTGCGCGAGCGCGGGCTGTTCGTCGACGTTCACCTTGCCGACCTTAACGCTGCCCGCGCGCTCCTGCGCTATCGCGGCGACGGCGGGGGCGAGCATACGGCAGGGGCCGCACCACGGCGCCCAGAAATCGACGAGCACCGGGACGGGCGCTTCAAGCACTTCCTTTCGGAAGTTTTCGTTTGTAAGAATGATCTCCATTGTTTTTTCCTCCTTGATCGGTAAAGATTTTAAGTAAGCTGTTCCATCTCGTCAAGCAATTCGCCGAACAGCGCGAGCGCGGAATCGACCGGGCCGGGCGTGCTCATATCGACGCCTGCGATCTTAAGAAGCGAGATCGGATCGGCGCTGCAGCCGCCGGAAAGGAAGCGTTTGTAGTCCGCGACGGCGGGCGCGCCTTCTTTTAAAATACGGTTGGCGATGGCGACGGCGGCGGAAAAGCCGGTGGCGTACTGGAACACGTAATAGTTATAGTAGAAATGCGGGATGCGCGCCCATTCCAGCGCGATGCCTTCGTCGGACACCATATCCGGGCCGTAATAACGCTCGTTCAGCTCGCGGTACTTTTTGCAGAGCGCGTCGGCTGTAAGCGTTTCGCCGTTTTCGCTCATCCTGCCGAGCTCCAGCTCGAACTCCGCGAACATCGTCTGGCGGTAGAGCGTGCCCTTGAACTGGTCGAGGAAGTGGTTTATAAGATACGCCCTCTCGCGCTTGTCCTGAGTTTTGGAAAGCAGGCGGCGCATAAGCAGGACCTCGTTGCAGGTGGAGGCGACCTCCGCGACGAAGATCACGTAATCCGCGTCGCACACCGGCTGGTTCTTAATGCTTAAATAGCTGTGGATGGAATGCCCCATCTCGTGCGCGAGGGTAAACAGACTGTCTAAATTATCGTGGTGGTTCAGCAGGACGTAGGGGTGCGGATCGCCCATCGAGGAATAGGCGCCGCCGCGTTTGCCGATATTCTCGTATACGTCGATCCAGCGGTTTTCGTAACCCTCGCGAAGCATCGCCAGATAATCCTCGCCGAGCACCGAAAGCGCTTCGAGCGTGATCTTCTTCGCCTCTTCGAAGGATATCTCCTTCGCCACTCCCCGAACTATCGGGGTGTAGACGTCATACATATGCAGCTCTTCAACGCCGAGCAGCTTTTTGCGCAGCGCGACGTAGCGGTGCATCTTATCCAGATTACCGTGAACGGCTTTTATAAGGTTGTGATAAACCTCCGTCGGGACCTCGGTCGCATCGAGCGAGGCCTCCAGCGTGCCGCCGTATCCGCGCGCCTTGGAAAAGAAGCAGAGCTGCCGGAATTGCGCGTCGATAAGCGCGGCGCAGGTGTTGCGGAGCCCGTCTATCCCGGCGTAATAGGTTTCGAAGGCGTTGCGGCGCAGCACCCTGTCCGCGCTTTCGAGCAGCGGTACCAGCATCCCGTCGGTGAGCTGATGTTTGTTCCCCTGCGAATCCTCCGCGTCCGGGAAGCGCATATCCGCGCTGTGCAGCGCGCCGTAGACCTGCTCGGGCGCCTCCGCCATTTCCCCGGCGGAGGCAAGCAGCGCTTCGCATTCGGGAGCGAGCACGTGCGCCCTGCGGCGGCGGATGCGGTAAAGCGCGCGCTTGTAGGTGCGCAGACCGGGGCATTCCTCCAGCCATTTTGCAAGCGTTTCGTCCGGGATCGCCATTATTTCCGGATCGGCGAAAGCCGAGGCGCTTTCCGCTTCGGTATATATGCTGCGCGCCTTGCCGCGCATATCCTGGTAAAAGCTGTTTCCGGTGTCCTCGTCGCCCTTGCGGGAGGCGTATCCGTAAAGCCGCTCCAGCCTTACGGCCGCGCTGTCGCTCGCTTTGAAATAGCCGAGCAGCGCGGAAGCGCTTTCCCCGAGTTTTCCTTTGAACTCCGCGAACGTCTTCGGAAGATTCTTAAGGTCCTCGTATTCCTCGAACCATTTATCGTCGCTTGCAAAAATATGCGTGAGATCCCAGGTGTATTCCGCGGCGACCTCGCTGCGGGCGGGTACTGTCTTCTGTGCCATTGAAACCTCCTTGATTATCGTTTCCGTTTTTTGCAATTATACACCGTGAGCCCGCGTTTGTAAAGGTTTTTTGCGCGGTTAGGTGCTTTTTTACAAATGTTTTATCCGCGGAAAACGCAAAAATAACGATCTTAACGATTGACAAACGCGAATTGTGATGTTATAATCACTAAAAAGCGGCTTTAAGGCGGTACGGGATATCGCGAAGCGGCGCGAATAACGTGCGCGATGCAAATTTGCGCCGTGCGAAGTATGCGTTTGTTTTGTTTTCCCTGCCCTGCCGCGGCGGGATTTTGTTTTTTACAAAGGAAGTTCGAAATGGCGGAACACAGGCTGGTTTCCATACTTATGAACGAAGGCGACGTACGCGCGCAGGAGGCGGCAGCGCTTCTTGCCGGCAGCGGCGCCGACGGCGAATATACCGTTTTTCCCGGTTTTTGCGACGTGCACGTGCACTTTCGCGAACCGGGATTTTCTTATAAGGAAACGATTAAGACCGGTTCGCTTGCGGCGGCGCACGGAGGATATACCGACGTATGCGCCATGCCGAACCTGGATCCCGTGCCGGACTGCGCGGAGAATCTGGAAAAGGAACTGGAAATAATACGCCGCGACGCCGTGATAAACGTTCACCCATACTGCGCGCTGACCGTGGGCGAAAAGGGCGAAAGGCTTGCCGACCTGCGCGGTACGGCGAATCGCGCCGTTGCTTTTTCGGACGACGGGCGCGGAGTGCAGGACGAAGGGATGATGCGCGAGGCGATGACCGAAGCGAAAAGGCTGGGAAAGGTGATCGCCGCGCACTGCGAGGTGAACTCCCTGCTGCACGGCGGATATATACACGCGGGCGCCTATGCCGAAAAGCACGGGCACAAAGGGATATGCTCCGAAAGCGAATGGCGGCAGATCGAACGCGACTTGCGCCTTGCCGCCGAGACCGGAGCCGCCTACCATGTATGCCATATTTCGACGAAAGAGAGTGTGGAGCTGATCCGCGAGGCGAAAAAAAGCGGAGCGGACGTTACCTGCGAAACCGCGCCGCACTACCTTTTGCTGGACGAAAGCTTTATGCGTGAGGACGGGCGGTTCAAAATGAATCCGCCTCTGCGCGGAAAAGCCGACAGAGAGGCGCTTCTGGAAGGGCTTTGCGACGGAACGGTGGATATGATAGCCACCGACCACGCGCCGCACGCCGCCGAAGAAAAGGCGCGCGGACTTAAAGGCAGCCCTTTCGGGATAGTCGGGCTGGAGACCGCGTTCCCGCTGCTTTACACCTATTTGGTAAAAGCCGGGGTGATAGCGCTGGAAAAACTTGCCGGGCTGCTGTGCGAGGCGCCGCGGAAGCGGTTCGGGATAGACGGAAACGGATACACGGTATGGGATCTTAACGCAAAAGGCTCCGTCGACAGCGCAAAGTTCCTTTCGATGGGCAGATCGACGCCGTTCGAGGGATTTGAGATATACGGAGAATGCCTGCTTACCGTATGCGGAGGCAGGACGGTTTACGAAGGAATACGGAGGTAAGAAGAATGGCAAAGAGGACCGACATCAAAAAGATCCTTATAATCGGATCGGGACCTATAGTGATAGGGCAGGCGGCGGAATTCGACTACGCCGGGACTCAGGCGTGCCTTGCGCTGAAGGAAGAAGGCTACGAGGTGGTGCTGTGCAACTCCAACCCCGCCACGATAATGACCGACACTTCCATAGCCGACAAGGTTTATATGGAGCCGCTGACGCTGGAATACATTGCAAAAATACTGCGCTACGAGCGCCCGGACGCCATTGTGCCTGGCATAGGCGGGCAGACGGGGCTAAACCTTGCGATGCAGCTTGAAAAGAAGGGCGTTCTGAAAGAATGCGGAGTCGAGCTGCTGGGCACCGACAGCCGCAGTATAGAGCGCGCGGAGGACCGCGAGCTGTTCAAGGAGCTTTGCCAGTCGATAGGCGAACCGACGATCCCTTCGCAGATAACCTATAATATGGAAGAAGCGAAGAAAGCCGCCGCGGAGATCGGATATCCGGTCGTGCTCCGCCCCGCATTCACTCTGGGCGGGACCGGCGGCGGATTCGCCTATGACGAGCGTGAGCTGGAGGACGTTGCGATAAACGCGTTCCGCCTTTCGCCGGTGCACCAGGTGCTGGTGGAAAAGAGCGTTAAGGGCTTTAAGGAAATAGAGTTCGAGGTTATGCGCGATTCCTACGACAAAGCCATTACGATCTGCGGTATGGAAAACGTGGACCCGGTGGGCGTTCACACCGGCGACAGTATTGTGGTTGCGCCGATACTTTCGCTTAACGCGCACGACCTTAAAATGCTTAACGACAGCGCGATAAAGATAATCCGCGAACTTAAGATCGCCGGGGGCTGCAACGTGCAGTTCGCGCTGAATCCCGATTCGAGCGAGTATTATTTAATAGAAGTGAATCCGCGCGTTTCGCGGTCGTCGGCGCTGGCTTCCAAGGCGAGCGGATACCCGATCGCCCGAGTTACCGCGAAGATAGCCGTCGGCATGGCGCTGGAGGATATCCCGGTGGCGGGCGGCACCGCCGCGATCGAGCCGAGCCTGGATTACCTCGTGGCGAAGTTCCCGCGGTTCCCGTTCGACAAGTTCACCGGCGCGCCGAACGACCTCGGCACGCAGATGAAGGCGACTGGCGAGGTTATGGGGATAGGCTCCACGCTGGAGGAATGCTTCCTTAAATCGGTGCGCTCGCTGGAGACCGGCGCCGACAGCTTCCACCTTAAAAAGTTCGACAAAATGGAGACCGGCGCGATCAAGAAATACATAAAGACCTTCCGCGACGACGGAATTTTTGCAGTGGCGGAGCTTCTGCGCCGCGGCGTTACGACGGACGAACTGCACGAAACGACCATGATAACCGGGCTGTTCCTTGAATCGCTGAAGCGCATAATCGACGGGGAAAACGTGCTGAAAACGCACAAAAACGATCTGGAAGCGCTGAAGGCCGCGAAAATAATGGGATTTGCGGACAAGACCATAGCCGCCCTGTGGGGCGAAGACGAGCTTGCGGTGTGGAAAATGCGCCGCGAAAACGGCATAGCGCCGGTGTTCCGCATGGTGGACACCCTGCATACCGGCGAATACATTGCCTACCTGTATTCCTCCTATTCCGGAAAGAACGATTCCCGGCTTACCGGCAAAAAGAAGATAGTTGTGCTTGGCGCAGGCCCGATACGCATAGGGCAGGGCGTGGAGTTCGACTATTCCACCGTGCACGCGGTACAGACGATAAAGCGCAGCGGCTACGAGGCGATAATAATAAACAACAACCCCGAAACGGTTTCGACCGACTACACCACCGCCGACAAGCTTTATTTCGAACCGCTGACGCCGGAAGACGTGATGAACATTATAGATTTTGAAAAGCCGGAAGGCGTTATAGCTTCTTTGGGCGGACAGACGGCTATAAACCTTGCCGAACCGCTTATGCGCCGCGGCGTGAAGCTTATAGGCACCGACTGCGAAGCGATAGACCGCGCCGAGAACCGCGATCTGTTCGAGCATCTGCTTGAATCGCTGGAGATCCCACAGCCCGCCGGAAAAGCGGTAACCAACATCGAAGACGGCGTTAAAGCCGCCGCCGAGATCGGATATCCGGTGCTGGTCCGGCCGAGCTTTGTGCTGGGCGGCAGAGCGATGCAGATAGTCGGCAACGAAAGCCAGCTTAAACAATATCTTAAGACGGCGGTCGAAATAGACGAGGACAAGCCGGTGCTGGTGGACAAATACATCCAGGGCAAAGAGGTGGAGGTCGACGCGATCTGCGACGGCGTGGACGTTTTCGTGCCCGGGATAATGGAGCTTGTGGAGCGCACCGGCGTGCACTCCGGCGACTCGATAAGCGTTTATCCGACTTTCAGCATTTCCGACAGGGTCAAGGGCACGATCCTGTGCTATGCGAAGAAGCTGGGACTGGGCATAGGAATAAAAGGGCTTTACAACATCCAGTTCATAGTGGACGGCGACGAAAACGTTTATATTATAGAAGTCAACCCGCGCTCCTCGCGCACGGTGCCCTTCCTTTCGAAGTCGACCGGCTACAGCCTTGCCGACATCGCGACGGAGGTCATTCTGGGCAGGAGCCTTAAGGAGCAGGGCATTTTCGGGATATATCCCGACGAGAAGAAGCGCGTTTACGTTAAGGTCCCGGTGTTCTCGTTCAACAAGATACGCGGGCTGGACGCTTACCTTTCGCCGGAAATGAAATCCACCGGCGAGGCGATCGGATATGACGACAAGCTGAACCGCGCGCTTTACAAAGCGCTGCAGGCAAGCGGTATGCACCTGCAGAACTACGGCACGGTGTTCGCCACCATAGCGGATAAGGACAAGGACGAGGCGCTGCCGCTTATACGCCGCTTCTACAACCTCGGGTTCAACATCGAGGCGACCGAGGGCACGGCGAACTTCCTTAAAGCGAACGGCATTCGCACGCACATACTTAAAAAAATCGGCGAAGGCAGCGACGAGATACCCGAAGCGCTGCGTCAGGGACACATCGCTTACGTTATAAACACCCGCGATATAGGCGACGCCGATCAGGAAAGCGATGGCTACCGCATACGCCGCATCTCCACCGAAAACAACGTTACCATGTTCACCGCGCTCGACACCGTGCGGGTGCTGCTGGACGTTCTGGAGGAAACGACGCTTACCATTTCCACCATCGACGCTTAAAGGATACAAGATGAAACAGGCTTTGTTTGAAATAACCGAAAACAAAAAAATAGCCGATAACGTGTTTCTTATGCGGCTCGCGGGGGATACGGACGCGATCACACGACCGGGGCAGTTCGTGAACGTAAAGATCGGCGGGCTGTTCCTGCGCAGACCGATATCGGTTTGCGACAGCGAGCCGGGACTGCTTACCCTTATATACAAAACGGTGGGCGGCGGCACGAAAAGGCTTTCGGAAATGCAGCCCGGCGAAAAGGCGGATATTCTTACCGGGCTCGGCAACGGATACGACGTTTCGCTTTCCGGCGATACTCCCCTGCTCGTCGGCGGCGGAGTCGGAGTTCCTCCGCTTTACAAGCTTGCAAAAGTGCTTATATCGCAGGGTAAACACGTTAAAGTGATAACCGGCTTCAACACCGCCGCGGAGGCCTTTTTTACGAAGGAGTTCCGGGCGCTGGGCGCGGAGGTGTTCGTTGCCACCGCGGACGGAAGCGAAGGCATAAAGGGGTTTGTGACCGACGCGCTGAGCGCGGCGGGCGAATACGGTTACTTTTACGCATGCGGGCCGGAACCGATGCTGAAAGCGCTTTACCGTGCGACGAAAACGAGCGGGCAGTTCAGCTTTGAGGAACGCATGGGCTGCGGATTCGGCGCCTGCATGGGCTGTTCCTGCCGCACGGTCACCGGATACAAGCGCATCTGCCGCGAAGGGCCGGTGCTCTGCAAGGAGGAGATATTATGGCGGTAAAATCCACTTCGGTGAATCTTTGCGGTACGGAGCTCGCCAACCCGGTCATCCCCGCGAGCGGCACCTTCGGCTACGGCTATGAGTTCGCGGAGTTCTACGATATAAATGTGCTGGGGACTTTTTCGTTCAAGGGCACTACCAGAGAGCCGCGGTTCGGCAACGAAACGCCCCGGATAGCGGAAACGCCCGCCGGGATGCTGAACGCGGTAGGCTTGCAGAATCCAGGCGTGGACAAGGTGATTTCCGAGGAGCTTCCGCGGCTTGCAAAGTGCTTTGAAAAAAAGGTGATGGCGAACGTGAGCGGATTCTGCAGGGAGGATTACGTTTATACCTGCAAAAAGCTTGCGGAATGCGAACAGGTGGGCTGGCTTGAAGTGAATATAAGCTGCCCGAACGTGCACGGCGGCGGGATGAGCTTCGGCACGAGCGCCGCGTCGGCGTACGAAATAACCCGTGCGGTGAAAGACGCCGTTTCCAAGCCGGTTATAATAAAGCTTTCGCCCAACGTAACCGATATCAGCGAGATAGCGCGCGCCTGTGAAGCGGGCGGCGCGGACGGGATAAGCCTTATAAACACCCTGTTGGGCATGCGCATAGACCTGCGCCGCCGCAGACCGCTGCTTGCGAACGGGACCGGCGGACTTTCCGGTCCGGCGGTGTTCCCCGTGGCTTTGCGCATGGTGTGGCAGGCGGCGAAAGCGGTGAAGATCCCCGTGGTGGGGATGGGCGGCGTGAGCAGCGCCGCGGACGTTCTGGAAATGATGTGCGCCGGAGCGACGGCGGTCGAAGTCGGCGCGGCGAACCTTGTGGATCCTTACGCCTGCCGGGATATAATAAACGGATTGCCCGACGAAATGGAAAAATACGGCGTAAACGATATAAAAGAGATAATAGGAGCGGCACTGTAATGGGAAAAGACGTTATAATCGCGCTGGACTTCCCTGCGAAGGACAAGGCGCTGGAGTTTTTGGGCAGGTTCGGCGAAAAGCGCCCGTTCGTAAAGATCGGCATGGAGCTGTTCTACGCCGAGGGGCCGCAGCTTGTGCGCGAGCTTAAGGAGCGCGGACACAGGATATTCCTTGACCTTAAGCTGCACGACATCCCTAGCACGGTAAAAAGCGCCATGGCGGTGCTTTCGCGCCTGAACGCGGATATCTGCAACCTGCACGCGGGCGGCACCGTGAATATGATGAAGGCGGCTCTGGAGGGGCTTACCCGCCCGGACGGAACGCGTCCGCTGCTTATAGCGGTAACCCAGCTCACCTCCACCGATCAGGAAAGCATGGAACGCGATCTGCTTATAAAAGAGCCCATAGACAAAGTCGTTATGCACTACGCGCTGTGCGCAAAGGAAGCCGGACTGGACGGCGTGGTATGCTCGCCGCTGGAAGCCGGGAAGGTGCACGAGGTGTGCGGCAGCGGGTTTTTGACGGTAACGCCCGGGGTTCGGTTCGCCGAAAGCGACACCGGCGACCAGAAGCGCGTTATGACTCCGGCGGCGGCAAAGGAGGCGGGCGCGGACTACATCGTGGTGGGCAGACCGATCATCCGCGCGGAGGATCCGCTTGCGGCGTACGAAAGATGCTTAAAGGAATTCGTTGGATAAAAGGAGTTTGAAAATGGATAAAACAGCTACCGCGAAAGATCTTCTGGCGATAAAGGCGGTGTTCTTCCGCCCGGAGGAGCCCTTTATCTGGGCAAGCGGAATAAAAAGCCCGGTCTATTGCGACAATCGGCTTATTCTTACCGCGCCGGAAGTGCGCGAACGGGTCGAAAACCGCATCGCGCAGGCGATAAAAGAGAATTACCCGGAAGCGGAGGTGCTTATGGGCACCTCGACGGCGGGGATAGCCCACGCGGCTATAGCAGGGCATATTCTGGGACTGCCGATGGGCTACGTACGTTCCGGCGCCAAGGACCACGGCCGGCAGAACCGCATAGAAGGCCGGCTGGAAAAAGGGCAGAAAACCGTGGTGGTTGAAGACCTTATCTCCACCGGCGGCAGCGTGCTGGAGGTGGTGGACGCCCTGCGCGAGGCGGGCGCCGAGGTGCTTGGTATAGTAAGCATTTTCACCTACGGGATGAAGCGCGGCGAAGAAAGACTTGCCGCGGCGGGCGTTAAGAACGTTTCTCTTACGGATTTCGACACGATAGCGCAGGCGGCGGCGGACGAAGGATACATCGCGCCGGGCGACGTGAAGCGGCTGATCGCATTCCGGAACGATCCCTCGGACGAAAGCTGGATAGGAGCGAAATGATGAAAAGCCTTATAGATATCACCGATCTGAGCGAAGCGGAGCTGCGCGGGCTGATGGACACCGCCTGCGATATAATAGCGCACCCGGGCGAATATTGCGAAAAATGCCGCGGACGCAAGCTTGCCACGCTGTTTTTCGAGCCCTCGACGCGCACCCGTCTCAGCTTCGAGGCGGCGATGTTGGAGCTGGGCGGCGGCGTTATAGGGTTTTCGGACGCCGACTGCTCATCGGTCTCCAAGGGCGAAAGCCTTGCCGACACCGCGCGCGTGATCGGCTGTTATGCGGACATCATAGCCATGCGCCACCCGAAAGACGGCGCGGCGCTGCTTGCTTCGATGAACGCCGGAGTGCCGCTGATAAACGCCGGCGACGGCGGACACTGCCACCCCACTCAGACGCTTGCCGACCTTTTGACGGTCTACCGCGCGAAAGGCGGATTCGACGGGCTTACGGTGGGATTCTGCGGCGACCTTAAGTACGGGCGCACGGTGCATTCGTTCATTAACGCGCTGGCGCGTTACAAGGATATAAAGACAGTGCTGATTTCACCGCCGGAGCTTTGCCTGCCGGAATACATAAAGACCGGCGTGATGGCGCGCGCAGGAATGGTATGGCGCGAAGCCGGATCGATAGAAGAGGCGATACCGGAACTGGACGTGCTGTATATGACGCGCATCCAGCGCGAACGGTTCGGCAATTCGGACGGGTATTCCGAACTTGAAGACGCTTTTGTGCTTGACGCGGAAAAGATGAAGGGCGCGAAGCCGGATATGTGCGTGCTGCATCCCCTGCCCCGCGTGGACGAGATAAGCACCGACGTCGACCCGGATCCGCGCGCAAAATACTTCGAACAGGTGAAGAACGGAAAATATATGCGTATGGCGCTTATACTGCACCTGCTGGCGCACGCGGGCGAGCAGGGCGGGCGGCCCGCAAACGCGCCCGAAGCACACGGGCTGGTATGTGCGAACGAGCGCTGCGTTACTCACGGCGAGCGCGGCGCGGAGCAGCTTTTCCGCAGGAACGCGGACGGCAGCTTTACCTGCTTATACTGCGAATCGGAACTGCGTACAAGCGCAGGTTTACATAACGACTGAATTTTGTGATTTTTGTGCTTTCATCCGCCTTGACACGGCGGGGCGCGGTATGTTATAATTGATTATGCAGGAAAAAAAACGAAAATATCCTGTATCCTCTCCCCGCAACTGACGGTTTTTTAAGTGGAGCACCACGCGGAACGGGGGATCGTATAAGCCGACCGTCTGGGCACATTTACACCGCTTTGTAAGTGCGCCCTTTTACGTTTTTTTAAGGAGTGTTTTTATGAAAAAAGTCGGTATCGTTATCGGCAGCGACAGCGACCTTCCGGTGGTGAAAAAAGCCGCCGACGTGCTTGAATCGCTGGAAATACCCTATGAACTGCATATCTATTCCGCGCACAGAACGCCCGACGAAGCGCGCGATTTCGCGCGCGGCGCACGTGCGGAAGGGTTCGGCGTTATAATCGCCGCGGCGGGTATGGCGGCGCATCTTGCGGGCGCAATCGCCGCGAACACCACGCTTCCCGTCATAGGGATCCCCTGCGCATCGAAACATCTAAACGGCATTGACGCTCTGCTGTCCACCGTGCAGATGCCGACCGGTATCCCGGTGGCGACTGTGGCGATAGACGGAGCCGCCAATGCCGCTTTGCTTTCCGCCCGGATACTTGCGGCGGAGGACGAAGCGCTTGCCGCGAAGCTGGAGGCAAAGCGCGAAAGCGACCGCGCCGCCGTTTTGAAAAAGGACGCGGAAGCGATGAAGAAGCTGAAAGAGATTTGAACGAATAAAAAGGAGCCGCAAAAAATGGAAAAGAGACTTGTTTACACCGGAAAGACCAAAAACGTTTTCGCGCTGGAAAACGGCAACTACCTGCTTAAATTCAAGGACGACTGCACAGGCAAGGACGGCGTGTTCGACCCGGGCGAAAACTCGGTGGGGCTTACCATCGAGGGCGTGGGCGACGTCAACCTGCGTATGTCCGTTTATTATTTCGAAAAACTGAACGCGCTCGGGATACGCACCCATTTCATTAGCGCCGACCTCAACGAGACGACGATGGAGGTGCTCCCCGCGAAGGTGTTCGGCAAGGGGCTGGAGGTCATCTGCCGCCGCAAAGCCGTGGGCAGCTTCTTCCGCCGCTATTCCGATTACGTAAAAGAGGGCGCGGACCTGGATTACTACGTGGAGACCACCTTTAAGAACGACGCGAAGGGCGACCCGCTCGTTACCAAAGACGGGCTCACGGAGCTTGGGATCATGACCGGCGAACAGTACGACGCGATAAAGGATATGACGAAGCGCATCACCAAAGCCGTCGCGGAGGATATGGCGAAAAAGGGGCTGGAGCTTTACGACATCAAGTTCGAGTTCGGCTATGACGCGGACGGGAAAGTTATGCTGATCGACGAGATCGCCTCCGGCAACATGCGCGTTTACAAAGACGGCAAATACATCGACCCGATGACGCTTTCCGCGCTCTTCTTCGCGGCGGAATAATGGGCGGATTCTTCGGGGTTGCAAGTCGCCGCGACTGCATGGCGGACGTTTTCTTCGGCACCGACTACCATTCCCACCTCGGCACCCACCGCGGCGGTATGGCGGCGTTCGACAGGGAGATAGGCCTGCAGCGCGTTATACACAACATAGAAAATTCTCCGTTCCGGACGAAGTTCGAGCGTATCTTCGACGAAATGAAGGGCACCTCCGCCGTCGGCTGCATAAGCGACGGCGACCCGCAGCCGATGCTCATACGTTCGCATTTGGGCACCTACGCGATCTGCACCGTGGGCGTTATCAACAACGTCGACGAGCTTCTGGAGCGCTGTTTTTCGGATACCGGAGTGCATTTCGACGCGATGACCGGCGGGCAGATAAACCAGGTGGAGCTGGCGGCGGCGCTTATAGACCGCAAAGCCGACTTCGCGGAGGGGATAAAATACGCCCGCGATATGATAAAAGGCACCGCGACGATAATCATACTGCGCGAGGACGGGAGCATTATCGCCGCGCGCGACAAAATGGGGCGGCTTCCGGTGCTGATCGGCAGGAACGGCGACGGCTGCTGCGTTTCGTTCGAATCGTTCGCGATAACCAAGCTCGGCTACGAACGCATTCACGAGCTCGGCCCCGGCGAAATCGCGGAGATCACCGCGGACGGCTGCAAAACGCTGGTCGAACCCGGAAAAGAAATGCGCATCTGCGCGTTCCTGTGGTCGTATTACGGCTATCCCACCTCCGATTACGAGGGGATAAACGTGGAAACAATGCGTTACCGCAACGGCCGGATAATGGCCAACAGCGACAGAGTCGCCGGTAATGCCGACGGTATAGACTACGTGAGCGGTGTGCCGGATTCCGGCACTCCCCACGCGATAGGATACGCCAACGCGAGCGGATTGCCTTTTTCCCGTCCGTTCATAAAATACACTCCCACCTGGCCGCGCAGCTTTATGCCGACGAGCCAGCAGGAGCGCGACAGGATCGCCAAAATGAAGCAGATCCCGGTGCACGATCTTATTCAGGACAAAAGGCTGCTGTTCGTGGACGATTCGATCGTGAGGGGAACGCAGCTGAAGGAAACGGTGGAGTTCCTTTATGAAAACGGCGCGAAGGAAGTGCACATGCGTTCCGCCTGCCCGCCCATAATGTACGGCTGCAAGTTCCTTAACTTCACCCGTGCAACGGGCGATATGGAACTTTTGGCACGGCGCGTTATAATGGAAGCCGAAGGCGAGGAAGGGTTCCGGCACATAGACGAATACAGCGATCCGAACACCGAGCGCGGAAAGAAGCTGCGCAGCGCGATATGCGAAAAGTTCCATTTCGCCTCGCTGGAGTTCCAGTCGTTAAAAGGCATTGTCGAAGCGATAGGGCTTGACGAAAGCAAGCTCTGCACCTATTGCTGGAACGGCAAAGAATAAAAACACAAAAGGATTATTAACATGAACAACGAGTCGAAGTCTGAAAGCTACGCGAAGGCGGGAGTGGACATCACAGCCGGCTACCGTTCCGTGGAGCTTATAAAACAGCATACCAAAAAAACTTTCACTCCGGGGGTGTGCTCCGATCTGGGCGGGTTCGGCGGTCTTTTCGAGCCGGACCTCAGCGGAATGAAGCATCCCGTGCTGGTGAGCGGCACCGACGGCGTGGGGACGAAGCTAAAGCTTGCCTTTATCGCCGACAGGCACGACACCGTGGGGATCGACTGCGTGGCGATGTGCGTGAACGACGTCATATGCTGCGGGGCGAAGCCGCTGTTCTTCCTTGATTACATCGCCTGCGGCAAAAACGTTCCGGAACGCATAGCGGACATAGTAAAAGGCGTATGCGAGGGCTGTCTGCAGTCCGGAGCGGCGCTTATCGGCGGCGAAACGGCGGAGATGCCGGGCTTTTATCCGGAAAACGAATACGACCTCGCCGGGTACTGCACCGGGATAGTGGACCGTGAAAAGGTGCTGGACAACACCCGCACCGAACCGGGCGACGTTATAATAGCGCTCCCCTCCTCCGGCGTGCATTCAAACGGGTTTTCGCTGGTACGCAAGGTCTTCGACGTCGAAAACGCGGACATTCAGTCGCCGGTCGCCGAACTAGGCGGCAAAAGCGTGCTCGAAACGCTGCTTACTCCCACGAAGATATACGTCCGTCCCGTGCTGGCGCTTGTGGAAGAATGCGACGTAAAAGGGATCTCCCACATCACCGGCGGCGGCTTTTACGAAAACATACCGCGTTCGGTCCCGCAGGGGATGTGCGCGGTGATCGAAAAACGCGCCGTGAACGTACTGCCGGTATTCGGTCTGATCGCGAAAGCCGGGAACATTCCCGAACGCGATATGTTCAACACCTTCAACATGGGCGTGGGCATGAGCGTTACCGTTAAAAAAGAAGAGGCGGACAAAGCGCTTCGCGTCCTGCGCGAGCACGGCGAAGACGCTTACATAATAGGCCGCATAGAAAAAGGTGAAGAGAGGATTAAGATATGCTGATACTGAAACGTGTTTTCAGCGGAGTCGCCTCCGGCGTGCTTATAGGCATAGGCGGCACCGTGTATCTGCTTTGCGAAAACAAAATCGTCGGCGCGGTCATGTTCAGCGTGGCGCTGCTCTGCATCTGCTACAAGGGTTTTTCGCTGTTCACCGGAAAAGTCGGATATCTTGCGTTCTCCCGCACGAAAAAAGAACTTTCGGTGCTGTTCTGCGGGCTTCTCGGCAACTTTATCGGCGCGGTCTGCACCGGGTTCGCCGTTATGCTTTCCTTCGGAGCTCAAATCGCTTCGGCGCCCGGAGCCGCGGCGGCAAAGCTGGCGCAGGCGCCTTACGAGACGTTCTTGCGCGCCTTTATGTGCGGGATACTGATGTATATGGCGGTAAGCATTTTCAAAAACAAAAAATCGCCGCTCGGGATAATATTCTGCATACCCACTTTTATACTTTGCGGATTTGAGCACAGCATAGCGGATATGTATTACCTCACAGCGGGGCTTGCGTGGACCGGAGAATACATCGGCAAGGCGCTGCTGTTCTGCCTTCTGGCTGTCGCCGGGAACGCGGCGGGCGCGGTATTTATCGCGCTGTTCGACAAGACCGGGGAGCAAAGCGATGAAAAGAAATAAGATAGGCGCAGCTGTGCTGGTGAGCGGCGGCGGCACGAACCTGCAGGCGATAATAGACGCCGCGAACGCCGGAAAACTGCCGAGCTGCGAGATAAAATGCGTTATTTCAAGCAAAAAAGACGCCTATGCGCTTATCCGCGCGGAAAACGCCGGAATCCCCGGCTATTACGTCAGCCGGAAAGAGGCGGGCGCGGACGGATTTGAAAACCGCATAAAAGAAATAATCAAAAAGCACGGCGCGGAAGTGATCGTGCTGGCGGGGTTTCTTTCGATCCTTTCAGCGGACTTCACGCGCGAATATCCCGACCGGATAATCAACGTCCACCCGGCGCTTATACCTTCGTTCTGCGGCAAGGGGATGTACGGGCTGAAGGTGCACGAAAGCGCGCTTGAGTACGGCGTTAAGGTTACCGGCGCGACGGTGCATTTTGTGAACGAGATACCCGACGGCGGAAGGATAATAATGCAGAAGGCCGTTGCGGTGCACGAAGGCGACACGCCCGAAAAACTGCAGAAACGCGTTATGCGGCAGGCGGAATGGAAAATACTCCCCGACGCGCTTGAAAAAGTGTGCGGCGATATATTAAAAGAAAGAGGTTGAAACCAATGGCGAAATACGATCTTAAAAAGCTGCTTTCCGAAAACACTTATCCCGGGCGCGGGATAATCATCGGCGCTTCCGCAAGCGGAAAAAGCGCGCTTATAGCTTACTTTATAATGGGACGCAGCGCAAACAGCCGGAACCGCGTGTTCGAAGCGTTTGAAGGCGGTATGCGCACAAAGGCGTTCGACGAATCCAAAGTCGTCGATCCCTCGCTTATCATTTACAACCCTTATCTTTCGCTGCCCGGGACAGATATAATCACGAACGGCGACCAGACAAATACGATATACGACAGGATAAAAGCCTATCCGGGCGCGAAGAGCGCGTTTTCTGAAGCGCTTGCCACCCGCGAGTTCGAACCGGACGCGCCGAACTTCACCCCGCGCATTTCCGGCATAGCAAGATACGACTTCGCTGACAAATCGTTTGATTATTCGCTTTCCATTCTTAAAAGCAACGGCACGCCCGACGTTTGCAACCGCTTCACCTTCGATTACGCCCCGGCTGCCGGAACCGGTCATTTTATTCACACCTACAAGTGCGACGGGAATCCCATCCCCTCTTTCGAGGGAGAGCCGGAGGAAGTCGGACTTCCCGATACCGCGGAAGAGCTTGCAAAGCTCGTCTGGGAAAACCTGAACGAAGACAACAAGGTTTCGCTTTACGTGCGCGAGGTCCCGCTTTGCGGCTGTGAACCGACCGCTCTCATCATAAACAAAAACGTATAAGGAGCGCTTAAAAAATGAAAGAATTCGAACTCAAGTACGGCTGCAACCCCAATCAGAAGCCCGCTAAAATATTCATGCACGACGGCAGCGACCTGCCGATAGAGATACTCTGCGGACGTCCCGGATATATAAACTTTCTGGATGCTTTCAATTCCTGGCAGCTTGTGAAAGAGCTTAAAGCGGCGCTCGGGCTCCCCGCCGCGACCTCGTTCAAGCACGTGAGCCCCACCTCCGCCGCCGTCGGCGTGAAGCTTTCGGACACGCTGAAAAAGGCGGTGTTCGAGGACGACATAGAAGGGCTTGACGACTCCCCTCTCGCCTGCGCCTACGCAAGGGCGCGCGGGACCGACAGAATGTGCTCGTTCGGCGACTGGGTGGCGCTTTCGGAAGTCTGCGACGTTACCACCGCTAAGATGATAAAGCGCGAAGTGTCAGACGGCGTTATCGCCCCCGGGTACGAACCGGAAGCGCTGGAGATACTTAAATCCAAACGCGGCGGCAAATACAACATAGTTAAGATCGATCCGGATTACGTCCCCGCGGAGACAGAGCACAAGCAGGTGTTCGGCATCACCTTCGAGCAGGGGCGCAACAATTTCAGGATCGACCGCGAGCTGCTTTCGAACGTCGTTACGAAGAACCGGGAACTGCCCGAAAGCGCGGTACGCGATCTTATAATCTCGCTGATCACCCTTAAATACACGCAGTCCAACTCGGTCTGCTACGCCGTGGACGGGCAGGCGATCGGCGTCGGCGCCGGGCAGCAGTCGCGCATACACTGCACCCGTCTTGCCGGTACTAAGGCGGACACGTGGTTCCTGCGGCAGCACGAAAAGGTGCTTGCGCTCCCCTTCCGCGAGGATATAGGCAGGCCCGACCGCGACAACGTGATAGACGGTTATATTAACAAGAACGAAGAGGACGTCTGCGCAGACGGCGTATGGCAGCGCTGGTTCACCAGGCGCCCCGAGCCCTTCACACCGGAGGAGATGCGCGCTTACCTCGATACGTTAGACGGCGTTTCGCTCGGCTCCGACGCGTTCTTCCCGTTCTTCGACAACATCGAGCGCGCGCATAAAAGCGGCGTGAAATACGTCGCAGAGCCGGGCGGATCGATACGCGACGACCTTGTTATAGAGTGCTGCGACAAATACGGCATGGCGATGGCGTTCACCGGGATGAGGCTTTTCCACCATTGATCGCGCTTTGATCCCGCATGGTATTCAGCGTTTTCAACGAAAACATTCATTTTATATTTCATATATTCCTGGAGTTTTATTGTGAACATACTTGTTGTCGGCGGCGGCGGAAGAGAACACGCCATTATCAAAAAACTTAAAGAAAGCCCGAAGGTGCAAAAGATATACGCCCTGCCTGGCAACGGCGGGATCGCCGCGGACGCGGAATGCGTGGATATCGGCGCTAAGGATATTGCCGGGATAGTTGATTTCGCGGTGAAAAACGCGGTCGACTACGCCGTGGTGGCGCCCGACGATCCGCTTGTGCTGGGCTGTGTGGACGCGCTGGAGGAAAAAGGCGTGCCCTGCTTCGGCCCGCGCGCAAACGCCGCGATAATAGAGGGCAGCAAAGTGTTTTCCAAGCGGCTTATGCAGAAATACGGCATCCCCACCGCGAAATACGAGGTGTTTACCGAAAAGGAGAAGGCGCTTGAATACCTTGAGACCGCTCCCCTGCCTGCAGTTATAAAGGCGGACGGGCTGGCTTTGGGCAAGGGTGTCATTATAGCTCCCACACGTGAGGAAGCAAAAAAAGCCGTGGAGGATATGATGGGCGCGCACAGGTTCGGCGCCAGCGGCGACAGGATAGTTATAGAGGAGTTTCTGGAAGGACCGGAAGTCTCCGTTCTTGCGTTCACCGACGGCAAAACCGTTAAACCGATGGTTTCCTCCATGGACCACAAGCGCGCGCTGGACGGCGACAAGGGGCTGAACACCGGCGGCATGGGTACGGTCGCGCCGAACCCGTATTACACAAATGAGATCGCAAAGGAATGCACGGAAAAAATATACCTGCCCACGATAGCCGCGATGAACGCCGAAGGGCGCCCCTTCAAGGGCTGCCTTTACTTCGGGCTGATGATAACGAAGGACGGCCCGAAGGTGATAGAATACAACTGCCGGTTCGGCGATCCGGAAACACAGGTGGTGCTTCCTCTGCTGGAAAGCGATCTGCTGGAAATAATGCTTGCCGTTACCGAAGAACGGCTTGCCGGGACCGAGGTCAGGTTCAGCGAAAAGCACGCCGCTTGCGTGATAATGGCTTCGAAGGGCTACCCCGGGAGCTACGAAAAAGGGTTTGAAATAACCGTTCCGGACGAACTGCGCGGTGGCGTTTATTTCGCCGGGGCGGCGATAAAGGACGGAAAAACGGTAACCGCGGGCGGGCGCGTGCTGGGCGTGACCGAAACGGCGGATTCGTTGGAAGAAGCGCTGCGGCGCGCGTATACCGACGTGGAAAGGATACGCTTTGAAAACGCGTTTTACCGCAAAGACATAGGACAAAGGGCGCTGAAAGCGGGTAAATAAGGGCTATGGTCTACAGAGTATTTGTTGAAAAGAAAAAAGAACTGGCGAACGAGGCGAAGGCGCTTTGCGCCGACGCGCGCGCTTTTTTGGGGATAAAGTCGCTTTCCGGCGTGCGGATATTCAACCGCTACGACGCCGAAAACATCTCGAAAAATCTGTTCGACTACGCCGTGAAGACGGTGTTTTCGGAGCCGGTGCCGGATATTACCTGCGAGGAACCGGATTACGGCGACGCGCGTGTTTTCGCGGTGGAGTATCTGCCCGGCCAGTTCGACCAGCGGGCGGATTCCGCGGCGCAGTGCATTCAGATAATCTCGCAGGGGGAACGCCCGACCGTGCGTTCCGCGAAGGTCTACGCGCTCTACGGCGACCTGAGCGAAGCCGAGATAAACGAGATAAAGAAATACGTTATAAACCCCGTCGAATCGCGCGAGGCGGCTTTGGAAAAGCCGAAAACGCTTGCCGTAAAATACGATATCCCCAAGCGTGTGGAAACGGTAAAAGGGTTTACCCGCCTTGGCAAAAACGGGCTCGCCGCCTTTATAAAGGACCGCGGGCTGGCGATGGACGAAGGGGATATAGCGTTCTGCCAGAGCTATTTCCGCAAGGAAGGGCGCGACCCGACCATTACCGAAATAAAGCTTATAGATACATATTGGTCCGACCACTGCCGCCACACCACCTTCGGCACGATGATCGACAAGGCGGAGTTCGCCGACGCGGAGGTGGAAAAGGCGTTCCGGCACTATCTTGAAGTACGGAAAGAGTTAGGGCGGGAAAACAAGCCGGTGTGCCTTATGGATATCGCCACCATCGCGGCGAAGGAGCTTAAAAGCAAAGGTCTGCTGAACAAGCTCGACGAATCGGAAGAGATAAACGCCTGCACGGTGAAGACCGAGATAGAAGCCGACGGCGAAAAGGAACCCTGGCTGCTGCTGTTCAAGAACGAAACGCACAACCACCCCACCGAAATAGAGCCGTTCGGCGGCGCGGCGACCTGCATAGGCGGCGCGATACGCGACCCGCTTTCCGGCAGGGCGTACGTCTACGGCGCGATGCGCGTCACCGGCGCGGCGGACCCGCTTAAACCCGTGGACGAGACCATTAAAGGCAAGCTGCCGCAGCGCAAGATAGTTACCACCGCGGCGGCGGGATATTCTTCATACGGCAACCAGATAGGGCTCGCCACCGGGATAGTGGACGAGCTTTACCACGAGGGCTACGCCGCCAAGAGAATGGAGATAGGCGCGGTCATAGGCGCGGTCCCGGCGGCGAACGTGAGGCGGGAGAAACCCGCCCCCGGCGACGTCGTGATACTTCTGGGCGGAGCGACGGGGCGCGACGGCTGCGGCGGCGCGACCGGATCTTCCAAATCTCACACGGTGGAATCGCTTTCCGCCTGCGGCGCGGAGGTGCAGAAGGGCAACGCGCCGGAGGAGCGCAAACTGCAGCGGCTGTTCCGCAACCCCAAAGCTTCGCTTATGATAAAGCGCTGCAACGATTTCGGTGCAGGCGGAGTTTCCGTCGCGGTGGGCGAGCTTGCCGAAGGGCTGGAGATAGATCTGGACGCGGTCCCGAAGAAATACGAGGGGCTTGACGGCACCGAGCTTGCGATAAGCGAATCGCAGGAGCGTATGGCGGTGGTGGTTTCGGAACGCGACAAAGCGGCGTTTCTGGAGCTTGCCGCGGAAGAAAACCTGCAGGCGACGCCGATCGCGCGGGTTACCGGAAACGCCCGCATGGTGATGCGCTGGAACGGGAACGTCATTGCCGATATAAGCCGCGGATTCCTCGATTCCAACGGCGCGGAAAAGCACACGAAAGCATTTGTGGCCGCGCCGGAGAGTTACCGCAAGCATATTGACGGCGGGTTCGCCGAAAACCTTATAAAGACCGCTTCGGACCTTAACGTCTGCTCCAAACGCGGGCTTGCGGAAAGGTTTGATTCCACCATCGGCGCGGGAACGGTGCTTATGCCGTTCGGCGGCGCAAGACAGCGCACCCCGGCGCAGGCGATGGTGCAGAAGATATCCGTGGAGAAGAAGCACACCGACGACTGCTCGTTCATGGCGTGGGGCTTCAACCCCTATATAACCGAAAAGAGCCCCTACCGCGGCGCCTACCTCGCCGTGGTCGAATCGGTGTGCAAACTGGTCGCATCAGGCGCGGAGTTCGGGGACGTGTATCTTTCGTTCCAGGAATATTTCGAAAAAATGACGGACGAAGCGAGCTGGGGCAAACCGCTTGCCGCTCTGCTCGGCGCGTTCGAAGCGCAGATGCGGCTGGGGATCGGCGCGATAGGCGGCAAGGACTCCATGAGCGGCTCTTTTGAAAACATCCACGTCCCGCCGACGCTGGTTTCCTTCGCGGTGACGACGGGAAAAGCGGGCGACGCGGTCTCGCCGGAATTCAAGCGCGCGGGCGGCGAAGTTTATATGCTGCGCGCGAAGACCGGGGCGGACGGGCTGCCGGACGCGGAATCGCTTAAAGAGACGTTCGCGCGGGTGACGAAGCTCCTGCGCGGCGGCGAAGCCGTTTCCTGCCATACCCCGGGGTATGGCGGGATAGCCGAATCGGTGCTGAAATGCGCTTTCGGCAACGGATTCGGGTTTGAATTCGACGAAGGTATTGAATTTTCGCAAATCTTCGATTATAATTACGGTGTGTTCCTTCTGGAGACCGCGCCGGGAACGCGCATAGAGGGCGCTTCCAGAGTCGGCACGGTCACCGCGAAGCGCGAATTTGTTTACCGGAACGAAAGGGTTCCGTTTGAAAAAGCGGAAAGCGCGTATGAAGACAAGCTGGAACCGGTGTTTGCCTGCAACGTCAAGCCCGCCGGCTCGAAGGTTTACAACATAAATTACCGTGCGGAGAGCTTCCCGGCTCCTTTGGTGAAAAACGCGCGTCCGAAGGTGCTTATCCCCGCCTTCCCCGGCACGAACTGCGAATACGATTCCGCGAAAGCGATGCGCGACGCGGGCGCCGAGCCGGAAATAATAGTTATCCGCAACCTCGACGCGGCGGCGATAAAGCACAGCGCGGAGCTGTTCGCTTCCGAGCTTAAAACGGCGCAGATGGTGTTTATACCCGGCGGGTTCTCCGGCGGCGACGAGCCGGACGGAAGCGGCAAGTTCATAACGGCGTTCTTCCGCAGCGCCGCCGTAAAGGAGGGCGTGACGGAGCTGCTCGACGCCCGTGGCGGGCTTATGTGCGGCATCTGCAACGGCTTCCAGGCGCTTATAAAGCTGGGGCTCGTGCCTTACGGCAGGATAATCGATACCGACGCGGAATGCCCCACCCTTACCTTCAACACGATAGCGCGGCACCAGTCCAAGATAGTGCGTACCCGCGTTGCGAGCAACAAATCGCCGTGGCTGGCGCTTACCGAGCCGGGCGAGATTTACAGCGTGCCGATATCCCACGGCGAAGGGCGCTTCCTCGCGAGCGACGGGCTTATTGAAAAGCTCGCCGCCAACGGTCAGATCGCCACGCAGTACTGCGACGAACGCGGCGACGCGACGAACGACGTGCAGTACAACCCGAACGGCTCCTGCTGCGCGGTGGAGGGGATAACCTCCCCGGACGGGCGCGTGTTCGGCAAAATGGGACACAGCGAAAGATACGCGCCGGGGCTTTACAAAAACGTTCCCGGCAATTACGAAATAAAAATGTTCGCCTCCGCGGTGAGATATTTCCGCTGAAAGGAGAATCAAGATGAACTTTTTCGAAGAACTCGCAGATTACGACAAAGAGGTCGCGCAGGCGTGCCGGCTGGAGCTTGAACGCCAGCAGCACAACGTGGAGCTGATCGCTTCAGAAAACATCGTTTCGAAAGCGGTGCTTCTGGCGGCGGGCGGCGTGCTTACCAACAAATACGCCGAGGGATATCCCGACAAACGCTATTACGGCGGCTGTCAGTGCGTCGATATTGTCGAAAACATAGCGCGGGAACGCGCAAAGAAGCTTTACGGAGCCGACCACGCGAACGTTCAGCCGCACAGCGGCGCCAACGCGAACCTCGCGGCTTTCTTCGCCTTTTTGAAGCCGGGCGACACCGTTATGGGAATGGCGCTTTCGCAAGGCGGGCATCTTTCGCACGGGTCGCCGGCGAACATCTCCGGGATGTACTTCAACGTGGTGCCCTACGGCGTGAACGACGAAGGGTTCCTTGATTACGAGGAAATTCGCCGCATCGCGCTCGAATGCAGACCCAAGCTTCTGGTCGTGGGCGCGAGCGCGTATTCCCGCACGATAGATTTTGCCGAATGCCGCAGGATCGCGGACGAGGTCGGCGCTTACCTTATGGTAGATATGGCGCATATCGCGGGGCTGGTCGCCGCAGGGCTGCACCCCTCCCCCGTCCCCTACGCCGACGTTGTGACGACGACCACGCACAAAACGCTGCGCGGGCCGCGCGGCGGTATGATACTTTGCAAAGAGCAATACGCAAAGCAGATAGACAAGGCGATATTCCCCGGCACGCAGGGCGGTCCGCTTATGCACGTGATAGCGGCGAAGGCGGTCGCATTGGGCGAGGCGTTAACGCCGGAGTTCCGCGAATATCAGAAGCACATAGTGGAAAACGCGGCGCATCTGTGCGAAGAGCTTATAAAGCGCGGCTTGAAGATAGTTTCCGGCGGCACGGACAACCATCTTATGACTGTAGACCTGCGCGGCACCGGAGTTTCCGGCAAAGAGCTGGAGCACCGGCTGGACGAAGTGAACATCACCGCCAACAAAAACACCGTCCCGAACGATCCGCAGAGCCCGTTCATAACAAGCGGTCTGCGCATCGGCACCCCCGCCGTTACCACGCGCGGGTTCCGCAAGCCGGAAATGGAGCTTATCGCCGGCTGGATAGCCGATTCGATCAACGGTTTCGAAGCGAACAAGGCACGCATAAAAGCCGAAGTGAGCGATCTGTGCGCGAAATACCCGATATATTCCGAATAAAACTTTTTTGGGAGGAAACGAAATGGCATACCTTACCGACATCGAGATAGCGCAGAAATGCGAAATGAAGCCGATCTCCGAAATAGCGAAAACCGCGCACGTCGACGAAAAGTACATCGAGCATTACGGCAGATACAAGGCGAAGGTAGACCTTTCGCTGCTTAAAGAAACCGATAAAAAGGACGGCAAGCTGATACTCGTTACCGCCATAACCCCCACCCCGGCGGGCGAGGGCAAAACGACGACGACGATAGGGCTTGCGGACGGGTTGAAACGCATCGGCAAGAACGTCACCGTCGCGCTGCGCGAACCGTCTTTGGGCCCGGTGTTCGGCATTAAAGGCGGCGCGGCGGGCGGCGGATACGCGCAGGTGGTGCCGATGGAGGATATAAACCTGCACTTCACCGGGGATTTCCACGCGATAGGCGCGGCGAACAACCTGCTTGCCGCGATGCTGGACAACCACATCCAGCAGGGCAACGCGCTTAACATAGACGTGCGGAAGATAACCTGGAAGCGCTGCGTTGATATGAACGACAGGCAGCTTCGCTTTATCGTGGACGGTTTGGGCGGCAAGGCGAACGGAGTCCCGCGCGAAGACGGGTTCGATATAACCGTCGCCTCCGAGATAATGGCGGTGCTTTGCCTTTCGGATTCGATAACCGACCTTAAAAACCGGCTCGCGCGGATAATTGTCGGCTACGATAAGGACGACAACCCCGTTACCTGCGGTCAGCTTAAAGCCGCGGGCGCGATGGCGGCTCTGCTTAAAGACGCGCTCAAGCCCAATCTCGTGCAGACTCTGGAGGGCACGCCCGCGTTCGTTCACGGCGGCCCGTTTGCGAACATCGCGCACGGCTGCAATTCCGTTATGGCTACGAAGATGGCGCTTAAAATGGGCGATTACACCGTTACGGAAGCCGGATTCGGCGCCGACCTCGGCGCGGAGAAGTTTTTGGATATAAAATGCCGCATGGCGGGGCTCACGCCCGACGCGGTAGTCGTGGTCGCCACGGTACGCGCGCTTAAAATGCACGGCGGTCTGGCGAAGACCGAGCTTGCGAAAGAGGACCTTTCGGCGCTCGAAAAGGGCATTCCCAACCTGCTGCGCCACGTTTCCAACATAAAGAACGTCTACCGCCTGCCCTGCGTGGTGGCTGTGAACCGCTTCCCCACCGATACGGACGGCGAAATAGATTTCATAATCAAAAAATGCCGCGAGCTGGGCGTGAACACCGTGCTTTCCACCGTATGGGCGGAAGGCGGCAAGGGCGGCGAGGCGCTCGCGCGTGAGGTGGTGCGCCTGTGCGAGGAGGAAAAAGGCGATTTCCGCTTCTCCTATACCGACGGTATGACGATAAAAGAAAAGATCGAAGCAGTCGCGACGAAGGTCTACGGCGGCGACGGCGTGATATTCGCTCCGCAGGCGTCGAAGCAGATCGAACGGCTGGAACAGCTCGGATTCGGCGGGCTGCCGGTCTGCATCGCGAAAACGCAGTACAGCTTTACCGACGATCCGGCGAAGCTCGGCGCGCCGGAGGGCTTCAAGATCACCGTCCGCAGCGTAAAGGTATCCGCCGGGGCGGGCTTTATAGTGGTTCTCACGGGCGATATAATGACAATGCCCGGTCTGCCCAAATCCCCCGCCGCGGAACGCATCGACGTGGACGAAAACGGCAGGATAAGCGGTCTGTTTTAATAGTAAATAATAAAAATTCTATAAAAAGAGGTAAGAAAAATGTCCGGAAACGTTAGACCCGAAACATTAAGGCGCATAAACACGCCGGAGCTTGCAAATGCATTCATAGCCGAGCAGATAGCCGCGATAAAGGCGCAGGTGGGCGATAAAAAGGTCCTGCTGGCGCTTTCCGGCGGCGTGGATTCCTCGGTCGTCGCCGCGCTGCTTATTAAAGCGATCGGCAAAAATTTAGTGTGCGTACACGTCAACCACGGCCTGCTGCGCAAAGGCGAGCCGGAGCAGGTGATAAAGGTGTTCCGCGACGAGATGGACGCGAACCTGGTTTACGTCGACGCCGTGGACAGGTTCCTGGATAAGCTCGCGGGGGTCGCCGAACCGGAACAGAAGCGCAAGATAATCGGCGCGGAGTTCATTCGCGTGTTCGAGGAAGAAGCCCGCAAGCAGGACGATATACGTTTCCTCGCGCAGGGGACCATCTATCCCGACATACTCGAATCCGGCCCGGTAAAGGCGCATCACAACGTCGGCGGACTGCCGGAAGACCTGCAGTTCGAGCTGGTGGAGCCCATAAAGTTCCTTTATAAAGACGAAGTGCGCGTCGTGGGCAAGGCGCTCGGCCTGCCGGACGGCATGGTATACCGCCAGCCGTTCCCCGGTCCCGGGCTGGGCGTACGCTGCGTAGGCGCCATCACGCGCGACAGACTCGAAGCCCTGCGCGAAGCGGACGCGATAGTACGCGAGGAGATCGGCAAGCTGCCGCAGGTGCCGTGGCAGTACTTCTGCGCGATACCCGATTTCAGATCCACCGGAATAAAGGACGGCAGACGCTATATGGGCTGGATGGTCGTGATACGCACCGTCAACACCGTCGATGCCGTTACCGCCACCGTGCCGGAGATCCCGTTCAAAACGCTCTGCACCATCCGCGACAGGATAATAAACACCGTCGAAGGCGTAAACCGCGTCGCCTGGGATATATCCGAAAAACCCTTAAGCACGATAGAATTCGAGTAACTTTCGATCCTTGACGTTACCGAAGAAACAGAATAAAAAAAGGCGGACCGGAGCAATACGCTCCGGTCCCTGCTTTTTGATATTCCGTTGCGGCTATCTGCGGAAAAGATCCGTTTCGCCGGTATCGGCCTGACCGAGCAGTTCGCCACCGGCGTTGAAGCTGTAACGCCATACCTTGCAGGCGCCGGCCAAAGCCAAGCGATCCGTGTAGGTCTCCTGCGAAAACGGGTCGGTCACCGGTGAATATGCCGCCGAAACGATACTGTTTACGTTCCATTCCAGCCGTTCGCCTTTTACGGCGAGTTTGCCCCCGAGCGAACCTTTTATGGAGTAGAATGTTTCGGGATCGCCGCTTTCGGTATCGCAGATCAGCAATACCGCCGTGTAGTTATCCCGGACGAGCGCGGTGAGTTCTTCGCTCGGAACGATATCCCGATGATCCTTCTCTTCGGCTTCTCCGCGCGCGGCCTTTTCTTTGTACTCGTTATATTTTTCCCTGCAGTATTCAATAATCCCCTCTGCCTCGTATCTGCTTGAATAACTTTCATTATAAGGTACGGAATAGCCGGACAGATACATGGAACCGCCGAACTCAACCATGTCGGTAATATAATACGTGCAGTCGTCGCTTTCGTAAGCGATGTTTTCGGTAATATTGCCGTTGCAGTCAAGTTTATACAGGTTCGCGATCATTCCCGAAGTATCTGTTACGACCTGAATGATAAAACCGTCGCCCAGACGCGCCGCGTGCATCAGGTAATTGCCTTCGCCGATGTCCGCCTGCGTGCTATCGGTCTCGGTGCCGTTCATATCGTAACGGCTTACGCACAAATACCGGTGATCGCCGTGGCTGAACACCTCCCAGGTGCCGTCGCCGTTTTCAAGCACCTTTACGACGTATTCAAGACCGAATCCGTGGTCTATTATGCTTTGCCACAGTACGCTGCCGGAATCGTCGATACAAGCAAGCTGCGCTGCCTGAACGCCGGTATCAATATAGCAGTTGCGGCCCCAGACCGCCGACCCTTCGGAAGTATATACGCCGCCGTCGAAATGGAACACACCGCCCGTGGCGCCGATTCCCGAAATTTCGGTTTTCCAAAGTGTTTCGCCGTTGTTTTTACACTCAACAAAGCACTTTTCGGGCACCTCGTAACCGCGCTTGGGATCGTATTTTAACCGAAATCTGCTTGTATAGGTCATGCCGGCCTTTTTCGATCCGGTATGGATCTCCGGGGGTAAATCTTCAGGCGTGGGTTCCTCCTGAGATATCTCGGTGCCGGAAACTCTGCTTCGTATTACCGAAGCGGTTTTTTCGTTTTCGAACTTCTGCGTGATAATGTCGCGATAGATCTCTTTCACTTCGGAACGGGTGAGTCCTTCGATAGAGTAGCCGTTTTCTTCGAAATATTCAACTGCTTCGCCGTATTCCTTTGCTTCGGCTATTATCGCGACGGCGGAACCCGCCGCGATTACTATCGCAAGGCAAGCCGCCGCCAGAGACGCATATACGGCTCTGCGTTTTCTTGCTGCCGAGCCAAAGCGCGGCGTTTCCGCGGCTTTCGTGTTTTGTGCGGCGGAATACTCAACCGCTTCGTTAATAAATACTTCGTCTATCGATCCGATGGTTTTTTCGAAATTTTCTTTTTTCAAAACGCGATCCCCTCCTTTTCAAGGTGCTTTTTGAGTTTTTTGCGTATGCGCGAAAGGCGTACCGAAACATAGTGTCCGCTTTTGCCGAGATCCGCGGCAATATCGGTTACGGCGTCGGAAAACCAGTAGCGCCTCACGAAAAGCGCGCGGCTTTCTTTATCCAGCGAATTCAAAAAAGCGTTTATGCTCTCTAATGCTCTTTCCGATTCGAATTCCGATTCGACGTCGGAAGCGGACGGCAGACAGTCGGCGATCTCGTCCAAGGCGACGTCGCAGCGCGAGTCGCGTTTGACCGCGGTGTTCGCGCGGTGCTTTTTTAAAGCGAGGTTCCGCACGATACGGCAGACGTAGCTTAGCAAAGCATCGGGCTTTTCCGGCGGGACCGAATTCCAGACGGCGAGATAGGCGTCGTTTACGCATTCCTCGGCGTCAAGCCGGTCGTTCAGTATGTTTTGGGCGATACGCATACATGTGGAGCCGTATTTTTCGGACAGCCCGGCTATCGCCTGTTCCGAGCGCTCGAAGAACAATTCGATTATCCTGCCGTCTTCCAAATCCGTTCACTCCTTTCACCTATACATGTACCTTTTCGGGGTGAAATATCTCACGTTTTGTGAATTTTTTTTGTATTCGCGGCGGTGCGGATTGCCGCCAAGACCATTGTAACGTATTATCGCATTAAATCAAAATAGTCGCAAATCATCTTGCCGTTATATAAATATCAGGTCAAAAAAGCTCTAAAAAAAGCTGCCGGTTACTGTATATACGTAACGCAACCGGCGGCTTTTTTCAAAAAACAAGCGACAGTACGGTATTTTTTTTCAAATATCATCTTCACCCGCGTTCGTCCCCGGCAAAATCTATATCGCCGACATAGATCACGCTTCAAGAGGATAAACTTCTATTCCACGGTTACCGATACCGTGATGATCTTATATTCCCCGACGTTGTCGAAAAGCAGTATCCGCACTTCGTCGCTTCCGCGAAACCCTTTCGCGGGGGAGTAGGTGAGCTTTCCGCTTTCGTCCAGTCTTACCGCGCCGTAAGCGGGGGTGACGAAATACCTGTACCGCACGCCGTAAAGCCCGCCGAGCTCAACAGACGATCCCCCGCCGCCTTCGCAGACGAGCGAAGCGTCGGAATAGCCCGAAAGGTCGGCTTTTACCGGAACGGCGTAATCTTTGCCCAGCGTTCCGTTGGCGTAGGCGACCGTCTCGCCGAACATCGCGCCGCATATCCCGCCGCCGCGCTTAACGCAGTTTATATAGGTCCCGGGGATAGAACCCTGGTAATAGACGTTTACCGAATTTATGTAGCCGTGGTCGACTCCGCCCCTTAAATATTTGCGGTAGTATTCCAGCGCTTCCCTGCTCTGATAAAGGTTTTCGACTTCGATCTCGATCCCCAGACCGTATATTTTTGCGATCTCGGCGGCGGAATCCACTCTGCCGGGGAGCGATTTGGAAAACATATAGTTCGGCTGCAGACAGGTAACGTCGAAGCCGTAATAATGCGCGTTGAACAGCCCGTCGGCGGTGTAATACGGGCACCATATGCTGCGGTATCCGAGCGAATGGATGTATTCGTTGAAGGCGGAAGCCGCCTCCGCGTCGAAGGAATCCTTGCGTATGTTTTCGTGCTGCCAGTAGAAGCCCACGAGATACACGTTGTTATAGTCCTGCGCGCTGAAGCGCTTTATCGCTTCGTCCGCCTGCCATTTAAGGCATTCGACAAAGCTTTCGGCGGAATCGAGCTTTTCGCCGTTGAAGGTGTCGCCCAGGGCGGGGCAGTTGACCGATATCCACACCGGTATCTTCCCCGTCCTGCCGAGAGCAGCGTTTATGCGCGGCGCGGCTTTTTCGACGGCGTTTACGTTAAGGTCTTCGTAAAACAGCTCGTCGAGGAAGAACGCGAACCCCTTGCCGCGGTCGGAATACGAATTCATCGGCCCGCGGGTGGTGAACATAAAGCTGTCCATAAGCGGAACGCAACCCGCTTCGGTCTCCGCGACGGCATATCCGTATGCCGTCTCCTCGTTAAGCACGTGGATATCGGTGCAGTGCCTGCCGTATTCGTCCGCCACGCAGGTGAACAAAATATTGTGGAACCCCCAGTCCGCGCGGTCGGGATAATTGCCGTAAACGATAGTTTTATCATATTCGGCGGACGCCGCGTTTTCGGAGTTCTTTCTGCCCGTGATCTCCCATTCGCCAAGATAAACGAAAGCCGAAACGGAATTGTCCGGCACGGTGGTGAACGAAAGCTTTACGTAGCGGGCTTTGTATTCGCCGCCGAAATCGCAGACGCGGTCGTCTTGCTGGCGCATCGTTTTTCCGTAATCGGGGTTGTGCTCGGCGAAAACCGTTACCCAATTCTCGCCGTCCTCGCTTATGCTGATGTAATACACCACGGGGGTGGTTATGCCCCAGGTGTATCTGTCGAGAAAAGCGAGTTTGCACCCGCGCACCGCCATTACCGCGCCGAGGTCGCAGACGACGTTCCTGCCGCCGCCGCGGTGGAATTTGAAATAATCCCGTTCTTCGTCGCCGCCGTGAAGCACTCCGTCGGTAAGCAGCCCGATCCTGTCTTTCCCGGTGTTTTCGTGCCCGGGATAAAGCGGGTCGAAATGCTGTATCTGAAAATCCACTCCCTCGAGCCGGGCGAGGTTCTGCACAACGTCGTAGTCTTCGTCGTCCCTGCCGACTTGCACGCCCGATTCACCGAGATTCAGCGAATAGGAATAGAAATCCTTTATGCAGTAGGTCTGGTCCTCCTCGATCCCCGGCAGGTTTTCGAGCGCGCCGTCTTCGCGGTATTCATAAGCGGCGATCTCGTCTACGCAGAGCTGTTCGCTCTCGTTGGTCCCGAAATAAATGCGAACGTACCTTGCGATAAATGCCTTCGGAAACGCGAAATAATATTCGTACACGCAGCAATCGTCAAGGTCCGACGGGGTGTTCACTTTGCCGATCTCGGTAAAACGCTTTCCGTCGTCGGAGACCTTTACCGAAACGAACGCGGGCAGCCCGTATCCGTATTGCAGAGTGCGGTGACAGTGGACGCGGATATCCGCTATCTCGCGTTCCTCGTCCCCCATATCGAAATCTATGTTCATCGGGGACGCGCCCGCGAAAGCGACCGTGTTGCGCGGCTGACAGATGCAGTGCGCCCAGCCGTTCGTGAGCTTTTCGCCGTACGGGTCCGGCTTTGAGCTTTCGGGGCTCCTGCCGACCTTGTATTTTCTGTCCAGAAAAACATTTTCGGCTTTAAGCGTGCGGTCGACTTCCCTGCACAAACAGGAATCCACCGCGAGCGCGATATCCGCCGCGCTTTCTTCCATGCGGGAGCCCTCCTGCGAGGGCGATCCCGCCTCCGACTGCGTACCGGGACCGGTTTCGGAAGCGGCGCCGCTTTCCGCCGGACGGCCGCCCCCGCACGAGGCGGAACAAAGCAAAACCGCGGCACATAAAAGAACAAGTATGGATCTTTTCATAATTCCGTTTTCCGTTCGTTGTTATTTATACCGTTTCAATACTATCACACGGCTTGCGGAATGTCAAGCAAAAAGGCGCTTCGCGGGAGGTGCCGGGTGCGGCGGGATATCTGCCGCGGCGCCGCAAAAAAGAGTTGATTTATAAAAAGAAATATGCTAAAATAAAAACACGGCAGAGTGCGAACGGCTTTGTACCGGGCGATAACGGCATCCCGCAGGGCAAGACCTGCGGGATGATTTGAATAAGCCGCGCAACGGAGGAAAGTATGGAAAACAGAGAACTTGCGCGTTCTACCGCGTGGGAGGAACGGTTCGGCTGGTACCACTACGACGGCAGAGCGATATACGGTTTTACCGAAAAAGACCTTGACGACGCTGCGGAGCTTTACGCCGCGAACGGAGTTACCGCCGTGATACTCTTCGGCGCGCATTTCCGTTTTTCGTTCATCGCCTACTGGACGGATATCGAGGATTTCATAGCCCGGTTCACGCGCGCGTTCCACAAAAAGGGCATCAATGTGATCGAGCACCATTCCACCCACCTTACCTACCGCCCGGTAGATCCCGAAACGTTCTGGAAGAAGAATCTCGCCCCCGGAACGCAGTTTTCCACCTACCCGGATTTCCGCGCCAACTGCGAAACGCGGCGCACGCCGGAGGGAGTTCATCCCGACGAGTTCGCGCAGATAGACGGCTCCACGGGGAAGCCCTGCCTTTCCTCGTATATCCACACCGAGGGGAAGGACGTGCACTGGATATTCAAGCACTACAACGGCAACGCGCATTGTTTTAATCACCCCGATTTTGAAGAAGCGTACTGGAACCACGTGCGCAGGATAATAGAAAAAGCGCGTATCGACGGCATAATGAACGACGACGTGCAGTGGTTCGGCGGCGGAAACGCCTGCGCCTGCGCTTACTGCCGCGCCAAATTCCGCGCGGAGACGGGATTCGAACTGCCCGACAGGGAGCATTGGGGCGAATTCTTCGAGCATTACGAGCGCGCCGATTACGTCGCGTGGAAAAGGTTCAAAAAGAAGCAGAGCGGCGATTTTCATTTCCGTATGGACGAGCGTTACAAAAGCATAGGGTTCCGCCCGATGCGCCCGGCGTACTGCGCGGAGGTGCTTCCCTTCGACACCACCTGCTACGGGTTCGAGCCGGCGCAGAAGCTTTGGGATTTCATATTCCAGGAATGCTGCGGGATAATAAAGGATTCCTTCGTCTGCTTCGCCGGGGAGGCGATACACCGCTTTGCGATGGCGCGCCGCAACGGAAAGCCGCCGATGGCGCTTATGTATCCGCAGACCGCCGGGACGGCATACGCCGCGTGGGCGCTTTGCCGTTCGTGGGGGCAGCTTTACACCGGGACGGCGGGCGATCCGAGGTCGGTTTTCGACCGCCCGATGCGCGATTTCGAAAAGAAGCACGCGCTTTGCTTCCGCGATCCGCGCAAGCGCGCCGACGCCGCCTTCTGGTTCTCGCCCGAGACGCGCGATTATTCCGATAAAGACGCGCCGCAAAAATATATGAAGCCGTTTATGGCTTATCTCGAAGCGGCGTACGTAAGCGGCGTGTGCTGCGATATGGCGTTCGGCACGGACGGCGCGGAAACGCTTGCGGCGTTCCCGGTGATGATCGCGCCCTACGTTTATTCGATAAGCGACGGCGAAGCCGGAAAGCTGCGCGATTACGTGCGAAACGGCGGCAGACTGATAATACTCGGCGAATTCGCCGGGCGGGACGAAAACGTGCGAGAGCGCGGGATCGAAGAGAAGACGCGCCTGCTCGGGATGCGCTCGAAATTGAAAAAAGCGGAATATTCCGGGCGGGAATACATTTGCGGAAAGACTTTTGAAAACGCGAAAAGCGCATACGTTTTCGAAACCGCGCACGGCGAGATACTCGCCCGCGGGGAAAACGGCGAAGCGCTTTGCGTGGAGGAAAAGATCGGCAAGGGCAGCGTGATCTACCACGCCGCGGACGTTTCGGACCATCCCATACAGCCCGCGGTTTGGCAGCGCGGCGAAAGCACCCCCTGCGACAGGTCTTATATTCGCGAAATGCGCGATCTCGACGGCGCGCTGCTCAAAACGCTTATCGGCGGCGGGTTCACCTGCTGCAGCGACGAAAATATTATCGTTTCGGCGTTCGAAACGCCGCGCGGCACGGTGCTGCATTTCGTGAACACAAAGGGATTTATCGAGGAGCGCGACGCGTTCACCTCCCCGCTGCTCCCCGCCCCGCCCTTCGAACCGGGAGCCGAAAAGACCGGAACGGTGCGCGCTTCCTTCGCTTCGGGCGGGAAAACCTACTCCCGCGCGGCGCTGTATTCGCCTGAATTCGAAGGCGAAAAGACGGCGAAGCTGAAATGCGAAAACGGCAGGACGGAAATAGAGATCCCCGGTGGCATATTCGCGGGGTACCTGCTCGCGGTGCTGGACTGAACCGAACTTCCACGCGCCGCAGGCGCAATACATTCTGTAAAGGAGCCGCTATGAAGAAATACAAAGTAATAGTTCTGTTCATCGTCCTGGTGATCGTTCTGGCGGCTGTCGACCAGTGCGCCAAGCTTGTGATAGACAATTATTACGAAGCCGACGACGAAGCGCTGATGCAGGTGCGGGACTGTTTCCATATCCACCACCGGATACACCGTTCCACGCTGTTCGACGATATCATCGGCAGCGGCAGGGCTTACGAAGCGCAGATCGCTTTCGCCGTGCTGGCGGCGGGGCTTGTCTGCGGCGCTTTGGGGTTTACCTACAAGGCGGCGGCGTTCGCCGGGATAAAGAGCCGCAAAAAACTGCTTTTCACTCTTACGGTGCTTATAACCTCCACCCTTGCGATACGGCTTATCGACTATCTTTGCTGGGGCGGCACGCACGATTTCCTCTGCCTTTCCACCTCGCATATGGACGGCGGCGGTCAGCTTAAAATAATGCATATGTCCGCGGATATAAACGACGTTTACCTTTACGCCGCGGTGGTGTTGGGGATCGTGTACGTCGTGATGATGACAGTCGACTGGATAAAGCTTTGCAGGAACAGGGAGGCCTTCGAGGAATTCAAAGCCAAGCTGCGCGGAAGAAGATAAGGAGTAAAAAATGATAAGGCTTTTTGAACTGAACGAGGATAACTGGGAGCAGGTGCGGCGGCTTTACGTCGGCGTGGAGCAGAAGGGCTTTCTCGATGACGCGACGGGCATAATCGCCCGGGGGTATATCTACCGCGGCTCCCGCGCGAGAGTTATAGGAATTGCCGAGGGAGATACCGCGGTAGGCGTCGCGCTGGTGAAGGATCTGGACGAAGAGCCGGCTTGCTACGATCTGCAGCAGTTCATGATAGGGCTCCCTTACCAGAACAGGGGTCTGGGCACCGAAGCGCTTAAAGCGATCCTTACCCTGCTCGGCAAAGAACGCAAATACGGCTGCGTGGAGGTCTGCGTGAATAAGAACGACGCCGCCGCGCTGCGCGTTTACGAAAAAGCCGGGTTTGAAGACACCGGATATATCGACGAAAGCGCGCCGGATTGCCTTAATCTGATGTATTATTTCGAATAAGCGCAAATACAAAACGGAGAAGCAAAAATGCTTCTCCGGTTTTTTTATTTACTGTCGTCGGGAGCTTCGGTAAGCGCGGCGAGGGCGGCTATAAAACGTTCCGCCTCGCGAAGAGTGTTCCCCTCGCCGAGCGAAAGGCGTACTCCGCCGGTTTCGTAGGTTCCGAGCGTGCGGTGCGCCGCAGGGGAGCAATGGTATCCGGCGCGCAATGCGAATCCCGCTTCGGCAAGCTTTTCCGCAAGCGTTTCGCAGTCGGCTCCGGTTTGATTGAACAGGATAAGCGGCATAAACGCCTCCTCTTTCCCCGGTTCCGGCGCGCCGTGGAGCGTTATCCCCGGCAAAAGCCGCATCGCGCGGAGCAGGTAGGCGAACACCCTGCGCTCGCGCACGGGGTAGGCGAACCCGTCCAGCGCCGCCGAAAGCCCGGCGATGCCCGCCACGTTCTGAGTGCCGGATTCGAGATGCTCCGGGTATTGGTCCGGCATATCCGGGCTTTTGGAGTTCGTGCCCGTGCCGCCCTCGATGAGCGAATCGAGGTAAACTCCGCTTTCGGGGTTGATTATAAGCGCGCCGACGCCCATCGGACCGCAAAGCCCCTTGTGCGCCGGGAGGCAGATAACGTCCGCGCCGAGCTCCGTGACCGAGACCGGGATATGCCCCGCGGTCTGCGAAGCGTCGAGTATAAAAACCGCGTCCTCCGGCGCGAGCGCCCGCATTTCTTTAATCGGGAGCACCCGTCCGCAGACGTTTGAAGCGTGCGTGACCACTATATTCGACGCCCCGCGTGTGACTGCGGCGAAGTTTTCCAGAGTGTCGGCGTCGCTTTCGATATCCACGCGGAACTGTCGCAGCGAGGTTTCGCCCCGGCGGCGCAGCACGTTAAGCGGGCGGATAACGGAATTGTGCTCCATAGAGGAGACGACCGTTAGCCCTCCGCGGCGGTTCGCGCCCTTTATGGCGATATTCAGCGCCTCCGTCGCGCCGGAGGTGAATATTACGAGGTCCGGGCGGCTGCCGAACATGGCGGCGAGCTTTTTGCGGCAGTTATAAACCGTTTCGGCGGCTTCGACGGAATACGGGTGCCCGCCTCTGCCGGGGTTGCCGCACTTCAGCATCGCCTCCGTCATCGCTTTTATCGCCGCGGGGTTTTTGGGCATCCCGGTGGCGGCGTTGTCGAAATATATCATCGTTCCCCGGCGTAACCGAGAACGGGTATTTCCGCGGCAGCCACCAGCGCGCGCACGCGCGGTTCGTCGCCCGGGGAAAAGCTCACGCCGTAGCCGCAGCCGCGCACGCTTCTCACGGCGGGGGACCGCGTGAGGTTGGAGTAGATCCCGTTTTGCTTCAATATATCCTGTACGCGCAGCGCGTAGGTCACCGACGACAGTACGAGTATTCTCTTCATATTGCTTTTCACTCCCTCTTATATGATATGCAGGCGGGCGGGAGGCAGACACGCCGGAGCCCGGGCGCGCGAATCGGCGCGGCGCACCGCGCGAAAGCAAAAAAAAAACGCCCGCCGGGGCGTTTTCGGATATTCTCGTTTATTATTCGGTTTCAGCCGTTCTCCGCGGGGGCAAGTTCGGGATAAAGCGATTCGTACTTCGCCTTCGACTTCATCACCTTGGGGATGTAGTTCGCGGTCTCTTCGATGGGGATGTTTTTAAGCGTTTTGCCGTCGTCGGTGTATCTTTCGTCCTCCAGCCAGCCGGAAACGCGGTTGTGCCCCGCGTTATAGCCCGCCAGCGCCGTCTCCCACGAGGCGCTTCCGTAGCGCCTGTAAAGATAGCCGAGGTAATATACGCCGTAGCGGATATTCGTTTCCGGGTCGGTTATAAGCTCCGGGCGCTCCTCGATCTCCATAATGCGCGAAAGCCAGGAAAACGTGTCGGGCGTGAGCTGCATAAGCCCCTTCGCCCCCGCGCGGGAGACCGCGTCTTTGTTGAACCCGCTTTCGGTGCGGATGACGGCGTAGACGAGCGACTGCGGGACTTCGTATTCGGCGCAGTATTTCTGAACGTATTCCGAATAATCGCGCGGGTAGCGGCTTTTTTGTATCGCGCCGACGGCGAAGAACGCGCCCACGCCGAAAGCGACGAGCAGCACCGCGCAGACGATAAACTTCCTGTAATTCATATTTTCCCCTCCGCGATCTCTTCCGCCAGCGCCTTCGACTGCGCGGCGAACGTTTCCAGGCCGGAATCGTTGTAAAGTATCACGTCGCAGTTTTCGCGAATAAAATCTTCGCTTATCTGGCTGTCCAGCCGTTCTTTCGCCCGCTCCGCGGATATCCCGTCGCGTTCGGTAATGCGTTTAACGCATTCTTCATAGGGTGCGACGACGCCTATGACAAGGTCGCACCACGCGTCGATCCCGCTTTCGAAAAGCGTCGGCGCGTCGAGCAGCACCGTTGCGTTTTCGCCGTATCCGGCGAGCATCTCGCGCAGTTTTGCTTTTATGTGCTTATGAGTTATGCGGTTCAGCCGCGCCAGCTTTTTTGCGTCCGCAAACACGAGCGGAGCCATATACGCGCGGTCCAGAGCGCCGCCGCGCACGGCTTTTTCGCCGAAGGCGCGCGCGATATCCGCAAGGCAGGGCGAGGGGTGCGAAACCATTTCGGCATAGACCGCGTCGCAGTCTATGACTTCGATGCCCGCTTCGCGCGAGTTCGCCGCGAAAACGCTTTTTCCGCTTCCGCTTTTGCCGCAAAGCCCTATCAATCGCATCTGCCGATCACCTCCTCGATCCTTTCGCGCGGGAACGCGCCCTGCCGCAGTATCCTCGGCCTGCCGACGAGCGAAAGTATCGTAGATTCAAAAGAATATTCGCATTCCCCGCCGTCGATGACGAAATCGGCGAGCGAAGCGAGCGAAGCGAGCTCCGACGCGTTTTTCGCGCTTTCGAAGCCGGAAAAATTCGCACTCGTGGCGGCGATGGGCACCCCGGCGGCTTTCGCGAGCTCCGTGAATATCCCGTTCGACGGGAAGCGAAGCCCCACCGTTTCCCCGCCGGAAACGGCGCACGCGGGCACGCGCGGGCGCTTTTTCACCACCAGAGTAAGCGGCCCGGGGGTGTAAAGCTCTATTAGTTTGCGCGCGCGGCAGCCGAGGTATCCAAGCTGTTCCGCCGCTTCCCTGCCGCGGATATGCATAAGCAGCGGCTTGTCCGCCGGGCGCTTTTTAAGCGCATAAAGGCGGCGCACGGCGGATTCGTCAAAGGCGTTCACGCCGATCCCGTAAACCGTTTCGGTGGGAAAGATCGCTATCCCGCCGTTTTTTATTACTTCCGCGCAGGCGAGTATTATTTCTTTGTTCGGGTTTTTGTCGTCGGTTTTACAGATCATATCACACAGCGTATTCCGTGCCGAGCAGCGCGGCGCCGATAAGCCCGCCCTCGCCCTGAAGCGAGGAGGTTTTAACGGGGTTGTCCGCCACGCGGTGCGGCGTTATGTATTCGATAAGATTCTCTCCCTCCCGCGAGATGCCGCCGGAAACGGCGATCATCTGCGGCTGGAAGACGTAGCAGAGCGAATCCAGCCCCAGAGCGAGCCGCCTGCCGTATTCGTCCAGCAGCGCTTTCGCGACGGGGCAGCCCTTGCGCGCCGCCTCGAAAGCCGTTCTGCCGCTGATCCTTTCCCCGCATTCCCGCGCAAGTACCGAACCGGGGTTTTGCGCGGCGTATTCCGCGGTGAGTTTTATCAAAGCGGTGGCGGAGCCCTGCATTTCGAAGCAGCCGCGCAGCCCGCATTCGCATTCCTCGCCGTTAAGGTCCATACAGAAATGCCCCAGCTCGCCCGCGCGGTTGTTGTGCCCGCGGTAGACTCTGCCGTGAATGAGTATCGCGCCGCCGATCCCGGTGCCGAGCGTTATTATAAGCGCGTTCTGCAGCCCGCGCAGCACGCCCGCCGCGCGCTCGCCGATAAGAGCGCAGTTCGCGTCGTTATCTATAAGCGCGGGGAGCGAAAGCGCCCGCGAAATGTTCCCCGCGACGGGGTAATGGTCGAAGGGCAGGTTGCCGCAGCGTTCGACGACGCCCGTCTCCCGCACGACGCGCCCCGGCGAGCCGATGCCGACGGAAGCGACCTCGTATTCCGCGAGCAGCGGACGCGCCGCCGCCGCTATCGATTCGATTATTTCGTCGGCGGAAATGCCTTTGGTGGCGGCTTTCGCGCTTTTGACGACCTTGAAATCCCCGTCCACTATGCCGAGCTTGGCGCTGGTCCCGCCGATATCTATGCCGAGTCTGTAAACCATTTTATATCTCCCTGAATACGGTATTGCCGTTTACGACGGTCGCTTTTACGTTAAGTTCTTCGTCGCAGATCACAAGATCGGCGGCAAGCCCGGGCTTTATGCTTCCGGTAACATCACGCAAGCCGAGCGCGCAGGCGGGATTGAAGGAAGCCATGCGCGAAATATCCGCCAGAGGAACGCCGAGTTTTTTAAGGTTCTTTACCCCCGCGAGAATGCTCACGGTGCTTCCGGCTATGCGCCCCTCTTTGTTCGTGCAGACGCCGTTTTTAACGTATCTCGTCCTGCCGTCGACGACAAATTCGCCGTCGCCGAGCCCGGACATATACCCGGTGTCGCTGACGAGCGTCATCCCCTCGGCGCCTTTAAGCCGGTAAACGATCTCTATCGCCGGGGCGTCGTTGTGGACGAGGTCGCAGATCATTTCGCAGTTCACGCGATTGTCGGTCAGCACCGCGCCCAGGACCCCGGTCCCGCGGTGCGAAAACGGACGCATCGCGTTGAAAACGTGAGTCGCGCGGGAGGCGCCGGCTTCTATCGCGGCTTTCGCCGTTTCATAGCCGGAATCCGTATGCCCCAGCGAGGCGTTTACGCCGTGCTCCGCGCAAAATCGGATCACGTCAAGCGCGTTTTCTCTCTCCGGCGCAACGGTCATTATTTTAAGCAGCCCTTCACCGGCTTCAACGAACGAAGCGACGGTTTCGACGCGGCAGACCTCGTCCGGAGGGTTCATGGAGCCGGCCCGGTCTTTGGAAACGAAAGGGCCTTCGAGGTGGATCCCCGCGACCTTGGCGCCGGGCGCCTCCCTTTTGCTTTCACGAACGATGTTCTTTATTGCCGCGACTGTACGGTCCGCCGGAAGCGCGCGTACGGTGGCGGCAAAAGCGGTTACGCCCTGCGAAGCGAGCCATTCGCGCGCGCGTGTGAAATCCTCCCGCGGGGAAGCAAACTCGACCGCCACGCTGCCGTGAATATGAGTATCGATAAACCCGGGGAGCACCAGCAGGCCGGAAGCGTCGGTTTCTCCGCTTTCACCGCAGTTTTCGCATATATCGGTTATCATTCCGCCGGAAACGATGATATCGCGTTTTTTAAGTTCTCCGCCGCATAGTACGGCGCCGTTGATTATTCGCATATCAGCCCAGGTCCTTTATCATGCGCTGAAGGTTTTCGGTGCCGATCTCTATGCCGAGCATAGTCGGTTCCATACCCTCGAACTCGAGTGAAACGAATCCGTCGTAGCCGGAGTTCTTAATGGCTTTTAGTATCTGGAACGTCGGAACGTTGCCGTGCCCGAAAATGGTGGCGCGGCGGTAGTTCCCCGCGCGGGAGACGTTGTAGCCCCTGCCGGGGTTATAGCTCATTCCCGGTTTGGTGAACACGTCCTTCGCGTGGACGTAAACTATAAGCTCCAGAAGCTTTGCGACCGCGACGGAGCAATCCTCGTCCACTCCGCCGAAGTTTCCGATATCGCACAGGAAGCCGTAGTTTTCGTTGTTGACGGCGCCGAAGAGCTCCAGCATCCTGTCGCTGTCCTGCATAAGCCTGCCGTGGTTTTCGCTGCAGGTCTTAACGCCCCTGCTTTTGCCGTAGTCCGCGACCTGCGAAATATACGGCGCGACCTTTTCGATCACGTGCCGGTAGGTCTTCACGCCCTCGTAGGAGCCGTAGGAATAGGCGACGTCGTGGCGGAGCAGACGGATCCCGCATTCGGCGGCGATGTCTATATGCCTGCAGACGCGTTCGACTTCGCGTTCCGGTTCCGGAACGAAGAAGTTTGCGCCGGTGGTGTAGATCGGCACTTCCAGCCCGAGCTCGCGGGCATGATCGGCAAGCGCGCGCGTGTAATCGAGCAGTGAAGTCCCTGCGGGCGCGCTGGCTTCGTCAAGCACCAGCTCGACGCCTTCGCAGCCCAGTTCTTTTGTTTTGTCTATCGCGTCGAAGCGGGTGAAACCGCCGTTGTAAAGCGGATGATAACTGTACGTACTGACGCAGCTTTTCATTTTGTTGCTCCTTACAGAATAATTTCTTTGCCCGCGGAAGCGGAATCGTAGATCGCCTGCAGCATCCTCTGCATATCCACCGCCTGCGAGATCGGGTATTTTGTGTTTTTATCGCCTTTCAGCGCGTGCTCCGCAAAATGCTCTATTTCCAGCCGGAACTTATCGTTGGCGGAGGAAACTGTTATGCTGTCGGTGCTTAAATAGCCGCCGCGCTCGCCGTAGATCACAAGCGGTTCCACGCTTGCGCCGGCTTTGGTGCCGAAGATGCGCGTTTCGCTCCAGTCGGCGCCGTTTATCGCCCAGCTCGCTTCGAAGGTCATAATGGCGCCGTTTTCGAAGTGGATCACGCCGGCGCCGGAATCCTCGCAGTCGAAGCGGTTGTCCGGGCAGGGTATCCCGTGCCATCTGCCAACGCCTTTGGTCTGGTAATCGCCGATCTTTTCGAACACGTTCGCCGAAACGCGCGTGGGCTTGGGCGTGCCCATAAGATACCACGCCGCGTCGATGCGGTGAACGCCGATATCGATTATCGGGCCTCCGCCGGAGGTCTTTTTATCGGTAAACCAGCCGGTGGGGGTGCCGCGGCGGCGGATGTTGGAGGTTTTGGCGTAATAGACCTCGCCGAACTCGCCCCTGTCGTACATTTCGCGCAGGTACATATTCGCATAGCCGAAGCGCGAAGGAACGGCGAGCATGAAAACCACGCCGGCTTCGTTTACCGCCTTTTCCATTGCGAGCGCGTCGTTCATATCCATTGCAAGCGGTTTTTCGCAAAGCACGTGCTTTCCGGCTTTCGCGGCGGCGATGCAGACGGGCGCGTGCCCGCTGTTCCAGGTGCAGACGTCCACTGCGTCGATGTCCGCTTTTTCGATCATTTCCTCCGCAGAGCCGTAGTATTCGGGTATCCCCCATCTTTCGGCGGTCTCCTTCGCCCTTGCAAGATCGAGATCGCAGATCGCGGCGGGTATCGCGTTCGAACAACTCTTGTAAGCCGGAAGATGTCCGTTGTTGGAGATATTCCCGGCGCCCGCTATGCCTATTCTTAATTTTTCCATGATGCGCTCCTTGTTATATGATAATATGTAATCCTTCTGTTTTCTTTATATCACAACCGGGCTGCAAAGTCAATCAAAACGCGAGGAAATAACGAATTATTTACGCAATACGAAAACCGCCCGCGGTCGTTTGCTCCGCAAGCGGTCTTTGGGTGGATCATTCGGTTTTACGTGGCGTCGACGGTTATGTGGAAAACGCGTTTATTTGTGTTGCTGTTTCCCCTGCAAAAGAATGTATAAACGGGTTTATAAAGATTGCTTTCCGTATCCTCCGCATAATACAGCGCCCAATCGAGAACCGCTGTTTTTTCGGGCGTTATATCCGAAAACACCGGCGCGTCTTCATCGAAAACGGCAGAATCCGGATCGTCGAATAACCGTTCCCACGCTTCCTCGGGCGTTAAAACGGTTTGCGCCTCCGAAAGCTCCGGAACTTCCGGATAAAACAGTGAAACGCTTTTAAACATCGCTTTTTCGCTGCTGCCTTTGCGGGCGAGCTCGGTTTCGTCGGTAACTATTTCTATTGCCGCGAGACTTCTGCAATAAGTCCAATCCGGATTATCGGGATCGAGCTGATATTTCTTTACGAACAGCGCGCCTTCAAACACTGCGGGATTACTGATATAAGTCAAATCAATATTATCGGGATCAATCCGGCTTTTCTTTATGAACAGCGCGTTTTCAAGCGTTACGTCGTCGCCGCTTGCCGGATGATCCGGAAAATATTTCTTCATAAACGCCATGCGCGCTTTTGCCAGATTTTCTTCCGTCGGTTCCGCGCCGGACTGCATTCCGCACAGCTCGGAAAACACGGGGGCAAGTTCGGGATACGGCCAGTAAAACGCCAACATGCTGCTGCTGTTCATACCTATTCCTATTTTGACTCTTTCAATATATGTCTCTCCCGGACCTTCTTCATATACCTCGGAATCAATAAAATAGGGCCAGCCGCCTTTTTTTAACGATTCAAGATCCTCTCCCAACGATAACGCATTCGCATAAGCCGTGGTGGTTTCGATCGAAGGAGTTCTTTTGTACCAACCGAAATCTTTCACATCTTCGCAGATCGCTTCAAAATAATCCCACCATTTTAAACTTGAATAGTCATATGAATGGTAATTTGTCAAAACACGCAGTTTTACGGGCCATTCTTCACCCGAATCCGCCTGCTCCTTAAAAACACAAAAATCATTCTTTTCATACTCTTTATGAAACTTGGAAACAGCCCCTTCTATAACGTAAGCAGCCGTTTTTTTGGCATATGGGTTTGTTGAATAAAAATAATCTTTTAATGGATACAACTCCACCGCCGGTTCGGAGGTTTCGTCATACCCGGAGCTTTCTCCCGGTTCGGAGGTTTCAACGGGTTTTGAACTCTCCGCCCCTGATGCCGGAGCGTTTCCGTCGCCCTGCGTACAGGCGGAAAACAGTGTAACAAAGACAAATAATACCAATAATACAGCCGTGTGTTTAAATGCGGATTTCATTTAGTCACCTCTTTCTACTACGTAAAGGTCGTAACCTCCATGCGCTTGCGCATAAGAGTAAATTGCAGTAAGCGGCACAGATCTTTGTGCACAATAGCTGTAATGCGGATCGTTGATTATCAGTTGATATGTGTTCATTCGGTTTTACGTGGCGTCGACGGTGGCGATGTAAACGCTGTAACCGCCGTCATAATCGGCGGTTTCCGCATTCCAACAGACAAACAGTATTTTGTAACACGGCCAAAAAACATCGTTCCCCGTTTCATAGCAAAGCGCGTAATCGAGCACGAATATTTCGCAGTGTTCGTTAGAGAACGAGGGGACCTCCCCGCATTTGTTCCACAGCGTGTCGTTGAGTTCAGCGCCCTCTTCATATACCCGGTATTCCGCTTCCGCGGTTGCCGGATCGTTAAGCAAATCGCTCCATACGTTGTCAAGCGGTATAAGCGGTTTCGGCTCTTCTACTCCGGTTACTTCAAAGCATGGCAGATATACGGAGGAAAGCAGAACTTTTTCGTCTTCCGGTCCCAATTTATACATGTCATATATGCCGGCAACGTAAGCCGTCCGGTCTACCCAATCTACTGAAGCGATTTTCGGTTTGAAAACCCATTGATCGCCTTCCGGATCGAGCATGTATTCATTGTAATAATCAACCGTCATATGTCCGTCGGAGTTTTTATATTCGGTAAGTACAGCCGCAAGCGCGTTTTCGTCTTCCAAACGGCAGTTAAAGTATTCTTCCAAAAATCTTTTAGAAGCCGCCAGAGAATTGGATTCCGATTCTTCTGTTCCGGCGGGCATATCACACAACTCGGAGTACTTGGGTATGCTGTCGCTAAATCCATACAGATCGTAACCCAAATCGAAACTCAATCCGTATTTATTAACGTAAACAAATCTATCGGCGTTGAATCCCTGCCATTCTCCATTTTGGTCTGTTTTGCCGTCAATCTCGTCGTGCTGAATACCGGCGTTATTTATGCTCTCCTTTTCGCCGGAGGTAAGCAGTTCTTTGGTTCCAAACCATCCGGAATCTCCGAACTTGCTGCGGAATTCGGTAAACGTCTCCCACCCTTCCGCATAACTTTGTTTAATCTTCGTTCCTTTAACCGTGCAAAGTCTCTCCGGCAGTTTTGTGACGCCGTCATTATTGCGGAAAACACAGACTTTTGATTCGCCGTAATACAGATTCTTATCGGGCTTTACATATTCGCGAAATTCATTTATATACGATTCCGCGTGTTTTTTCAAATCGGCGACCTGTATCTTGCTTGCATTTTTGTTGTTGTTATTGTCTTTAATAATCTTGTCAAAACAATAATCTTCGATTGAATACACGGTACCCTGCGATTCTTCCCGCGCGGAATTCTCTCCCGGTTCGGAGGTTTCAACGGGTTTTGAACTCTCCGCCCCTGATGCCGGAGCGTTTCCGTCGCCCTGCGTGCATGAGCAAAGAAGCAGAATAAGCAGAATAATCAATAAGTATAAAGAAACAAACCGTTTCATTTTGCCCTCCTTTTGCCCTCCTTCAAATATTCACTCCTATTCTACTCGGCACAGTATAAATGCCCTGTACCGCTATTCATATTATAAAGAAAGGAAAAAGCAATTACAATACCTCCGCCGATTGTTTACAAAAAATTAACAGTTTATTCACAAATCATTCAAAAACCGGCGGAAAGCGCAAAAAAAGGCGGAGGTTTGCACCTCCGCCGTATAAACTGATTATTCCGCCGGTTCTATTACGCCGTAGTTGCCGTCGGCGCGCTGATAAACGACGTTGTATCTGCCGCTGTCGGAATTGAGGAACATATAGAACGTGTGCTGAAGCAGGTTCATCTGCAGGATGGCTTCGTCGGTCGTCATGGGGTGCATTTCGAACTTTTTGACTTTTACGACTTCGTTTTCGTCCTCCACCTCGTAAACGCCCGGAGTCTCGAACACGTCTTTGCTCACGCGCAGGCGTTTTTCAAGACGGGTGCGGTTCTTTCTGATTTGCCTTTCGAGATGAGCGAGCGCCGAATCGAGCGCGCATTTGTAATCCTTGTCCGAAGCTTCCGCGCGGAAGATGGAACCGCCGCTGGGAATGGTGATCTCGATCCTTTCGTCGATGCGGGTCTTGATAAGCACTACCGTGGCTTCCGTGCCATCCGGGAAGAACTTATCGAGCTTTTTTAATTTTTTCTCGATCCACTGCGGCACGTCTTCGGTAACGTCGAAGCGTTTTGCAATAATCCTTGTTTTCATGGCGGTTGCTCCTTTTATATATTCTCGGGTTTTATCCCTGCAAATATATGATACCACACCGCGAACGGATTGTCAACACGAAAAGCCGCGCGCGGAGCATTTTCAAAAACTTGCAAGAGAATTTATATAAATCTATTGACAAATTATATAAACGGTGATATAATAGATTTGCAAAAAAGAGAAAAAGAGGTGCGCAGATGAACAAAAACGTTTATTCGCTGGTGCTTTCCGAAAACGTGGTCGCGGAGATAGACCGTCTGGCGTACGCGCGGCACACGAACAGGTCGAACCTTATAAACCGCATACTCGCGGAATACGTTTCCTACACCACGCCGGAGATGCGGACCGACAGCATTTTCGACGCGCTCGAATCGTTCGCTTCCGCCACGGCGGGGTTCCGTCCGGCGGAACGCCCCTCCCCCACGATGCTGCGGATCTGCTCGGCGCTGGAATACAAATACAACCCGAACGTGCGCTACAGCGTGGAGATATACCGCCACCCCGGCGATTCGCTGGGCGAGCTTAAAGTTTCGCTGCGGACGCAGAACAGCGCGCTTATGCTTTATATGGTGAGCTTCTTCCGTCTGTGGGCGCGCATAGAGCAGGCGAACCGCCCCGCGGGCGAAAGCGCCGTCGCGGAGGGCAAGTTTATTAAAGAGCTCGTGTTCCCCGGGCAGCGGCTCGACGCGGCGGACGCGGAAGCGCTTGCCGGAGCCATAAACGGTTATATAAAGGCGTTCGACTCGGCGATGAAGGCGTTTTTCTGCTGCGCCGACTCCCCCGCCGAAGCCGCGGAGCAGGTTGAACGGATATACCGCGAATACCGTTACGGCGCGGAGATACCTTTATAAAGGAGGAATTATTATGGATCTTAACAAATTCACGCAAAAAAGCATAGAAGCCGTTCAGCAGGCGCAGGGACTCGCTGTAGAATACGGTAATCAGCAGCTTGGGCAGGAGCATCTGGCGCTGGCGCTTGTGAACGCCGGCGAGGGGCTTATACCGGAGCTTTTACGCAAAGCCGGAGCTTCGCCGGAGGCGGTTTCCGCCGCGCTGGAGCGCGAGGTGAGCCGTTTGCCCAAGGTGGGCGGCGGGACGGACCCCGAAAAGATATATATCACCCGCGAGCTGGAGCAGGCGCTGACCGAAGCGGAGCATCAGGCGGAGAAGATGAAGGACGACTTCATCTCGGTGGAGCATATTATGCTGGGCATAATACGCAAAGCGCAGGACAATATCAAAAAGATACTGTCCGACGCCGGGATCGACGAAAACGCCTTCCTTAACGCGCTTAAAGTGGTGCGCGGGAACCAGCACGTCACCACCGACAACCCGGAGGGCACCTACGACGTGCTGAAAAAGTACGGGCAGGACCTTGTGGAGCTCGCGCGCAGGCAGAAGCTCGACCCGGTGATCGGCCGCGACGACGAGATACGCAACGTTATCCGCATACTCTCGCGCAAGACGAAGAACAACCCCTGCCTTATCGGCGAGCCGGGCGTGGGCAAGACCGCCATCGCGGAAGGGCTTGCGCTGCGAATAGTGCGCGGGGACGTGCCGGACAACCTTAAGGACCGCAGCATATTCTCGCTGGATATGGGCGCGCTTATAGCGGGGGCGAAGTTCCGCGGCGAGTTCGAGGAACGCCTGAAAGCGGTGCTGAACGAGGTAAAATCGAGCGAGGGCAAGATAATACTCTTTATCGATGAGCTGCACACCATCGTCGGCGCGGGCAAGACCGAGGGCGCGATGGACGCGGGCAACCTGCTTAAACCGCTGCTCGCGCGCGGGGAGCTGCACTGCATCGGCGCCACAACGCTTAACGAATACCGCCAGTATATCGAAAAGGACGCGGCGCTGGAGCGCAGGTTCCAGCCGGTGCTGGTGGAGGAACCGAGCGTGGAGGACACGATCTCGATACTGCGCGGACTGAAAGAGAGATACGAGGTCTATCACGGCGTGAAGATACAGGATTCCGCGCTGATCGCGGCGGCGACGCTTTCGAACAGATATATCTCCGACAGGTTCCTGCCCGACAAGGCGATAGACCTGGTGGACGAGGCGTGTGCGCTTATAAAGACCGAGATCGACAGTATGCCCACGGAGATGGACGAGATATCGCACAAGATAATGCAGCTTGAAATAGAGGAAGCGGCGCTGAACAAGGAAAGCGACAAGCTTTCGCAGGAGCATCTGCAGCAGATAAGGCAGGAGCTTTCGGAACACCGCGACAAATTCAACGCGATGAAGGCGCAGTGGAGCAACGAAAAATCCGCCATAGAAAAGGTGCAGAAGCTGCGCGGCGAGATAGAGCAGACCAACGCCGCCATAGAGCGCGCGCAGAACGAATACGACCTCGCCCGCGCCGCGGAGCTTAAATACAGCAAGCTGCCCTCGCTGCAGAAGGAGCTTGAATCGCAGGAAGCGCTTGCGGAAAACAACAAAAACACGCTCCTGCGCGACAGAGTGACCGAAGAGGAGATCGCCCGCATCGTGGCGCGGTGGACCGGCATCCCGGTGGCGAAGCTTATGGAGGGCGAGCGCGACAAGCTTTTGCACCTCGACGGCATCCTGCACGAGCGCGTTATAGGGCAGGACGAGGCGGTGCAAAAGGTCTGCGACGCGATCCTGCGCTCCCGCGCGGGGATCCAGGACCCGAACCGCCCCATCGGCTCGTTCCTCTTCCTCGGCCCGACGGGCGTG
>JAFSNK010000031.1 GCA_017447445.1 Clostridia bacterium | reverse complement strand
TTCCTGACGAAAAAGTGATAAACCGCCACACGTCTCGCAGATATTTTTCCACGGTCAGTTCGCTCTTTTCGTCATTACGAAGTTCCAATTCAAACTCCGCAATCATCTGTTTTGTAAATTTTCTCTGTTCCATTTTCTTGACCTCCGTTTGAAACATTGTACTATAAACTTGTGAAACATTAAATTCATACTATTTTAATATAGGACATTTCACTCCGTTTTCAAGAAAACATGCATCAGTAGTAGACTTTTTTCGTAAAAAACAGCCGACCAGTAAAGATCGACTGTACAATATCGTGTTCGGTTAATAGATTTTCGTAATAACGTAATTCTCGTCAGGAGAATAAAGATTTTCGCATGCATGGAAGCCGTACAGACTTAAATCGGGCGATTTGTTATGCCGACAGGTGTCAAACGTTACATCCATATTCCACCAAACGCCGTCAAAGAAAACGCAGTTCCATGCGTGCTGATAGTTCACATTATCTCTTCGATAACCGTTGATACAATAGCACGGTACGCCTTGGCTCCGGCAGATAGCAGCAAATAGATTGGCAAAATCATAACAGATCCCGCTCTTTAACGAAAGCGTCCGTTTTACGTTGAAACATTGATATGCAGGTCTGTAGTCGTCGTCGTATGTAAGATTATGAAGGATCCAGTTATACGCGGCAGCAATAAATTCTTTGTGGGTCGTGGCATCGGCACATATCTCGTCAAAGATTGCTTGGCTTTCACTATCCCACACAGTTTCCGGACCGTTTACATCCCCGCGGTTCTTTGATACAACTACGAAGGCCCCTGAAAGTGTGGTGAAGACGAAAATGGCGACTAAAACGATACCTGCTATCATTTTCGTCACGAGAGTGTTTTTTCGTGATTTTGGCCTTGAAAGAAAATATATCACTATAACGGTGCACGCCGATATCGCAACCCAAAACCCGAGTGCTCTGCGGCAGTACATAGCATAGAATAGACCAACGATCAATACGGCGGACACAATGATATACGTAACCACCCGCAACGCTTTCGTTCTGATATTAATCAAAGCCAAAACACTGCAGCCGAGCGATAGTCCGATCAGCAATCTCGGCGCATAGCTTATTTGCAGGAAGCCCCACAGACTGAGAGTTAGATAAGTGTTCACTCCCAAAATAATCAAGAATACGATCCAGTTTATCTTTTTCACGAATACGGTTTGTACGAACAGACGGCAGATGACCGGAAAACGATCCGGCATCCTGCCGTCTTTTTCGTTTACCCCTTTCTCATTGACCGTATTCTGTTCATTTACCGCAAATGAGCCGCCACGGTCATTATGTATTAGGTTCCGTGTGCTGCCTGCACACTTTACCCTTTACATAATAACTCTCACAACCATTTCGTCATCAACAGCGTATCGTTCAGGGACGGCGGCAAATACCGCAACAGCATCGAACAGCACCATGAGATCAGAGAAATATCCGACGCCGTTTGCCGTGAGCGCGGAAAGTCCGTTCTTGAACACAGCAGTTTTCACCGAAAGCAAAGCCGTGGCGCGTACTGGGCCGAAAAGAAGGGACATCCGACGCACCGGGATATGCTCAAGCGCGACGTCGAATACTGTCTGAAAACCGCCGATTCATGGGAGCGTTTTGAAAAGCAGCTTAACGGGCTCGGCTACACCGTCGACTGGACGCGCATGTCGGTCACGGCGAAGGGCTGGGAGCGCGCGGTACGGCTTGACGGTATAGGATACCCGGATGACGTTTTGGAGAAGCGACTCAAAGCCAATTATTACAACCCCGATTTTACTATGTTCGTATGGAACAAATATCCGCCTCTGAAAACCAAATCCGTGCTGCTGTCAAAAATTGCCCGGCAACTTGAATTCAGCATCGAACACAGCCACGACGCGGCAGAGATTTGGATAGACTTGATGTTTCTTGTACTGATCCGGACTTTTCAGGCGTTCAAGGCGGCAAAGGACGCCGTCATTATGTCCGTTGATTTACGCCACACGATAAAAGACCTGCAGCAACTGATTTACGATCATAATTTCCTGCGTGAAGCTGATATCCACACGCTTCCGCAGCTTGACAGATATATCGAAGACACAGAGACAAAGATAAAAGAACTCGAACGCGAGCGTGGGTTATTACGCAATAAGATTCGACGAGAGACCGATCCCGAGGTACTTGCGGATAACAGAACGCAGCGTTCGGAAATAACCAAAAACCACATTGAGCCGTTACGGAAGAACTTGAAAAGGGCGCAGAAGATCAAAGAGAAATCTCCGCATCTGTATGATCTTTTAAAAGACGAATTACAGAGAGAGGCGCCGTTTGTAAAGATCACCCGCGACGGTCACGTTGTAATGAAAGACGCTCCCGAACGGGGAGCAAGATAAGAAAGAGAGGTAAAAGAATAATATATGAAATCTACCAAACCCAAGGCGCCGGTGATGATACCGGTAGAAAATCTCGTCCCCTTCGACGGGCATCCGTACAAGGTTCTGGACGACGACAGTATGAACGATCTGACGGAGAGCATACAGGAGAGCGGCATTTTAGAGCCAATCACCGTGAGACCGCTTGAAAATGCGGACAATTATGAAATAATCTCAGGACACCGCCGCTATCATGCGGCAAAGAAGGCAGGGCTTACCGAGGTCCCTGCCTTTATTCGTGCCGTCAGCCGCGACGAGGCGGCGATCATGCTCGTGGACAGTAATCTGCACAGAGAGAGGATATTGCCGTCGGAGAAAGCGTTTGCGTACAAGCTGAAGTATGACGCACTAAGTCACCAAGGTGCTTCGCGCCAAGTTGGCGCGAAGTTGCGTACAAGCGAGGAAATGGCGGAAGTTGCTGATGACAGCGCCCGTCAGATTCAACGCTATATCCGTCTGACCAATCTCATCCCCGAACTGCTCGATATGATGGACGAAAACAAGATCGCTTTCTCGGTCGGCGTTGAGTTGTCCTTCCTTGACGATCAGCTTCAATACGACGTTTTGAACGCCTGCGAGGAAAACGACAACACGCCGTCATACGCGCAAGCCGTGCGTATGCACAAGGCGCACACCGCGGGAGAACTTGACCGCGACGGCATTGACGTAATAATGTCCGAAGAAAAAGCTAATCAGCGCGAAAAGGTCACGATCCCGCTTGACCGGCTGAAAGGAAAAATACCGGACGGTTATGATGTGAAACAGCAGCAGGATTTTATCGTCAAGGCTGTGGATCATTATTACCGCTATCTGCAGAAGCAGAGAGAACAGTCGAGATAAGGGGGTGTGCCGATGGCAAAGAAAATTGAACTGAATGAAATGACCTTTCTTATCAGCGGCGGCGGACGCATAAACGAAAACGAACCCATTATTCTACAAGATTACGTTGCTCCGGTCTTTCCCGAAAGAAACGCAGTCGAGATAAAATACGCCGCGCCGAGCAAAATCCGTTTCTCTAAAAAGATCGGTAAGACGGTTTATGACGTTACCGGGCTGTTTGATATCGAAGCCCATCAGTCGGCGCTTCAGCAATTCAAACAGCTTATATTGGCAAATTCGTAAAATCGACAAAAAAAGCCGGGCATTGTAGAATGGTATCACCACCTGCAATGCTCGGCTTTTTAGGCGCAACGCGCCGGAAAGGAGCTTTATCATGAAAAAAGTCGAGAAAGATAAATTATTAACGGCGCTTTACTGCCGTCTCTCCGTTGACGACGTTAAGGAAGTCAACGAGGAAAAACGTAAAAAAGAACTGGAGTCGAACAGTATCACGAACCAGAAGCAGATACTCGAAGAATACTGCCAGAAGAACGGGATCGTAAATTACCGCTTCTTCGTGGACGACGGTATTTCGGGCACGACCTTCGACAGACCGGGATTTCTGAAAATGGAGGAGATGATAGAAAACGGCGAGATCGGTACGGTCATTGTGAAAGATCTGTCCCGTTTTGGACGAGATCATATTTACTCCGGCTATTATCCGCAGATTAAATATCCGTCACTCGGTGTCAACTTCATCGCACTTCAAGAAAATGTTGACGTGGAAAAGGACGTCGGTACCGAAATGATGCCTGTGCATAACATCTTTAACGAATGGTATGCGCGGCAGACTTCCAAGAAGATCCGCGCCGTCTGGCAGAACAAACGTGATCGCGGAGAGCGCGTATCGGCGTCCGTTCCGTTCGGTTACAAAAAAGCGAAAAAAGACCCGCAATGGTATATCGACGAGCCCGCCGCCGAAATCGTTCGGTATATCTTCAAACTCGCTACGGAAGGACTCGGACCGATGAAGATAGCAAACCGGCTGAGAGAGGAAAAGATCATCACGCCGACGGAATACTATTGTTCCATTGAGAGAAGAACGTCAAACCCACGCCCGGTCGATCCGTATGATTGGCAGCAGACCACTGTAAAACACATTTTGGATAACCGTCAATATACCGGGTGTACTGTAAACGGTAAAAGCAGTATCGTAAGTTACAAGGTGCATAAAAGCATCGAATACGACGAGTCCGAATGGCAGATCATTCCAAATACACAGGAACCGATCATTGACGAAGAGACATTCAACATCGTTCATCAGATGCGTCAGGGACGGCGGCGTAATACGGCGACGGGAAGATCGAGTATGTTTTCAGGTTTAGTATTCTGCGGTGATTGCGGTGCGAAGATGTACTACTGTGCTTCAAAAAGCATTAAAGAGAATCAGGATTTCTTCCGTTGCTCGGCTTACAAGGAAAACAGAGGGACTTGTTCGATTCACTTTATTCGTAATGTAGTGTTGGAGGATTTGGTACTTGAAACGGTCAAAAGCGTGGCAAAGTATATTTCAGAGTATGAGCCGGTTTTCCTGTATCTGTACGCCAAGAATCACAAGCTCGCTGCCGCGAAGGAGATGCGGAACGCAAAGCTGAAGCTTGAGCAGGCAAAGAAACGTGTCGGAGAATTGGACAAACTAATCAAGTCGGTTTTTGAACAGCACATTCTCGGTACCTTGTCGGAAGAGAGCTATCGTACTATGATCGCCGATTACGAGAAAGAACAACGCGAAGTTAAGCAGTTCATCCTCGAATCCGAAACCGAGGTGCAGACTGCCAAACAAGAGAGCACTGATCTCAAGGAGTTTCTCGCAACGATCCGTAAATGTACCGACATCACCGAGCTGACTCCGACGCTCGTAAACACGCTGATTAAGAAAATTGAGATCTTTAACAGCGTCGTCGGAGCCGACGGAAAGAAGCACGTTCCGATCACGATCCACTTTCGTGCCGCCGGGATCATCACCATCCCCGACGAAAAGGAGATTATCGCTACTATTGAAGAGATTAGAAACAACCCTTCAAATGTGGCGTAAACCCACACCGCAAAAGGAAAAACGGTGTAACCCAATCGGATTACACCGTCCCCCTTTTGAAACTGTCCTTTAGGACACGTCTCAAACGCGCAGGTCTTTTTTACGTTGGTATTCTTTTTTGCTCAGCCCTTGACCGCGCCGGCGGTAACGCCTTCGACGTAGTATTTCTGCAGGAACATAAACAGTGTAACGATCGGTATGGCGACTATCACGCAGCCCGCGGCGAACTGGGTGAAAAGGTTCGTATCCGGATGCGTGCCGAACAGCATTGAATACAACCCGACGGAAACCGTCCAGTAACGCGCGTTATCCGCGCCGATGATCACCTTTGCAAAGATGAAGTCCATCCAGGGACCGGTGAAGCTCATAAGCGCCTGATAAATAATTATCGGCTTTGCCAACGGCAGGATGATGCGCCAGAATACCTTTGAATTAGTGCAGCCGTCGAGCTTTGCCGATTCGACAAGCGCGTTCGGTATAACGTCGAAGAAGCCTTTGGCGATCTGGAACCCAAGCCCCGCGCCCGCACTGTAGGCAAGCACCAGGCCGACGAGCGAATATTCCGGATGCGCCGGATTGCCGGTAAGCCCGATGGATTTCAGCAGGAAGTAGATCGCGATCATGCTCATGAATCCGGGGAAAAGCCCGAGTATCATAGAGATGTTCATGAACGTTTTTCTTAATTTGAACTTCAGCTTGGACATACAGTAAGCGACCGAAAGCACCAGCAGCGTGGAGATTATACAGTCGATTATTGCGATTATAAGCGTGTTGAGCATCCACTTAAGAAACGCGTGATCAACGCCGTAATATGTGGAGCTGAACAGCATTTTGAAGTTTTCGAGCCCGAACGAGTTCGGGAAGAAATTGCTGGTAACGCGGCCGATGAACGTGCCGTCCGCCTGATATTCGCAGCGGAACGCCGAAAGGAATATCCAAAGAAGAGGGATGAGCCAGATTATTCCGAAGACGATAAGCAGAGTGTACGTTACACTGAGACTGATACGCCTGTTTGCCGACTGGCTCTTATACTTTTTGTTTGTAAGACTGTTTTTCATTGGAAAGTATCCTCCTCATTATATGCCTTGCTGCGCCTGTAGGTCACAAGAGTGATCGTAGCCGTAATAAGGAACGTGAAGATACCGATGACGGCGCCGGTGTTATACGAGCCCTGGTCGATGGTAACCTTGTACAGCCAGGTTACCAAAAGGTCCGTACCGCCGGCCTGATATCCGACGTAGGTCGGACCGCCGCCCGTCAGCAGATAGATCGTGTTGAATGAATTGATATTTCCTACAAAACTCGAGATCAGATACGGAGTCGTAACAAATACGACGTAGGGCAAAGTGATCTTGAAAAACATCTTGGTTGTGGAAGACCCGTCGACTCTGGCCGCCTCGTAAAGATCCGTCGGTATGTTCATAAGAATACCGGAGGTCATAAGCATGGTGTAGGGGATGCCCACCCACATATTTATGACTATGACCATTATCTTGGCAAGTATCTCGCTGTCCCCGGCCTGAAGACCGAGGAATCCGATAGGTTCTTTTATCCAGCCCCAGCTTAGCAGCAGCGAGTTGATAGGGCCGTATTCGCCGAGCAGGTTGCGCACCGCCAGCAGCGAAATGAACTGCGGGACGGCTATGGTAAGAATGAACAGCGTGCGGAACAGTTTTTTGCCTTTAAGCCCTTTTTTGTTTATGAGAAGGGCAAGTATGATGCCTCCGAAATAGCAGGTAAGCGTCGCCAGTATCGCCCAGATGAACGTCCAGCCGAGTACCGGCAGGAAACGGTTCTTGATCTCGAATCCGAGCGAGCCTTCGCCGGTGAACACCGATGAAAAGTTCTGGAACCCGTTCCAGCCGAAGAGATTCGTGCCCAGCTTGTTCATATCCTGCGAATTGTATGTGGTGAACGCAAGCGAGATCATAAACACCGTCGGCAGGATGGTGAATACCGTTGCCGCAAGGCAGGTCGGAGTGAGCATAAGCACGTGGAACTTGCCGTCGAACAGTTCTTTGATATCCTGCACGAACGTGGTGGGTTTTTTGCCGACTTTTCTTGCCTTATCCGCCTTATATGAAGAGGCGATATTGAGATTCCATACGAGAAAATAGATAACTATAAGCGCGATCGTAACAAAGCCGAACAGGACCATGAGCTTGCAGTCGGAACCGACTGTCATTTCGCCGGTCGCAAAATCGAACTCGCCGCCTTCGGAAACGTTTTTAAGCGAAAGATTTGCAAGCGCTTTCCATCCGTAGGGGGTGTTGTTTATCGTCGGACACAGGATCATAACCGCCAGGATCCCCGCCTGGACCAGCAGGAAGAGCAAGCCTTTTATGAACTGTCCGTGATAAAAGTTGCCCGCGCCGAATATGAAATGCGAAAGCTTTGTTCCCAAAGAACCGTCTACGAATCTTTTTCCGAATTCCGAAAAAGCGTTGCCGATCCTGAAGAAGAAGCCTGCGCGGCCGTTGTTACGGGTGCGTTTTGAATCGGTACCCATAATTTCCTCCAAATTAACTCACAGGTGAATAAACTATTACCTTTATCACGCGGGAGTGGGATAGTCGTTTTCCTTCGGGAATTCCTTGGGAGTAGTTCCGTGCATCCACAGATACTCGATAAGATACAGACCTTTGCGGACTCCTGCGAGAGATTCGGTTTCGGAAAGTATCACGTCGCCGGTAGTCGGATAAGCGGATTTATCGATTATCGCGCGGAAGACCTGCGGACCGTTCTTGGAATAATAATAGGTGTTGAGTATGCCGGTGATGAAGGGCTGAGGAATGCCCCATTCCGCCATGCTGACCTGCATAGCCGCAAGGTTGTACTGGCTTTCGGAGACTTTTCCCTCTTCGTAGCACTTCTTTATAAACTCTGACGCGCCGACGTATGCGGGAACGTTAAGGCATTCGAGGTACGAACGGTTCTGGATCTCCTTGCTGGAGAGGTATTTGATGAGCGCCTGTTCGGCAACGTATTTATCCGCGGAGGAGTTGGCGTTTATCATAAAGCATTTGCAATCGGCAAAGGTGCCGCCCCTGTAAACGTCGCCGGCTTTGACTCCGGAAAGTCCTTTAACGGATTCTTCGGTAAGCGTGAAGGTGGGGATAAGGGCTATGCCGAGGTTGGTTTCGCCAAGCGCGGCTTTGGCAGTGTTGTAGTGCCATGCGCCGCCTATAACCGCAAGCGCGCCCTTGTTGCTCTTATCGAGGTCGGCGTCCCAGCCGTCGGGAGAAGCCCATTTGAATCCGTTCGGATCCGCGGCGTAGGCCTGGAGCCATCTGACGATGGCAACGGTATCGTCGCCCTGGCAGTTGCTTATGCCCTTGGCTCCGCCGGAGACGGATTCGGCGCCTTCGTAGATCTTAACGGTGGTGGCGTGGTCGGATGCTCTGGTGGCGAGCAACGCGAACGACATATTGAAGCCGTCGTCGCCGGTAACGGTTATCGCCTTTGTCCCGGCCTGCTTTGCAGCTTCTCTGAGCCCTTCGAAGGTAGCGGCCTGTTCTTCGGTAACAAGCGCTTTGTTGTAATAAAGGAACAGGGCCTGAGAAATATACGGAACGCCGAAAAGGTATTCTTTATCGTTAAGCGTGGAATAAATGACCTTGCGGAACGATTCGGGGTTGTCTGCAAGGATCTGATCTATAAGCGACTGGTCGCCGATCGGCTTGGCGCATTTGGTGGCGGCAAGTTTGCCGATGTTGTCGTGTGCGACGGTGTAGATATCGGCGGCGGCGATCGGGTCGTTGGTGATGACCTGCGCGATCGTGCCGGTATCCATGCCTTTTACTTCAACGGTAAAGCCGAAGTCGCTGTGCGCGGCGACGTATTCGTCGCATACCTTCTTATAGAATTCGACGGATTCCTCGCCTACCCAGACGCGGATAACGCCGCCGTTGCCGCCGGGGGTATTCCCGCTGTTGCTGCCGGTGGCATTTCCGCCGGAGCACCCGGCGAGAGCTGCCAGCGACATGGCCAGAAGCACTAATAATGCAATGATCTTTTTCATAACTGTTCCTCCGTATATTAATTTATTCCGTTGTAGGATGATTGTTCTATGATCATAACGCCGGAAACGGCGTCACAAACCGTTTTGTTTTTCCTGTTCAGCAGCATTTCGGTGAGCCTTATTACCGGGACGAGCAAAAACGTGTATATTCCGGTAACGAGATAAAGAAGCGCGCTGTCAAGAATGAGTATGAAAGCGAATCTGCCGAATATCTGAAGCCGCGACGCCGCAGACTGCGTTCTTTCGCAGAACGGCATCACCCCCATAAGCGTTTTCCCGAACGTCTGACGTCTTTTGGAAACGAGCGGTACGACTAGCAGCAGCACGATCTCCGCGACCGACCCGGCAAGCAGCTTTAACAGATAGCTGTGAAGGTTTGCCGCAAACCGAATTTCCTTGTAATACTCGTTGCCGTTCAGAGCGTCCGTGATCGCCTTGGCGTCGTTTCCGTATTCTTCGACTGTCGCCTTTTCGATCTGCCTGTAGTTTTCGTAATGCCCATTATAAGTATTCGCAAGCGGGGTGTTAAGAAGCAGCATTAAAAGCACGTAGAAGACCAGGAACACCGTGACGGTATCGAAGCCGTCGGCTATTATGCGTTTGAAAAGGTAGGGCTTTGAATTCGGCGCAATGTCCGGTCTTTCGCCGGAAGGAGAATATGCCATTTTCAGCAGAGGATCATATCTATCCGCGTGGAATAGACCGACAAATCCGTGCTGTCGAAGGCGACGCGGACCTGCTGTCCGTTGAAGTCCTTATCGACTTTGATAAGGAATTCCTGACCGTCGTCAGTCTTCGCCTTTGCAAAGCAGACGTTGCCGTAATCGAGTTTTTCGACGATCACGGCGTTCAGCCCGTTATCCTGCACGAGCCTGAGTTTATCCCTGTTGATCGCGAAGCGATAGGTATAAGTATAGCAGTTGTCGCCGTCGATGGAGTTGATCTTGTAGCCGTGCTCCTTCGCCGCCTCGACGGAATAGCCGCAGATATCGTAGAAGAAATGGATGACCCTTTCCCCGTTTTCGCGTTTTTCCTTTTTGGAGAAGCGGCCTTCGAGGAACACTTCGTCCCCGAGCGGAGCGAGCAGCTGCTTTTCTTCCGCTCTTACGCCTATCTTATCGTACAGCAGCGAGAAGGAATAATCCTCCCCTGCCGAAACTCCGTCGTCTACTACGGCAAACAGATATCTGTCGCCGTTTTCGAGATAAGCGAGGTTTTTGCCCTCTGTTTTTTCTATGCGGGAGACTTTAAGCCGGAAATCGCCGCCTCTGACTATTGCCTGCGGCGGGATGACAAGATCGACGGACCTTTCCCCTTCCGCGGCGGCCGCGATAACCGGAGGCATTACCGCTTCCGAACCGAACGCTTTGAACCGGTTGCCGCTGATTTCCGCGGTAACGGTGTTGTATTCGGGTATGTTGCGGATAAGCGTGATCTCGGTTTCCGCGTCGAAGAAATGCAGCTTGTTCAGCTTCGGCATTGCGTTTACGACGTCGCCCACTTCGAATTCATCGTTATCGACGAGTTTTACGATTATACCGTCGCCTTCGTCTTTCATGGTGAACTCGCCGAGCTGATCTCCGAGCTTGCCGTAGATTATGGTTTCGTTGCCGAGATGTTCGATATTGGTTATTACGAACTTCAGACCGAAGCCGTCCCTGCTGAGTTCTATATGCTCCGGACGGATGCCGAATACAACGGATTTGCCGGCGTTGAGGTAGCTGTTGTCGATCTTCGACACCGCTTCGTATGGCACCGTTATGCTGTCGCCGTTCTTAAAGGTAACGACGGTGTTATCGCCGGTACGCATAAGCGCCACTTCGAAGAAGTTCATCTGCGGAGTGCCGATGAATCCGGCGACGAACTTGTTATAGGGGTAGTTGTAAAGGTTCATCGGAGAATCGATCTGCTGAACGTAGCCGTTCTTCATAACGACTATCCGTGTGCCCATTGTCATCGCTTCTACCTGATCGTGCGTGACGTAGATAAACGTGGTGTTGAGGCTCTTGTGCAGCGCGGTGATCTCCGAACGCATCGTCGCGCGCAGCTTTGCATCGAGGTTGGAAAGCGGTTCGTCGAGCAGGAACACCTTCGGATCGCGCACGAGAGCGCGCCCCAGTGCCACGCGCTGCCTCTGGCCGCCGCTCATCTGCTTCGGCTTGCGGTCAAGATAATCGACGATATCGAGTATTTTTGCCGCTTTCATGACACGCTCTTTGATCTCTTCCTCGGGCATTTTGCGGTTGCGGAGTCCGAACGCCATGTTCTCGTACACCGTCATATGCGGGTAAAGAGCATAACTCTGGAACACCATTGCAATATCGCGGTCCTTGGGTTCCATATCGTTTACAAGGGTATCTCCGATAAACAGGTCGCCCGCTGTAATTGTTTCAAGTCCGGCGATCATCCGGAGCGTGGTCGATTTGCCGCATCCGGACGGTCCGACAAAAACAATAAATTCCCGGTCGGCTATGTCTATCGAAAAATCGTTCACGGCTTTGTGACCGTTTTCGTAGACCTTGTAGATATGGGAAAGTTTGAGTTTTGCCATATGGTCCTCCCAGCTTTATAAATTTTTTATTTTCTTCGGTGTTATATTTTTATGCGAAATTTACGCCGCTTTTGTCCAAAGCGAATATAAGGTCGCCTATGCCGGTGAGCTTTGAGTTTATCGTGCCGGATACCGCGCCTTTTTTGTCGTAGACGTAATAGACCTCGTCTTTTAAAGCGATCTTTCCGATCTCTTCGACGGGTATCGACTTCTTTTTGAACAAATAGCTCATATACAGGACGCCGCTTTCGATATACGCGCGGTCGGTGACAAGCGCGAAAAGCACGCCGCCCGCGGAAAGCGCGACGATCCCCAGCAGGATCCCGGCGAAAACCGCCAACCCGTCGCCGCCGCCTAAAACGAACAGCAGCACGGTACCGGCAGTACCGAACACGAAAGCTATAAGCGTGAACCAGAACGGACCTTTGTCCGTTTCCGTGCATACTTGTCCTTTTTTGAACATATCAATCCCACTTCTTAAGAAGCACCGATTCGTTCGCGGCCAGTTCGAGCTCCGGCCGGACGATGGCGTGCGAGGATGTGAACATGTAAAAATCATTAACGTTGCTGTAAACGAGAGAGTAAAGGCCGTCGAGTTCGAACTTTCCGCCGTTCACGGAATGGACTATAAGGTAGTCGTCGACCGAGTAACTGATCATTCCGTTCGCGAACGACACGTCTTTGACTTTATCCTTGATCTCCGCGCGTGAAGCGAGACGGAGCGCGGGCACGGCCTTTCTTAACGCGATGAGTTCGCGTATCTTAGCGTAGGTATAATAGTTCTTTACTATAAGCGAATAGTCCATGACGTTTATGAAGTCGCCGGAAATATAGGAGTTACCGTCGTATTTGCCGGTTTCGGGATCGTACTTGCTGCGCATGAACTCCTCGCCCTCCTGAATAAAGGGGACGCCCTGCGAAAGGAACACCAGCGCTTCCGCCTGCGTATATGCGGCGTAAAGTCTATCCGGGTTGTTCATCGTCTGCGCAAGCTGGTCGTAAAGCGTGTAGTTATCGTGGCAGGAAGCATAGTTGATGACGAGGTTCGGATCGATGTTTTCGGCTTTTATCGTACCCTTGGAGAACCTGCCCTCCAGGCACATGGCTATTATGGAGGCGTTCATGGTATCGCCCTGAACGTATCCCTTCCCCGGGTTGTTTTCGCCGCGGATCGCGTTGCGTATAACGTCGTTGAACGCGCCGACGAGCACGCCGCTGCCGGAGAAGTAATCCTGCGCGAGCGATTCCTGGACCGTCATCTGACCTTTAAGGTTGCTTTCGCTTGTGCCGGATTTCAGTTTGGTGGTGCCGCCCGCCCAGGGTTCGCCGTAGACCATTATCGCGGGGTCGATAGCGGAGCAGTCCTTGTAGACGTCGATCATCGTCTGGTTGTCGATAAGCCCCATAAGGTCGAAGCGGAAGCCGGACAGATGGTATTCCTCCGTCCAGAACCTGCAGGATTCGCGGATGAACTTGTTTACCATACAGCGCTCGGAGGCGATCTCGTTGCCGCAGCCGGAGCCGTTGTAGAAAGCGCCGCTCGCCTTGGTGCGGTAATAGTAATAGGGCACGAGCAGATTGAGATTCGAGTTTTCCGAAGGGCCGGTATGGTTGTAGACCACGTCCATATTTATCGCGATGCCGGCTTTGTGCAGCGCGAGCACCATCGTTTTGAATTCTTTTATCCTTGCGTATCCGTCGTACGGATCGGTGGAATAGCTGCCCTCGAGCACGTTGTAGTTCAGCGGATCGTAGCCCCAGTTGTAGTTTTCGGCTGACATTTCGTTCCCGGACGAAGTTTCGTCGACCGTGGCGTAATCGTAGAAGGGCTGTATCTGCACGTGCGTTATCCCGAGCTCCTTAAGATGATCGAGCCCCGTCGGAACGGTGAATTCGCCTTCGGTGTAAGTCGTCCCGGTCTCTGCAAGCCCGAGGAACTTGCCGCGGTTCTTTTCGGTAACGCCGCTCGTTTCGCTTATAGTCATATCGCGAACGTGCATTTCGTATATCACGGAATCGACGCCGCGCCCGGTGAAAGGCGATTTATCGGCGTTCCAGCCTTCTATGGACGAATTGAGTTTTGTGAAATTGACCGCCATGCCGCGCCTGCCGTTAACGCCCGCGCTTTTGGCGTAAGGGTCGACGACTTCGTTGGTGCCCTTGGAGTTCGTGACCGTATAGGTGTAATACACGCCGTCGAGGTCCTCGTTCGCCGTATAGGAGAACACGCCCTTTTCGCCCTTCTGCATCTCGTAGGAGGCGTATGGCGCCTTTTCTTTTGTATAATCCCCGGTCTTGTAAAGGTTCAGCACCATTTTCGTACTGGTGGGAGCCCAGACCTTGAAAGTCGTTTTCTTAACGTCGGCTTCGTTATCGAAGGTAACGCCGAGATCGTTTCCGGAATAGAAATACTTCTGTTCGAATTCCTCGGTATCGTAGTAGTTTGTAAACATAAGAGAGACCTTGTTTATCCATGTCTGGTCGAAGCGGTAGCTCACCGTTACGACGTCGGAAATATCGACGCCTTCGGCAAGAACGATATCCTGCCTGTAAAGCGAAGCGTCGTAATCGCCCAAAGTGAAATCCTTTACGTCGGCGCCGTTTACGTTCACGGCGAAGCGCGGCAGATACGGTTTGAAATCGTTCGCGAGGGGTTTGAAATACACGCTTAACACGGTGGAGGATTTCAAAAGCGCGTAGCTCACGATGGATTTGCAGGCGTTATCCTGCGTATCGAACACCGTGGATTCGGCGGTGCGGACGTAAACGTTGTAAACCCCCCCGTGCGAGAGTTCCGGCACGTCTATCGACCTGTCGCCGTCCGGATCCTTCGCCCAGTTGTCGGTACGGACGATAAAGCCGAGCTTATCGATCTCCTTCCCGCCGGAGATAACGGCGAGGTCGAGATCGGCGTAAACGCCGTAATCGTCGTATCCGGTGAATTCATACGCGGCGCCGTTGCCGCCGTTCGTCATATCCCAAGCCCACACGTTCCACGCGCCGTAGGAGGAACGGTCGTTCGCGGTGTCGTCGTTCCTTCTGTAATGGAGCCGGACGGTTTTCGTTTTCTCCTCCGGCAGGGCGGAATAATCGGTTTCGTCCTTCGTATATTTGTCTACGACGTTCCCGGCGGGAACGAGCCGGATCGGAACGTCGTCCGGTCCTTCGTCGACAGAAACCTCCGGTTCGGTCTTGCCGCATCCGTAAAAGCCGGCAAGCACAACGGAGACGACCAGCAGAATCGCGATCAAAAACGATAATTTTGTTCTCATTTCAACGCTCCTTTATCAGAATCCCGTAAGATCCGCGAATCCCGCCTCGAAAGCTTCGCCCTTAATGTCGCCGCTCTGCTTTATAACGTTGGGATCCCATTTGTCCGGATCGGTTATCTCGTACCCTTTTTCGAACACGGCGATCAAAAACCCGGTCATACCGGTGGTGTCGACAAGCATAACGCCGTTTTCGACCGTGTAGTCCCTGCTCCAGCGGCCGGGGCTCCAGCTCCAGATATACAGCTCGTAATCGCCGTTAAGATATTTTGCGTCAAGATTTATAACGTTGAATTTGTCCCCGATAAGCTCCACCTGTTTATAGGTGAACGTGCGCTCGTAAACGTTTTGCCCGTTCTTTGAATAAACGTGCAGCGCGCAGACGCCGTTTTCGACGTGGTCTTTGAGCGAGATGACCGCTTCGGAACCGAATTCCGTCTTTTCCGCGTCGTTATTGAAGCGGTAATAAGCGGTTTCGGCGTTATTCACCGCCAGATTTATCTGCTTGTCGCCGACGAAGGAGCAATCCCTTTCGGAAACGGAAAGCTGCGGATGGAGGTGGCGCGAGCGGGTGAGCACCGCCATACCGTTCGCTTCGAATTTAAGCTTTACTTTATGGTCCGTAACGACCGCGCGCTTCCCGGTGAGCGCGTCGTAATAGTTGCCGTCTTCAAGATGCGGGACGGCGACGGTGACTTCGACTTCCGGATCGACGGCGCCGAGGTCGAGTATAAGCGCGCCCTGATCCCCTTCTTTTATCTTTTCGCTGACGTATCTGGTCCCGTCGACCGATTCGTATGACTCCGCGTCGAAAAATCTGTTGCGGAAGCGGTTCCCGACCGCTACGTATTCGCTTTCGAAGGCGTAGGAGCCGATCTGACCGACGTTAAGGTCTTTCGTCGGCCGGGCGAGATAAAGCCCGCCGAGCCCCTTTTTGGCCGCGATTATCGACCAGTATTTGGCAACGCGCACGTCGGAATAATGGGTGTTCGTGGTAACGTATTCGTCGTGGCTTTCCACCCAGGCGATAAGCTGGCCCGCGTCGCCGGTTTTAAGCGAAGCGTTAAGTATGAGCGACGGGTCCTTGGAAGCGAACGCGTTTTTGAACTGCGCGGCATAGCCGTCGTCGGTAATGCGCATATATTTTGTATAATCTGAAAGATCCCTTCCCGAGGGGGAGCCGAGTATCTCCCCGTAGACGTAAAGGTCTTTTCCTGTTTTCGATTTGTAGTATTCTTTTGCTTTTTCAAGCGTGTTTTCCCAGAAATCGCTGGGATAATCCGGGTCGCCTGAAGTCTCTATATGCTTCGCGGCGTCGAACCGGAAGCCGTCGATCCCGATATCGACGCATTCTTTCAAAAGCGACAACACCCTGCTTTGAACGTATGCGTTCGAGGTGTTGAGATCCGGCAGGTTGCCGTATGCGTAATATTGCGTGTCGGCGCCGGAGCCCCTCGCGTTCACGTTGTGGTGGAAGGTAACGCCGTTGCCGTCGGTATCCTCGTTGCGGTTGTTGTAAAGCACCGGCTCGTACTGCTGCACCGCGGGTGAAACGGTGGGAGTGCCATCCGGCTCCTTATCCTCCGAATCCGTGGTCGCAAGATGATTCGCGACAATATCGGCAAGCACGGCTATGCCAAGCTCTTCCGCCCTGTCGCAAAGCTCTTTTAATTCTTCTTTCGTCCCGAGCGACGAACCGTCGCCGATGGACATCCCCAGCGGCTGATAGAACGCCCACCAGGAGGCGCCGCCCCCTTTAGGCGGCTGAACGGGCATTGTAAGCACGTTTCTGAACCCCGCGTTTTTAATGCTTTCGAGGTTCGCGGTTATTTCGCGGTAGGTCCAGTTGAAAGCGTGCAAAGTAAGACCGTCCGCGGCGTTTTCGGGGAGAGAATCGACGTATTCGTCCTTGAAATCCTCGTACGAGGGCGCTTCGGAGCCGGAAGCGGTTTCATCGCCGCCGCCGCTGCCGCCGCAGGCGCATAAAGAAAGCAAAAAAGCCGCAAGCAGAAACACGCACAAAGTCCGTTTAAGTTTCATACCGGCAGTCCTCCAGAAAAGTTAGATAAAATATACAAAACAAATGGTCGACGCTCATTATCCCAAACAAGGGGGCTTTTATTCAAAGCCCCCTTGCGGTTGTCAAAAGTGATTATTTCTTCTCTTCTACGGTAACGGTTCCGTTTCCATCGCCGTCAAAGGTGATGGTGACGACGTAGGTGCCGTCGGCTTCGCACTTGAAGTTATCGCCGTTGTAGCCGTTGGTGCCCCAGCTGTCGTCCCACGCGCCGTCAGCGCGGACCTTGAATTCGTTGTCTTTTGCGAGCGTGACTTCCGCGGTCCACTTGTTGTCGCCGTCAGCAGTCATGGCAACGTCGTTTTCCCAGTTGCTGCCTTCGAAGTTGCCGATAACGCCATAGGTGTGATCACCGGGAACGAAGACCTTGATCTCTTCGTAGTCTATGCCTTCTTTAGCTTCTTTCATAACAAGGCCGACGCCGTAGCCGGGAGTGCCGGCTGCGGAAACAGTCTTGTACTGAGCGATAACGAGGGTGTAGAGGCCCGCGCCGCCGATAACCACGGGGTTGGAAGCCCAGGAGAAACCGTTTTCGTCAACCTCTTCCTGCCAAACGGGATAGAACACGGTGGCGGGAGTAAGGGATTCGGCGTAAGCGGTGTGCGGGTCGGAGATCCACTGATCTTCGGCATAAACCTTGGTGTCGCCGTCAACGTCGGCATTGCACTGCGCGATCTTGAACGCGTAGGAGCCGTTGGCTTTGTAAAGAACGCCTTCGGTGTTGAGGAAGTTCGTGCTCCACGTGGCGTCGTTGGTACCGAAAATGAGGTCGATGGTGTAGAGATACTTGATCTCTTTGGAAGAAAGAGTGTTGTAAAGCTCTTCGCTGATGGCTTTCACGTCGTTAAGCGAGATGGCTTTAAGCGCGGATTTTTCGTAAAGGTCGGAGCTCTTGCCGTTCCAGGCGTTCTGAGTGCCGTCGGCAAGCAGGAACTGGCCGTGAGCTACCCACAGAGCGTGGCCTTCGTCGGCAAGCACGGTGCTGCCTTCATCGGCTTTGCTGGTGTCGGCGGTGCTGGCGTCAGCTTTGCTTTCTTCGGTTTTGCTCGTATTGTTATTTTTGCCGACACAGGCGGCAAACGTGAACACGATAGCGACCGCAAGCAGAAGGGTTAAAAGATGTTTCATGGTATGTCTCCTTTTCAATTATTCCGTTTAAAACATACGGAATTGATAACGTGATTTAGGACCCCCATCGGATCCCTTCTAGTATTCTATACCAATTTTACCGATTTGTCAATATATTCTTAACAAATTATCGCGAAAACCGTAAAACCGCTCTCCCCGGCGGCTGCGATCCGGCGAGAAGACGCAGCGATCCGTTTTATTATACGCGGCGCCGTTTTTTCTTATACCGGGCGCCGAATTTTTGTTTTTGCGTTTTTGCGCAAAACACTTTACTATTGCGCGGTTTTAAGTTATAATACGGTATGGCGGCTGTCCGCGGGGCGGTACCCACGCGCGGAAAGCCGAAGGAAGGAGCGTATGACGTTATGAATATTTCCATACCGGAACCGGAAACGCCGTCGGCAGTATTGGTTATTGAAGCGAACGGAAAGCGTTTATACGCGAACATAGAGGACAACCCCTCCGCGAAAGCGTTTACGGAAAAGCTGAATCCGGGCGGGATAGAGGTGCGTATGCGCGATCGCGGCGGATACGGAAAGTCCGGCGCTCTGCCCTGGGAGCTTATTCGAAGCGGCGAACGCGGAACGGCTGCCCCCGGCGACGTGATACTTGACGGCGGAGACGGTATAACGGTTTGTTACGGCGAAAACGAACGGGACCTGACGCGGATCGCGCGGATAGGCGGAACGGCGCGGGAAGAGCTTGCAAAAATACTCGGCGAAGGCGACGTTAGGTTGAAATTTTACCTTGAATGGAGCGAATGAGCCCGCTTCGGCGGCGGATAAGGAGGAAAAAATGGCTTCGAGCAAAGAGTATCTGGATTTTGTGCTGGAACAACTGAGCGAAGCGGAAGGCGTTTCTTACCGCGCGATGATGGGCGAATACGTGATCTACGCGCAGGGCAAAGTCGTGGGAGGGATATACGACGACAGGTTTTTGGTAAAGCCGACGCCGGGCGCGCTTGAGCTTATCCCGAACGCCCCGCGTGAGATACCCTACGACGGCGCAAAAGAGATGCTTTTGGTGGAGGATATTGAGGACCGCAGGCTGATGAACGCGCTGTTGAGCGCGATAGCAGCCGATCTCCCCGCGCCGAAAGCGAAAAAGCAGGCGGCGAAGCGCAGGGACGGCGCAGAATAATAAAAACGGGCAAGCCCGTTGATAACCGCCGCGAACGCGGCAAAAAAATCCACTCCGTTGAAGAGTGGATCTTTTGTTATATCCGTTTTACGCTTCGGCGGCTTCCCCGCCCCGGTCGCACCCGGAGCCGTCGTATTCAACGCAGAGCATTGTGAGATCGTCAAACTGAGTCGCGCCGTTTACGAATCCGTCCACCGCTTTGCGCACGTTCTCCAGAAGGACTTCCGGAGAGGATCCGGGCGCTTCGTTCAACGCCGCGAGCATCCTTTCGACGCCGAACATATCGTTCCCGGCGTCGGTCGCCTCCGGAACGCCGTCGGTATAAACGAACAGCTTGTCGCCCTTATCGAGGAACACCTCGTAATCCTTATATTTCACGCCGTCCATACCGCCGATAACGAACCCGTGTTTATCCTTGAACAGTTCGAACCTGCCGTTTTTCATCAACGCGGGGTATTCGTGCCCGGCGTTCGCCGCGGTGAGCTTTCCTGTGGATATCTCGAGTATGCCCAGCCACACGGTCACGAACATCTGCATCTGGTTGTTGCCGCAGATGGTGTCGTTTGCCGCGGCGAGTATTCCGGCGGGAGATTTGCCGGTCTTGGCGTTGCTCTTGATTATTGCTTTTGAAACCATCATAAACAGAGCCGCGGGGACGCCTTTGCCGCTGACATCCGCGATGACCATGCAAAGATGGTCTTCGTCGATAAGGAAGAAGTCGTAGAAGTCGCCGCCGACCTCCTTGGCGGGTTTCATAGACGCGTATATGCCGAACTCGCTCCTGTCCGGGAACGGCGGAAAATCGTGCGGCAGCATACTTGTCTGGATCCGGCTCGCCATATTGAGTTCGGTATTTACACGTTCTTTTTCCTTGGTTATCCTGGTAATATCGTCAATATACTGTTTCGTTTTGGCAGAAAGGTCGTCAAACGATTCGGCGAGCACTTCTATCTCGTCGCGCGTTTTATATCTGTCCTTCATTTCGAACAGATTGCCGGTATCGGCGCATTCGATAACGTCTTTTGTCATATCGTTGAGCGGTTTGACTATCCTTCCCGCCGCAAACAGTGCGACAACGACGCTTATTATCAACAGCACGGATATTATCAGCCATCCGATCCGCCTGATATGCGCGGAATCGGCCTGATATTTATCGTTCGCTTCCCCGTTGATCCTGTCGAAATCGGCAAGCATGGTTTTTTCGGTGCGTTCGGTGATCTCTTTTTCGACAACGGAAACGACCGCCCAGTCGACGGTGGGCATCGGCGCGCCGGCAATGAAGTATTCTTTACCGTCGATCCTGATCTCCTCGAGCCCGGTCTCGGCGGCAAGCGCCCTGTTTATGAAATCCGCAAGTTCATCGCTTCCGGCCGTGCGCAGGTCGAGCGCGTCGTCCTCCAGAGACGCGGCAAACATCCCTTCGGTTTCGGAAGAGCGGATCACCTGCCCGTTTTTGTTGACGACAAACACCGTGCCGCCGTACTCGAACGCGGAGCGCACAAAACCGTCCATACTTTCCAGAATAATATCTACCCCTATAACGCCTACCAATTCGCCGTAATAATATACCGGGGCGGAACACGTAACAAGCGGTCTCTTGCTGAAAGCGTCCTCCATTATCCCGGTAAAATACACGCCGCCGGTTTCCGCGGCGCCCTTATACCACGGGCGCTGACACACCGGAAACGGGATGGGTTCCCCGTCGGCGTCGAGCTTGAGCGCGGACTTGTTATCCACGCAAAGGTCGGTGCCGTCGGCAAGGCCGATGTAAAGCCCGTCGATTTTTTCGCTGTTGGTGCAAAACGCGATCATCACGTCGGAAAGATGGGCGGCTGTCCGTAGATATTCCGATTCGGTATAATCCACCCCTTCTTCGCAAAGCACCATTGCGGTAACCGTGCCATCGAGCTGCGCGTCGGGCGGAAAAACTTCTTTTTGCTCCAGTCTGTCGCGATTGAAAAACAGCCCTTCGGCGATCGTTTTAAGTACAAGTACGTTTTTGAGCACTTCCGAAAAATCATTGTTCGCGATACTTGCCTGAAGTACGGTGGTACGAAGCATTGTATCGGTGAGAACGCGGCGCATAGTGAGCTTTGACGTCTGGGAGATCGCCTTCTGCTGCTCGGCGCGCGTTTCCGAAACGACGCTTTCCAGCTTTCGGTTCTGGCGGCTGGTGGCTATCGAAAATATAACGGCAGTTGCAAGCAGAACGATCAGCACCAGCAGCGCCGTCTTTTTCTGCAGACCACCGGTTTTTATTTTGATCTTCTTCAATTGAACGATGCACCTGCCTTTTGTTCTTCATTAAGACGATTCGGGAATAATTGCGTATCAACGGTGTATTATAACATATTCCGGGGTTGTTTTCAACTATAATATTCTTCCGAAACGCTTGCTTCGGTTTGCCCGCGAAAAACGCGGATCGGGGTCCTGCGCCGCCGCTTTATTCCCGCTTGTTCTGTATTTTATCGAGTATTTCAAACAGTCCCGCTTTGCGGTCTTTTTCTTTAACGGGAACGACTTTTTCGCCCAGTTCGAGATAGCTGAGCGAATCACGGTTCCGGTCGAAGCGCGGCAGCCCTTCCCCGTTCGGGTCGCCGTTTTTGACAAAGTTAAGGAAATAGGAGCTGAACACCCGCATAAGCTCACGGTCGCTTTCGTTATAAACGCCGGAATCCGCGGGGATATTGCCGTAGGCGTAGATCATTTCGCCGCTGTGCCAGCTTCCGATAGCGCCGTTGTCCTTGGCGAAGCAGTATTCATAGGTATCTATCCCGTTCTTCACCGCGAGACGGTTATAGACGTGGTGCGGATAATCGAAGAACACCGCGCCGTAGATCTCCGCCCAGTATTCCGCCGCCTCCCGATCGGTCTTCGCGGGGTAGAGCGCAAGCACCTCTTCGGTATATTCGCCGAAATAGGAGCGTATTTTCTGTTCGTAGTTTTTCAGCTTCGCGCCGGAAAGGATTATAAACGGGCCGCTTTCCTTTGCGTTGAACCCGTGCAGCGCGGCGGTCTCGTTGAATTCGCCCGCGGCGTAGGATCCGGCGGGAGATTTTGTAAGCGCGTAGCCGTCGACGGTTATGTGGTGTTCGGTATCCGCGGCGGAAACGATCTTTTCCGCGGGAAGCGCGCGCAGCTCCTCCAGAGTGGCCGCCCCGTATTTTTGCTTGAATCTCTCGCCCGATTCGAGCGCTTCTTCATAGGTGCGGTAGGAATGCGGCGGATATTCCGGCGCGAGCGTGGAGCTTTCGAGTATCACCCGTTTGAAAAGCCCTTTCGCCAAAGGCGAGGTACACAGCGCGCTTACCGCAGCAGCGCCCGCGGATTCGCCCGCCAGCGTTACGTTATCCGGGTCGCCGCCGAACGCCGATATATTGTCCCGCACCCATTCGAGCGCCTTTATCTGGTCCAGCAGGCCGTAATTCCCCGTGGTGCCGTTGGGCGATTCCGCCGCGAGCTCCGGCAAAGCGAGAAAGCCGAAAACGCCCAGGCGGTAGCCCATATTCACCACAACGACGCCTTTTGAAGCCAGCCCCTCGCCGCTGTAATCCTTATAGAACGGCTGCCCGGTCTGCAGCGAGCCGCCGTGTACGAATACAAGCACCGGAAGCCCCGATACTTCTCCGGCGGGCTTCCATACGTTGACGTACAGCGAATCCTCGCTTACCTCCGGGCGGTATTTCTGCGAAAGATCGAACCACTTGTAATCGTGGAACCCGATCATTCTTTCAAGCGAATAATAGATCGGGACCTTGCGCGGCTGCATCGACATCGGGGCGAAGGTATCGGCTTTGAGCACGCCTTCCCACGGCTGCACGTCCTGCGGCTCCTTCCAGCGCAGCTCGCCCACCGGAGGCGCGGCGTAGGGTATGCCGGCGTAAAGCTCGACTCCGGCTTCACCGTCCAGCACTCCGCTTACCTTGCCGTCCCTAAGCTCGATCACCCCGGTTTCCGAAAGCCCGCCCGAAAGCGCGGCGGGCACGCGCCTGACCGGAGGATAGGTAAGGAAGAATATCCCCGCGACAAGCCCGAAATAAACCGCCCAGCAGGCGATCCTCGGCAGGACGCCCTTCGGAAGCCCGGTCTCGAAGACGGCGAAAAGCCCCGCCGTCGCGGCAAGGAGCAGCACCCAGCCCCAAACGGTGTTTTTATTAAGTTCGAATATCACGAAAAACAGCACGAAAAGCAGACAGATTATTATTCTGCGCGCTATCATATGTCACTCTCCTATTCCCCGGCGGGTTTAAGGTCTATTATAACGTATTCCGAAAAGCACCCGGTCTTGAACTTGAATCCCCAGCACCCGATCCCCGAAGATACGATAAAATCGGTGTTCCGCAGTTTTTTGTGTCCGTAGCGAAGGTCGTTTTCGCCGATCCATTCGCCGACGTGCCGGATCGGGATGAACTGCCCGCCGTGAGTATGCCCGCAAAGCACAAGGTCGGCGCCCGCTTCGGCTTCCGCCGCGAAATCGTGCGGCTGGTGGTCGAGCATAACGACGTATTTGCCCGCGTCCGCGCCGGACATAAGCTCCCGGGCGGTTTTGCGGCCTTTGTCAGAACGGTCCTTCCTGCCGATGACGCGGATATTTCCGGCGACGTCGGCTGATTCGTCCTCCAGCACCGTTACGCCGTTGGCTTCCAACCGGGCGCGCAGCTCGGCAAAGGACCAGCCGCGCCGCGATTCGCTGTAATAGCCCCTGTCGTGATTGCCCCAGACGAGATACACTCCGCATTTGGTTTTAAGCTTCCCGAGCGCGTCGCACCCGCCGAGCATATCCTCTTTGGATGTGTCGTCGTCGACAAAATCGCCGACAATGACGACCGCGTCGGGCGACAGCGCGTTTATCTTTTCCACGTATTCCGCGAAGCCGTCCGCGTCGAATACCTGGCCTATATGCGAATCGCTTATCTGCACGATACGGACGTTTTCGGTCACTTCGGCGGACGCGAACCCGTAAAACGTCTGCCGCGCGTTGTGCGCCGAGATCCAGCCGTAGGTCATCCAACCGCAGCAGAACAGCACCGCGAACGCCCCGGCGATATAGCGCCGCGGCTTCTTTTTACGCGCTTTTACGATAACGAGCCCGATGAGATCGGCGGCGCCCCAGAACACGAAAAGGTGAAGCATACAGACGAGCGCGTTGAATATCCCGAGCAGCAGCGCGAGCGCGCCGGTGACCAGCGCGAAAGCCGCGAAGCAAATGAGCCGCGCGGGCGCCTTTTTCCCGCGGGAAAGTTTTTGCACGAAGGTGAACCTCGCGCCGCGGAACGAAACGTAGGCAAGCCCCGCGGCAAACACGACGGCGACGGCGATTATTATATACTGCCACATTGTTATTCCTCCTTCCGGGAGCGCATTGCGGCAAGCGGAAAAACGCCGCGGCGGGATCCCGGTGAACCGCGTTTTTCGGAAAGGAGACCGGCGCCGAGGCGTTTGACACGTTTTTTATTTGGTATTGCGGTGCGCCCGCGCCGCCATTTCGGCATAGAGCTTGTCCGGCTCGATCGGCTTGGAAAGGTGGGCGTTCATACTCGCTTCCATACTGCGCTCCACGTCTTCGTCGAAGACGTTCGCGGTCATGGCGATTATCGGGATCTCCCGCGCGTAGCGGATGAATCCGTAAATTTATAGACCATCAGCGCGCTTCCGAGATATATCATCGTACGGATGACGATATCCAGCATAGACACACCACCTTTTTCTCGTCTTCGGCTGTTTTCCGGTAAAACCGGGAAAGCTTCCGAAGTATATTATATTTCATAATATTATACAATAACGGCGGGTAAATGATATTATACAATAACGGCGGGTAAATGTCAACAAACAATTGTGCCTGTTTTTGAAACGCGCTATTGTTTTTTAATAAAAAAAGTATTATAATAAACCGAACGGAGGTATTTATGAAAGCATTATGAAAGCATATAAAAAACTGCTCGCGGCGGTATGCGCCGCGGCGCTTCTGATATGTTCATACGGCTTCCCCGCCTCGGCGGACGGTTTGAAGCTTACCGATACGCAAACCGCGCATTCGCTTAACGGCGCGCGGATATACGGCTTTGAAACGGAGCTTTCGCAGACGTTGACCGGGATATATATCGAGTTCAGCGACACGGCGGCGGATTTTACCGTTTCCGGCGGCGGGACCGAAAAGGCATACGAGGGGAAATTCATTAACAGCTACGTCGACGTTTCGGAGTTCGGGACCGGCGAACTGCAAGTGAACTTTCCCGACGGCGCGGTGCTTCACCGTGTGAGCTGTTACACCGAAACGCCTCCGGCGGACGTGCAGATCTGGCAGGATATGTGCGACGAAGCCGACCTTATGATCTGCACCACCCACGCGGACGACGATCAGCTTTTCTTCGCGGGGATAATGCCGCATTACGCCGCGATGGGATACAGGATACAGGTCGTTTACTTTACCGACCACAACAACCACCCGCCGCGCCGCAGGGAGCTGCTGGCGGGGCTTTGGGAATGCGGTATAAGGAATTATCCGTATATCAATTACGCGTTTTCCGACGCGTATTCCGAATCGGTGGACGGCGCGCTTTACAATCTTAAAGCTCTGGACGGCAGGACGTACGACGACGTCGTGGCGTTCCAGACGGAAATGATCCGCAGGTTCAAGCCGCTTGTCGTGGCGGGGCACGATCTTAAAGGCGAATACGGGCACGGGCAGCATATGCTGAACTCCAAGGCGCTCTGCGAGGCGGTCGAAATATCCGGCGACGCGGAAAAATACCCCGAAAGCGCGGAAAAATACGGCGTCTGGACGCCGAAAAAGCTTTATATCCATTTGTATGAGCAGAATCAAATCGTGTTGGATCTGGTGGACGTTCCGATGTACCGTCTGGACGGAGAAACGCCCTTTAAGGTAACGCAGAAGGGTTTTATGCACCACAAATCGCAGCACTGGACCTGGTTCAAGCCCTGGCTGCTCGGCAGATCCGGCGAGATAACGCAAGCCGCGCAGATAGAAAAATACTCGCCTATGAAATGGGGGCTTTACTTCACGACGGTGGGCGAGGACGAAGCGAAGAACGGATTTTTCGAGCATATTTACGAAACGCACGCCCAAACGAGAGCGCGTCTTTTGATACAGGTCCCGGTCCCCGGCGACGTTGACGTGGACGGAAAGGTTACCGAAAAGGACCGCGAACTGTTCCTGCTCGCCTACCGGGGTGAAACAAAACTCAACTCCGTTGGTTTCAAACGCGCCGACGCGAACGGCAACGGAAGACTCGACCCCGCCGATTACGCCATAACCGCGCGAGGCGCGGCAAGCGGAGAATAGGATCTCCCCCGCGAAACACGGTTTCGTGGGGGCAAAACCCGCCCGCAAGGGCGTTTTCTTGCGTTAAGTGAAGAGTGAATAGTGAATAGTGAATAGTTATGGTTGAAAACGCCCCGAGGGGCGTTTTCTTCCGATAATATATAAATCAAAATCCGTTTTTTCCGTGGGTCCCCAGCGGAAAAAGC